>NZ_CP108381.1:0-614166 GCF_035956715.1 Nocardia sp. NBC_01329 | reverse complement strand
ACCCCATGGCAGTAGACAAGTACCGAAATCGCACACTAGACGTCGAGTTCCGCTCGTTGGCGACCGCCGAAACATCAGACGGCAGGACCCTCTCCGGACTCGTCGCACCGTTCGACCAGACCACCACCATCGGCAACCGCAGCGAAGGCCACTTCAGAGAAACACTGAAGCCGGGCTGTTTCCGCAAAACGCTCAGCGAACGCGCCCCCGCCAAAATCCCGATGCTCTGGCAGCACGGCAGAGATTCGGCAGTAGGCGGAACGCTCCCCGTGGGTGTCTATACGCATCTCGAGGAACGCGCCGACGGGCTGTACGCCGAGGGGCGCGTCTTCCAGAATGCCCACGCCGAAGCGGTTCGAGAAGCCGTAGCCGCCGGGGCAGTAGGTGGAGCCTCCATCGGATTCCGCGTTATATCGGAGGTCTGGATGGATTCCGACGGCAAGCGGCTGCACGGTGAAAGCATCTGGCGCGCCATGGCCCGGCCGGGAAGCCTCATCGACCGCCTCGTTACGGAGGTCGCGCTCATCGAGATTTCCCTGACGGCCACTCCCGCCTACTCCGGAACCGCAGTCGGTGTGCGAAATCGTTCGACGACAACCATTCCCAGAGACACAGCGCTGGCAAAGCTCCGGCTGCTCGATGAACTCTGAAAGCCAAGGAATCATTTAGAATGAGCACCAACGACAACGAATACCCCGCAGTTCGCAAGCGCGCCCGGACCATCTCCGAGATGCGCGAAGATATCGCCGAAATGCGCGCCCGCGCCGACGAGATCATGACCCGCTCGGAGGGCGACCTCTCCGGTGATGACGCCGACCAGTTCGAGGAGCTGACCGCGAACCTCCAGCGTGCCAAGGCTGAACTAGCCGATGCCGAAGCCCGGGTACAGACCCTCAAGGGCGCAGGTTCCAACCAGGTCGACAGCCCTGCCGCCCCCCGCCGCACCGCCAACACCGGCCGCGACATCGCCATGCGCAGTATCGACGCCGGGACCAAGCGCGGCCTGCTCGACGGCGAAAGCGCCACCACGGCCGAAAAGTTCCTCAAGTCCGCTCCGGCGGGCAGCTGGGCCGAGCGGTATATCGCCACCACCGGCTCCGAAGCCTACGAGCGAGCATGGGCCAAGGCTGTATCGAGCGAGCGGGGCCACCTCACCTGGACCGGTGAAGAGTCCGAAGCCTTCCGGGCCGTGAGTACCGTGCAGAACGAAATGCGCGGGCTCGGACTGGGTTCGCAGGGCGGGGCGTATCAGGTGCCGCTCAGCCTGGACCCCTCGGTCATCCTCACCAACGCCGGTGCGGCCAACCCCCTCCGCGAAATCTCGCGCATCGTCCAGATCACCACGGATTCGTGGCACGGCGTGAATTCGGCTGGCGCAACTGCGGAGTGGAAGGCCGAAGCGGTCGAAATCGCCGATGGTAGCCCGACCTACACCGCGCCCGACATCACCGCGCACGCCTACGATGTGTTCTCGCCGTTCAGCTTCGAGGTCGAGATGGACGCGCTCAACTTCATCAAGGAGCTTCAGCGGGTCATCGCCGACGCCGCCGGTATCCACACCGGGCTGGCCTACGCGACGGGCGCCTCCTCGGGACAGCCCATCGGTATCCGCAAGGCGCTGATCGATTCGGCCGGTAGTGCGAGCCTGGTGGACGCTGCGGGTGAGGCCATCACCGACGCCGACATCTACAAGCTCCAGAACGCCCTACCGGCCCGATATCAGGTCGGTGCCTCTTGGTCATGAACCTCGCGACCCTAAACCACCTCCGCCAGCAGGAGACCGAATCCGGCGCACTTAAGTTCCCGACGCTGCACTCGGACAAGCCGACCCTCCTCGGCCGCCCGGTGCGCGAACTGAGCCAGCTACAGGGCAACTCGGACATCACCCCGGCAGCCAATGACACCGTCTACCCGGTCATCTATGGCAACTTCAGCAATTTCGTCATCGTCGACCGGCTGGGCGCATCATTCGAGGTGGTGCCGCATCTGTTCGGTGCCAACCAGCGCCCAACCGGCCAGCGTGGCGGATTCCTGTTCGGGCGCACCGGATCGGACTCGGTGAACGACAACGCCTTCCGGATGCTCAAGGTCACCACGACCGCCTGATATAGGCCCTCGGCCCCACAACTCCACAGTGTGAACTTCGACGGCGCGGGCCCCAATTGGTTTCAGTCCCAGATTGGTCCACGCCGTCGAATCGGCCGGTTGCGCGAGGTGGGGTGTTCTTCTTCCGCCCCAGTCCTGGCAGACCGCGAAGGGCTTTCTTCCTCAGACCTTTCGCGGATTCGCGCCGCTGGCCTCTTCGAGTGCAACCGCACCGCGACCGCAAGCCCCTCCTCTTGGGCAGGGCAAGTTGGGGTTTGGACGGCGCGCCGCATGCACTCACACAGGGTCCCGTCTTCTCTCGATGTTTCAACGCCTTTGCTCATGGCGGTGCGGCAGAGAAGACGGGACCCTGCTCTTTTACTCCGACAACATACACGGGGCGCTCACTATGAACACCAGGCATATCCAACTGGCCCGGCTTATTTGGCTGCGGAAGCAGGCCCGCCGATCGGGCAACACCGCCGCGTTATCCGTCCTCGACCGCCTGATATCCAACCATCCGGACCAGCGCACCCAGCCTCCGCGCCGCATCCCTCGTGTGGCTCGCGTACCGAAGCGGCAGCAGCAACAGAGATCGCTACGAGCCGTGCGCCGACGCCAGCCGTAGGGCCCCGTGGGCAGGGCAGGGAGGACGCCGGGCAGAGGGGCGCGAGGAGAGGTGCCCCGTGCGCGTACCCTGCCCACACCACCCTCAACTGCATCCTAAGGTTCAGTCAATAGCTATGAACCACAACAACGTTCAGCATTCGAGCTCTGCAATCGTCACCAGCCCAAAGCGCATTCCCTGTCGACCGACCTCCGCGCAGAACCTCAAGGGCACCCAGCGCCCCGCCGCCCGACTCGCGCAGACCCCCCACGGCTCCGCCGCCGGACACCCCGCGCAGCACCCCCAGCGCGCCCAGCGGACCCAGCAACATCCCCCCACCACCACGCCCCACTCGCGCAGGCATAAGCACCCGCAGGGCACCACGAACTGCCCAGAAACCGGCGCAGGAGTGGTCGACCTCGAGAGCGATGCTGGCCGGAAATCTCGGATGGGTGGCCCGGCCCCGGGGGGATATGCGGCCACGAGAATTCGACCAGCAGTTCCCGACCCGCCCTCGCGGAATTTCCCCCTCTAAGGTCGAAAAATTATAGGGCCCTGACCTGGGGTTTTGCGGATACCCGCTGGGAGCGGCACGATTTTCGCCAAAACCGCCCCGATTTCGCCCCGATTTGGACCACTTCCCGGGGCCCGAAAATGAGATTCTGACCTACCCTATTGAGGTAGTCGTCCCGACCAGAACGATAAGTGCGCGAGGGCATGCTGGCCGGGTTGGTGGCCGGTAAGGCTGGGCCCCGATATACCGCTTCGGTATGCCAGTGATGCCGATCTGAGACCAACCCGCCACCGAGGGCGTCATGACCTGTGCTTCTTACCGCAATTTGACCGCTTTTTACCCATCTGACCTGCGGTTTTACCGGCGTAGCGTCGATCCCATGACACTCACAACGAAGACCGCCACCACCCCCGAACAGCGCGCAGTCGGCAATGTCCTGGCCCTTCTGACCGAATACGCCCTAGCCGTCGAGGACGAAGAACTGGCCGGGCCGCTGGTGAAGCTCCTCAACGCGCTGCACACCGAGAACTCCTACGCACGCATCTCCCGAGGCTGCCTGACGCGGCTGTGGGATGCCGGGCTCACCACTTCACCGCTCCTCGGTTTGGAGATCCCGCCCGACGGCCCCGGCTATCAGGGATTCCTGTCGGAGGGTCGGGAGATCTACCGCGAACTGGCCGGGGGCATCTACGGCGTGGAGAAGTAAACGACCATCCCAAGCGCAAAACAAGCGCCGACCACCGGCTGGAACGAAAGAACCCAGCACATCAGCGCCGGTCACGACAGCAAACACTCATGGACTAGCGGGCTTTCCGGGTTCGATTCCCGGCAGCTCCACAACTGGGCCCCTTACCTGCAACGCAGGTGAGGGGTTTTCCATGCGCTGACGACCTGGAGGTCCGGGTGAGTCGTGGTCGACGGCCGGATTTGGTCCGCCATCGGACGGCCGTGTCCACAGCAGCCCGGCGGGGTCGCGCTGTGTAGCGACCACCGGGTGCAGCAGTTCGACGACCTCGATCGGCACCGCGACAGTTCGGCCGACGGTGCCGCCGGCAGGAAGACGGTCTCCAGCAGGAAGACGGTGACGGTCGGCCGGGCACGGTCTCGGAGAGGAGCCCGCACAGCAGCGGGCCGAGGCCGGTACCGACCGCGATTCCGACGGCACCCGCCGGGTGCGGCGGCGAAGATCAGTCCGGCGACTATGGCCAGTACGAGGGCGGGCACCAACCGCCTTACGCCCCGAACGGTCCGAGGTGACCCCGGAAACCAGGCGGGCGACGGCCATACCGTCGCCGACTGGGTACCGCCGCCGGAGCAGGTCTACTGCCGAGTAACTTTTCCTGTAACCGAGCTTTTCTGTAACCCATCGTCCCACATATGTGTATGATCGCACCTGCCGGTGAACCGCCGCCGCGACCGCGTCGCGCGCGGTGCTGGTGACGATCGAGGAGGATCGATGAGGCTGTTCGGCAACGCCGCCCCCACGCGGGCGACCGACCCGGGAGACGTCGCGTTGAACGCTCGTGACGTGCGCTTCGACTGGGCCGGAATACCGCTGCACTGGATGGCCGCCGAACCTATCGCCTCCCATGTGATGAACTCACTCAACCTGCTGTTGCCCGAGGGCGAACGCAGCTTCCTCACCACCTTCGGCGAGGCGCTCCCCTTCGTCCGGGACGCGAAATTGCGCGAGGACATGCTCGGTTTCATCGGTCAGGAGTCGATGCACGCCGAAACCCACGCCGGCTCTCACAGCATGCTGCTCACTGCCAACGGCATCGACCCGCGGCCCTTCCTCGAGCACGCGGAATACCTCTTCCGCAAGACCATCGGCCCACGACAGGGCACGGGCACGCGCGCCGGTCGGCAGCAGCTTGTCGACCGACTCGGGGTCATCGCCTCCCTCGAGCACTTCTTCGCCTTCCTCGGCGACTGGGTGCTCAACAGCGATCTGGAGAAGTTCGACGCCGACCCGCGCATGCTCGATCTGTACCGCTGGCACGGGGCCGAAGAGGTGGAGCATCGCAATGTGGCCCACGATGTCGCCGAATACTTCGGGGTGGGCTATTTCCGGCGCGGTGCGCTGATGTTGCTGGTTTTCCCGTCGTTCCTGGTGCTGCTGGTCCGCGGTACGAAATATCTGGTACACCGGGATCCTTCGCTGCCCGACCCGGGGTACCCGCGGCTGCTGCTGAAGATCTTCGGTGCCATGAGCCGGGGCGCGCTACCCGGAATCCCCGCGCTGCTGATCAGTGCGCTGTCGACATTCCGGCCGGGCTACAGCCCCGAATCGGTCGGATCCACCGCCCAGGCCATCGCCTACCTTGCGCAGTCGCCGGCCGCGCGGTCGGCCTCGTGACCGTCGCGGATCCGCGACCGGTGCCGCCACCCCCGCTACCGTCCGATCTTTACGGCGGCAGGCACGGTGATCGCACGCTGCGCCTGCTCGACGCGATGGTGAACGCGCGGATGCGCTGGACCGCGCTCACCAATCGGCGCGATGTGGCGACGCGCGCCGATGACCGGCGGATCCTTGTCCGCGTCGTCGAGCGGCAGGTGCGGGCACACGACAACGATGTGGTGAGCCTGCGACTGGCCGCGGTGGACGGCCGGCGGCTACCGGCGTGGCGACCGGGCGCGCATCTGGACCTGGAACTGCCGTCCGGGCGGCTACGTCAGTACTCACTGTGCGGTGATCCGGCCGATACCTCGACCTATCGGATCGCGGTGCGCCGCATCCCGGACGGCGGCGGCGGTTCGAACGAAGTACACCGCGAAATCTCGATCGGCTCCGCGCTGGTGGTTCGGGGCCCGCGCAACGCGTTCCCGTTCGCGGTGCCGGGTCACGGATCGCCTGCCACCCGGCTGCGTTTCGTGGCCGGCGGGATCGGCATCACCCCGATCCTGCCCATGATGCGGTTGGCGGACTCCCTCGGCGTCGAGTGGACCATGCTGTACACCGGCCGTGCCCGCGACACTCTGCCTTTCCTGGACGAAGTGGAACGCTTCGGCGACCGGGTCACCGTGCGTACCGACGACCGGTCCGGGCTGCCGGCGGGCGCCGAACTCGTGGACGGTGTACGCCGAGGAACCGCCGTGTACTGCTGCGGGCCGGCGCCGATGGTCGGCGCGGTCGCTGCCGCTGTGCGCGAGATACCCGGAGTGGAACTGCATTCCGAACGGTTCTCGGCGCCACCGATCGTCGGCGGCGCGCCCTTCGAGATCGAATTGGCCCGCAGCGGTGAGGTTCTCGATGTCCCGGCCGACAGGTCCGCCCTGGATGTGCTGCTGGCGCACCGGCCGGATCAGCCCTACTCGTGCCGCCAGGGCTTCTGCCGCACCTGCAAGGTCCGAGTCCTGGCCGGCTCCCCCGACCACCGCGATTCCGTCCTGTCCCCCGCCGAACGCGCCGACGGCGCCCTGCTCGCGTGCGTATCGCGTTGTGCGGGCGGGCGCCTGGTACTCGACCTGTAGATCCGCAAGCATCGAGGAGTTAGCGTGACTGAACCCGACCACGAACGTATCGCGACCCGGCGCACGGTTCGCAGCGGCGCCTTCGACCTCGCAGTCTACGAATACGGTGACCCCGCCGCAGAAACCGTGATCCTGGTGCACGGCTGGCCCGATACGAACCACCTCTGGCACGGAGTGATCCCGCTGCTGGCGAGGCAGTTCCACGTGGTCGCCTACGACACCCGCGGGCACGGCGCCTCGACCCGGACCGGCCGGGTCGCCGATTTCCGGCTCACCGAGCTCGCCGCGGATTTCTTCGCGGTCGCCGATGCGGTGAGCCCCGGGCGGCCGGTCCACGTCCTCGCGCACGACTGGGGTTCGGTACAGGTCTGGGAGGCCGTCTGCGAGCCGGGGGCGGTCGAACGTATCGGCTCGTTCACCTCGGTGTCCGGCCCGAATCTCGACCACCTGGGTAAATGGGTCCGCGACCGGCTCGGCAGCCCCAGCCCGCGTAATATCTGGCAACCGTTCACCCAATTGCTGTCCTCGGCCTATACCGGGTTCTTCATGACTCCCGGCCTCCCGCGCTGGGCTTTCGGGCTGCTCGCCACGGAACAACGCTGGCGGCGGGTCATCCAGATCATGAACGAGACCGCGCCCTCGACGATCGCCTTCGCCCCGACCCTGAAGCGGGATATGGTCGACGGCCTGCTCATCTATCGCGCGAATATTCTCGCGCATCTACTCAATCCGCGGGAACGGACCACCGACGTACCGGTCCAGCTCATCGTGGCGGGGCGCGATATCGCGGTCCGGCCCGCCGGCTACGACGATACGGCGCGATGGGTCTCGCGTTTGTGGCGTCGCGACGTACCCGCCGGTCACTGGATGCCGTTCTCGCACCCCGACCTGTTGGCCACCGCCACCACCGATTTCGTGGATGCCCTGCGCAGAGGCGAGGTCACTGCGGGCGTCACGCAGCGAATCGCCGGCGGGGAGCCGGCCCGCCGGTTGCGCGCGGTCCGGCCCACCGGCACCGACTGAATCGCACGGCACGAGTATTCGGCGGGATGATCCCCGGCCCGGAATCCGGGTTCACGACGCGGCCGGCGGCTCGGTGGGCTCCGGGTGGGCGCGGCGGAAACGCTCCCCCCAGGCCCGTATGTGCTCGATCAGTTCCGGAGGCTGCAGGACCCGGAAATCGGCGCCGAGCGATCCCAGCGACATGGTGGGCCAGTCCAGGGAGTCGGTGGTCATCGACACCCGGCAGCGTCCCGGATCGACCTCCTCGACCTTGCCCCACCGCCCGAGGTGTTGCCGGACGAACTCGGCCGGGGCGTCGACCAGCACCTCGATCCGGTGCGGATGCGGCATATTGTCCACCCCCGACCGGACGAATTCCGCGGCGTCGGCCGTGGGCAGTTCCCGGGGACGGAATCGTGAACCATCGCCCTCGGGGCCGATGAGCCGGTCGATCCGGAAGCTGCGCCAATCGTGGCGGGTCAGGTCGAACGCCACCAGGTACCAGCGTCGCCCCAGCGACACCAGGCGATACGGTTCGATGTGCCGCTCGGTGCGCCGGCCGTCCGCGGCGGTGTAGGTGAAACGCAACCGCTCGCTGTCGCGGCAGGCCATCGCGACCGCGGTGAGCGCTGCCGGGTCCGGTCCCGCGCCGGGGCGCCCACCACCCCAGTCGGCGGGGACCGTCATGGACCGGATCGCATCCACCCGCTTGCGCAGCCGGGGCGGCATCACCTGCACCACCTTCGCCAGCGCCCGCACCGAGGATTCCGCCACGCCTTCGACCATGCCCTGCATCGCGAACTGGAGTCCGACCACAAGCGCCACGGCCTCGTCGTCGTCGACCATCAGCGGGGGCAGCGCCGCCCCGGCGGCCAGCTGATAGCCGCCGTCTACACCCCGCTGGGCTTCCACCGGGTATCCCAGTTCCCGAAGCCGGTCGATATCGCGGCGCAACGTCCGCGGTGAAACCTGCAGCCGTGCGGCCAGGTCGTTACCGGGCCAGTATTTGTGGGTCTGCAGCAACGACAGCAGGCGCAACGTCCGTGTGCTCGTATTGGCCATACCGTCGATTGTTCTCGAATTGCGGTCGGATAGTGGCCGCTGGCCGGATTCCGTCGAGCGATGACGCGCCCCCACTCATCCGAGCGCCTGGCTAGCCGGAGCCGAGCGCACGCAGTGATACGCCGGTAATGGTGTCGGCGTGGATCGACCCGTCCGCGTGCTTGCGGCCGTAGACCAGGATCGGCGCGCCCTCGGCGATGGCCGCGATCGTGGTGGCGACCAGGACATAGACCTTGGTGTGCGCGTCGGCGTGGACGACGACCTCGGCATGGCTGATCTCGCTCATGACCGTGAGCGTGCTGCCGTCGTTGGTCAGGACCTTGCCCCAGGCGAAACCCGCCCCGATATCGGGGGATTCCACGGGGGGCTCCTGTTCGCGAGATGTCATGGTCGAGACGGCCGTGGCCGAGGTCGGGCCGGCGGCCATGTTCTGGCCGCTCGTCCGGCCGAGGTAGAAGAATCCCACCGCGAGCAGAACAGCGATCCCGATACACAGACCGACGAGTGCGTGACCGCTTGCGGGAAGCGATTCCAGGGCTTCGGTTTCCGGCACGAACCAGGCAGCGTCCGCCGAATCCCGGCGTTCCACCGGCGTCTGCGGGTAGCCACCCGAACGCCCGGAGTCCGACCGTGCGAACGGTGGCGGCGCCGGATGCGCGGCAGGTGTCGCCGCATCTTCCACGCCGCTACCCTGCGCGCTGGTGGGCGGACAGGCGGGCAGATCGTCGTCGTCTCCGGCCGCGGAGTCGGGGGTGCGCGCATCGTCCCCACCGCCGGACTCCTGTGCGGCGGAGCCGAGAAGACGAACCGAATCGAACGGCCCGGCAACCGCCGAGCGATCCCGGAACGCGCGGTTGGTCGAGGCACGGATTACACGAGGGTCCAAGTCGCCGAATTCACCGGCGGACAAACTCGGGGCGCGGCGTGACCGCGACCACGGAGTGTGCTTGTTGGACATACTGCCAGGTTAGGTCCTCTGTCCAGGCCCCTATCGTCACTGACGGGAGCAATCATCGGATGAAAGCGGTTCTGTAGCACCGACTTCCGCCGAGGCGGCTCATCCGGTCGCCAATACCTCCAGAACCTGTTCTCCGTATCGTGCCAGCTTGTTCTCGCCCACACCGTTCACCGTGCCCAGTGCCCCCAGATCTGCGGGCTTACGTGCGGCAATATCGCGCAGGGTGGCATCGTGGAACACCACATAGGCGGGGACGCCCTGTTCCTTGGCGGTTTCGGCCCGCCACTGCCGCAGTTTTTCGAACAGCGAGGTATCGGCGGGGTCGAGATCGACGGGGGCGGACCTCCCGGATTTCGCACTACGCGCCGCCCGGGAGGGAGTGGGCCGTTCGGGTTCGCGGCGCAATCGGACGGTGCGGCCTTCGAAGAGGACCGCTTCACTCGCCTCGGTCAGGGCGAGCACGCCGTAGTCCCCGTGGACCATGAGCAACCCCTGAGCCAGGAGCTGTCGGATCACACCGCGCCACTGGGTATCGCGCAGATCGGTGCCGATGCCGAACACACTGAGCTCATGGTGGTCGTACTGCTGCACCTTCTGATTCTGTTTGCCGAGCAGGATATCGATGAGATGGCCCGCGCCGAAGCTCTGACCGCGCTCCCGTTTCAGGCGCAGGACGGCCGAGAGCAGTTTCTGCGCGGCGACGGTGCCGTCCCAGGATTCGGGTGGATTCAGACAGGTATCGCAGTTCCCGCACGGCTGCGGTGGCTGGCCGAAATAGGCCAGCAACTGAGCACGGCGGCAGTCGACGGTCTCGCACAGCGCGAGCATCGCGTCGAGGTGCAGCTGCAACTGGCGGCGGTGCGCGGCATCGCCCTCGGAGGTCTCGATGAGTTTGCGCTGCTGCACCACGTCCTGCAGGCCGTAGACCATCCAGGCTGTGGACGGCAGCCCGTCCCGGCCGGCGCGTCCGGTCTCCTGGTAGTAGCCCTCGACGGACTTGGGCAGGTCGAGGTGGGCGACGAAACGGACGTCGGGTTTATCGATACCCATACCGAACGCGATGGTCGCGACGACCACCAGACCCTCCTCACGCAGGAAACGAGCTTGGTTCTCCGCGCGGGTCCGATGATCCAGTCCGGCGTGATACGGGACCGCCCGGATGCCGTTCTCGGTGAGGAACGCAGCCGTCTTCTCCACGGAATTGCGGGACAGGCAGTAGACGATCCCGGCGTCCCCGGGATGCTCGGCACGCAGGAAATCCAGGAGCTGGCGATCGGGCCGGTTCTTCGGTTCGATGCGGTACTGGATATTGGGCCGGTCGAAACTGGCCACGAACCGCTGCGCCTGTGCCAGATCCAGCCGGGTGATGATCTCGTCGCGAGTCTTCTCGGTCGCGGTGGCGGTGAGCGCGATCCGGGGCACATCGGGCCAGCGTTCGTGCAGCATGGACAACGCCAGGTAATCCGGGCGGAAATCGTGGCCCCACTGCGATACGCAGTGCGCCTCGTCGATCGCGAACAGCGCGACCCGGCCCCGGCCGAGCAACTGCGCGGTGGATTCCATCCGCAGCCGCTCGGGCGCCAGGTACAGCAGGTCGAGTTCACCGGCCACGAACTGCGCTTCCACCGCGCGCCGTTGGTCCGGGAACTGGGTGGAGTTGAGGAAACCGGCCCGCACCCCGAGCGCGCTGAGCGCGTCCACCTGGTCCTGCATGAGCGCGATCAGCGGGGAGACCACCACCCCGACACCGTCGCGGACCAGCGCGGGAATCTGGTAGCACAGCGATTTGCCGCCGCCGGTGGGCATGAGCACGAGTGCGTCGCCGCCGCCGATCACCTGGTCGACGATCGCACGCTGCTCCCCCCGGAAACTGTCGTAACCGAACACCCGGCTCAGAATCCGCTGTGCCGCATCGGTTCCGGTACCTGACTCGACAGCGGGCACGGTAGGGGCTTCGGGGGATTCCACGCGGCCCATCCTACGAGTCCCGGCGGACAGCCGGAGGGGCCCTCGGCGGGGGTACCGGGACAGAACCCGTTTTGCGCACATGTGGACATCGGCCACCGGCGCCTGCGCCCGCCGCCCGGTGTCGATCTCACCCCGGCCGATACCGCTAGGCGCTGATCAGAGAACCAGCTCACGGCCATTTCTCGAAAATTTCGGCCGGGCGGTAATTGAGGTCGGAAAGTGGCTGCTAGGGGCCATACCGTTGCTTTCGAACACGGATTCCACCGGACCCCTGACCGAAGGCGAAGACCATGGACGAGACCGCCACCCTCCCCGAGCCCGGCACCGGCGCGGCCCTCTCCGGCGAACAGGCCGACCTGCTCGCCGAACTGCGCGCCGCGCGCTTCTTCCTCCGCTTCACCACCCGTGACCTCACCGACGAGCAGGCCGCGGCCCGCCCCACACCCAGCGACCTGTGCCTGGGCGGGCTGATCAAGCACGTCACCGGGTGCGAACGCGGCTGGGTGGAGTCCATCGTCGACGGAAGCTCGACCTCCAAGGATTTCGACGATCTGACCGCCGAGGACTTCGCGGCTCGGGAGGACGAGTTCCGCATGCTGCCCGGCGAGACGCTGGCCGGGGTTCTCGCGGCCTATGACGAGGTGGCGCGGCGGACCGACGAGATGGTGGCCACCCTGCCCGACCTGGACGCGAAGTGGCCGCTGCCGAAAGCGCCCTGGTTCCAGGAGACCCACTGGTCCACGCGCCGGGTGCTGCTGCACATCATGGCCGAGACCACCCAGCACGCGGGGCACGCGGATATCATCCGCGAGGCGATCGACGGCGCCAAGACCATGGGCTGACCGGCCTGTGGAACACCCCCGCGTCCACTCGGGTGCGGGGGTGGTTGCGCCATTCGAGGACCGGTCGGCCGACACGATCACCGGTACGTCCGGCCGCATCCGGTCTCAGGAGGCGACGAGCCGCGACTCCACCTCGTCCGGTGCCGCGAGACGGCGGCGCCGGCTCGGCAGCAGCATCGTCGGATGGGCGGTGCTCCAGGCCGCGCCCGCGCAGATGAACTCCTTGACGCGGGCAGCGAACCGGCCGGTGAGAACGGTGGTCGTGGGCGCGTCCTCGCGAGTCACCCGCTGGACGATTCCGTCGCGGCGACCGAGGCTGATGCACTGCGTGGCGTAGCCGATGGTCGTCTCCGGGACCTTTCCGCCGGTCAACCGTGCGGCCAGGCTGTCGGCCGCATGCCAGGCCATCGGGCTCGCCGTCGCGCAGGCCATTCGCAGCGGCGCACCGCCCGCCCCTTCGGCCGACGCGGCATCGCCGATGGCGTACACATCGGGGTGCGATACCGAGCGCATCGTCGCGTCGACGACGATCCGGCCGGTAGCGGAGACCGCCAGCGTGGTCGCCGCCGCGATCGAATGGACGGTGAAACCGGCGGTCCACACCGTGACATCGGCCGCGATTCTGCGGCCATCCCCGACAGCCACCCCGTCGGCCTCGACACCGATGATGTCGGCGTTCTCGTGGACCGTGATACCGAGCCGGTCGAAGACCACACGCAGGTGATTGCGCGCTTTATCGTGGAGCCAGGAGCCGATGCCGCCGCGGGCGGCGATCGCGACCGCGAGGTCGGGCCGGGCCTCGGCTATCTCGGTGGCCGCTTCGACAGCGGTCAGACCACCACCGGCGACCAGTACAGTCGCCCCGGCGGTCAGTTCACCCAGGCGCGCCCGCAGCCGCAGCGCCGCCTGTTTCCCGGCGATATTGTGCGCGTATTCGGCGGCACCGGGGACGCCGTGGTCGGCGGAGGTACTGCCGAGGGCGTATACGAGAGTGTCGTAGCTGAGGGTTTCGGCGCTGTTCTGCCCGGTGATGGCGACGGTCCGGCGGTCCACGTCGACCGCCGTGACCAGGGCGGTCCGGACCTGGACTCCGCTTCCGGCGTAGACAGCGCGTAGCGGGCGGTGGGGCAATTCCTGTCCGGTCGCGAGCTGGTGCATACGCACTCGTTCGACGAAGTCGGGGTCGGCATTGACCATGGTGATCGCGAAGTCGTCGCGGTGCAGCCGCTTGGCCAGGCGACCGGCGGCGATTGCCCCGGCGTATCCGGCTCCGAGGACGACGATGTGGTGCTTCATGGCTGGGCTCCTATCTGATTGCACTCACCTCCTGAACCGAACAGCGGCGCGATCCCTGACAGGAAAGGATTGTGATGTGGGTCACCACGATGTCGCGAGCGGGACATGCGGACCGGTGGCCGCCCACTCGCGAGCGAGAGTGGCCAGTTTCGCGGGCGCGACCTGGAGGTGGATGGCAGCGATACCCGCATGCCCCACCTCGAGGCAGAAGAGGCCGTAGACCCGGTCACCGGCTTCGACCAGCACGGCCGGATCGCCGTTGACGACGGTCGCGTAGAAGGCGAGATCGTCGCCGACGAACGCCCGCTTGGCATCGGTCGGCCGGAACATGTTGCGCACGTAGCGAGCGATCGCGGCTGCTCCGACGACCGGAATCTTGCGGGCGGGGATCACACCGCCGCCGTCGGCCACACTGACCGCGCCGTCGGTGAGCAGCCGGACCAGCGGCTCGGTGTCGCCGCTGAGCGCCGCGGCCAGGAACTCCTCGGCGATCTTGCGGGCGGCCGCCGCGTCCACCTCGGTACGGGACCGGCTCACGCCGATATGCTGCCGGGCCCGCCGGTAGATCTGCTGGCAGTTGGATTCGCCGATGTCGAGGATCTGCGCGATATCGCGGTGCGAGTACCCGAATGCCTCGCGCAGCACGTACACCGCCCGCTCGTTCGGCGACAACCGCTCCATGAGCACGAGCATCGCGAGGGAAACCGATTCGCGCTGTTGCGCGGTCTCGGCCGGGCCGAGCATCGGGTCACCGGCGAGAACCGGCTCCGGGAGCCACTGCCCCACATAGGTTTCCCGTCTGGCCCGCGCCGAGGTGAGCTGATTGAGGCACAGATTGGTGAGCACCTTGGTCAGCCAGGCCTCGGGTGTCCCGATCAGTGTCCGATCCGCCGCGTGCCAGCGGAGGAAGGTCTCCTGTACCGCGTCCTCCGCGTCACCGGCCGACCCCAGCAGCCGATAGGCGATCGCCTCCAGGCGGCCCCGCGCGCCCTCGAAGAGATCCGCCTCGCGCGTACTGACCGACATCACCCCATCCTCGGCCATCCGCCCTGGTCGCGTCCACCGCGCCGGAGCAACTACCTCGCTGTCACCGGCGTGAGCGCACACAGCCCGCGACCCCGGCTCGCCACCGCCGGGCCTATCCGCCGAGACGGTTCAGAACCTGCCGGTGCAGAAGGCCGTTGGATGCCACCGCGTCCCCGCCGTGCGGCCCGCCCCGTCCGTCGAGGGCGGTGAAGGTCCCGCCGGCCTCGCGGATCAGGATGTCGAGCGCGGCCAGATCCCACAGCGAGACTTCGGGTTCGGTGGCGATATCCACCGCTCCTTCGGCGACCAAGCAGTAGTTGAAGAAGTCGCCGTAGCCGCGGACCCGCCAGACCTCGTCGGTGAGGTCGATGAACTTCTCCCGCAGGCCGCGGTCGCGCCAGCCGGAAAGGCTGGAGAACGCGAGGCTGGCCGACCCGAGATCGGCCACCGCGCTGACATTGATCGGCTGTGGGGCCCCGGGATGGAAACTCGACCAGGCGCCCTGCCCCGCCGCGGCCCACCAGCGACGGGCCAGCGCGGGCGCACTCACGACGCCGACCACCGGTACACCGTCCTCCAGCAGGGCGATGAGGGTGGCCCAGACCGGGACCCCGCGTACGAAGTTCTTGGTGCCGTCGATCGGGTCCACGACCCACTGCCGACCGGTGAATTCGGCGGTTCCACCGAACTCCTCGCCGAGGACAGCGTCCGCGGGACGACCGTGCCGCAGGATCCGGCGGATGGCCTCCTCCACCGCGAGATCGGCGTCCGATACCGGGGTGAGGTCCGGTTTGGCGTCGACCTTCAGATCCTGGGCACCGAACCGTTCCCGGGTTATCGCATCGGCCTCGTCGGCCAGCCGCAGCGCGAGTTCGAGATCAGAGGAGTGAGCAGCCACACCCGAACACTATCGAGTCGGTTCGGGCGCGGCCGCGTGCCGTGCCCGAACCGCGCGCCGTGCCGTCGCACGGACGGTCCGGTATTCAGGCCGCGACCGCACGGGCCGTCACCAGTGCCTCCGCCCACCAGTGCAGCCGGTCCAGCATCACCTGAGCCGCAGCCGCCGGCTCGTCGGGCGCGAGCAACTGCCCGTCCTCCCCGAACAGCAGGTAGTAGCGAGGGAACGAGACGTACTCACGCACGGTGTGCGCGTCGAGTTCGTTGAACACCTGCCGCAACTGTTCGATGGCCAGCAGGCCACCACTGGCCCCGCTGTAGCCGACGAACGCGATCGCTTTGCCCTGCCATTGGGTGAAATGCCAATCGATGACGGCTTTCAGGGAGGCCGGGAAGCTGCGGTTGTAGTCGGGGGTCACGACAACGAACGCGTCGGCGGCCGCGAGCCGTTCGGTCAGGTCGCGCATCCCCGCGGGGCGCGGCGGATTCGGTTCCAGCGCCGGAGGTACCGCGGGCAGTTCCAGTGGGGTCTCGGCGTCGGCCAGATCGATCACATCGATCTCGAACCGATCGTGGCCGGCGGCCTGCGCGGTGATCCACGAGGCGACGACCGGTCCGAAGCGGCCTTCGCGAACACTGCCGATGATCACCGCGAGACGCAGTGGCGTACTGGACATTCTGTGCTCCTTCGGTCGGGCGACCAGGCGGCCGCCGATTCCTGTCGAATCTGCCGTGGTGCGCGTCCGGTGGGGAGACCGTGCCGAGAGTGGTACTGCCACGGCCACCCTGAGCCGGGCACCGCGTCGTACCGTGGGCCTGTGAGCGAGAACGAGATGGGCCTGTTCCTGCGCAGCAGGCGCGACGCGGTGACACCGGCTCAGGTGGGGCTGCCCACCGGCGCCCGCCGCCGGGCGCCGGGGCTGCGCCGGTCGGAGCTCGCCACGCTGGCCGGGGTGAGCGTCGAATACATCACCCGTCTCGAACAGGGCCGCGACCGCAACCCGTCACCTCAGGTACTCGCGGCACTGGCCGACGCGCTTGCGCTCACCTCGGCAGAACGTATTCACCTGTACCGCCTGACCAAGGCGGATACCGGCTTCAACTGTATGGGCCGGGCCCGGCCCGGCCGGGAGATCCGGCCGATGGTCCGGGCGTTGCTCGATCAACTCGAACCCGCGGCGGCGGTCGTCGTCAATCGCCTCACCGAAGTCCTGGCCTGCACGGACGGCTACCGGCGGTTGATGGAACCGACCGGTGCAATGGATGGGGAGCATTTCGCCAACCTCGCCCTTTTCGCCTTCACCGATCCGCGGGCCCGCGCGGTCTATCCGGATTGGGATCGTCTGGCCGACCAGCTGGTGGCCACCCTCAAACAGGGCCCCTTCCGCGCCGACCCGGAGATCGCGGCCCTGGCCGACCAGCTCACCGTCACCGCCGGTGCGGCGTTCACCGACCGCGTCGCCACCGTGCCCAATCTGCCCGCGGCCACCGGCGTGACCCGGATGGCCCACCCGGCAGCCGGGACGCTGCGGCTGGCGTACGAGACCCTCGATCTGTTCGCCGACGACGATCAGCAGCTGATCGTCCATCTGCCCGCGGACCCGGCGACGGCCGATGCGCTGGACCGGCTGGCCGGCCACCGGCCCGGTAACCTGCGTGCCGTCCCGAGCTGAACCGTGGGCTCCGGCGGCGGCTACCGGCCCGCGCTGTTTCATCACGATGGACGCTCCTAGTAGCCTTGAACACCGTGCATCCAGACGTTACCGCCGACCTCGCCGAACTCGACGCGACTCTCAAGACCGTCGAATCGGTCCTCGATATCGAGGAGCTGCGCCGTCGCATAGACGAGCTGGAGCACCAGGCCGCCGACCCCGAGCTCTGGAACGACCAGGATCACGCCCAGCGGGTCACCAGTGAGCTGTCGCACGCGCAGGGTGAACTGCGCCGGGTAGCGGAGTTACGGCAGCGGCTCGAGGATCTGCCGGTGCTCTACGAGCTGGCGGAGGAGGAAGAGGGCGACGCGATGACCAGCGCGTTGGCCGACGCCGATGCCGAGCGCGCGGCGCTGCACACCGATGTCGAGGCCCTCGAGGTCCGGACATTGCTGTCGGGTGAGTACGACAAACGTGACGCGCTGGTCAATATCCGCTCCGGTGCGGGCGGGGTGGACGCGGCCGACTGGGCCGAGATGCTGATGCGCATGTACATCCGCTGGGCGGATCGGCACAAGTACGGCGTCGAGGTGTACGACACCTCCTACGCCGAAGAGGCCGGTATCAAGAGCGCCACCTTCGCGGTCAAGACTCCGTACGCCTACGGCACGCTCTCGGTGGAGATGGGCACGCACCGGCTGGTCCGGATCAGCCCGTTCGACAACCAGGGCCGCCGCCAGACCTCGTTCGCCGAGGTCGAGGTGCTGCCGGTGGTGGAGACCACCGACCATATCGAGATACCGGAGACCGATATCCGGGTCGATGTCTATCGTTCCTCCGGACCCGGTGGTCAGAGCGTCAACACCACCGACTCGGCGGTCCGGATCACCCATATCCCCACCGGGATCGTGGTCACCTGCCAGAACGAGAAGTCCCAGCTGCAGAACAAGGTTTCGGCCATGCGGGTGCTGCAGGCCAAACTGCTGGAGCGTAAACGGCAGGAGGAGCGCGCCCAGATGGATGCGCTCAAGACCAACGAGGGCGCGTCCTGGGGTAACCAGATGCGGTCCTATGTGCTGCACCCGTACCAGATGGTCAAGGATCTGCGCACGAACTACGAAGTCAACAACCCTTCGGC
Organism: Nocardia sp. NBC_01329; assembly: GCF_035956715.1. Taxonomy (NCBI): domain Bacteria; kingdom Bacillati; phylum Actinomycetota; class Actinomycetes; order Mycobacteriales; family Nocardiaceae; genus Nocardia; species Nocardia sp. NBC_01329. The sequence continues at coordinate 595,645 of NZ_CP108381.1, read as the reverse complement.
CGTACTCGACGGCGATATCGACGGATTCATCGAATCCGGTATCCGCTGGCGGATGAGTACAGTGCTGCAGGAAGGCTGACGACTCCCGATTCCGGGGTGTCGCAAGCCGTTCGGTGCATGCGAGAGCAGGTGGTCTGATGCATTCGGAGGGGGCCGAGGCCTTGGCGCTGTCGCTGGCGGCGCCGGGGTTGTCTTCGGATGTGACGTCGTGGCTGCGGTCGTCCGGTCTGGAGATCGTGCTGCTGGTACTCGGGGCGATGTTGTTCGCCCGTTTCGCCACCTATGCGCGCGACCGGGTGACCCAGAAGATCGATTCCGGGTTCCGCGGCGGTGACGCGCTGGTCCGCTCCGAGGAAGCCAAGCACCGGCACGCACTGGCACAGGTGCTCACCTGGGTGGTGCTGACCGTCGCCTACGTTCTGGTCGCGATGGAGGTGCTGGGGCGGTTGGGTTTCTCGATGTCGGGCCTGGTCGCGCCCGCCGCGGTACTCGGTGCCGCGCTCGGTTTCGGCGCGCAGCGCATCGTGCAGGACATCCTGGCCGGGTTCTTCCTCATCACCGAACGGCAGTACGGGTTCGGCGATGTGGTGCGGATCGCGGTGACCGGTATCCAGGATCCGGCCGAGGGCACGGTCGAGGATGTGACGCTGCGGGTCACCAAATTGCGCAACCCCGACGGTGAGGTGATCACCGTCCCGAACGGCCAGATCGTGAAGGTCACCAACCTGTCGAAGGATTGGGCCCGCGCGGCGATCGATGTGCCGGTCGCGGCGAGTGCCGATATCCTCCGGATCAACGAAGTGCTGCACGAGGTGGGCGGCCAGGCCTACCAGGACCCCCGGCTCGAACCGCTGCTGCTCGACGAGCCGACGGTGATGGGTGTGGAGGACCTGACCGTGGATCAGATGAATATCCGGATGGTCGCCCGGACGTTGCCGGGGAAACAGTTCGAAGTGAGTCGCGAACTACGGGTGCGAGTGGCCGCGGCCATGCGCCGGGAGGGTCTCAATGCGCGCCCGTAGATCGACGCTGATCCTGGCGTGCGGCTGGGTGGCGACCTTCGTGCTGTACCTGTTCGTGAAACCGGACCAGATCGCTGCGCCGAGACCGGAGCCCGCACCCACTGTTCCCGCCGTGCACCAGGTCCCTGTCCCGGTAGTTCCGGCCCGCTAGCAATCGCGCCACGGTCCCCGGGCCGCTTCGTTATCGAATGGTTACACTGTCTCCTCGTGATCACCCTGCGCAACGTCAGCAAGTCGTATCCGACCGCTACGCGACCGGCGCTGGAAAACATCACCGTCCATATCGACAAGGGTGAGTTCGTCTTCCTCATCGGTCCGTCGGGTTCGGGCAAATCGACCTTCATGCGGTTGCTGCTCAAAGAGGAGACACCGACCGACGGCGAGATCACGGTCGCCGATTTCCGGGTCGACCGGCTGCCGGGGCGGCGGGTGCCGCGATTGCGGCAGCGAATCGGGTGTGTTTTCCAGGATTTCCGGCTGCTGCAGCAGCGAACCGTCGCCCAGAACGTGGCGTTCGCCCTGGAGGTGATCGGAAAGCGCAGGCAGTTCATCGACCGGACCGTGCCCGAAGTACTCGAACTGGTCGGGCTGGGCAGCAAGGGCGATCGGTTGCCGACCGAACTGTCCGGCGGGGAACAGCAGCGGGTCGCGATCGCCCGGGCCTTCGTCAACCGGCCGCTGGTCCTGCTGGCCGACGAGCCCACCGGCAACCTCGACCCCGAGACGAGTTACGAGATCATGCTGCTGCTGGAACACATCAACCGGATGGGCACCACCGTGCTCATGGCCACCCACGATCCGCTGATCGTGGACGGTATGCGCCGGCGTGTAGTGGAGCTCTACGAAGGTCATCTGGTCCGTGACCAGGCAATGGGCGGTTACGAGGTGGGCCGGTAATGCGGGCGGGATTTCTGTTCGGCGAGGTCTCCGAGGGCCTGCGCCGCAATGTCACCATGACCGTCGCGATGATCCTGACCACCGCGGTCTCGCTGACCATGCTCGGCGGCGGTCTACTGGCGGTGCGTATCGCGGACAAGACCGAGCAGTACTTCCTGGACCGGCTCGAGGTTCGGCTGTACCTCACCGAGGACGTCTCCGCGACCGATCCCGATTGCGTGCACGATCCCTGCCGGCCACTGATGGCCGACCTCCAGGCCGTGGACGGTGTGCAGAACGTGCAATACCTGAACCGGGACGCGGCAGTCCGCGAGGCGAAGGAGAAGACCTTCAAGGACCAGCCGGAACTGGCCGAATACGTGAGCGAAACCCCGCTTCCGGCCTCGCTGCGGGTCAAGATGACCGACGCCTCGCTGTATCCGTCGATCTATGAGCAGTTCTACGATCGGCCCGGGGTCGGTATGGTCCGCAACGACAAGGACATCGTGGACCGGCTGGTCAGCCTGTTCGACGGATTGCGCAACGCGGCCTTCGGGATGGCCCTGCTCCAAGCGATGGCCGCACTGCTGCTGATCGCGAATATGGTGCAGATCGCGGCGTTCACCCGGCGCACGGAGGTGAGCATCATGCGCCTGGTGGGCGCGACCCGCTGGTATACCCAGTTGCCGTTCCTGCTGGAGGCGGTGGCCGCCGCCCTGGCCGGTGGCCTGCTGGCCACCGCGGGTCTTTTCGTGGCTCGGCCGTTGGTGATCGACCGCGCGCTGGGCGACCTGTTCGCCAGCAATGTGTTTCCCCAGATCACCTTCGACGATATCCTCACCACCGCCCTGATGGTCATGCCGGTCGGCGTACTGTTCGCCGGGCTCACCGCCTACGCGACCCTGCGCTGGTACGTCCGCGAGTAACCGGTCACCGACGCCGGAAACCCGGCCCTCGGCTCCCATTCGCGGTAACTCACCGACCGAGGTCCGCCCGCCCCGCCGCACGGGGCGGGCGGTCGCGGTTTCCGCACCTGCGACTTCGGCCGGGATGTCCACTCACCAGGAACCGTGGACCACTCGACGCCGTTCTTACTCAGCAGTAAGATAGCCTTACTCCGCAGTAAGATACCCGGGGTCCGACCCTCACCCCCGCGCGAGAAACAGGTGATGATGAGCATTCGAGACAGCGCTACCGAGCGGCGGTCGCACAACGGCGTCCGCCAGGAGAACGGGGTGGGCCTGCACCAACCCAAACGGGACTGGATGGGCGCCGCTATGCGGGTCATGTCGTCCATCACCGGGTCGGAGCTGGCAGAAAAGTACAACCTGCGCAAACCGATCGACCGGGCCGCCTACCAGAGCACCAAAACCGGTTTCCGGACCCTCGGTGCGGCCACCCGCGCCTTCAACAAGGTCGCCGGCGGCGGGACACCCAAGCGACTACCCGACAACGAGTCCAAGACCAAGGACTACTTCGACCTCACCCCCACCGACGAACAGCAGATGATCGTCGAAACAGTGCGCGAGTTCGCCGGCGAGATCCTGCGTCCGGCCGCGCACGACGCCGACGAAGCCGCCGCCGCGCCGAAGGATCTACTCGGCCGGGCCGCGGAACTGGGTATCACCCTGATCAACGTGCCCGAGGAGCTCGAGGGCGCAGCCACCGAACGCGGTGCCGTCACCAACACGCTGGTCGCCGAGGCCCTCGCACACGGCGATATGGGTCTGGCCCTGCCCCTGCTCGCGCCCAGCGGCGTCGCGGTCGCCCTGTCCCAGTGGGGTACCGATGCCCAGCAGCAGACCTATCTGCCTGCCTTCACCGGCGAGAACGTCCCGCAGGCTTCCGTGGTCATCAGCGAACCGCGCGCCCTCTTCGATCCGTTCAGCCTGCAGACCAAGGCCGTCCGCTCCCCCAGCGGCTACCGGCTGACCGGGGAGAAGAGCCTGGTCCCCGCCGCCGCCTACGCCGAGATCTTCGTCGTGGGCGCCGAACTCGACGGCCGCCCGGCACTGTTCGTGGTCGAATCCGACGCCAAAGGCCTGTCGGTGGAAGCCGATCCCAGCATGGGCCTGCGCGCAGCCGGACTCGGCCGGCTGGTGCTCGACAATGTCGCCGTCGCCGCCGACGCGATCCTCGGTGAGGGCGACGCGAAACAGCACGCCGCCGACTACCGCGACGCCGTCCAGCTCGCCCGCCTCGGCTGGGCAGCCCTGGCCACCGGCGCCGGCCAGGCCGTCCTCGACTACGTGATCCCCTACGTCAACGAGCGCGAAGCGTTCGGCGAACCGATCAGCAACCGCCAGGCGGTCGCGTTCATGGTCGCCGATATCGCCATCGAGCTCGACGGCCTGCGCCTGGTGACGCAACGTGGTGCCGCCCGCGCCGAACAAGGCCTGACCTTCGCCCGCGAAGCCGCACTCGCCAAGAAGCTGGCAGCGGACAAAGGGATGCGCTTCGGCCTGGACGGGGTCCAGCTGCTCGGCGGCCACGGCTTCACCAAGGAACACCCGGTCGAACGCTGGTACCGCGATCTGAGGGGTATCGCGGTCGCCGAAGGTGTGGTGCTCGTGTAATCGGCGCCGCCTTCGGCGTCGCGGGTTCGGGGCCCGCCCCGAACAAAAACAGTGACCGTCAGTCGGACGAGCTGAACATCCGGCCGAGACCCGAACACTCTGGGTGGACCACCCACCTCCGAACAACTTGCCGGTTCATCGCCAGGAGATTCTCATGATCAATCTCGAACTTCCCAAGAAGCTGCGGGCCAGTGCCAATCAGGCGCACCAGGTGGCCTCGCAGATCTTCCGTCCTATCTCGCGCAAATACGATCTCGGCGAGCACGAGTACCCGGTAGAGCTCGACACCATGGCCGCCATGGTCGACGGCCTCAGCGATTCCGGTACGCAGAAGATCAGCGGCGCCAGCGGGGGCCGCTCCGACGATGAGGCGCCCAGCACCGCTGTGCTCCTCAACGCCAACGGCGGCAATATGTCCGCGCTGCTCAACGCCCTGGAAACCTCCTGGGGCGATGTCGGGCTGATGCTGTCCATCCCATATCAGGGCCTGGGCAATGCCGCCATCGCCGCGGTAGCCACCGATGAGCAGCTGAAACGTTTCGGCAAGGTGTGGGCCTCGATGGCGATCACCGAACCCAGCTTCGGCTCCGATTCGGCCGCGGTCACCACCACGGCCGTCCTCGACGGTGACGAATGGGTGCTCAACGGCGAGAAGATCTTCGTCACCGCCGGTCAGCGCTCCACCCATATCGTGGTCTGGGCCTCGGTGGACCGCAGCCTCGGCCGCGCTGCCATCAAATCGTTCGTGGTCCCGCGCGATGCCCCCGGCCTGTCGGTGGCCCGGCTCGAGCACAAACTCGGTATCAAGGCTTCCGACACCGCGGTGCTGCTGCTGCAGGACTGCCGGATCCCGAAAGACAATATTCTCGGCAGCCCGGAAGTGAACGTGGAGAAGGGCTTCGCCGGGGTCATGCAGACCTTCGACAACACCCGGCCCATGGTCGCGGCCATGGCCATCGGGGTCACCCGCGCCGCGCTCGAGGAACTGCGGGCAATCCTCACCGACGCGGGCATCGGGATCTCCTATGACACCCCGGCCAACAATCAGCACGCCGCGGCGGCGGAATTCCTGCGAATGGAGGCCGACTACGAATCGGCCTATCTGCTGGCGCTGCGGGCAGCCTGGATGGCCGACAACAAGAAGCCCAATTCACTCGAGGCGTCGATGTCCAAGGCGAAGGCGGGCCGCACCGGTACCGATGTGACGCTGAAGTCCGTCGAACTCGCCGGCGCGGTCGGGTACTCGCAGCGACTGCTGCTGGAGAAGTGGGGTCGCGACGCCAAGATCCTCGACATCTTCGAAGGCACCCAGCAGATCCAGCAGCTGATCGTGGCCCGCCGGGTCCTGGGCAAGACCAGCGCCGAACTGAAATAGGCAGGTCAGACACGCAAAACCGGTCCGAGTCGCCACAATGACTCGGACCGGTTTCGTGTTTGCAGCGGGAGCACTCACCACCTGTATCAGCTCTCAGGCCGCCTGTAGGCCGTCAGCCGCGGGGAGCTCCCATAGGCCGGCGGCATCATCGACGGCCTGGCGCGCCCGCTCGTGACTGGACGGGAGCAGGTGGGTATAGACCCGGAGCGTGAATCCCGGATCCTCGTGTCCCAGGTAGTCAGCCAGCTCCTTGACACTCACCCCACGCCCGAGCAACTTGGACGCGTACAGGTGTCGCATAGCGTGCATACCGTCGGTCCGATTCCGGTAGGCCAAATCCGCTTTGCCGAATGCCGGTTTCCAGACGATCTTGTTGAACAGGTCACCGCTCAACGCCCTACCATCGGCTTTGACGATCAGCAGGCGAGCAGTCGCCAACTCGCCAGTTGCCGAGCCCCAAGGCAGAGTGACCGGCTGAGCCGGGAACCGCTTCAGGTGGCTATCGATCACATCGAGCAGTGTCCGCGACAGCGGGGCGTACCTGGTCTTTTCCCGCTTCGGTAGAGCGAACATCAGCGTGCCCTTGACGTACTTCACCTGACGCCGCACATGCACGGTCATCGCCTCGCGATCGATATCGTCCGGAGAAAGTCCGAGCACCTCACCTTGCCGGAGGCCCAGCCCGATCCCAATCGGCACCACCACCGAATACCGGTCACCGACCACGGTCACACCACGACGAACCAGGGCGACGCGTTCATCGGGCCAGATCTCGACCTTCGGGCTACGACGAACCGGCCGGCGAACCGTTTTTGCGCGGCACGGGTTCTCCCGAATCAGCCGATCATCCACGGCCGTCTCCAGCACACCAGCCACGACGTCGAACAGCACCGCCTTGTAATTGTCGGCGTACTTCCGTTCTTCGAGAGCGCTCACCCAGTCGCGAATGGTCGATGCCGCGATACGGCCAACCGGGAGATCACCGAACACTGGATAGATCCGCGATTCGAGCCGACTACGCAACGCTTCCCGGGTTGCGGGGTCGGCCGACTGAGCACGAACCCAGCTCTCGGCTTGTTGCCGGAACGTCTTCTTGGATGAACGCGGGTCGATGTACTTGCCCTCGCGCTTATCCGATTCGACCTCGATCAGGAAGTCGTCCGCGCGCTTCCGTTGCCGATCCGGAAATGACTTCGACCGCTCGAAACCCCCAGGGGGGATGTAGCGCACCCTGTAGCGCATCCCACGACCGTAGAGCTCCGTCTTCTCCATCACCGGCTTGCCTCGGCTGTTCAGGATGATGTTGTCGTCCTCATCCCGTTTCGGCCGCTGCCAACGATCCTCGACGTGCCCCATCAGGCCGCCTGCGCTTCCGGCTCAGCCCATGCCCGAACCGTCACCGGGTTGTATCGCAGGTGACGGCCCATCTTTCGGACCGGAGGCCCCTGCCCCAGCCACTTCCACTGATACAACGTCTTAACCGGGACATTCAGGAAGTAGGCCGCTTCCTCCACCGTCCACAGCCGATCTTCTGGCAGGTTCATCATGATCGCCCTCTCATGCTGCTTCCGCGATTGCCGAATATTCTTGGAGTGCTGGTGGACCGGCCGCGAGCAGTGCGCGGGTGTACTCGGCACGCCAGGTTTTGCGCTGGGCAATCGCCGACATGATCAGGTGATCCCGGGGCGGTGCCGAGCGGTCGCCGGGCCGGACGATCGAGAGCTTCAAATGTGAGGTGTCGGGTTTGACGATCCCCACCGAGGCGAGGAGTTGCCGAACAAATTCGGCGCGGTCGGCCTTGTGATCCGGGAGGGTCTTGTTCGACCACTGCCGGGAGACCAGGACTCGGCGTCCGGGCAGGCCGAGGGTGTCGCGGCGGTGTGCTTTGCCTTTGCAGCGGCCGGGGATCGTTTTCTCGGATGCCCCTTTGGGGACGACGCCGTAGCGCAGCCAGATCGGGCAGCGTTTCGAGCAGGGGGTGTGCTGGAGTTCGGCGTGGAGCCGGTTGTAGTGCCGGCGAGTGCGGTCGGAGTCTGTGTCGAGGACTTCGGCGATGGACTTTGTGAGGTATTTCGTCACATACCCGATCGCGCGATCGGCTTTGCGGCCCGGGACATGGCCACGGATGTCTGCGCGGTCCATCTGTTCCCCGAACCGGACTACGTGCGCGGGTTCGAGGTCGTCGACGTCGTCGAGGAGGTTTTGCACGTCGTCGAAGTCCAGCAGCGGGGAACCGGTGTCGGGGTGTACGAAGGTCATCCGGGTCGGGTTCCAGGTCGGGACGATGTCGCCGGGGTAGGTCTCGCTGTCGCGGTCGTGCGGGGGCCACCAGATGTTGCGGTAGGTCGCGGCGGTGACCTGGCGGATGATGTCGCGGGGCACGGTGCCTCGGATCAGGATGTGCAGGTGGGGTGCGCCGCGTTTCTGGGGTTCGACGGTGCCGTAGTACTGGATGTTCCAGCCGACCGCGCGGCGGAGGTTCTGGATCCATCGGTCGACCAACGCCGAGAAGTGGACGACATCGTGGGCGGCACGCTGGTAGTCGTAGTTGTTCGGGTTGACCGGTGAACCGTCGCCGACTGTTTCGCCTTTGTCGTTGACCGCGCCGTCTCGGTTGATGGCGCCGTAAGAGGGCATCGTGAGGGTGATGAACATCGAGGGTTGATGCCCGTCGGCGTAGGTGCGGCCAACCGTGGTTTTCTCGACCTTCAACCGTGGCAGGTTCGGGACATCCTGGCGGCGGCGCGTGGACCGAGTACGCCGGGCTTTGGGCTCGGTGTCGAGAGCGGGCAGACGTCCCCGGAACCCGGACTCTTTCATCTCCGCATCGAGATCGGCGACGACTTCCCGGATACCGGACATCATGTCGGCGTCGCCGTCTGCTTTGGCTTGCTGGTAGGTGTCGAACAGGTCCGAACGGGCGGCCAGCAGCGCGGTTTGGTGTTCGGTGGGGTCGGTCTTGTCGGTGTCGGGTTCGTGGTCGAGATGCCAGCCCTCGCGGCATTGGGTGATCCGCAGGAACCGGGCTTTGTCGGCGCAGGCCGGGCACACCGAGGCAATCGTGGACTTACACGGAGCCGCGACGTACTGCTCGGTGACGGTTTTGGGGTCGTAGGCCAGCATCGGTATCGGGCGGACACAGATGTGTTCCTGCTGGGCGAGTTCGTGGGCGACATCCCGGAAGTCCGGCAGGCTACGACGCTGGGCGGCTGTCTGCCGGACCGGGACGACCCCGCTTTCGGTCGAGGCCGTGGTGGTGTCCATCAGGCGGGGTGTCCTTCCAGCTTGGTCCACTGATCCACCCGAGGTGCGAGCACTGTGTCAGCGAGGGCGTCACCGTGGCGGAAGCGGAGTTCGACGGTGGCGGGGCCGATGATCGAGGCGTGGCATTGCTCGGCGTTGAACGCGTGGGCGATGGTCTCGGTACGCATCTCGTAGTCGGCCGGCGACTGGCCTTCCAGCATCCGCAGCTGCACTCGGTCGGTGCCGTCACCGATACCGACGGCCAGGAGTTTCGGTGTGGCGGTGCCGGTTTCGTAGGTCATGGCGAGGCGGCAGGCTTTCATCAGCCGGGCCCAGTTGCGGCGATACCGCCACCAAGTGAGGAACCGGGTCCGGGCACGGTCGGTGATCCACCGGTCGAACATGTCCGGGCGGGTTTTGCGCCACAGCAGCAGCACGGCCGTGAACGCGACCCCGATTGCGATCCCGGAGGGCAAGCCGACCAGCACACCGGCGGTGATCGCGAGGGCGAGTGGGAGGGAGATCGGCGGGAAGAGGATCGCCCAGTGGACAGCGACCCCGGCGCCGATGATCAGGTACCAGCCGGTGTTGAGGACGGCGAGGCCGAGTAGGTCGAACGGGTCACGGCGGTTCCGGGGGCCGGTGGTGACGGTGGCCGTGGTCGAACCGGTGGTGAGCGTGGTCGTGAAGTTCATGACAGGTTCTCCGGATCGAACAAATCGAGTTGGTCGGGGCAGGGTTCGTGCAGGTTCTTCCGAACCCGGCGGGGCTGTTTGCGGGGGGTGTGGTCGGTGGCGTGCACGACGAAGTGGAGACGTTCGTTCGGCTCGTCGGTGGCCGGTGTGCCGGTCATGCCGCTTGCCCCGATCCGTCGATCCGTACCGGTGCAGCGCGGCGGGGAGACTGCCCGGCCTGGTCGAAGGCATCGTGGAGGACACCCTGTACTGCACCGAGCACAGCGATGGCGTCGTCAACGGTCATGGTCAGTTGGAGGATTGCGGTGAACTGTGACTCTTTGTGCACGGTCACCTGCACCAGGTCCTGACCGTTGGGACCGTGTTGGAGGCTGGCGAAGACCTCTCCGGTATCACGGAGGCGGCCACGATCAGCTGAGACGGTGACCCGGCCGAAGTCCATGCCCTGACCTGGTTTCCAGTAGCTACGGACTGGCTCGCTCATGCCGCCCACCCCGAACCGTCGTCGCCGTTGTCGTGGTAGGTGGTGAAGTCCCAGCCCGGGATTTCTCCGGTGTCGGCGAGCATGCCCACAGCGACGGAGATGGGGTCGTGTCCGGCGCGTTCGAGAGCGCAGCGGCGGCGAGCGGCCAGGTCGATCACATCGGCAGCCATAGTGGGGGCGGGGATCGTGTTGCGGGTCATGGGTTTTCTCCGTTCGCGGTATGAGGTGGGTCGCGGATTCATGCCGCGATCGGGTCGAGTTCGTCGCCGAAATCGTCGGGGTCGAACCCGCTGTAGTCGCCCTGTGGGGACAGGTCGGGCTGTGCCGGGGAATAGGTGTCGACGATGCGGGTGATGTCGTCGTCGGAGACCCAGAAGGCACGGACCCGCTGGAAATCCTTGGAGCCGTCTTGCCCGACGTAGGCGACACCGGGTGTGGTGGTGGGGATCTCGTGGCAGCGCGCACCGCGATCCTTGGCACCTTGGCCGTGGACCATGGTCGTTTGGGCTGGTTCGGCGAAGCGCAGACCGATCCGGGTCGAGAACAGTTGCCGGTTGGGCATGTTCTCCTTCGACGGGTCCTGCACCGCGACGATCACGCTGTAGCCGACCGCACGCCCCTGGGTGAGGATCAAGCCGAGCAGCCGCAACCCCTCAGCCACCTGCTCGCGGGTCGCGAACGCCGACAACGCCGCGTACTCGTCGATGACGACGACCTTCAACGGTTCCTCGGCACTGGGTGTGAATTTGCGGATACCAGCGGCTTTGAACCGGGCCGCACGCTCTTGCATCTCGGCCTCAGCGGTTTTGAGCATGCCGATGATGCCGTCGGCGGTCCACTGGAAATCGGTCCACAACCGGTCTTCACCGGCACCGAACTCCATGCCGCCCTTCGGGTCACCCAACAGGATGTCCACCAGTCCGGCCTTGATCGCGGGACCGAGACCGTTCACGATCGACCACAACACGCTGCCTTTGCCCGACTCCGTAGCACCGGCGATGAGGATGTGGGAGTACATGACCCTCAGCCGCCACAGGTCGTGGTCCTCGGTCACCCCGATCGGCACAGCTTCCAGATCCACCCCATAGGCCAGCAAGCCAGTGACCGGGGACGAGTCGGCAAGGGTGTCGACGGTGCGCAGTTCCAGGTGCACAAACCCCGGAGACGGACTGGTCACCCGGACTTCGGGAACGGCGAAGTAGGCGGCCAGGGCTTCGCGGGTGGCGTCGGCTGCCCAATGCTGCAACGACTGTCCGCCCAGCATCTGGACTTCCACCAGCATCCCGGCATCGGTCAACGTCGCCGCCGTGATGTTCGGGTATCCGGTCTCCCAGGAGCCGAGGCCCAGGGCAGGCCACATCAGGGCCAGCTGTGCGGAATTGGTGACGATCGAGGCCGCCGGGCCCAGTTCCACCGGAACACCGGCGGTTTCGTCGGACGAGGCAGGGTCGGTGACACCGTCGAGGCGACGCCAGCGCCACATGGTGTAGGCGGTCACGGCCGCCGAGCCACCGAAGATGAACAGATCAGGCGAAAGCATCACACCACCCCCTGACCCTGCGGTTTGCCCAGGTCGCACAACAGGCGGCAACCCCGAGCATCGGCGGGCGGAACGGGGGTCTCGGTGCAGAACATGGTGCAGTCCTTGGCCGAGGGCGGCTTGTCCTCGCAGAACATCGAGCACGGAACCGGAGCAGGAGCCGCGACCGCATCGGCGGCGGGGCCGGTGACCAGCAGCGGCACGAGGACCGCGACGGCCAGGACAGTGGACTTCGAGAACATCAGGCACCCCCAACAGGGACAGCGAGCGGCAGCATCGTTTGCACCGGACGCGAGGAACGAACAGGACGAGTCGGCACGAACGGAGCCGGAGAAGCCGGGGCCGGGACCGGATCGGGAACCGGGACCAGGACAGGCACAGGCGACACGGCCGGTTCGGGATCGGAAACCGGATCGGTTACCGCTTCGGGAACAGATTCGGGAGCAGATTCGGCCGGCACAGGAACCGAAGCGGGTTCGGGATCGTCTACCGGTTCGGGCTCGGATCGGATCTGGGTGGGTGGATCCGTCGCGACGCGGAACAACAACGCGAGGCCGTGCGTGTCGACCAGCAGCGATATCGGAGCCACCGCCGCCACGAGGGCCGCAGCCCAACCAAGGGGTGAGTCACTGGCGACAACAGCGTGCACGGAGTTCCCGGCGATCGAGACCAGGGAACCGACAACCAGCACCCCGAGGAAGAACCGCCGCTCCGCCTTGTGGTTGGCACACACCAGGACACCGAACGTGGCCAACAGGATCGTGCCGTCCACGATCAGCGGGAACAACCACGCATCCGCCACCGGCATCCCGGCCAGTTTCGCGAGATCTTTGAGGGTGGAGAACGACAGCCGGAACGCTGCCGCCCCCACACCGAGGATGATGAGTGCGGCGGACCAGCGCGCAAGACGCATCATCCCCGCCGACCGATCCGCCGCCCGCATCACGACACCCCGGCCTGAGCAGGACCAGCCGGTGAGGTTTCCGCCGCATCGTGTTCAACCAGCGCGGCCGACAACTGAGATACCAGGTCGCGAGCCTCATCCGGGGACAACCAGGCAGTACCAGAACCCTCCGAGAACCGAAGCACCATGTGCGCCGGGTAATCGACATCCCCGAGACCGAGAGGTATAGCCCGGAGGTACTTCACCGTGATCGGCTCATCGGTCGCGACATGCAAACCCAGGCGAGCCATCACGCGGCCTTTCCGGCCGGACGAGCCGCACCCTGATCAGCCGGAGCCTGCTTCGCACCCGAGTTGTCCCCCGCGAAACCGGTCGCCCGGATGTTCCAGCCGATCGACTTGAACTCGCCCTGACCAGCCATCTTCGGCTTTACCTGCAACCCCTCCAACACGATCGGCCGCATACCGGGCGCAAGCTCCGGAGTCGAGGGAACCGGCATGACATCGGCGACGAACACCAGATCGAAACTCGCCTGCTTCGCGTTCGGTGCCGCCGGATCGGTGACGGTGGCCTTCCACAGCCGCTTACCGGAACCGTTGCCCTCCGCGTCCAGATCCTGACGCTGACGCTTCGGGGCATTGCGGTCGGCGTTGAACTCCAACATCGGCTCGACCTCACCCAGCAGGAACAGGCCCATCGGGAACGCGTCGGTGAACGCCGGGGTGAACCACAGATTCTTCATAGCCATGTTGAAATCTCCTCAGTCTGGGAAAGTCCGGTGATTTCCGGTGATTCAAGAGTAGCAACTGCTTTCGTTAAGAAGCAATTGCTTTCCTATCACCGAGACCAAACCGTTACATTCACTGAGAATCCCCAGGTAGTGGCGTCAGAACCAACTGCTACCCTCTAGGGCGCAACTGCTACCCGAAGGAGATGGCCGTGCCGGAACCGAAAAGCCAGCGCTCGTTACCTGCGCACTTGCGGGTCGCGCAGGCCATCCGGAATGACATCGAATCGGGCCGCTTGCGAGATGGCCAACGCCTTCCAAGCACCCGGGCGCTCGCCGACGAATGGAAAGCCAGTCAGCTCACGATCACCAAGGCGATGGAACAGCTTGCGGCCGATGGATACATCGCAAGCCACGATCGGTCAGGCCGAATTGTGACCACGCCGACATCTGTAAGCCTGGCAATCGCCCCACCGGTTCGGCCTGTCCGACCCCGGGTTGTATGCGTCGGCGGTTACGCAGGAAGCGGCAAAAGCGAGTTTGCGAGAACCCTTGCGCGAGAGACGAGTTGGGCAATTCTCGATAAGGACACCATCGCCCGGCCGATCATAGAACCCGCCCTTGAGGACCTTGGATCGACGATCGACGATCGAGAGTCGGACATCTACCTGAATCGGATACGGCCTCGCGAATACGAGGCACTGGCGGCCGTCATCCAGGACAACCTTGAGGTCGGAAACTCGGCGATAGCCGCTGCGCCGTACCTTCGCGAATTCGCCGACCAATCCTGGCTTGAGAACATGATCGCTCGCGCCGAGACCGAGGGCGCAGACGTGACGTTTGTCTGGGTACGGTGCTCACTCGCAACCATGCTGATGTACCTCCGTCGTCGAGGTGCCGCGCGAGACGCGTGGAAGTTGACACACTGGGAGGACTACAGCGCCAGGGTGGACCTCGATTTTCGGCCAGAGGTGGCGCACGTCGTCATCGACAATGACCCCGACAGCCCTCCACTGCGGAAGCAGGCTCAGCTACTGATTGAGAGTTTCCGCCGCGAGTCTGCAGCCCAATGAATATCGGTGTGCTGCTCTACGGCCCTCCAGCCAGCGGCAAGGACACCGTAACGGACGCACTCTCGCGACTAGACCCTCAATTCCAGCTGTTCGAGCGCCTCAAAGACGGCCCTGGGCGAACTGCTGGCTATCGAATGATCAGCCCCGAGCGATTCAACCAACTACGTGACTCCGGCGATCTCATCTGGACGAACACTCGCTATCGAGCGCGCTACGCGATCGATCGCTCCGGCCTGCTTCAGCTCCTGGAAGCCGGATGCACACCAGTCGTACACGCGGGTCAGCCAGAGGTGATCGGTGCGGTAGTTGCTGCCACGCCTACCGTTAGTTGGACAGTCGTCGAGCTCCATATGGACCGAGATTCGGCCATCTCTCGGATTGCGGCACGGGCAACCGGCGACTTTGCCGAACGCCTTGCTGCATGGGATGAAACCCCGCCGCTTACATCTCCAGCACTCACAATCAACACCACCCTCACTCCCCCGGACGCAGCAGCGAGCCTCATTCGGTCAACAGTCTGCAACTGAGACTCACCCCGGTTGGTTTTTCGACGGACGTCACCACCGCGCGGGTTGTTGCCGAATTTCGCCATATAGGTTCAAGAGCGGCGGCGCCTGCGCGCCGCCGCCACGCAACCCGGCGTGGCCTGGCTGCGCTGGCGGCCCCACCGGGCGCGTCGGCGGCACGCTGACGCCACCCGCTTCCGATCCGAGATGGTTGATTTCGATAACCGAGAAGTGTGGGAACCACGAGAGCCGTACCCGGCTTGCTCTCCCGCAGCCCGAGAACGAATCGGCCGGCAATCGCTCGTGGGGCCTGGCTGTGGTCCGGTCGCAGGAAGTTCGACACCGATCTGACCTGCGCGGATGGATTGCCGAAAGAATCTGGATGGCGACATCCGTACGTGGGGACTGGGCTGGTTGCGTAATCCCTGCCTCCTCATGGCCCGATTGTCTGACCTCACTCGGCCGAGTCAAGGGAAAGAGCGCCCTTGACACGACCTCCCTCAGCTCAGGATGGCCAGTATGAGGAAGCAGGGGAAGGGAAGTCACCCGGCTCGACGCCAGGCCGTATCCAGGCCGTCGGACGCCGGAAAAGCACCAGAACACACGAGAACTCCTGAGATGCATTCTCGCAGCTCAGGAGTGAAATATCGGGGATTACGCCAGCTCGGCCCTAACCGGCTGAAAGATCCTCGACATCTTCGAAGGCACCCAGCAGATCCAGCAGCTGATCGTGGCCCGCCGGGTCCTGGGCAAGACCAGCGCCGAACTGAAGTAAGCCGGGCGCACACGCGAAACCGGTGTGGTCCGCTGGGGGGATCACACCGGTTTCGGCTGTCGGCCGAAGAGCCTTTTCGCCTGCGCCGGTTCTCGGACCGCGTCACCGGAGGGAAGTTCCCCGATTCCTACCGCCTCGTCCACGACCCGGTAGGAAGGACACGTGCAGGATTCGCTCGCCGCTCGCATTCACTCCCACAACCTCGTCATCTCGCTGATCGCGGGGACTCGTGACAGGTACCGCAGTCGAATTCGGCCACGAACTCACCGACAACACCAAGGGCAGCCGCCCCGCCGGCTCCTCCCTTGTCCTCGAGTTCACCACCGCCGCCGGGAAAACAGTCCGGTTCGACGGCGACGCGGCCGCTTCCACGCTGTACACCGATATCGGCGATCGGGTTCCGG
Source organism: Nocardia sp. NBC_01329 (assembly GCF_035956715.1). Taxonomy (NCBI): domain Bacteria; kingdom Bacillati; phylum Actinomycetota; class Actinomycetes; order Mycobacteriales; family Nocardiaceae; genus Nocardia; species Nocardia sp. NBC_01329. Next base: position 579,445 of record NZ_CP108381.1, on the reverse strand, counting down.
TCCGCTACGACCCCGAGAACCCAGGCCATGCGATGGTCGACAGAGATTTCCTTTTCTTCCGTCTCACCTTCTTGCCCCTGCTGCTTGGCGCATCCGGCGCCGCGGCGCTGCTGGCAGTGGGTTGGGCGATGCTGGTCTCCCGGAACGCACCAACGGCCGAACGCAAATCCTGATACCGACGCTGTCGCGCTCAGGTCAGGGGCACACCCGGTGCCGGATACGAAACCGCGACCGACCGGCTGCGCGGCGGTTCTGGACACCACCGGGGCCGAGTGACAGTGTGTGTGCGATCGGACCGTCCGGATGGGCGGCGCCGGATCCGCGTTCCACTCGACACCCCGCCGCGCCGGGACGAGTTCCACCCGCTCCATCAGCTGCACCTGTACCGAGTCACTGAGCAGTACCCCGGACCTCGCATCTGCAAGGAGACTGGTTATGCGCATATCGGCCTTTGCCCGTCGACTCCTCACCTCGGCCGTCGTAACCGCTGCGGCGACCGTGCTGTTCACCGGGCACGCGACCGCCGAACCCGCCCAGGTCGACTGGGAGGCGGCCACCCAGGCGCTGCACACCGCCACCGCCGGCGACCCGGCCGCCGAGCGGGCGATATCCCGACTGCTCGGCGACGCGAGAATTGCCGAGGCCTCCCGTGATGCCGCCCTGCCCGCGCAACCGTTCCAGATCCCCGCCGAATCCAACGTGGGCCGCGGCGGCGGACCCGGCATGTACGGATCCGGCCTGTCGCTGAACATCGACGGCTTCCGGTTCGGATTCTTCGGCGGACCGGGAACGATCGCCCCCAACCAGACCGGTGCGCGGCTGGATGTGGCGTGGCTGAATCTCGACAACGGCCGCAGCGGTATCGAGCAGCTGACCGAGCATATGGACATCATCGCCGACACCACCATCCGCACCCGGGCCATCGACCCGGGCCCGGGCATGATCGTCGCCGCCGTGTACGGCAACCTGTGGCATCGGTGGCCGGTACCGGTGAGCACGGAGCATCCGGACGGATTCCAGTACGTGCGCGGGGATATCACTCTCCCGTCGATGGGCGCGGTCTACAACTGACAGATAGCCGCAGGCCGGACACCGGGGTGTGTCGAATATTCGACACACCCCGGGCCGACCAGCTCCACGACCCGCCGGGTATGTCTCTTTTGTCCGGAGCGTATCTTGTGAGCGATTACACTTTCACTGCTACGGTGACCACCGATATGCCGTTCGGAATCGCTAGGTCGAGTACCGACGCGAGGATCTGTGGAGGTGTTCGAAGGTGAACCTGGCGCACACGCTGGAAGTCGTCAAGGCATACGGGCTGCTGCAGTCCACGGGATTCATCGATCTGAAGAATCCGGGGGAAACGCTGCGGACGCTGAAGGATTCCAAAACCTACATCCCGCAGGCCACCCTGATCATGCATTCCGCGCGGATCGCGCCGGACGCGCCCGGTCTGGCCGACGAGCGCGGCGAGCTGACCTATCGGGAACTGGACGAACAGTCCACCAAGATCGCCCACGGGCTGCGCAACGCGGGAATCACCGAGGGCACCGTGATCGGTATCCTCGCCCGCGATCATCGCGGCCTCATCCTCTCCATGGCCGCCGCCGGCAAACTCGGCGTCAAGATCGCGCTGATGAACACCGGCTTCGCGAAGCCGCAGTTCGCCGAGGTATGCGAACGGGAAAAGGTCAAGGCGGTTCTGCACGACAGCGAATTCTCGGGCCTGCTCGACGCCCTGCCTGCGGATATGCCCCGATTCCTCACCTGGGTCGACGAAGGTTCCGAACTGCCGGCGGGCGCGAGGACACTCGACGATCTCATCGCCGAGAACGGCACCGAGCCCCTGCCCGCCCCGGCGAAACCGGGCGGTTTCATCATCCTCACCAGCGGCACCACCGGCCTGCCGAAGGGCGCCCCGCGCGAGAAGGCCAGCCCGCTGGCCACCGCGCAGTTCCTGGACCGGATGCCCTTCCCGAAGCGCAGCACCGTCGCCATCGTCTCACCGATCTTCCACAGCACCGGTCTGGGCACCTACCTGGTGAGCATCGGGCTCACCAACAAGATCGTCATGCGGCGCCGGTTCGACGCCGAGGCCACCTTGAAGATGCTTTCCGACCACAAGGCCGAACTACTGGTCGCCGTGCCGACCATGCTGCACCGGATGGTGGAACTGCCCGCAGAGGTCCGCGCGAAGTACGACACGTCCGCACTGAAGGGGATCGTCCTGGCGGGATCCGCGTTGTCACCGGAACTGTGTGTCAAGGCGACCGAGGTGTTCGGCCCGGTCCTCTACAACCTCTACGGCTCCACCGAGGTCGCCATCGCCACGGTGGCCCAGCCGGCCGATCTCGCGAAAGCGCCCGGAACCGTCGGCCGCCCGCCGCTCACCTGCGATGTCCGTCTCTACGACGACAACGACAAGGCGGTGACCGCGAAAGACGTCACCGCTCGGATCTTCGTCCGCAGCGGTGCCCCCTTCGAGGGCTACACCGACGGCCGGCACAAGCAGATCATCGACGGTTACATGTCCAGCGGCGACGTCGGCCATTTCACCGAGGACGGCCTGCTCATGGTGGACGGTCGCGACGACGACATGATCGTGTCCGGCGGTGAGAACGTCTTCCCGCAGGAGGTCGAGAACCTGCTGCTGGAACGCGACGACATCTTCGACGCCGCGGTAGTCGGCGTGGACGATGCGGAGTTCGGCAAACGACTGCGCGCCTTCGTGGTCCCCGAGCCCGGCCGCACCCCGGAGGAAGCCGAGATCAAAACCTACGTCAAGGAGAACCTCGCCCGGTACAAGGTGCCGCGCGAGGTGGTCTTCCTCGACGATCTGCCGCGTAACCCGACCGGCAAACTGCTGCGCCGGGTGCTGGTGGAATACGAGGTCTGACAACAGTTCTCGACAGGGAAACCGGGAATGTTCACAGTATTATCCCGGTTTCCCTACTGTCCGAGACAATGGGATGGACGTCCCGCGCGCGGTTGCTAGGGTTGGCTTGCACAGGAGCTCGAGGAGGTAGGCCGCCGGCACCGGCGGTACGCCGCGGAAGGTTGTCACCGATGCCATTGTCGCTGCCCGGCCCCGTTCGCAAAGCCGGCGATATCGCCCTGGCCGTGAACGTGATGCGCAAACGCGGTCTCTTCGATCCGCTGCGGCTCGACCATGCCGTCCGGTCGATGAGCAACGCGTCCAAGTACGGTCCGTTCGCCGGGGTGGTCATGCATGCCGCACAGACCCGGCCCGAATCCCCCGCCATCGTCGACGAAAAGGGCGAGCTCACCTTCCGCGAACTCGACGATCGGTCGAACGCCTTCGCCCGCGGTCTCATCGAACGCGGCTTGCGGCCTGGTGACGTGGTGGCCGTCCTGGCCCGCGATCACCGGGGCATGGTCCTGAGCATGCTGACCGCGGGCAAACTCGGCCTGCGCGCGGTGCTGATGAACACCGGGTTCGCCAAACCGCAGTTCGCGGATGTGGCCGACCGGGAGAAGATCAAAGCGGTGCTGCACGACAGCGAGTTCTTCGAGCTGATGAGCGCCATACCCGCCGAGATCCCGCGGATCCTCACCTGGGTCGACGAATCCGATGACGCCGACCCCGCTGTCCCCACGGTCGAATCCCTGTCGGCGGGACGGTCCACCGCAGCACTGGCCGCCCCGGCCGAACCGGGTGGGACGGTCATCCTGACCAGCGGCACCACCGGCACGCCCAAGGGTGCCCCGCGCGACAAGGTGAGCCCGTTCATCACCGCCCAGTTCATCGACCGGGTGCCGTTGCCGACCGGCGGCACCATGGTGATGGCCGCGCCCATCTTCCACGGCACCGGACTGTCCCAGTTCTCGCTCGGACTCGCGCTGGGCAACCGGGTGATCTTCCAGCAGCGCCGGTTCGACCCCGAGGCCACCCTGGCCAATATCGCCCGCTACCGGGCGGACTCGCTGGTCGTGGTCCCCACCATGCTGCAACGCATCCTCGACCAGCCGAAAGAAATACTCGACCGCCACGATGTCTCCTCGATCCGGGTGATCTTCGCAGCGGGCTCGGCGATCCAGCCCGATGTGGTGGTGCGGACCGGCGAGCATTTCGGAGATGTGCTCTACAACTTGTACGGATCCACCGAATGCGCGGTCATCACGGTAGCGACACCGCAGGAACTGCGGAAATCGCCGACCACCGCGGGCCGGGCGCCGGTCGGGGTGCGGATAGCCCTCTATGACGAGAACCGCAAGCGGATCACCGAACCGAATGTCACCGGCACCATCTTCATCGACAACCCGCACGCCTTCAAGGCCTACACCGACGGACGCACCAAGGAGACCGTGGACGGCATGATGTCCAGCGGCGATGTCGGACATCTGGGCTCCGACGGCCTGCTGTTCATCGACGGCCGCGACGACGACATGATCGTCTCCGGCGGCGAGAACGTCTTCCCGCAGGAGGTCGAGCACCTCATCGCCGAACGGCCGGATGTGCTGGAAGCGGCGGTGGTCGGGGTGGACGATCGAGAATTCGGGAAACGACTGCGTGCCGTGGTGGTCCCGGGCCCGGATTCGAAGCGCGACGCCCAGGAGATCAGGGACTACGTCAAGGCCAACCTGGCACGCTACAAAGTCCCACGCGAGGTGGTCTTCCTCGACGAACTACCGCGCAACGCCACCGGGAAACTGCTGCGGAAACCGCTGACGGAGCTGGACGCCGAAAGCTGAACACAGCGGACCGGTATCGGTTCGCCGCGGTCGAGACGGGCCGTCGGATATCATCCCCGGGTGCGTATCAGGTTCGGCTCCACCAGCCCGGTGGATCATCGTGGCGCCGCTCGCGTCCGCGGTGCGGCGGCCGGCCTGATCTCGGGAGCCGCCTCGGTCGCGGCCCACGGATGGGCGGCCGGAACGAGCCCGCCCGATGGCACGGCCCTCACGCTGCTGGCCCTCGCCGCGGCGGCGGTCGGGGCTCTGGTCACCGGACTGGGCCCGTTGCGTACCGGTACCGCCGGGCTCACCGCGGCACTGCTGGCCGGGCAACTGCTCGGCCATATCAGCCTCGGCTGGGGGTCCGGGCACCTCCACCACGGTGATCTGCAACTGACCCCCGCCATGCTCACGGCCCATCTCCTCGTCGCCGGCGCCGCCGCGACGGTCGTGCGCGGCGCCGAATTCGCCTACCGCGTGGTCGCGACCGCCCTCGCCCGGCTGGTACCGGTCGCGCCCCGGCCGCCGGTGGTCCCGGACCCCCCGTCGCTCCGGGCCCTGCACCGCGATCGGGTCGTCGCATGGATTCTCGCGGCCGAAATCGGCCGCACCCGCGCACCGCCACGGGCCGTCCTGGTCTGATCTCCCACCCGGCAGTAGCGGCCGGGCGCTGTGTCTCGCTGTGGTTCGTCCGCACGCGCCCGCGCCCGTGGCCCGCCGGTTCCCTCCGCGCGGCGACTCCGAGACTCGGTGCGCGCCGCGTCCCCGCGCACCCCGGTCGTCTCCGGCCCGGTGCCGGACCAGTACAGGACGCAGGTAACAAGGATGAGTACCACCGAGGTCCCCGCGGTGCCCGACAGCGCTGCCCCGGCGACCAGCACACCCCGACGCGGCAGGGGTGCGTTCCGCGCGCTCGCGCTGCGGCTGCACTTCTACGCCGGTCTCTTCGTGGGACCGTTTCTCCTGATAGCGGCGGTGACCGGCGGGCTCTACGCCGTCGCACCCAGTATCGAATCATTCGTGAACCGGGATCTGCTGTATGTGGATTCGCGCGGTCCGCAACGGCCGTTGTCCGAGCAGGTGACCGCCGGGACCGCGGTCCGGCCGGACCTCGCTCTGGTCGCGGTCGCCCCCGCACCGGCGACGGGCGAGACCACCCGGGTGCTGTTCAGCGATCCCGCGCTGGGCGAATCCGAGCGCCGCGCCGTTTTCGTCGACCCGGTCACCGCACACCCCGTGGGCGAATCGGTGGTATACGGCAGTTCCGGCGCACTGTCCCTCCGAGCGTGGGTGTCCCAGTTACACCGGCACCTGCATCTCGGCGAGCCCGGCCGGTTGTACTCCGAACTGGCGGCGTCCTGGTTGTGGCTGATCGCCCTCGCCGGACTGGCGCTGTGGATCCGGCGGGTGTGGGCCAGGCGGCAGCGTGATTCGGCGGGGTGGCTGTTCGTGCCGAACCTGGCCGAGAACGAGCGCGAACGCCGGCTGAACTGGCACGCGGTGGTCGGAGTCTGGATCCTGCCGATGGCGCTACTGCTCTCGGCCACGGGTCTGACCTGGTCGACCTACGCGGGGGCCGATATCGAGAAGCTACGGGAGAACCTCAGCTGGACCACGCCCGCGGTCGAGACCGCACTGCCCGGCGCGGCAGCGCCCGCCCGGACCGGACACGCCGACCATCACAGCGGGCATCCGACGGGGCATTCGGTTCCGGCGGACCGGGTCCGGCAGTTGGACCGGGTGCTCGCCGCCGCCCGCGAGGCAGGTGTCACCGAGCCCGCCGAGATCACGATCCCGGCGGCCGACGGTACCGCGTTCGCCGTCAAGGAACGGCGGCTGCCGGGGACACTGACCGCGAACTCGGCCGCTGTGGACGGACCCACCGGCACCGTCACCGATCGGCTCCCCTACGCCGAGTGGCCGTTCATGGCCAAGATGGCGAACTGGGGCATCCAGCTCCATATGGGTCTCCTGTTCGGTCTGCCCAACCAGCTACTGCTGCTGGCTGCGGCTGCCGGACTGGTCACGGTGATCGTGCGCGGATACCTCATGTGGTGGCAGCGCCGCCCCACCCGGACGACCGGTACGTTCGCGCTGGGTAGGCCGCCGCGCCGGGGCGCTCTGCGCCGTTCGGCGGTCCTGGCGGTACCGGTGTCGGCCGCAGCGGCGCTGATCGGCTGGTTCGCTCCGGTATTCGGCCTGAGTCTGCTGGCGTTCCTCGTGATCGACGTTCTCGTGGGTGCCGTCCGCCGGGTCCGCCGGGCGGCCTGAGCGCCGGAATTCCGGCCGCGGGCGCCGGACGGGTGGCCGTGATATCCGCGATCGCCGCCGGTCCGCAAGCCGGATCCGGCCGCCGCGGGATCCGGTTCGGTGCCCGGTACGACCAGGGCACCGAATCGGATCAGTCGACCGGACCGGCTCCCGGCGAAGGCACGGCCTCGAAGGTCCGGGACTCGAATCCGCTGCGCGCGAGCCGCTCCCGAACAGAACCTTCGACCCGCCCGGCCGCAGCGGTGTCCACCAGCGCGATGATGCTGCCGCCGAATCCGCCACCGACCATCCGCGATCCGTGCGCGCCGGCCTCCCGGGCCGCGCCGACCGCGACATCGAGAACGTCGGTGGACACCTCGAAATCGTCGCGCAGAGAATCGTGTCCAGCATCCAGCAGCGGACCGATCTCCCGCGGGTCGGCACCCGACAGCAACAGCGCGGCCACGGCGCGCACTCGGTCGTTCTCGCTCACCACATGCCGTGCGCGCCGGTACAGCACGGGATCGGTGAGTCCGGACAACGCTGCGAGCTCGTCGATATCGCGCAGGGAGCCGACCCCGAGGGCCGCCGCGGCGGCCGCACATTCGGCACGACGGGTCCCGTACCCGCCCTCCGCGTGATCATGGGTTTGACCCGTATCGATGACGAGCAGCCGCAGACCGGCCGCGGCGAGGTCGAACGGGATCTGTTCGAAACCGCCTGTCGCGGCACCGGTGAATGCCCGCACATCCAGGAACAGCGCATGCCCTTCGGTACACAGAATGGATGCGGCGTGGTCGAGGATCCCGGTGGGCGCGCCTACATAGTCGTTCTCGGCCGCGCGGGCGATATCGATCAGTTCCCGGTCACCGACCGCCGGTGCGCACAGGTCCCGGATCGCCACCGCGGCGGCACAGCACAGCGCGGCCGACGAGGAAAGCCCCGCACCGGCCGGGACCGCGCCGTCGAATTCCAGTTCCGATCCCTCGATCCCGTGACCGCGGCGGCCGAACTCCGCGACCACCCCCAGTGGGTAGCGTGCCCAGCCCGGCAGCAGGTCCCGTTCGGTGGCCAGCGACCCGGCCGGCAGCCGAACCGATTCCCCCGGCCGCTGACGCGAACTGACCCGGACCAGATCGTCGGAATGCCGGGCACCTACGCAGGTGACCACGAGAGGTATCGCCAACGGCAGGACGAAACCGTCGTTGTAGTCGGTGTGCTCACCGATCAGGTTGACCCGGCCGGGCGCCGACCATCGACGACGCCCGCCGCTGCTCTCCTCGCGTTCCGTCACCGGACCACCGTACGAGCCGCCCGCCGGCGATCGAGATCCGCCGCGCCGCCGCCATCGAGACAGCTGTTACGACGTTGTTGTGCCAAGAGAGCGACAAATTCGACACTGCGTGTCATCATCGGATCCATAGTCCAGGTTTGGTGAGCCGATCGCACCACGAACGGCTCGGACATCCCCTCGTACAGGAACACTCGGTTTTCGTCAGCCGCCGCTCGATGGGCAGGTAGAGCACGACAGACAGATAAGGACCCAGGCCTGCGACGCGGCTCGATTTCACCGGGAATGGAGCGATCAAAGGGGGGCTGATGATCATCAGCGAACCGCAGGGAGCAGTACGGCACGGTATCCACCGGATACGGTACGGTGCAGTATTTTCCGTGATGGTGGGCTCGCCGGTCGTGCTACATCTGATACTCGGTACTCGGCTGTCGTCCGTGCTTGTCACCGTCCTGGCCGCCGCGGGGACCGTCGTCATGATCGGATTCGGCCTGCGTCGGCATCGGCCGTCGCATCCGCTGCCCTGGTATCTGCTGGCAGCGGCCGCACTCCCCTTCGCGGGCGGAACAGTGCTGCGCGAACTGACCACCTACGCGTCCACCCCTCTGGACGAGATCCTCACGCTCACCGGCTATATCGGCACCGGCCTGGCGGCCCTGCTGTGGTTGCGGCCGCGCCAGGCACGCGCCCATCCCGATGTCGCCCTGGACTCGGGGCTCATCGGGCTCGGCGCGCTGCTGGCATCCTGGATCTTCCTCATCGCACCGGTCCTGCACTCCGATGTCCCGGACGTGAACACGATTACCGCCGTGGTACTACCGGTCTGCGATGCTCTGATGCTCACGCTGCTGGCGCATTCGCTGGCCACCTCGAGCCGCTCGGAGACATCGCTGCGCCTGTTGCACATCGCCCTGGCCGGAGCGCTGGCGACCGACCTCGGCTATCGGCTGGCCGCGGCCGGTACGCTCGCCATCGACCCGGATGTACTGGTATTACCGCTGGTCGGCGCGTATCTCGCGGTCGGAGCGGCCGCTCTGCACCCGACCATGTCGGCACTGGGTGCGCCGCGATCGATCCGGCTCCACCATTCCCGCCAGCGCGCCAGCGTTATCGCCGTCGCCCTTGTGCTCTCGTCACTGGTGCCGGTCGCCCGGGCGCCGCTGAGCCCGCTCGACCAGATCATCGTGTCCTCGGTCCTGGCACTGTTGCTCATCGGGCTGTTGATCCGCAGTGAACGCGCCATCGGCCGCAGTTCCCGCAGTGAACGACGCGCCCGGTACCAGGCCGACCACGATCCGCTCACCGGACTACTCACCCGTTCAGCACTCCTGCGAGTTCTGCATCGCGACCACCGGGATTGGGCCGAACGCTCACTCTGCCTGTTGTTCATCGACCTGGACGAGTTCAAAGCGATCAACGACAGCTACGGGCACACCGTCGGCGACGAATTGATCGCCGACGCCGCCACCCGGATCCGTTCCACCGTGCGTCGTGACGATGTGGTCGCCCGCTACGGAGGCGACGAATTCATCGTCCTGGCCCCGCTGGACCGGATGGAAGCGACCAAAATGGCCGAGCGCCTGCTCGGTGTGTTCATGAAGCCGTTCCAGCTCAGCACCGGCGAAGTACCGCTGACCGCGAGTATCGGCCTGGCCTGCGGCGGCCCCCGCGATATCGACGCCAGTATCTACGACCTCATCCGGGACGCGGACGCGGCCATGTATCTGGCCAAGCGACGCGGATTCGGCTACATGTTCCACGACTCGATCCGGCACACCCCGGCCGAACCCAGCCGCCAGAGCTGGCGGCCACGAGAAACGGCTGTGTAATCTGCCCCGCCTCCGGCGAGCGTGGTCGGGACCCTCGTGGCCCCGACCACGGAGGCCGGAAAAGGCGTTACGCCGCCGGAATTCGTATCAGTCCGTCAGCTCATCGAGAAGTTTGCGGGCCTGTTCCAGCTCGGCCTGCAACTGCTGGACCTTGGCCTCCTGCGCACCCCGCACCGACTCCAGCAGACCGTCCACTACCTCGGACACCTCCGGCGGCAACAGTTTCGCGGCCTGCGCCACGGCCGTACCGGTGACCGGGACCGCGCGTACCGTCCGCTTCTTGCCCGCGGTGACGTCGACGGTCCACTCGCCATCGGCAGTGCCGTTGATGGTGACGGTGACCTCCGGCGCCTTGGTCTTACGCGCGGCCGGAGCCTTGGTCGCCTTGGCGGCGGCCGGGGTCCGCGGCGCCGCGGCCGGTTTCGCCTCGGCAGCAGCGCTCTTCGCCGCGGCGGAGGACTCGCCCGCCGGCTTCCGGTCCGCGGCCGAGGGGGCGGAGGTGGACGGGGACGCGGCGGGAGTCACGGGCGGTTCCTTCTTTCCGGGGGCGGGGGCGGGTGCGGGCGGTGGGGCGGCAGGTTTGTCACGCTGGGGTTTGACCAGCGTGACCTCGGTGGGACCGAAGGACAGTACATCCTTGGATCCGGTGGGCCGAATCTGCAGGAAGTCACCGTCGACGGGATCGCCGAGCGAGACCACCTTGCCCGACCGCCCTTCGGTGACCCCCACCGCGGCGGCGGTGAACCAGACCATCGGTGGGCGCCCCGACTCGATCTCCGCGGCGATCTGGTCGAGGTCGTTGTCGGACAGGGGTTTCGGCTTCGCGTTCGCTGATGTTCGCGACGGCATGGGCACTCCGGGCAATCTCGCTTGTTCGTCGAATAGCTGCGTGCACAGATGATGCCGCACCGTACCGACATTTTCACAAGCAGGCAGGGCAACGGCACCCGGCCGCCCATGGAACGTGTTCTATTATGGGCGCGGAATCCGGCCACCGAAGGAGTCACCGTGCCGTTGGACCCGACCGCCGCGGACCTGCGTGAGGCCGTACTGGCCTCCCCCCGCGCCGTGGCCGCGCACGACCGGACCGCGTGGGTGGGTCTGTTCGCCGCCGGTGCGGTCGTCAACGATCCGGTCGGCGCGGACCCGCACACCGGCCACGACGCGATCGCCCGGTTCTACGACACCTTCATCGCCCCCAACGACATCGTCTTCGACGTGGCCCACGATTTCGTGGGACCCGCGACCGTGCTCCGCGATCTCACCATCACCATCACGATGTCCACCGGCGCCCGGGTGCGGGTACCGATGCATCTGCGCTACGAGGTGATCGAGGAGGACGGCGCGCTGCGGATCGAATATCTGGCGGCCCACTGGGAGCTGGTCCCCATGATCGGGCAGCTCATGGGGACCGGACCGAAGGGCCTACGCGCGGGTACCCGGCTGGGCGTGCTGCTGCTACGCAATCAGGGCATGCGCGGACTCATCGGCATGGCGCGTGCGTGTACCGGTGTCGGCGGCGTGGGGAAACAGATCGCGAACCGGTTGTGCGCGGCGCTGGCCGCCGGCGATACGGCTACGGTCACCGCCCTGACCGGAGATCGGGGCACCGTGTGTTTGTGGTCGGGTGAGTCGATCACCACCACGGAACTGGCCGTGCGCGCCCGCGGACTGCGGCAGGGAAAAACGCTGTCGGCCGGGCGCTCGGTGACAGTCAGCGCCGATCTCCCGGCGGGCCCGGCCTTGATGATCTTCGATTTCCATCCCACCCTGGATCGGATCGAAACGGTGTGGGTGCACACCCGCACCGTTCCCACCCGGTAGCGGCCCGGATACGTTGCCGAGGCGCGACCTCGGGCCGGACCCGGCGGCGAAGTCCCGCGTCGCTTTCCCGCAGATCCCCTGGTGAAGGGCACAATTACACACCGACATGCCGCACTCTGTTTACTGAGACGCCGAGTCCCGGTAAATTCGTCCGCAGTAGAGATTTACGCCATACGCACGAGGAGGCATCGATGACGCCGTCGACTCTGCCGCGGGCTCCCAAGCTGGACACCCGGTACCGCGAGACCCTGGAAACGCTGTCGGAAGGCTCGGTGCACCGCCGATTCGATCCGTATCTCGATATCGAATGGGATGCGCCCGAACTCGCCCTCGATCGCGACGACCCCCGCTGGGTCCTGTCCCCCGAATACGATCCGCTCGGCGCGACCCGCTGGTATCGCGAGCTGCCACCCGAGCGGCAGATCGAGATCGGCCGGTGGCGGATCGCCAACGCGATCAAGGTGGGCGCGGCCTTCGAAACCGTGCTGATCCGCGGGATGATGCAGTACATCGCGAAACTGCCGAACGGGTCGCCGGAGTTCCGCTACTGCCTGCACGAGATGACCGAAGAGTGCAACCACATCCAGATGTTCCAGGAGCTGGTGAACCGGATCGGCGACGATGTCCCCGGTATGCGGCCCCTCTTCCGGGCACTGTCACCGTTCATCGGTGTAGCCGGCGGTTACGCACATGTGGTGCTGTTCCTCGGCATCCTCGGCGGCGAGGAGCCGATCGACCATTACCAGAAGGCCATGATCCGCAACGGCGCGAACCTTCCGCCGCTGGTGGTACGGACGATGGAGATCCATATCGCCGAGGAGGCGCGCCACATATCCTTCGCCGGCGAGTTCCTGCGGGCCCATATCGCCAAGCTCGGCCCGGTGTCGACCGCGCTGTGCGGTATCTCCTTCCCGCTGGCGCTGCGCTGGCTGGCCGGCGAGATCATGGCGCCGCCGCCGGAGTTCGCGCGCCGCTTCGACATCCCGCGTGAGGTGATCGACGAGGCCTTCTGGCGCAGTCCGCACTCCCGGCGGATCCTGTCCGGCTATTTCGGCGATATGCGCACCCTCGCCGCGGAAATCGGCCTGATGAACCCGGTCACCTCCCGGCTCTGGAAGGTGCTCGGGATCGACGGCGACCGCTCCCGCTACCGCAGCGAACCCGAACGCCGGGTCCGGGCCTCCGTGGCCTGACCCGGAACGGCCGGGCCGACCGACGGCGTTCGGCTCGGTCGCGGACGCGCGCGGTTACGAATTCCCGCCGCGCAATCCGGCGACCACCTCGGCCAGTTCCCGGTCCGGATCGACCGTGATGCTCGCGGTCCGGGCCACGCCGTCGAGGATGTACCACGCGTAATCGGACAGATCCGCGACCATCTGCGCGCGCGGCCGCCGCGACCCCGGATCGGCGACCCAGGCGGCGAGCACCCCTTCGACCATGGTCACCACGGCGAACGGCACCGGTTCCAGGGCCGCCGAATCGGCGTCCATGGTGCGGGCGATCGTCTCGATCAGTTCTCGTGACCGTTCCGATATCCGGATCTTGAGACTGGAGATCGCGTCGACACTGTCCGGGCCGTCCGCCGGTGGACCGGACCGCGCGAACGCGGCGAGGTTGGGATGGTCCCCCATCCAGTCCGCGACCGCCCGCACGGTGCGGGTGATGATCTCGCGCACCGAGCCGGACGATATGTCCAGCTGTGCGTCCAGCACGGCCTCTAGATGGTCGATCAGATACGACCGGATCCGCCGGTCCAGATCCTCCCGGCCACTGAACTGCCGGTACACCACCGATTTGGCGACCCCCGCCCGTTCGGCGATCTGCCGCACCGGCAGGTCCGCTCCCAGCGGATTCTCTTCGAGCAGTTCGACGGCGGCCCGCAGGATATGCAACCGGCGCTCGATGTTGTGCTGTTCCCAGCGCGCCTCGTAGCCGTTGACCGCCCCAGGAATCCGCGACCGCGGCGACGCCATCGACATGCTCGGGAGTGTACTCAGCACCGCCACCCCCAGGCGGCCCGCTCGCTCCCGACACCCCGGTACCCGTCCCAGCGGCGATTTCTTCACGGCGATTTCATATGCCGCACCGTTCTGCACGATCAAATGAAAGTACATTTACACGGGCATTAATTCGGGATTGCTCGCATACCGCACACACACATTGCGCAATACATTCGCCATATCTTACAAACCGGTCGTTTTGTCCACGCCGGGCCCGACGCGCCGCCTCGCGTAGCGCCGGAACGTGTTCTCGCACAGACATATCCAGAATACCGTGCGACCAGGCCGTTCCACTCGGAATAACTCACCGCGCTCGCTCGGATACGAATCCGTGGGCAGCCGGATCGAAAAAGGCTAGAATTACGGCACATTGGTACCGGGCGGGTCCGGCGATCTGCTGTCACCACGTTGCTCGGTCGCGGGAATTTCCGGCGACACCGGTCACGGGGGGCGGCGCAATCGGAGCAGCGTAGGAAATCACGCGGCGGCCCGCCGGCGCACCACGCGTACAGGAGGCAAGGATGCCCGACAACACCGGCCCCGAGGAGAACGACGTGGAATCGAACGCCGAGCATGCACCCGTGATCTGGCCGGAGCCCAGCCGGCTGGAGTCGTGGTGGCGCGACATCATGACCGACCCGGTCGCCGCGGCCCAGGCCGCGGAGCCGGAGCCGGCGCCACCGACCCTCAGCCGCAACGGCTGAGGGTCGCCTACCGGTCCACCGGCCGGACCCAGTGCCGCAACGCGTCGACCGATATCGCCGTTCGGTGCCGAAACAGAATGCGGTGCAGGGCACCTGTCCGTTCACCAGCCGCTCGAACAGCAGCGTGCGCTCGGCCGCCGTGCGCACACCGGCACCGACCTTGTCCGTCCACGCACAACCCCGTCACCGAACCGTCGGCACCGCACCGGGATCTGTCCGGGGTAGGACCGGTGGTATCACCCCCGGGCGGCCGGACTGCGGCAGCATGGAGGTATGGAGAGAGCCGAACTCGGAGCGGTGTTGCGTGCGGCCCGGTCCCGGATCGGTCCCGCGGCGGTAGGTATGCCGGCGGGTTTCCGGCGCCAGGTGCCCGGTCTACGGCGGGAAGAGGTCGCTCAGCTGGCGGGGATCAGCGTCGCCTACCTCACCCGACTCGAACAGGGCCGTGGGCCGACACCGTCGGTTCAGGTGCTGGGCGCCCTGGCCCGTGCACTGCGTTTGGACGGCGACGATCGCGATCTGATCTTCCACCTCGCCGGTTCCGCGCCGCCGCCGGATACCCGGGTGACGCGGCAACCGGGCCCCGGATCACGAGAGCTGCTCGACAGGCTGCAGCACCACCCGGCAGTACTGCTGTCCGCTGCCTCCGATGTGCTGGTCTGGAATCGGCTCGCCGTCGAACTGTTCGGCGATTTCGCGGAGCTGCCCGCACGGCAGCGCAATATGCTGCGGCTCCGATTCCTCGGGACCGGCCTGCCCCGGATGTCCGCCGACGCTATGCGCGCGATACCGGCCGAGCACTGCGTGGGAGGCCTCCGGGGCGCATACGCTCGCTACCCCGGCGATGGCCAGTTGCGCGCACTGGTCGCCGAACTCCGTGCACGCAGCGCCGATTTCGACCAAATTTGGCGCGCGGGTATCTCCCGCACACTCCGCTCGACCGCAGCCACCATAGACCACCCGGATTTCGGACCGCTCACCGTCCACGGTGACGCGCTGCGACTACCCGACGCCGATCAGACCCTGGTCCTCTACACCCCTGCCCCGGGACGCACAGCCGCGGTGTTCCGGCTCTGGCGCGATCGTGCAACGGAGGTACCGGCTGCCGGCACCGCGGCGGAGCAGTCCCTGTCGCCGGACGCATACCCGGTCCTCGAGGCCCTCGGCGGCACCTCGCACGGGAATCAGGCCGTGGGAGTGAGCCGGACCAGTGGGATCTCCCGGGTGGTGCGCTTCTGATAGTCCCCGTACGTCGGGTATTCGGCGACGATCCGGGACCACAACGGCGCCCGCTGCTCCGCGGTGAGAATATGTGCGGTCATCGCGCGACGGGGACCGTTGCGGAACGAAACCTCGACGGCCGGATTGTCCCGGAGGTTGCCGTACCACGCCGGATGCGCCGGATCGCCGGCCCGGGACGCCACGATGATGTACTCGTCGCCGTCGACGATCGGCGCGGTCAACATGACCGAGCGGGGCCGTCCGGTCTTACGACCCACAGTGGTCAACTCCAGCGCCGGCATCCCGAAGTACTCGGTGCCCAGACGACCGAAGCTGACGCGCAGCAGCGCTCGGTGCGCGGCGTTGACCGCCTTCAGCGTGAAATCAGATGGCACGACAGCTCATCCCTCCGGGTTGCGGCAGTTGATCCAGCAAAGCAGGTCCGTCATCCACGGGCAATGCAGCACCCGCACGGGCCGAGCACACTGTGGCACAACACCGCCCGCGATGCCGCCCACCCCACGCACAACGAATCCCATCAGCTCCGTTCACCGTGCACGGCCGGATCGATACATCCTCGAACACCCGGCACCCTCGAATCCGAGACCCGGCGAATTACAGTCTCGTAATTTACGAGATGCATTTCCGCTATCAGGAATCAGCTCGTTCGAAAATGCCTCGGGACCACCGATTTCGGCATGCACCTCTCGATATCGGCCCTATACCCTTTGCAATAACCAATAGATTGCCCATTCATCCGATGCCACGGCGGATCCAGGTCGCTACCCGCCGCGACCGGACGATCGCCCGCCCGCACTCGACTCGTGATGGACGATCACCCCCAGCGATTCGCTGCCCGATACCGCCGCTGCCCCACCGGCACCACGGATCGGGGTAACGCGGGCGAACGGGTCGACGCGAGCCGCTCGACACTCCGCGGTCAGCTCGACAGCGCAGCTCACCGACGGCGAGGAATACGGTCCGCCAGGCGGCGAGGGCACAGACACAGAAAGGAAGGCCCCGGAGAGTGATTTCTCCGGGGCCTTCCTTGTAGTAGCGGGGACAGGATTTGAACCTGCGACCTCTGGGTTATGAGCCCAGCGAGCTACCGAGCTGCTCCACCCCGCGTTGGGTGTCTCCAACAGTACGCACTGGCTCGCCGAACTCCAAAACGCGCCGCTGAGCTGGGCCTGAAGGTGTGGCACACACTCCCGAAGGCCGCTCGTCGAGCCACGGACAGCCCGGGGCAGCAGTCGCCGGCCGAAGAGGACAGGGAGTATGTAGTCCGAAGCCACACCGGGGCCATACGGTCCGATCCGCGCCCGGCACCGGTCACGGTGGAGAAGCGGCATGACAGAGACGAAAAGGCAGAGACGAAAAAAGCCCCGGAACCGCAGTTCCGGGGCTTTCTTCTTAGTAGCGGGGACAGGATTTGAACCTGCGACCTCTGGGTTATGAGCCCAGCGAGCTACCGAGCTGCTCCACCCCGCGTTGGGTGAACACAACACTACACACGGCTTCGGATTACTACCAAATCACCAGGTCATCACCATTTTCCCGAACGCCGGGCAGGCATCGCCACCCACCGTCGAGCCTCCTCGAGCTCCATCGGCACCCGTCGATGCCCCGGCGCCTTACGTTCCGCCGCCGACCCCGTCCACGACTCGGCATCGGAACGTTAACGGAGCGATTGCCCCGTATCTCGAGCGCTATACGCGTGACACGAATTACGATTTTCTAGTGATGCCTGTCACATATCCGTGTCGTAACAGAGGGCCTCGGGTACGGGGGAATTCCGGATATGACCTGGAGTTTTCTTGGTATTCCCGGTTTGCACCAATCGACTTATTGATAGTTATCGATACGTGATCTGACGAGATTTCTTCGTTACCGTCGTTCCCAGGCCCCGACCAACCGGGACGGGCCGACCGAACCGGAGAACGCCGGCAACCCTGTCCCACGGTTCGGATCAAACCCCGACACAACACCTGGGGACAGGGGCACGCAGCTTCCAACGCGCTGCCGGTGGGCACAGGGAGGGATTCGCATATGACCAAGACCCGAAAGTTCAGCACCCGCGCCCTCGGCTTGACCGCTATCGCCGGAGCTCTCGTTGCCGTCCCCTTCGGTCTTTCCACGGCCACCGCCTCAGCCCAATCGGGCAACTGGGACGCAGTCGCCCAGTGCGAGAGCAGCGGCAACTGGTCCACCAACACCGGCAACGGCTTCTACGGCGGCCTGCAGTTCACCCAGAGCACCTGGGAAGCCAACGGTGGTTCCGGTAGCGCCGCCAACGCCAGCCGCGAAGAGCAGATCCGTGTCGCCGAGAACGTGCTCGACACCCAGGGACCCGGCGCCTGGCCGGTGTGCGGTTCGTACCTGTGACCCCTTCCGGCGCGCGCTGAGCGCGCCGGAACCCGGTGCGTAGCGAGAGGCGCTGCCATCCACCCGGATGGCAGCGCCTCTTTCGTATCGCCGGGTGACCGGTCGGCTCGGGCACGAGCGTCCGCTGCCACAGTCCGGCACCGACCAGCGCTGGTTCGACCCATCGGCCGCGGGCCGCCCACCAGCCGTCCGGCAGAACCCGCATCCGATACGTCCTCGGCCCGCACGGACCACCCTGCAGAGAAAGAGGCGCTGCCATCCATGTGGATGGCAGCGCCTCTTCGTTATCTCCGGCGACACCGCCCGCCCGCGGCAGCCAGGGCGGGGCGGGGTGGCCTACCTGCCGCCCGCGTCCTGGTAGGCCTTCACAGCGACCTCCAGCTCGTCCAGCGCCCGGCCGAAGTCCTCGAAGTTACCGGTGCGCATCGCGGTACGCACCGCCTCGATCTTGCGGCTCAGTTGCGCCGCCGCAGCATCCTGGGCTGCCGAACCGGAACTCACCGGCGGCGGATTCGTCCCATCGGGTGCGGGTGTGCCCTGCTCGCCGGGCTCCTCACTCGCGGCCTGCTGCGGCTGCGGGGCCCCGGGACTGGGGCGCGTGGCCGGGTCACCGCCGGAAGGCGTCGCCAGCGCACCGGCACCGGGTAGTACCTGGTTCAACGCGTCCGCGAGAGTCGATCCGTAGCCGACCTTCACGCTCCCGGCCTGGTCGCGATAGCTCACCAGGACACGCAGCAACTGTGGGAACGTCGCCGTGTTCTGCCCGGTGTTGCGCTCGTTGTAGAAGGGCTCCACATACAAGATGCCGCCGTCGGCCACGGGCAACGTGAGCAGATTGCCGTATCTGATCTTGTTCGAGTTGGACAGCAGCGTCTTCTCCTGGGAGACCTGTGGCGCTGTCGTCATCGTGTTCTGCGTCTGCTGCGGACCCTGGGTCTGAGTATCGGTCGGTAACTGCAGGATGCGGAACTTGCCGTAACCGTCGGGGTCCGAGCGCACTGATATATAGGACGACAAGAACTGCCGGTTGTACCCGACCATCGCGCTGGTCAGATGGAAGACCGGCTTCCCGTCCTTCTCCGGATCACCCAGCAGC
Source organism: Nocardia sp. NBC_01329 (assembly GCF_035956715.1). Lineage (NCBI taxonomy): Bacteria > Bacillati > Actinomycetota > Actinomycetes > Mycobacteriales > Nocardiaceae > Nocardia > Nocardia sp. NBC_01329. Next base: position 560,150 of record NZ_CP108381.1, on the reverse strand, counting down.
ACGTAGTACGGCGGCTGGCTGGCCGATATACCCTCCACAGTCGGGTCGGCGGGGACCGACCAGAACGCGTTGTTGGTGAAGAACTCGCGCGGATCGTCCACGTGATACTTGGTCAGCATCTCGCGCTGCACCTTGAACAGGTCCTCCGGGTAGCGGAAGTGCTCGCGCAACTCGGCGCTGATCTCGTTCTCCGGGATCACCGCGTCCGGGAACACACCCCGCCAGGCCTGCAGGACCGGATCGCTGGAATCGGTCTCGTACAACTTCACGGTGCCGTCGTAGGCATCGACCGTCGCCTTGACCGAGTTCCGGATGTAACTGACCTCTTTACGCGGCAGCAAACGGCCGGTGCGCTGATCCACACTGTCCTCGACCGCCCCCTCGAGCGACGTCGTCTGGGCGTAGGGATAGCTGTCCAGCGTGGTGTAGGCATCCACGATCCAGACGATCCGCCCGTCCACGACCGCCGGATAGGCGTTACCGTCCGGGGTAAGCCAGGGCGCGACCTTCTCCACCCGGTCACGCGGCGACCGGTTGTAGAGGATCTTCGAATCGGCGCTGATCGCCGAGGAGAACAGAATATTGCGTTCGGCGTACTTGGCCGCGAACGCGAGCCGGTTGAACCAGTTCCCGATCGGCACCCCGCCGGAGCCGTCATAGGTGAAGCGGGCCTGGTCGGTGTCGTACTCGCGGGGGTTCTGGCCGTCCTTGGTACCGACGATGGCGTAGTCCGGATCGGACTGCGAGATCAGCTCGCCGTAGTAGATACGCGGCTGATCGACCTTGATCCGCTGCTGGTCCTTCGGCGTGAACAGATCGCTGACCAGGAAAATCGGATAACCCGAATCGCTGCTACCACCCGCCGCGTTCGGATCCTCGGACTGCGGCCGGTTGACCCGGTTCGCAGGAGCGGCGACGAAACCGTTGCCGTGTGTATAGACCGTGTGCTTGTTGATCCAGTCCGTCTGGTTACCGCTCAGGGTCGCCGGGGACAGTTCGCGGGCGGCCACGATATAGTCCTGGACCTGGCCGTTGAGCGAATACCGATCGATATCGAGCGCCTCGGGGAAGCCGTAGAAGTTCTTCAGCTGACGCAACTGGGTGAACGTCGGGGACAAGATGTTGGGATCCAGCAGCCGGGCGTTGCCGATGGTGGCGTAATCCACCGGCACATTCACCGGATTCTTGCTGCTCTCCCCCTTGTAATCGACGTATTCGATCTTGTCGTCGGTGATCCCGTAGGCCTGGCGGGTCGCATCGATATTGCGCTCGATGTACTCGCTCTCCTTCTCCGCCGCGTTCGGACGCACCGAGAACTGCTCCACCATGAGCGGCCATACCGCGCCCACCAGCACCGAGGACAGCACCAGCAACGCCGCCGCCATCGCGGGCACCCGCAGATCACGCAGCACGATCCCGGCGAAGAAAGCCAACGCACAGATGATCGCGATGGACAGCAGGATCAGTTTGGCCGGCAACACCGCGTTGATATCGGTGAACGAACCACCGTTGAAGGTCGGCTCCTTCCGGCTGCTCATCAGCAGCTGATACCGGTCGAACCAATACGCGACGGCCTTCAGCAACACGAACAACCCGGCCACCGCCGCCAACTGGACCCGCGCCGGAGTGGTGAGCACACCCTCCCGCCCGGTCAGCCGCAGCCCGCCGAAGATGTAGTGCGTCACCAGATTCGCGAAAAAAGCGATCACAATGGCGACGAACAGCCAGTTCAGCACCATACGGTAGAACGGCAGATCGAAGGCGTAGAAACCCACGTCGAGACCGAACTGCGGATCCGTGCGGCCGAAGGAACCACCATGCAGGAACAATTGCACGGTGACCCAGTTCGACTGGGCGACCAACCCCGACAAGATCCCCAACAGAGCCGGGATACCGAGCCCGAACAATTTCAGTTTCCCGAGCACGGTCGCCCGGTACCGGGCGACCGGATCGCCGGCGCCCGAGGTCGGCACGAATACCGGACGGGACCGATAGGCCAGCAACAACGCGAGCCACACGATCAACCCGACCATGAGGCCGACCACCGCGAAAACCGCGACCCTGGTCAGCAGCACGGTCAGGTAGACGCCGCGGAAATCGACCTCCCCGAACCACAGCCAGTTCGTATAGGTATCGATGAGCCGGGGCCCTACCAACAGCAGTGCGGCCAGCACCACCGCCGCCACCAGCAGCAGACGGCTGCGCCGGGACAGCGACGGTAAACCGGCGGGGGGGCGCATGCCCACGATGCCACTCTCCAGGGTCCGGCGGCGAAGGTACCGGTATCGCCACCGGCCGCTGCGCCGCAGTCCGAATTGTTTCGGTCGGGCCCAGTACGGACCCTCTGCGCCCACTTTACGGAAAACGGACATGTTCGCGACCGCAGGGTTCGGACGGTGTCGCAGCGCCGGATGCGAGGATGGTCCGGTGAGCGCCGATCTGCATGCCGAAATCGTCCTTGCCCGTTCCGTCCACGAGGTCGCGGAGTTCGTGGACGCCGAGGGCTGGGAAAGATCACCGCAGATGTTCGCGTTGGTCCGAACCGCGGATCTGGTGGCGGCCGAACCCGCGCTGATCGATCAGATCGACGCCGCGGACGAGCTGACACCGATCGCCCAGGACCCGCTACCCGATCATGTGGCCGGCGGCTCGATGGCACTCGACGAATTCCTCGCCACAACCAGCTGGCCCCCCGCGGTGGAGGGCTGCGTCCTGGTTCAGGAGATCGTAGTCCTCCCACCCGACGCCGAGGACGATCTCGACGAGGCCCTCACTCCATTGCTGGCCGACGCGGACGCCGCCGACGCGGCCGGCCGGGCCGCCGCCCACGCGCACCCGGGACGGCGCGAAGCCCGGCTGTTCGCGGCGGTGCTGCGTTCGGGAAACAGCCTGTGCCTGTTGCAGTTACGGCCCGAAGAGGACGAAGACGACGACGCCGACCTGGATCTCCGCACCTACCCGAACCTCGCACCGAACCTGGTAGAAGCGCTGCGGCACACATTCGAGGACACCGCCGAATAAGGGTGTATATGGCCCCGCCTTCGGCGGGGCGGGGGGGACTGTCGCTCCGATGGTGCTCAATGGTCACCGATCATGGGCGGCCGGAGGCACGCGCTCCAGGAACCGGGGGCGGGGAGGTGGGCCATCCGGAGATGACGGCGGGTGGTGTGGGTCGGGTTCAGGTCTCAGCTACAACTGGGCGCGGCCTGGCCCGCGGACAGATCCTCGAGTGCCTGTACGGCGCCGGCCAGCGTCTCCACCCGAACCAACCGGAGTCCCTCCGGGACCCGCTGGCTCGCCTCGTTGCAATTACCCGCCGGCACCAGGAACGTCTCCGCTCCCGCCTCCCGGGCGGCCATCATCTTGTACTGGATGCCGCCGATCGCACCGACCTTGCCGTTCTCGTCGATACTCCCGGTCCCCGCCACGAAGGAACCGCCGTCCAGATCTCCCGGACTCAGTTTCTCCACCAGCGCCAGGCTGAACATCAGCCCGGCCGACGGGCCACCGATATCGGCCAGGTTGAAATCGATCTGCACGGGCGGCGCCGCCGCCTCGGTGGGTGTCAACCCGAGAAAACCCTTGGCCTCGTCATCGGGCCGCGCAGCGAGGGTGACGTTCGCCGTCTGCTCGGCGCCGTCCCGCCGGTACACCATTGTGAGGACCGTCCCGGGGGCCCGGCTCGACACCTCGGTGACCACGTCCTGGGTGGTCGCGACCGGCTTACCGTTCACGCTCACGATCTGATCACCGGCGCGCAGCACATCATGGGCGGGGCCCTCCTCGGAGACCTCGTGCACCAGCACCGCGGTCGGCAGGTTCAGCTGATGCATGGCCGCGACCTCGGCATTGCTTTCCGACGTCGCGAAGTCCTGCTCGTTCGACTCGTCCACTTCCTCCCGGGACACCCCAGGCGGGTACACCTCGGCACGCGGCACGATCCCGTGCCGTCCACTGACCCAGAAACCGAGCGCCTCGAAAATCGTCAGCCCGTCCCGTACCGCGACCGTGGTCATGTTCAGATGCCCGCTGGTCCGGTCGACCTCCGCCCCGGAGACCTGCACGACCGCCAGGCCATCCACTTCACCCAGCGTATCGAAGGTGGGCCCGGGCCCCAACGCGACGAACGGCACGGTGTACACACTGCCCACCACACCGAACAGCAGAACCGGGAACAGAGCGACCAGAAGCGTGATGAGCCGACGATTCACCCGGCCAACACTAGCCATGCACACCCGAACAGTGCGGGACAGGCACGCGCGCGCGACCCAAGAGATCGCCGACCGCCGACCACGCGCAGGCCGGGCGGGGGTCAGCCCTGACGCGCGAGCGCCTGCTTCACCTCGGCCAAGGACGGATTGGTAGCGGTCGACCCGTCCGCGAACTTCAGAGTCGGCACCACATGATTACCGTTGTTCACACTGCCCACGAACTCCGCCGAAGCCGGATCCTGTTCGATATCGACCTCCACATAGGTGATCCCGGCCTCTTTCAGCTGGGTCTTCAACCGTCGGCAGTAGCCGCACCAGGTGGTCGAATACATGGTCAGATCCGGAGTCACATCAGTCACGAACAGAGCAACATCCGAGAGGTCACGTTTATTGCAGCGCTCGGTGCCTTTCCGATGCCACGGGCCCGGAGCCCTCAGGACTCGGCCCGCAGAACATCGGTGCATGGTGGAACGGGGTCGCGAAGTGATCCGGGGCGGACGCGTTCCCGAAGGCGGGGGCACGCTTGCTCGGAAAGGCGGGAAGCAGACTTGCTCGCCGAAGAGGCGAAGCAGACTTGCTCGCCGAAAAGGAAAGCAGACTTGCTCGCCAAAAAGGAAGCTGACTTGCTCGCCAAGGTGCTGTGTTTTTGGCGCGCTGGCGCGCGCGGGGGTTGAGGCCCTGAAGTCTCGCCGTTCAGGCCTCGAGACTCGCGCTTCGCGCATGCGCTTTCGAGGCCTGAACGGCGAGACGGCCTCAACCCTTTGGGGTGTCTCGTAAAACTCGACTCATGCGGGTTGCGTCGGGACTCGAGGGCGCGGTCGGCATGTGGACTTGCGCGTGGCAGGGATCATCGGGGGCTTCACTTGCCCGGCGGCGGCGCAACGCTGGAGGTCACGCCGATCGGGCTCTGCGGCTGTGACTTGGCATCTCGACCGATGGTCGCTGCGGGGCCACACCCATCCTCACTGTTTTACGAGGCCTCACTGTTTTACGAGGCCCACCAAGGTCGAGGCCCGTCTCGCCCTTGGCCGGAGGTGCTCAGCAGGTCACATTCTGCGGATGGCCGACCGCACGTCACATGCGCGAAGCGCGAGTCTCGGGCGCTGAACGGCGGGACCTCAGGGGCCTCGACCCGCGACGCCGCAGGCGGCGCCGAAAAACACAGCAATACACTGCTCCGGTGGGCGCAGTCGATCTCTCCGAGTTGGACCCGGAACAGGCCGCCGCCGTCCGCGCGCCGCGAGGGCCGGTGTGTGTGCTCGCCGGCGCCGGTACCGGGAAGACCCGCACCATCACCTATCGCATCGCGTATCTCGTAGCGGCGGGGCAGGTGCGGGCGGATCAGGTGCTGGCCGTCACCTTCACCGCGCGGGCGGCCGGGGAGCTGCGTGGACGGCTGCGGTCGCTGGGGCTCGGAGATGCCGCGTCGACGGTGCAGGCACGCACCTTTCATGCCGCCGCGCTGCGGCAGTTGCGGTATTTCTGGCCGCAGGTGGTGGGCGAGGTGCCGTGGCGGATGCTGGACAACAAGTTCCCGGTGGTCGCGCAGGCCGCGAACCGGGTCGGTCTGGCATCAGGTACCGAGAGCGTGAAGGATCTGCTGGGCGAGATCGAATGGGCCAAATCGTCGCTGGTGGCGCCCGAGGACTATGCCGCGGCGGCGGAGTCCCACCGGCGGGAGACGCCCTTCGCCCCCGCCCGGGTCGGGGAGGTCTACGCGGCCTATGAATCGGTGAAGATCACGCCGGAGGGTCTGCTGCTGGATTTCGACGATCTGCTGTTGCACACCGCCGCCGCGCTGGAGGACTATCCGTCGGTCGCCGACGAGTTCCGCGAACGCTACCGCTGTTTCGTTGTCGACGAATATCAGGACGTCACCCCGCTACAGCAGCGGGTGCTCGATGCCTGGCTGGGCGAACGCGACGATCTCACGGTCGTCGGGGATGCCAACCAGACCATCTATTCCTTCACCGGCGCCGGCCCGGGGCAGCTGCTGGACTTCTCCCGCCGGTTCCCGGATGCGACCGTGGTCCGGCTGGAGCGGGACTACCGGTCGACTCCGCAGGTCGTGGACCTCGCCAACCGGGTGATCGGGATGGCTAAGGGCCGGATCGCGGGGACCCGGCTGCAGCTGGTGGGGCAGCGAGCGGACGGACCGGAACCGGAGTTCGCCGAATACGACGAACTCGCCGTCGAGGCCGCCGATGTGGCCCGGCGGATCGACGAGCTGCTGGCTCGAGGCACTCCGGCCGCCGAGATCGCGGTGCTCTACCGGATCAACGCGCAATCAGAGGCCTATGAGCAGGCGCTGACCGAACGCGGGATCGCCTATCAGGTGCGCGGCGGCGAGGGTTTCTTCCAACGGCCGGAGGTACGTCAGGCTGTCCAGGAGCTGCGCCGCACGACAAACCGCGACGACCTGCCCGAGGCATCCACTTCTGGGAAGAAACTGATCAGCCTGGTGCGGGCGGCCTTGGCTCCGGTCGGTCTCACCGCATCCGCACCGTCCGGCACCCAGGCGCGCCAGCGGTGGGAGTCGCTGGTGGCGCTGGTCCGGCTGACCGAGGATCTCGTCGAACACGAACCGGATCTCACGGCATCGGGGCTACTGCGCGAGCTGGCCGCACGGGCCGAGGCCAGGCATCCACCGACCGTGCAAGGGGTGACGCTCGCCTCACTGCACGCAGCCAAGGGTCTGGAGTGGGACGCGGTGTTCCTGGTCGGGCTCAGCGACGGCACCCTGCCCATCTCCTATGCCTTGAACGGCGACGGTTCGGTCGCCGATGTGGCGGCTCTGGAAGAGGAGCGCCGACTGCTGTACGTGGGCGTGACCCGCGCCCGGATCCATCTCCGGTTGTCGTGGGCGTTGAGTCGCGGCGACGGCGATCGCCGCTCTCGGCGGCGTTCCCGGTTCCTCACCGGACTGGTGCCCGACAGCTCCCCCGCGTCCCGAATAGCCACTCCGGCGCGGCCCGACGCGAACCGCCCCGTCTGCCGGATATGCGGTCGCGCGCTGCTCGATTCGGAGACCCTGTTGCTGCGCCGGTGCAAGAACTGTGTGGGACAACCGGATACCGAACTGCTCGGCGCCCTGCAGGACTGGCGGCGGGAGAAGGCGGCCGAGCTCGCGGTCGACCCACGCGGGATCCTGGGGGTGAACACACTGACAGCGATTGCCGAGCAGCTGCCGGAGGACGAAGCGGGGCTGGCCGCACTGGGTATCGGTGAGAGCAAGATGCGCAAATACGGGGCGGAAGTGCTGGCGATCATCCGGTCCCGGCGCCGTTCGATCTCCCGCTTCGGGGGCGCCGGCGGAGAACTCGGCAAAACCGCAGGTAGAAAATAGGTTGTCGACTCCGGCGAGATTGCCTAAGGTGGAAATCGCGTTCGGGAGGGTTACATCCACGCGCACAGTTGAAACACAGTTGAGATCACGACCACGAGTACAGGAGGGAGGCAGTCAGATGAACAACACAACGAATTACGGCTTCGTCGCCGTAGTGCCGAATATGCGGTCGTCCGCTGCTTCCCGGGGGTTCCTCGCTTCGCAGGGGACCGGCCTGTCCTGCCTCGATATCGCCGGTGAGCAGGCGCGTATCCGCTATTCGCATCTGCCGAACATCGTCGAACCGCAGGACCAGTCCATCGCGAACTGGCACCCGGGGGCTGCACTGGCAGCCGTCGGCTCCTTCGCTATCGATCTCGCCGCAACACCCGCGGTGGCAGATAAGCGACCGGAAAGCCTTCGCAAAGGACACCGAGCGACCGTGAACAGGCGGCCCCACAGCCGACCAAGGTAGGGATCAACCCCACACCTCCTGGCCACGGGACGCAGATGCGGAACCGTGGCCAGAATTATTTTTTGGCCTTCAGCCCACAAGGCACCGGTTCCGCACAACGAACACCGAACCGCTGCATAACAAGCTGAAGGAGAACGACGTGGTCACCACCACCCAGAGCTGGCCGACGGCCACCACTGATGTGGCGTGTAGCACCGTGGCAACCGATCCCGGGGACCAGCGGCTTCCCGCTCTGCCCTGCCGGGCCGGGAATCCCGACCTGTGGTTCGCGGAGAGCCCGGGTCAGCTGGAAGAGGCCAAGGCGCTGTGCGCTTCCTGCCCGATCCGTAAGGGCTGCCTGACCGCGGCCATCGATCGGCGGGAGCCGTGGGGCGTCTGGGGCGGCGAGATCTTCGATCAGGGGGTCGTCATCGCTCGCAAGCGCCCGCGGGGCCGGCCGCGCAAGGTCGCCAGCTGTGTCTGACAGGGACTCCGTGTCCCCCACGGGTACACACCGACACCGGAAACGAGCCGCTCATCGCTTCGCCGATGAGCGGCTCGTTCGCTTGGAGGGTGGTTTCGACGGCCACGGTATCGCGACCTCCCCGCCTGTGGTTGATCCCTTGCGCCGGAACGGTTTTCAGGCGCTGTCGCGCTGCTCCCGGAATCCGGGCAGCCAGGTGGAGGCCAACTGCATGAACGGGACCTCGGCATCGAGCTGAGCGCAGATGCCGATCGACCCGCCGAGCACCCGGAAGATCATCAAGTATTCGGCCGGCAACACCATCGCCCGGGCGGTTTTCATCTCCGGGGACGAGTAATCGGTCGCCTTACCCGCCACGCGCTGCATCCAGCGCCGGGTGAAATGGAACGACTCGGTGCGGATCGGGTCGGTGAACGGGCGCAGGTACTCCTCGACCTCGGTGTCGGTGAGAGTCCGGCCCGGTAACACCCAGCCGTTCGCGTGCAGGAGCTCGGTGAGTTCGTCGTATTGCTCAGCGACCGCCAAGGCGAGGATACGGCCCAGCATGTCCGGGAAACCGCCCGGCAGCGGCGCGCAGGCACCGTAGTCGATCACCGCGAGCTTGCCCGCCGGGGTGATCATGAAGTTTCCCGGATGCGGATCGGCGTGCAGCAGACCCACCGTCTCGGGGGCCGAGAAATGGAACCGGCCCATCAGCCCGGCCACCCGGTCGCGCAGGGCGCGGGTGCCCTCCGGATCTGCCTGTCCGGCGCTGATGACGGCGGAAACCGGTGTGCCGTCGAGCCATTCGCTGACGATCACCTTGGGCGCGCTCGCGACCACCTTGGGCACCACGAATTCGGGATGTCCGTCATAGGCCTTGCTGAACGCCCGCTGGTTCGCGGCTTCGTTGCGATAGTCCAATTCCTCTTCGGTGCGTTCGGTGATCTCGGCCAGTAGCGGTTTCACATCGGCGCCCGGGATGACCTTCGCGAACAGGCCGGTCATCCGGTTCAGGGTGCGCAGATCGGCGCGCAGCGCCTCATCCGCGCCCGGGTACTGCACCTTCACCGCGACCCGACGCCCGTCCGACCAGACCGCCTTGTGCACCTGGCCGATACTCGCCGAAGCGGCCGGGATGTCCTCGAACTCCTGGAAGCGCTTACGCCAATCAGTGCCGAGTTGGTGGTCGAGAACCCGGTGCACGGTGGCGGCGGGCATCGGGGGCGCGGCCGCCTGCAGTTTGGTCAACGCCTCGCGATAGTGCTCGCCGAACTCCTCCGGAACGGCGGCCTCCATCACGCTGAGAGCCTGCCCGAACTTCATCGCACCGCCCTTGAGCTCCCCCAGCACGGCGAACAGCTGTTCGGCGGCTTTCTGGTTGAGCTCGGTGTTGATCTCCTTACGATCACCGCCCGCGAGCTTCTTGCCGAAACCGACCGCGGCGCGACCCGCTACCCCCAGCGGAATCTTAGCCAACTTCGCGTTGCGGGACATGGGCCGGCGCACGATCTCAGACACTCCCCCATAATGGCCGACAACCCCACCTATCTGCCACGGAAAACCGAAGAGAATTACCTTCGCGCCCGAATGTGAATGCCATCACACAGCATCTGGAGTGCTGTTCCCGAGACAACCGCAGCGGGGATGCGGCGCCCACGAGCGACGGTCCAGGAATCGGGTATCGAGGTCGAGTTCGAGAGTTCCGTCCAGCGTTTCCGGTGGACGGCTCGGTTCGCAGGCGATGATCGTCTCGAGCTCGCCGAGTGCCAGCGCGGCCACCGCGGCGATACCCGCGGGACCGGCGTGGCCGGTACGTCCGAGCAGTTGCGCGGCCAGCCGCGGCCAGTCCGCATCGTGGTCGGCCCTGGTCATATCCGCGCAGCGGAGGCAACTGGTGCGCCCGGGCTGCACCAGCGGTCCGACGATCCCCTTACCGTCCCGTAGCCGGACGACCAGATGAGCGGTCCGGGCCCGGGACAGATCGCGCACCACACGTGGGTCGGGGATCAGCGCGTCGGCGAGCACCACGAGGTCGGCCGGCCGGGCCCGGCCGTCGACATCACCGCGGTGATCACGTGATCGCTGCGGGCGGACACCCAGATCCCGCAGTCCGGCGGTGACGGCGTCGGTGAGCGGACCGATTCCGTGCACTCGGATCGTGCGCACCCGACCGGCGGGCCGGGGCGGGTGGACCAGCAGCCCTGCGGTATCGATCACATCGATCAGGGCAGTGGCCTGCCCGGGTTCCAGACCGAGCGAGCGAGCCTGCCAGATGATCGCGGGCAGGCTGCTCAGCCCATCGATCAACCGGAGAAACCTCAGCACCTGCTGGGTTTCCAAACCCGGGGCCGTGCAGAGCACGGCGGTTTCCGGATCCCAGCCCAGCTGAACCTGCCCGGTGGATCGGACCAGGATCGGCATCCGGGGATGTAGGAGCGGACCGCGTGGCCGCAGCGTCGTCATACATCGCAGTATGCGAGTGCCGTTACGGCACAACGGCTTCACCGGACCGGGTTGTCCACAGGGTCGCGGCCTGTGGACAACCTGCAATTGCCCACGTGAGGGCCTATCTGCGATGCATATCCCAGGCGTCTCCGAAAATCGTGCGGAATCAACCGGACGTGGCCACGATCAGCCCTGCCGAAATCTTCGGCACCGACCTGCCGCAGGGGCGCCCGCCGAGCGGTCGGCGCACCGGGAAGCCCGGACGATCCGGCCGGTACTCCGGCGCAGAGCGGTTCACCGGCGACCGGACCTCCGCTACTTCTTACCCGACTCGGGATCCTCCGGATCGGAATCCGGACGCTGCTCGCCGCCGGAATCCTCGGCCGCGTCGGCACCGCTGTCCCGCTTGCCGGCGGCTGCCTCGCGTTCGGCGGCCTCGGTCGCGGCCAGTTGGGCGAGCGGATCGTCGAAAGCGCCGGCGCCCCCACCGATCACCGAATCGATGAACCCCGCGGGTGCGTCGAGATCGCCGGCATCGGGAAGCAGATCGGGATGCGCCCAGACACCGTCGCGGGCGGCGATACCGGCATCATCGGTGAGGCGCTGCCACAGCGTCGCCGCCTCGCGCAGTTTGCGCGGACGCAGTTCCAGGCCCACCAGGGTGGCGAAGGTCTGTTCGGCGGGCCCGCCGGTGGCGCGGCGACGACGCAGTGTCTCGGCGAGCGCGCCCGCGCCGGGCAGCCGACCGCCGACCGCGGCGGCCACCACCACCTGCACCCAGCCCTCGATCAGGGCGAGCAGGGTTTCCAGCCGGTCCAGCGCCTGTTTCTGCTCGGGCGTCGTCTGCGGTTCGAAACTGCCCTGGGCGAGGATCTCCTCGAGTTTCGACGGATCGGTGAGCGCGGTGGGATCGAGATTGCGGGCAGCGTCCTCGAGCGCGGAGAAATCCATGGTGATCCCGCGCGCGTAGTCCTCGACGGCACCCAGGACCTGCTGACGCAGCCAGGGCACCTGGACGAACAGCCGCTGATGGGCGACCTCGCGGGCAGCGAGGAACACCATGATCTCGCTCTCCGGCTGTTCGAGTCCCTCGCTGAACTCCGAGATGGCGGTGGGCAGCAGCGCGGCGGTACCGGCCGGACCCAGCGGCAGGCCGATATCGGTACCGGTCAGCACCTCTTTGGCCAGCTGGCCCAGGGCTTGACCGAGCTGGGAACCGAAGGCCAGCCCGCCCATCTGCCCGAGCATGCCCATCATGGGGCCGGCCATATCGCGGGCTTCCTCGGGCAGCCCGGCGGTCCACATACCGGAGATCTGCTGGGCAACCGGATCGCACAACCGCTGCCAGGTGGGCAGCGTTTTCTCGATCCAGTCGTTCGCGGTCCAGGCGACGGTGCTCGTCGCACCGGCCGGGAAGGTGGTCGCGTCGTCCAACCACAGTTCGGCCAGATGCGCGGCATCGGCGACCGCGGTGGCGGCACCACCGGACACCGGCGGAACGGTTTTGCCGAGCTGCTGACGGGCCAATCGCTTGGCCACGTCATAGTTCACCGGGCCGCTGCCACCGCCGGTCATTCCCTGACCCATACCGCTGAGCATCTGGCCGAGCGAGGAGAGCATCTGGCCCAGCGACGCCGGGTCGAATCCGGCGCCACCGGCACCGAAACCGAAGGGGTCGTTACCGCCGCTGCCGCCGGGTTTGTCGCCGCGGCCGCGATCGTCGTCGTCGCCATGCGAGAACCCGAACGGGAGATCACTCATTCCGCCTCACCCGCCGGGATGACGTCCGGGTGCTGTCCGGGGAGCGCGCGCGAACCGTTCTCGGCCGGCGCTTCGTGAAGCTGCATATCGTCCATAGTAGGCGCGACGAACCGGCCGGTCCGCCCCGCCGGACGCTCTTCGCGCAGGGTGAACATCCCGGCGGGCCCGCGAGCGGGCGGGAAGACGCCCTATCACCGACCGGCGGCCACCCAGGATTCGACGATCGTCCGGGCGATCGAAATCGAACCGGGCAAGAGCAGCCGCGTGCTGGTCGCGGATGTGGCCGCACCATCCTCCGGCCGGGCCCGCCAATCACCCGCCGCCAGGGCGGTCCGCACTTCGTCGCGGGTGAACCAGTGCGCCTCGGCGATCTCTCCGTCGGAGAAGACCAGCGGCTGACCGGGGTCGGCCTGCGCGCAGAAACCGAGCATCAACGACCGCGGGAACGGCCAGGGTTGGCTGCCGAGGTATTCGATATCGCGGACATCGAGCCCGACCTCCTCCCTCATTTCCCGTTCGACGCATCGCTCCAGCGACTCGCCCGCCTCCACGAACCCGGCCAGCAGCGAGAACATAGTCTCCGGCCAGCTCGCCTGCCGGCCCAGCAGCACCCGGTCGGCGCCGTCGTGGATGAGACAGATCACAGCCGGGTCCGTACGCGGAAACTCCTCGCGACCGTCCTCGGCCACCCGAGACCAGCCTCCTTTGGCCGGTACGGTCGGTGTGCCGTCGATCCCGTGGAAAGCGGCGCCGGCGTGCCAATTGATCAGCGCCAGCGCGGCCGACATCACCCCGGCCGTGAAATCGTCGATCGAGGCGTCGGCGAGTTGACGCAGATCCCGGAGCGTCCCGGTGAGCGAGCTGTCGGCGACCGCCCACAGGTGGACACCGTCGTCGACGCCGAGGAAGACGGCCTCAGGGCTGGGTTCGGCCGAAAGTTCCAGGGTGGAATCCCAGATCAGCGCGCCCGACTCGTAGCGCACCGCACCGCGCCGCCCGACCCGCAGCAACCGGGCCGTGGCCCAGCCCTGTTTCAACGCCTGTTCGTCGGTGCGCAGATGGTCGGCACGGTCGAGCGCCGAACGGGACAGCAGGGGAATCTGGTTGAGTTGGAAGACGGCCACGTTCCGAGACTATCGCGACCCGGTAACGGGCGCGGCGGGTCAGCGGGCGCGACGGATGTAGAGCAGTTTGTCGCCGGATTCCAGGGCATCGACCGACGGTTCACCGACGCGGACAAGTACACCGGCCCGCACGACGCCGAGCACGATATCGCTGAGATGACGCGGCGACCCGCCGACCTCACTCGGTTCGACCTCGCGTTCGGCGACCGCGAAACCGTGCTCCGGGGTCAGCAGATCCTCCATCATCTCCACGACGCTGGGCGTCGTGGTGGCGATGCCGAGCAGGCGGCCCGTGGTCTCCGAAGAAACCACCACCGAATCGGCACCGGATTGCCGCAGCAGATGGGTGTTCTCCGATTCGCGGATGGAGGCGACGATCTTGGCCTTCTTGGTGAGCTCCCGGGCCGTGAGGGTGACCAGGACTGCGGTGTCGTCCCGATTGGTGGCCACGATGACCGACAACGCGTTCTGGACACCTGCCAGCCGCAGCACATCGGACTGGGTGGCCGAACCGTGCACGGTGACGAGCCCGGCGGTCGAGGCCGCTTCCAGGCTCACCGCGTCGGTGTCGACGACGACGATGTCGGCGGGTTGCACGCCGTCACCGAGCATGGCGTCGATGGCGGTACGGCCCTTGGTGCCGTACCCGACGACGACGGTGTGATTACGCACGGTGCGCCTCCAACGCTGGATCTTCAAGGCCTGGCGGGAACGTTCGGTGAGTACCGCCAGGGTGGTACCGACCAGGACGATGAGGAACAGCACTCGCAACGGCGTGATGACGAAGATGTTCACCAACCGGGCCGACGGCGTGACCGGCGCGATATCGCCGTACCCGGTGGTGGACAGCGATACGGTCGCGTAGTAGAACGCGTCCAGCAGGGTCACCGTTTCGTCGGCACTGTCCCGGTAGCCGTCCCGGCCGATATAGACGACGATCGCCGCCGCGCACAGTAGCCCGACCGCGAACATCACCCGCCGGGTCAACGATATCCAGGGGCTGCTCTGGGCCTCCGGGATACGGAGCAGGCCGACCAGCGCGAAATCCGGTGGCCCGGGCACGCCCCGGGCCCGGCTCCCGAGATCGGCGAACCGCGAACTCACCGGCGCCACCTTCCACCGGCCCGGCCGTCCCGCACACCGGTCACCCTCAGTCCCTCCGACACAGCTCGGGAGCCTACCCGCTCGCTGGTCGCCACGTCGGGCACCCGGTCACGGCGGGTATCTATGGTGGTGCCATGGCAGATACCACCCCGGCGGGCGCCCCGGATTCCGGTCGCACTCCGGCGCTACGACTGGCCGCGCTGCTCCTCGGCGCCGGCGTCGCGCATTTCGTCGCTCCCGAACTGTTCGATTCGACGATTCCCCCGCAGTTGCCCGGAAAGGCGCGCTCTTACACCTACTGGTCCGGTGTCGCCGAAATCGGCGTGGGTACTGCCCTGTTGGTCCCGCGCACGCGTCGGCTCGGCGGCCGCCTGGCGACTCTGCTGTTCATCGCGGTGTTCCCAGCGAATATCCAGCTCGCCGTCGATACGGTGCGCAATCCGAAGGCGCCCTCGGTACTCAAGGTGGTCTGGCTGCTGCGGCTGCCGCTGCAATGGCCGCTGATCTCCCGGGCGCTGACGGTGAGCCGCCGCTCGCCGCGGTACCGACTTCCCGAATGTAGGTGTGCCGGCAGCCGAATGCCCTAATCTCCTGTCTCGTCGTATCTCGTCTCATCCGGGCGGGTCGATTCGGTGAGCAGTGCCACCAGCTCCTCCGGGCCGGGTAGCCGCTCGGGCGCCACAGTGCGTCCGCTGCGCACGTAGTGGAAGGCGGCACCGATCCGCTCCAGCATCCGCTCTTCGGTCTCTCCGGTCCGCGCGGCCAGCAACCGGGCCCAGGCCAGCCGGTAGACCGCCAGCTGCACTGCGACCGCCACTTCGTCGGCCGGGCCGGGTTCGGCGCCGGTCTTCCAGTCGACAACGGTCCAGCCGCCGCCGGGTTCGGCGAACACCGCGTCCATCCGGCCCCGGATCACCACCCCGGCGATGGTGGTCTCGAACGGCACCTCGACCTCCACCGGGCGCCGCGCCGACCAGGGCGAGGACAGGAACGCGTCCTGCATCCGGGCCAGTTCGGCATCGGCGGCCGCCCCCGCGTCGGCCGCGCCGGGCAGATCGTCCAGACCGGGCAACTGGTCAGTGGCGAACCAGCGCTGTACCCAGGCATGGAAGGCGGTGCCGCGGCGGGCCAGTGGGTTGGGCGGATAAGGCAGCGGGCGGCGCAGCCGGGCGGCCAGCCTGCCCGGGTCGGCGCGCATTTCGACCAGAGCCGTCGCCGGGAGCTGCGTGGGCAGTTCGACCTCCGCCGCGGCGGCCGCACCGGCCCGGTACTCGGCGAGCAGCGCGTCGACATCAGCGACCCAACCGTCGGGGTCCGCATCGGGTTCCGGACCGTCCGCGCTTTCGGCCGATTCGGCCAGGGCCGCGTGCACGAGCGCGGCGCCCGCCTCGGTCTCGGCGCGGCGGTTCCCGAGCGGATCACCGGGCCAGGCTGCGGTGACCGGGGTGGTGGCCAGCGGATTCGGTTCGCCGGGTTCGGGTTCGGCGGCCCAGGACGCGATATCGACTCCGCTGCCGGGCTGTTCGGCAGCGGTTTTCACCTCGAGCAGGAATTCCGAGGGGCCTTTGGGCTTGTCTCCGGTTTCGGGCCAGTGATGGGCCGAGACGAGCAGGACCCGTTCGGTGCGGGTGAGCGCCACATAGAACAGGCGGCGGTCCTCGTCCAGCCGCCGCCGCGCCAGCGCCTCCTTGTGCGCGGTGAGACCTCGTTGCAGTTCGGCGCGATCGGTGACCTCGGACAGATCGAGCACCGGAACCCCGTCCGGGGACTCCGCGGTGGCCCTGTCACCGCGCAGGGTCGTGGGCAGTTCGGCCAGGGCACCCAGCCAGGTGTTCACCCCGCGAGTGGACGGAAACACATCGCGGGTGACGTGCGGTACCGCGACAACCTCCCATTCCAGCCCTTTGGCCGCGTGCACGGTGAGCACCTGGACACGGTCCGGGGCCACCTCGACCTCGCCGGGTTCCAGTCCGTTCTCCACCGATTCGGCGGCACTGAGGAAGGCGAGCAGGCCACCCAGGCTCGACGCGTCGGACCTACCTTCGCCACGGAAGATGTCGCCGGCGTATCCCGCGACCACCTCGGCGAAGGCATCCAGATGTTCACGTCCGGCACCGGAACCGGCCAGCGCGCGACGCGCCTGACTCTCGACCCCGACGCCGATGGTGCGTTCCACATCGGCGACCAGTTCGGTCAGCGGTTGCGCGGCCCGTTCACGCAGCGTCGCCAGTTCCCGGCCCAATGCGGTCACCCGCCGGTATCCGGCCACCGAATAGCGGTCCCGCGGACCGGGGTCGGCGATCGCGTCGGCCAGGCCTGCCCGTTCGGCGGGTTCGGGGGCGACCTCGTGCAGAGCCGTCGCCAGGGTCGCGGAATCGGTGATATCGGCGCCGGGGTCACGGCTGATCGACAGTTCGCGGGCCCGCCGGGCCAGCGCCGCCAGATCGGCGCTGCCGAGGCGCCAACGGGCGCCGGTGAGGATCCGGACAGCGGCGCTGCCGGCGGCGGGGTCGGCGATGAGGCGCAGCGTGGCGACGATATCGGCGACCTCCGGCGTCGACAACAGACCGCCCAGACCGACGATCTCGACCGGTAATCCCTGCGCCCGCAACGCCTCGGCCAGTTCGGCGGCATCGGCATTGCGGCGGATCAGCACTGCGGAGGTGGGTGGCGGCCGTTCGGCGGCGCGAGCCGCCACCCATTCGGCGGCGATCCGTTCGGCGATCCAACGGCGTTCACCGGCGACCGTATCGGTGAGCGCGAGCGCGACGGCACCCGATTGCGCACCCGGTTTCGCGCGCAGCGCATCGACGGTGACCCCGCCGCCGGCCCGAGCCGCCACGCGCAGTGGTTCCACGACCATATTCGCCAAGTCGAGCGCCTCGGGCGGGTTACGCCAACTGGTGAGCAGCGGCAGCACCGGCGCCGGAATATCCGGAGCGACCGGGAAATCCGTGGTGAAGCGCGGCAGGTTGGCGGCCGAGGCTCCACGCCAGCCGTAGATGGACTGCATGGGATCGCCGACTGCCGTCACCGAGAGCTCGGGCGCCGGGACCCCGCGGGCGCGCCGGCCGCGGAGCCGCGCCGGATAACCGGCACCGAACAGCGCGGACAGCAGGATGCGCTGCGCATGGCCGGTGTCCTGGTACTCGTCCAGCAGCACCAGCCGGAAGCGAGCACGCTCGGCCGTCGCCACCTCGGGGTGCTCGGCGGCCAGCCGCGCCGCGAGTGACATCTGGGCTCCGAAATCCAGGGCACCGCGCTGATGCAATGTTTCCCGGAGTTGCCGGACCAGCGGGAGCAGGGCGACGCGTTCCCGCTGCGCGCGCAGGATCGAGAGCAGATCCTTGTTCGGGCCGCCACGCTGCCGCGGGCCGGGCGGGAGGGTGTGCACGAGTTTCTCGAGTTCGGTATGCGCCTCGGCCAGGTCTTCGGGTTCCACCAGATGTTCGGCCAGCTGACCGGACAGCGCGAGCACCGCCTCGGTGACCGTCAGCGGCGAACGATCGGTCTCCAGATCTCCGTCCCAGCCACGCACCACCTGATGGGCGAGCTGCCACAGCTGGGTTTCGGTGAGCAGGGCTGCCGAGGGTTCCACCGGAAGCAACAGACCGTGCTCGCTCAGCAGCCGACCGGCATACGAGTGGTAGGTACTGATCTCAGGTTCCGCGCCGGCCAGGGTGGCGCGCAGATCACCCGATGGATCGAGATCGCGCAGCAACCGGGACCCGGCCAGCCGGGCCAGCCGAGTGCGGATCCGCGCCGTGAGCTGCTGGGCGGCTTTACGGGTGAAGGTCAGCCCGAGCACCTCTTCAGGTGTTACCAGCCGGTTGGCCACCATCCAGACCACCCGAGCCGCCATGGTCTCCGTTTTGCCCGCGCCCGCCCCGGCCACCACCAGCGCCGGACCGGGGGGCGCGGCGATCACCGCGGCTTGTTCGGCGGTCGGCGGGGGGAGCCCGAGTGCGTCGGCCAGATGTTCCGGCGAGACCCGGGCGCTCACTCGTCGGTCACCTGACGCCCGGCGTCCTGCACCGGGCAGCTGTTCTTCACGGCGCAGTGCCGGCAGCCCTCGTTGCGGATGGCCAGGAAGCCGGGGCCTTCGGTGCTCGCGGCCGCGGCGTGGATGGTCTCGCGCCAAGTGTCCAGCGCTTCGGCGTCCAGGGCAGGCTGTACCCGTTCCTTGGCGATCCCGCTGGATGCCGGTACCCCGACATACACCAGCCGGGCACCCCCGGGTTCGGGTTCGCCGGTGGTCTCCTCCTGCAGGGCGCCCGCGGCGGCCGCGACCTGATAGGTCGCCAGCTGCGCGTGCTGGACCGCATCTGCCTCGCTGACCGGACTCTTACCCGTTTTCACATCGACGATCACGAACCGGCCCTCGGCATCGCGTTCGAGCCGGTCGATCCGACCGCGGATCCGGACCTCGGGCGTATCTTTG
Organism: Nocardia sp. NBC_01329; assembly: GCF_035956715.1. Lineage (NCBI taxonomy): Bacteria > Bacillati > Actinomycetota > Actinomycetes > Mycobacteriales > Nocardiaceae > Nocardia > Nocardia sp. NBC_01329. The sequence continues at coordinate 540,819 of NZ_CP108381.1, read as the reverse complement.
CCCGCAGTGGGCATAGCACCGCCCGCGGTGGGCATAGCACCGCCCGCGGTGGGCATAGCACCGCCCGCGGTGGGCAAGACACCGCCCGGTGCGGGCAGGACACAGTCGACCGGCACCTCGATACCGGCCTGGGTGAGTTCACCGCGCGTGCTGCGGACCCAGGCGACGAACGCGTCCAGCATGGCCTCGGTGCGGCGCAGTTCCTGCCGGGAGTACCAGCCGGTCTCGGGATCGATATCGGACCAGCTCTTGGCGAGTTCGGCGCGGACCTGTTCGAGCGGTACCCGGCCCGCCAACGCCTGGACCAAGGTGTGCACCAGGGTTCCCTTGACCGCGTAGGGGTTTTCACCGTCCGAGCCGCCGTTCCGTTCCAGCGCCCACCGCAGCGGGCAGGTCCGCAGCAGTTCCACGGTCGACGGGGACAGCGCGATCGGCGCGTCGTCGTCCCACAGCGTCTCGGTGGAGCTGACTTCGGGCACGCCGTACCAGTCGTCGGGCGCGGTGCCGGGGATCCCGGCAAGCGCGAGCCGGGCCAACTGCCGCGCGGCGCGGTCACGGCGTTCGTCGCCGGCGTCCGGATCGCAGACCGCGGCGCGTAATTCGGCGATCAGCGCGTGCAGGGCGAGCACCCGGCCGGGTTCGGCGATCGGGAGCGCACCGGGTTCACCGCCGGTATCTCCGCCGAGCAGTTCGGCCAGAAACCGGGAAGGAACCAGATCACGGTCGCCGGTCACCGATTCCACCGCGGTCACCAGCAGCGACCGCCGGGCCCGGCTGCACGCCACGAACAGCAGCCGGCGTTCCTCGGCCAGAATCGGCGCCGCGCGACTGACCCGTTCGGTGATCCCGGCGATATCGTCCACCAGGTCCTCGGTGTGCAGCAGCGTGCCCCGAGGGCGGGGATCCGGCCAGATCCCCTCCTGGACTCCGGCGACGGCGACGACCTCCCATTCCCGGCCGGCCGCCGCGTGAGCGCTCAGCAGATCCACCGCCTCCTCCCGGTGCGCTCGCACGGCCCGGTCCTGCGGAATCTGCTGCTGGAGCAGATATTCGACGAAACCCTCGATGGTCGCGCCCGGCAGCCGGTCGGTATAGGCGGCCGCCGCGTCGAACAACGCTACGGCGGCGTCGAGATCACGGTCGGCCTGCATACCCGCCGCGCCCCCGCGCTCGGATTGTGCCAGCCAGCGCCGCTCGAGCCGCGACCCGGTCCACAAGGCCCACAGCACGTCTTCGAGCCCGCCGCCGTCGCGCCGGACCCGGCGCGCGCGGTCCAGCGCGCATGCCGCCCGGTTCAGCGGTGCGAGCTCGACCTCGGTGAGACCGGCCGGGATCCGGTCGTCACCGGAACCGAGCAGCAGATCCCGCAGCACCTCCGCCGAAGGGCGGTCGGGCGCCGCCGAAGGGCGGTCGGGCGCCGCCGAAGGGCGGTCGGGCGCCGCCGAAGGGCGGTCGGGCGCGGCGGCAGCGCGGGAACCCGGTATCGGGGAGGCACCTTCGCCGAAGCTCGGCGGCACCGGAAGTTCCGTTCCGGTATCTCCGGCCTCCGGCTCGACCGCGCCGGAGTACGACTCGGGCGGGAAGTCCTCGTCCTCGGCGGGAGGCTCGGGTGGGAGGCCCTCCCAAGGGTCGGTGGCGTAGTCCTCCTCGAGCCCGTACCAATCCGCGTCGGCCGCATGACGACCGATATCGGCGAAGGGATCCCGGGGCGCGGAGACATCGGTGGAGTCGGTGAGGTCGGTGGGGTCGTCGAGTCGATCGGGGTCGAGAACGGGCGGTTCGTCCACCGGTTCGAGCGGGAAGACCGCCGTGGGAGTGTCCGGGCCCGTGGTGCGGGCGAGTTCCACCGTGGTGCGGCGGATCCCGCGGCGCAGCCGGCGTAGGGCGATCGAATCGGCTCCGCCGAGGGGGCCGGCCAGCAAATCGAGCGCCTCGTCGGGCCCGAACAGGGATCGGGTGGTTCCGGTGCCGCGCGGTGTGGCTTCCGCCGCGAGTACCGCCCGCAAAGCCATCAGCATCCAGGCGGCGCCGCGGCGCCGGGCCAGCGGCATATCGTTCGCGGGCTGCGCGATCGGTACCCCGGCCGCCAGCAGGGCCCGGCGCAGCGGCGGCAGCAGCAGCGGAACCGAACGCACGACGACCGCCATCTCCGACCACGGCACCCCGTCGGTGAGATGGGCGCGACGCAGATGATCCGCGATCAGCGAGGCTTCCTTGGCCGGACTGCCCAGTACCCGGACCCGGACCACCGCCGGGTTGGGCTCCTCCGGGTCCGGTGGGAGGTCACCGCGGTCCGCGGGCCCCAGATCGGCCCGAGTGACCCGGTGTGCGGCGGCGCCCGGCAGCCGGGACGCGATCCGGGCGGTGGCGGTGTTGATCGCCGGACCGGATCGGTGGTTGTCGTAGAGGACGATGCGCCGCGCCTCCGGCACCTCGAATTCGGTGAGGAAGCGCGAATCCGCACCGCGGAAGGTGTAGACCGCCTGATCCGGATCACCGGCTACGACCGTGGTCGCGACACCCTCGGCCAGTACCCGCACCAGCAGCGCCGCCTGCGGATCCAGATGCTGGGCATCGTCGACGAGCAGACAACGCAGCCGCGTCCGTTCGGCCGCCAGCAGTTCGGCGTCACCGGCCAGTGCGTCCAGGGCCGCACCTATCAGTTCCGCAGCGTTCAGGGCAGGTGCCGAGGCTTCCGGTGCGGCCACCCCGACCGACCAGCGCAGCAGCATCGCCTGTTCGTAGCGCAGGGCGAAACCACCGGCCGCGACCCAGTCGGGCCGGTCGCGCCGCCGCCCGAGTTCGATCAGGTCCTCCGGGCCGAGTCCGCGCTCGGTGGCCCGCAACATGAGGTCGCGTAGTTCGTCGGCGAAACCGGTCAGGCCCAGCGCGGGCTGTAGTCGCCGGGGCCACAGCTCACCGGCTCCGGCGGCGATATCGGCGATATCGCCGCGCAACATCTCACGCAGCACCGCGTCCTGTTCGGCACCGGTGAGCAGCCGCGGCGCCGGGTTGCCGTGCCGCGCGGCCTGACGACGCAGAATTCCGAAAGAATACGAGTGGATAGTGCGGGCCAAGGGTTCCCGGGTGGCGCCGGGGGCGACCGGAGCGGGTGACGGCGAAGCCGGGGCGGGGAGCACGAAGAGCGGAACGGTGCCATCCGCGCCCGGCCCCGGCTCGTCGGAGATCCCCGCCACGACCGGCGCGCACACCGCCCAGTGGTCGAGCCGTTCGGTGAGCGCGGCCCGGGCCGCACCGGCCGCCTGTTTGGAGTGGGTGAGCAGGAGCACCGATTCCGGTTCCGCCCCGCCCGCGATCCGCGCGGCCGCCACATCGACCAGTAACGCCGTTTTCCCGGTGCCGGGACCGCCGAGCACTCGCCAGATCCGGTCCGCGCCCGGTTGCGCGTCGGTAGCCGCCGCAGCGGTGCCGAACAGCGCGCCGAGATCGGCACCCCAGGTCCGAGCCCGGGGAGCCGCCGCTTTCCGGCGCACCAGCCGCACCGGCCTATCCGAACGCACCACGACGGCTATTGCAACAGACGGGGCCGACACCACCGATACCACGTCGGACCCGCGCCCGGCGTGGTGTCGGTGCGCTCGGATAGAAATGTCATCGTGTCCACACTGCATGTTCATCGTTTCGGCCCGGCCGGCGGGCCGGTGCTACTGGCCCTGCACGGCCTGACCGGCCACGGGAAACGCTGGGCGGCACTGGCCACCGGATCACTGCCCGATATCCGGGTGATCGCCCCCGACCTGCGCGGACACGGCCGTTCCACCGCGCTGCCGCCGTGGGATCTCGAAACGATCGTCGCGGATCTGGTGGCGCTGATCACCGCGGAAACCGATGAGCCGGTACTGGTGGTGGCGCACTCCTTCGGCGGCGCGTGCGCACTGCATCTGGCCCGGCAGTACCCGGAACTGGTCCGTGGCCTGATACTGCTCGACCCGGCCGCGGCGCTGGACCCGGCCTGGTTGCACGAGATCGCCGAGGCCACCCTCGATTCGCCCGATTACACCGACACCGACGAGGCCCGGATGGACAAGCTCGCCACCGGCTGGGGCGCCGTCGCGCCGGAACTGCTGCGCGCCGAACTCGACGAGCATCTGGTGCCCACCGCGAACGGCCGGATGCGATGGCGGGTGGATACGGCGGCCCTGATCGCGTACTGGGGTCAGCTCGCTCGTGCGGTCGCACTTCCCGCACCCGGTCTCCCGACTGTGGTGGTCCGGGCCACGAAGGTGGATCCACCGTTCGTCACGCCCGGGCTCCTCACCGCTCTCGCCGACCGGCTCGGCGACGACCTGACCGTGCACGAATGGGATTGCGAGCATATGGTCGGCCAGATCCTGCCCGGTGAGACAGCGGCGTTGATCCGCACCGCGCTGTAGGCCCGGATGGTCACCACCGACGAACAGATCGAACGCGTACGCGAACTGGTCGCGTCGATCCCCGCGGGCCGGGTCGCGACCTACGGCGATATCGCCGCCGCGGCCGGACTGTCCACCCCGCGGACCGTGGGCTGGATCATGCGCACCGATGCCGCCGATCTGCCCTGGCACCGGGTCCTGGGCGCTTCCGGCAGACCGGCGGCCCACCTCGCCGCACGCCAGCTGCGGTTGCTGGCGGCCGAAGGTGTACCCGTCACGGACGGACGGGTACACCTGCGTAGCGCGCGTTACCCGTTCGACTGAGCCACCGGCGACCGGCCGGCTCAGGTCGGTCGACCGGGCGGACTCGCCCCGGCCGGTCGTCCGATTCCCCGCCGCCGAACCCGGACTCGCCCCGACGCGACCACTGTCCGCCGTATCACCCGGGGTCGAGAATCCGTTTCAGGAATCGCCGCGTCCGGTCCTGCCGCGGGTCGCCGATCACCTGATCCGCCGAGCCCCGCTCGACGATGACGCCCTCGTCGAGGAACAGAACCTGATCGGCCACTTGCCGGGCGAAACGGATCTCGTGGGTGACGATCACCATCGTCCAGTCCTGGGCCGCCAGATCCTTGATCACCGCGAGCACCTCGCCCACCAATTCCGGATCCAGTGCCGAGGTCGGCTCGTCGAACAGCACTACTCGCGGTTTCAGCGCCAGGGCACGCGCGATGCCGACCCGCTGCTGCTGTCCGCCCGAGAGTTGGAACGGATAGGTGTCGGCACGGTCGCCGAGTCCGACCTGGTCGAGCAGCGCCTTCGCCTCGGCCACGGCCTCCTCCCGGGGCCGCCGCTGCGCGACGACCGGACCCTCGATGACGTTCTCCAGCACTGTGCGGTGCGGGAAAAGATTGTGGGACTGGAAAACCATCCCGCTCTGTGCCCGCAGGCGGTTCGCCTCCCGGCGGCCGGCTCGGCCCGCCGGGAGCCGGGCGAAGTCGATCTCGACCTCGTCGATGCCGATCACGCCGCGCTCCGGGGTGTCCAGCGCGTTGAGTGACCGCAGCACGGTGGTCTTACCGGATCCGGAGGGGCCCAGCAGTACGGTCGAGGTCCCCCGCGGGGACTCGAATTCGATTCCGCGCAGGACCTGCCGGTCTCCGAAGGATTTCGCCAGCCCGTGTACCCGGATGCGCGCGGACTCGGTCTTGTGTTCGGTGGTGTCGGTCATTTGGCCACATACCTGTCGAATCGGGTCTCCAGTCGTTTCTGCGCGGCGGACAGGGCGACGCAGATCACCCAGTAGTACAGCGCGGCGAACGTGTAGAGCGCGAGGAAATCGTTGCTCTCGGCCGCCGCGAGCTGTGCCTCCCGGAACAATTCGGTCAGCAGCACCACTGAGCCCAGCGACGTGTCCTTGAGCAGCGAGAGCAGTGTGTTGGACAGCGGTGGCACCGCGGTTCTCGTCGCCTGCGGCAGGATGACGCGGCGCAGTGTCTGCGCATACCCCAGGCCGATCGTCGCCGCCGCCTCGAACTGCCCCTTCGGTACGGACAGGATCGCCGACCGGACCACTTCGGCCGCATAACCGGCCACATTGAGGCTGAAGGCGATCACGGCCGCGATGAACGGGTCGAACTTCAAACCGATCTGGGGCAGGCCGTAGAAGACGATGAACAGTTGAACCAGCAGCGGCGTGCCGCGAATGATCGAGATGAACGCGCGGGCCGGGCCGGCGAGGAACCGGTAAGGGGAGATCCGCGCGAGCGCCACCAGCAGCGCGAGCGCGAGCCCGATCGCGAAGCTCAGCGCGGTCAGCGGGATCGTCACCTCGACGAGACCGACGAACATCGGCCACGCCGCCCCGCGCAGCACTTCCCAGGTGTCGCGGTGACCGCGCCCTTCGGAGAGGTCGGCGGCACCGCCGTCGGGTACGGAGACGTCAGCCATGAAGTACTTCTCCGAGATATCGGCGAGCGTCCCGTCGGCCGATAAGGCGGCGATCGCCCGATTCGCCTGATCGAGTAGGGGTCCGTCGTCCTTGCGGAAGGCGAGTACCTGCTCACTGGCCGCCCCGGCGTCGCCGACGATTTCGATATCCGTGGATCCGGTACTGGCCAGGTAGTCGAGGACGGCGATGTTGTCGTTGACGATCGCGTCGACCCGGCCCTGGGTGAGCAGTGCCGCCGCCTGTGCGAACCCCTCGACCGCCTCGACCTCGGCACCGGCCTCCCGCGCGACCCGTGCCCAGTTGCTGGTGCTCGACTGCGCGGTGGTCCGGCCGGCGAGGTCGTCGACGCTCTGGATGCGCTCGTCGCCCGTGCGCCGGACGATCACCCCGTGTGAGTAGGTGTAGGTGCTGGACAGGCCGTACTTGCCCCGGCGCTCGTCGTTGACCGAGACCTGATTGGCGATGACGTCGATCCGGTCGGAATCCAGGGCGGGGAAGATCGCGTCCCATTGCGTCTCGACGAATTCGAGTTCCCAGCCGGCTCGGTCGGCGATCGCCTCGATCACCTCGATGTCGTAGCCGGTCAGCTGCTGGGTTCGCGGATCGTGGAACGAGAACGGCGGATAGGTGCCCTCGGTGCCGACCCGGACGACGGGTCGGTCGGGATCCTGAGCCGTCGCTACGCCCACCTGGGTGGTCCCGGTGAGTATCAGCAGCAGGAACAGCAGCGCGCCCCTGAACACGTGTCGCATAGGCGACCCCCTCGTATCGGCCGGGAATCGGTATCCGGCACTTCGGTGGAGGGTAATGCGATCGGGAGTCCGCGGCCGGGCGGACTGTTCGCGCGGCCGCGCGCTGGGGATTTCCGGCCGGAACGGAAACATTCGGGCGGTAACGCCACGCCTCCGGCCGGCTCATCGTCCCAGACGGCGAATAGCATGACCGTATGCCGAATTCTCCGCTGGCCCCGGATGTGATCGTGCTCGCCGGGGGGCGGGCCAGCCGGATGGGTGGCGTCGACAAACCGGGCCTCGTCGTCGGCGGACGATCCATGCTGGAGACGGCGCTGGCCGCAGCGGCGTCCCTCGGCCGGACGGTGGTGGTCGGTCCGCCCCGGCCGGCCCTCGGCACACATATCCGGCAGACCCGGGAGCCGGAACCGGGGTCGGGCCCGGTCGCCGCGCTCGCCGCCGGACTCGCCGCGCTCGGGGAGGGCCCGACCGCCCATATCGTCGTGCTCGCCGCCGACCTGCCCTTCCTCACCGATTCCGCGATCAGCGAATTGCTGCGGCACAGTGATGATTTCGACGCGGTGTTCGCCGCCGACCTCTCGGGGCGCCCCCAGTACCTCATCGGAGTGTGGCGGACCGAACCGCTGGTGGCCCGGCTTCGCGAACTGGACACCGTGATCAATCAGCCGATGAAAGCCCTGGTCCCGCTTCGTACGAATATCGTCGCGCTCGCCGGGGTCGACGACTGCGATACTCCCGGCGAGATCGATGCCGCACGCGCCGCGTTCGATACGCCGGCGAACGGAGACCCCCGCGGAACCGGTACAGCGGCAACCAGGCAGAGCGCATCGTCGGACGCCGAACCGCTCTCCCTGGATCAGGCACAGGAGATACTGCGCGACGAACTCACCCGGCTTCCCGAACGGCGGGCGGAACTGCACCGGGCCCGGGGCGCCGCCCTGGCCGCACCGCTGATCGCCGCCGAAGCACTACCTCGATTCGATGTCTCGGCGATGGACGGTTACGCGGTCGCGGGCGAAGGCCCATGGGAATTGCGCGCCGATATCGGCTTCGCCGGTGGGCAACGCCCCGATGGCCTGCACCCGGGCGAAGCGGTACGTATCGCCACCGGAGCTCAGGTCCCCGAGGGCACGACCCGGGTACTGCGCGACGAATTCGCTCGGACCGGCGCCGCGAACCGCTTGTACCGGCTGCCCGATGCCCCGGCGCGCTCCGATATCCGCCGGCGCGGCGAGGACCGCGACCTCGGCGACGAGATCGCCCCGGCGGGAACCACGGTGACCATCGCGCTCGTCTCCGCCTCGACGGCGGTAGAGGTCACCACCGCCACCGTCCGCGGCCCGGTCCGCGCCCGGATCGTCATGACCGGCGATGAGATCCGCAGCGCCGGCCCCTTACAGGCCGGGCAGACCCGCGATTCGATCGGTCCGATCCTGCCCGATCTGCTCGCTGCTCACGGCATCCCGGTGCTCGATCAGGTCCATCTACGCGATACCGCCCACGGTTTCGACCAGGTGCTGGCCACCGCGACCGACTGCGATCTGCTGGTCGTCGTCGGTGCCACCGGCGGCGGCGCGGCCGACCAGCTCCGTGGCGCCCTCGACCGCTGCGGGGGCCGCATCCTCGTGCCCCGGCTCGCCCTGCGTCCCGGCGGATCCACCGTTGTCGCCGAACTACCTACAGCGTCGACAGTTCTCGGACTCCCCGGCAACCCCTACGCGGCGATCGCGACCCTGCTGGCCCTGGTGCCCGCCATCGTCGGGGGCCGTACCGGTGCCCCGGCCCGGCGCAGCCCCACCGGGCCACTGCGCAATGCGGCCGAGATCTCCGGCCCGGTGACGCGGATCGTGCCCGCCCGGTACAGCGCCGGGGGCGGTTGGATCGGCGATCCCGCGATCCGCACCGCCCACCTCGGTGGGCTCGTCGATCGTGACGGGCTGGTCGTCGTCGCGCCGGGGGCCCGGGACGGCGACAGCGTGGAGTTCATCCCGCTGCCCTGAGGCGGACGGGTTTCGATCAGTCCGCCCGACCTGGCCGAACGGCGTTGTCACAGCCGAAGACACGCCAGCCGTCTCTTCCAGTTGTTGGGAAGTCCATATCGGCGCCACGACAGCCGATCATCTAAGCTGACTGCCCGATCCGACCGCGCCGCGGTCGCTCGAGCAGGTGCGAGGTACGCGATGTTCAGCGTTTTCCGGCGGGAGCGGAATCGGCGTCCGATATCCATCACGGCGGCCGCGTGCGCGGCAGCCGCAGTGCTCGGCGCGGCACTGGTCCCCGGGTCCGTCGCCGCGGCCACCCCTGCGGTGACCGTACATCCGGGGATGGAGATCCGGAATGTCCAGATCGTCGACGACACACCGTTGATTGCCCGCTGCACCATCGGGCTCACCGGGTCGATCGGCAAGGCTCAGTACGCGGTGACCGCGGGCCACTGCTACCGCGAGGGCGTCATCACCGACACGATCGGCAACCCGATCGGGTGGTTCGAATTCCATCGCCCCGAGAAAGACCGGGAACTCGGGTTCGGGTTGATCCGCCTCTACGAGGGAATAGGCGTCTCCGCCTCCATGGGACAATTCGGGCTGTCCTCAGTGGATATGAAACCGCGAGTGGGCCAGGAGGTCTGCAAGATCGGCTCCACCACGGGCTGGCGCTGCGGGTCGATTCTGGAGGCCAACGAGGATTGGCTCTACGCAACCAACACGCTCGGTGCCGAACCCGGTGATTCCGGAGCCGTGGTCTACCGGCAGACCTCCGACGGCCATGCCGCGTTCGTCGGCATTCTCGTCGCATACGAGGACGACGAATCTCACAACGCGGTGGTGGAGCCCGCCACCCGGCTGTTCGATCAGATCGACCGGTACGGCCCTACCCGCGACAACAAATTCGTGTGGTACCGGGTCTGATCTCGGCCGAGACAGAGCGCCGAGACAGAGCGCCGAGGCTCAGCCGCCGAGCGCCCCCGCGAAGACCGGCCAGGATCGGTGTAGATCGTCCTGCGTCTACGCCCCGATGTGGGTTGGTTCCCGGATGGAAATGGACGGTCGCCGGTATCCCGGCGGCTACGTTGCGGCCGGTCAACGCACTCCCACGCGGTCCACGTCGCGGACGGCGGCCCGATACCGATCCGCGATCAACCGGACCACGGCCGGGTGTACTCCGATCGGCTCGGCGACCCCGGTCGCGCCCGCCTGGTGCAGGCGTTCATGGAAGAGCCCGTGCGCGAGCAGATAGGAGGCGATGAACACTCGCTCCTGCCCGGTCACGCGCACCTGTGCCACCACCTCCGGAACTCGCGGTGTCCCGGTGGCGACATAGGCGGTACGCACCGGAGTCGCGAGTCGGGCGGTGAGCATGGCGGCGGCGCGGCGCACATCGGCTCGGGCACGCGGGTCCGAGGAACCCGCCGCGGCGAAGACCACGGCATCCCCGGGACGCCAACCGGCCGAACGCAACCGCACGGCCATGACGCGCGCCAGCGCGGGGTCCGGACCCATCGCCGCCGTGACGGTCACCGCCGGATGGCCGCTCTCCGCGATCTCTCGGGGAACATCCTGGTAGACGTGGTAGCCGGAGGCCAGGAACGCCGGAACCACCACCGCCGGAACGGGTTCGCCGGCCACAGTGGACCGGGCTGCCAGATCGCGCAGCACCTCGGCGGGCGAGGGACCGAGTACATCGACGAACGCGGTACGCAGGGCCGGGGACGCGGTCACCTCCGGTTCGAAACCCGCGGTCGGATCGGGCAAGCAACCGCAGATCGCGTGCCCGGGCCCGCCGAGCCGGGCCCGGTGGTCACGGCCCGGCGAACCCGGTGTGACGGTCTGCCCGCACCGGCCGGCCGGCGCATCCGCCCGGCCCGATTCGTGTCCTACTGCTTCGGCCAGCGCGGCGATCATCTGCACACCGCTGGCGCTGCGGGTACCGTGCGCGACCAGCACCAGCGCGGGCGCCGGGGCCCTCATCCCGGCACCACAGTGCGGACGTAGCGCGCGTTGCGCGCGGGGGCCGGCGCGGTATCAGCGTTGTTGTCGATGCATTCGGCGGGGTCCATGGCGAGCCGGTAACCGCGCTTGACCACGGTCTGGATCGCTTTCGGAGTGCCCAGCCCCGCCCGCAACCGGGCGATCGCGGTCTCCACGGCATGCGTATCGTCGCCGCCGCCGGGCAGCGCCGCCAGCAGATCCGCACGGGAGACGACCCGGCCGGGATGGCGGGCCAGCGCGCGCATCAGGGCCATGGGCGCCGGCGCGAGCTGTTTCACCGTACCGTCGACCACCACGCACGCACCGCGCACGCTGATGGTGTGCCCGGAGGCGTTGATCCGCCCGGCTCGACGCGGAAGCTCCTCGGCGACGTGGCGGGCCAGCGCGCCCAGCCGAGCCCGGCCCGGCATCGTGGTGGGCACGCCGAGTTCTTCGAGCGGGGCCGCGGTGATCGGCCCGACGCAAGCCGCCGGCACCCGACTGCGCAGCGCGTGCAATACGCCCTCGAGCACTCCGGTTTCCTTGGCGCGCATCAGCATCGACGCGACAGCCGGGGCGCTGGTGAAGGTCACACAGTCGATCGCCGAGGTCACGATGGCCTCGATCAACTGGTCCATCGGGCCGCGGTCCGCGGGCGGCTCCCACCGGTAGACAGGCACCGGCACCACATCGGCGCCCGCGCAGCGCAGCACCTCACAGAAATCGGGAATCGGCTCCCATTTGGTGGTGGCACCGTGCAACTGGACCGCGATCCGCACCCCCTCGACACCTTCGGCGAGCAGATGGTCCAGCACTTCGGCCGAGGACTCGGACGCCGGGGACCATTCCTCACGCAATTCGGCAGCCCGGATCGCTCCCTTGGCCTTGGGGCCGCGCGCAAGCATCCGGGTTCCGCCCAGAGTCGACCGTAATTGCTCGGCCAGGCCCCAACCCTCGGCGGCCTCCATCCAGCCGCGGAATCCGATACCGGTGGTGGCCACGGCGATCTGAGGCGGATGGGCGACGAGCTCACCGGTCACCCGCTCCAGTTCGGTGTCGTCGGCGAGCGGAATGATCCGGATGGCCGGCGCGGAGACAACCGAGGCGCCCCGCCGGGTGAGCAGCGTGGCGAATTCCTCGGCCCGGCGGGCCGCGGTGATACCGATCGTGAAACCGGCCAGCGAAGCGTTCGCGTCCGGAACCGTCATGCTGGGCAGCCGTTCGGGGCCACGGTCACGGGCCGGTCCGAGATCGACACCTGTCCGTCGTCCACGCGCACGGAATATACCGGCAGGCTCTCCGTATCGTTGTCCAGGCACCGCCCGTCGAGCAGCGAGAAGGCCTGCTTCAGCAACGGCGACGCGACCACCGGCTCCCCGCCGCGGTCGCCGACGATGCCGCGCGACATCACCGCCGCCCGGCCGAAGGGGTCGATATTGCCGACCGCGTACAGCGTCCCCTCGGGCAGCAAGAACAGGGCCGCCTGGGCGCCGCCGGGCAGTAGTACCGCCACACCGCGGCCGGGGATCAGGTATTCGAGCGGACATGCCCGGGTCCACCCTGTGGTAACGGCCGGAACGATCGCGGGACTATCGATAATGGTCATTGGGCCTCCTCAGAAGCTGGTACATACGGTCCGCGGAGGCCGCAGCGAAGGCGGAGGTATCGCATCATGAAGCCTCCTCAGAAGCTGGTACATACGGTCCGCGGAGGCCGCAGCGAAGGCGGAGGTATCGCATCACCCATTGGTACCGGCGGCCTGTTTCCTGACGGTTAAGCCGTCATTTCCCACTGGTAGCGGGCACGGTGGGCAGGCTCTCTCCATCCGGGCCACCCACCGCGCCCTCCATGGTCACGCTCCGCTACCTCCTCCGGGCACGGCGGGCAGGCTCCCACCATCCGGGCCCACCCACCGCACACTCCATGGTCACGCTCCGCTACCTCCTCCGGGCACGGCGGGCAGGCCCAGCAGCACCGGGACCTTTCGCTCACCGCTCTCGTCGAAGGTGATGGTCGGATCGGTCTCGGCCGGAGCGTTGACGAACGATACGAACCGGGAGAGCTTCTCCTCGTCGTCGAGGACAGCGGCCCATTCGTCGCGGTAACCGGCCACATGGGCGGTCATCGCCTGCTCCAGATCGGCGGCGATTCCGAGGCTGTCCGCGCAGACCACCTCACGGACGTAATCGATACCGAGATCCTCCTGCCAGGGCGCGGTGCGCTGCAGCCGATCCGCGGTACGGATGTAGAACATCAGGTAGCGGTCGATATAGGAGATCAGGGTCTCGTCGTCGAGATCCCCGGCCAGCAGCACCGCGTGTCTGGGAGTGAGACCGCCGTTGCCGCCGACGTAGAGGTTCCACCCGTTCTCGGTGGCGATGACACCCACATCCTTGCCGCGGGCCTCGGCGCATTCGCGAGCGCAACCGGAGACCGCCAGCTTCAATTTGTGCGGCGACCGCAATCCACGGTAGCGCTTCTCCAACAGTACGGCCATGCCCACCGAATCCTGCTGGCCGTAGCGGCACCAGGTGGATCCGACACAGCTCTTGACGGTGCGTAGCGATTTGCCGTACGCGTGGCCCGATTCCATGCCGGCGTCCACGAGCCGCTTCCAGATGAGCGGCAACTGTTCCACACGCGCCCCGAACAGGTCGATCCGCTGCCCGCCGGTGATCTTGGTGTAGAGGCCGAACTCCTTGGCGACCTCGCCGATCACGATCAGTTGCTCCGGCGTGACCTCCCCGCCCGGCATCCGCGGCACCACCGAGTAGGTGCCGTTCTTCTGCATATTGGCAAGGAAATGGTCGTTGGTGTCCTGGAGCGCGGCCTGTTCGCCCTCGAGAATGTGATCGCTGGAGGTGGAAGCCAGGATGGAGGCCACGGTCGGCTTGCAGATATCGCACCCGGTGCCCTTACCGTGCCGGGCGATCAGTTCGGAGAAGGTGCGGATACCGGTGGCCTGCACGGTCTGGAAGAGCTCCGCGCGCGACTGTGTGAAGTGCTCGCACAGGGCCTTGGACATCTCGACACCGGACTGTTCGAGCACCTTCTTGATCATCGGCACACAACCGCCGCAGGAAGTGCCGGCCTTGGTGCAGGCCTTGATGGCCGGGATATCGCAGGCGCCCTCGGCGATGGCACCGCAGATGGCGCCCTTGCTCACATCGTTGCAGGAGCAGATCTGTGCTTCGTCGGGCAGCGCGTCGGCACCCAGTTCCGCTCCGGCCGGGGAGATCAGCGCGGCCGGTTCGGCCGGCAGCGGCCGGCCCACCAGCGGGCGCAATGCGGCGTACTGGGTGGCGTCGCCGACCAGGATGCCGCCCAGCAGGGTCTGCGCGTCGTCGGAGATCACCAGTTTGGCGTAGGTGCCCCGCGCCGCGTCGTGCAGCACCACCGACAGCGCGCCCTCGGTGGTGCCGTGCGCGTCGCCGAAGCTCGCCACATCCACGCCGAGCAGTTTCAGCTTGGTGGACATATCGGCGCCGGGGAACTCACCGGCACCCCCCAACAGCCGGTCGGCCACGATCTCGGCGGTGGTGTACCCGGGCGCCACCAGGCCGTAGCAGACACCCTCGATCGCCGCGCATTCGCCGATGGCGTAGATGTTCGGATCCGAGGTGGCCAGGCCCAGGTCGGTGATCACACCACCGCGCGGGCCGACTTCGAGGCCGGCGTCGCGGGCTAGCCGGTCCCGCGGACGGACGCCCGCGGAGAACACCACGAGCGCGGCATCGATAACGCTCTCGTCGGACAAGCTGATCCGCAGCCGCTCGGCGGGGTCGGCCGCGTCGTCGCGTTCGATCCCGGCGGTGCCCACCCCGGTGTGCACTCGCAGCCCCAGGTCGGTGACCAGCTTCTCCAGGATCGCCCCGCCGCCCTCGTCCACCTGGGCCGGCATCAGGCGGTCGTTGTACTCCACCACGTGCGGGGTCAGCCCGAGCAGGCGCAGCGCGTTGGCGGCCTCCAGTCCGAGCAGGCCGCCGCCCACGACCACACCGTGCGCGCCCGGCCCGGCGGCGTCGGCGGCGGCCCTGATCCCGTCGAGGTCCTGGAGGGTCCGATAGACGAAGCACTCCGCGTGTTCGTGCCCCGGCACGGGGGGCACGAACGGGTAGGAACCGGTCGCCAGGACCAGCGCGTCGTAGTCGAGGACCTCACCGGAGGTGGTGGTGACCTTCTGGACGTCCTTGTCGATGATCTCGGCCCGCTGCCCGAGGCGCAGATCGACCAGATCGTCGCCGATGTACTCGTTACCCGGCAACGCCAGCGAGGCGGTTTCCCAGCTACCGACGTAGGCGGACAGGCCCACGCGGTCGTAGGCGGCGAGCTTTTCCTCACCGAGTACGACGACCTGCCACTGCCCCGCTTCGTCCCGCGCGCGGATCGCCTCGACGAACCGGTGCCCGACCATGCCGTGTCCGGCGACGACGACTGTTCTGCGCTGTGCGTTCATGGTGTCCTCCGTGGAGATCCGGTGTCAGAGGTTCGCCGACGACCGGGCGGACCGGGATTCGGTGGGCTGGGTGGGGGTACGGGAGCCGGATTCGGCCCGGCGGACCAGAGCCTCGGCAGCAGCGATGATCTCGCGGTCGCGAGCAGTAGCGCCGGGCCGGCGCAGGAACACCGCCCAGGTGACCAGGGCGCAGGCGATGTAGAAGGCCGTGAACACCCAGAAGGCGGTGGTGGCCGATCGGGTCGAGGAGTAGGACGACCGCAGTACCAGGTTGATACCGACTCCGCCGAGTGCGCCGATGGCACCGACGAACCCGATCAGCGCGCCGGAGGTGTTCTGTGCCCAGGCGGCGCGTTCGGCGGTGCTCACGTCCAGGCCACGGGATTTGGCGTCGAAGACCGACGGAATGATCTTGGTGACCGAGCCGTTGCCCAGGCCCGACAGAATGAACAGCGCCACGAAACCGGCCACCAGTACGCCCAGTACCGGACCCGAGAATCCCTTGTTCGAGCCGTCGGCGACGGTCGAGGCCACCGCCACCGCCACCGCCGCGACCGTCATGGCCGCGAAGGTGAACAGGGTCACCCTGCTGCCACCGATCCGGTCGGCGAGTTTGCCGCCGTAAGGGCGGGCGATCGACCCGAGCAGTGGTCCGATGAAGGCGATCTGCGCGGCGTGCAGCGTGGCCTGGGCGGCAGTGTCGCCACCGGCGACGAAACTGATCTGCAGGATCTGACCGAACGCGAAGCTGTATCCGATGAAAGAACCGAAGGTACCGATGTAGAGAAACGAAACAGCCCAGGACTGCGGCACTTTCAACGCGGTGAGCATGAAGGACAGATCGGCCTTCTGGTTGGGCAGGTTGTCCATGAACAATGCCGCGCCGAGCCCGGCGAGTACCACCAGCACCAGATAGGTCGCGCAGATCAGCGAGGCGTACGCGTTGCCGAGGGTCGCGATGACCAGTAGGCCGAGCAACTGGATGACGGGAACGCCGATATTTCCGCCGCCCGCGTTCATCCCCAGCGCCCAGCCCTTGAGGCGCTGCGGGTAGAAGGCGTTGATATTGGTCATCGAGGAGGCGAAGTTGCCGCCGCCCAGACCGGCGAACGCCGCCACGATCAGGAAAGTCGTATAGGACGTACCGGGTTGGTTCACGAAGTACAGGGTGAGAGCGGCCGGCACCAGCAGCACGGCCGCGCTGAACACCGTCCAGTTGCGGCCGCCGAACCGGGCCGTAGCGACCGTGTACGGGATCCGCAGGATGGCGCCGACCAGGGTGGGAACGGCGACGAGGAAGAATTTGCCCGCCGCGTCGATCCCATAGGTTTCGGTCGGCATGAACAGCACCATGACCGACCAGATGGACCAGATCGAGAATCCGATGTGCTCGGCGGCGACCGACCAGATGAGATTGCGGGTGGCGATCTTCTTACCGCCGGCCGCCCAGGCCGCGGTGTCCTCGGCATCCCAGCGCTCCAGCTTCGGGCGCCGGAACATCGCCGACAGGGCGTCTGCGCGACTTTCGGTCTCCGTGCTCACAAGGGCCTCCCAACGTGGTTCGACCCCACGGTAGGAAACCGGTATTGCGGCAATGCTGCCCAGAATGACCGTCGAATCAACGGTTTCTCACGCGGTTCGAACCGCTCAGGTGAGAAGGCCGCCGATGTCCGGGCGCGGGGTTCAGCGCGGCGAGATCGAATCCTCGAGCATCCGCGGTTTACAGGCCTGCCAGGCGCCGGTCAGCAGCACCAGAACCGACACACACAGCAGCGCGAAGGGTGCCGTCCACCCGTCGGTGAGTGTGTGCAGCATGCCGAACACCAGCGGTCCGACACAGGCCAGCGCATAGCCGACACCCTGGGTGAATCCCGACAGCGCCGCCGAACCGGCCGGTGTGCGGGTGCGCAGATTGATCAGGGTGAGCGTCATCGGGAAGGTACTCGGGCCCAGACCCAGGATCGCCACCCACAGCACAGGCACGCTCATGGGTGCGAAGAGCAATCCGGCGAAGCCCACGAAGAAGCACGCCGCGCAGCCGACAACCACCGGATAGGGGTTGGTGAGCCGGACCGCAACCGTGGGCGCGGTCAGGGCGGCGACCAGTCCGACGAGTGCGAACAGGGCGACCATCGAACCGCCGAACGCGGCGTCGGCACCGGCGTCGGCGAGGATCGTGGGCAGCCAGGTGAACATCGAGTAGGTGGTCAGCGAGGTCATACCGAAGGTGGCCGCCATTCCCCAGGCCAGCGGCGACCGCCACACCTGCGGCATCGGCGCGCTACCCGGGTCCGGCAGGCCGGTGGTGTCGGCGACCGCGCGACCGCGGCGAGCCCGCAGCACCCCGATCCAGGGCACGGCCGCCGCGAAGCCGAGCAGTGCCCACACTCCCAGCGATATACGCCATCCGTGCGCCTCGGCCAGCGGTACCGCCACCAGCGCGGGCAGCACCGTGCCGATCTGCACCATCGTGATGTAGAGCGCGCTGACCGTGGCGAGACGATCCGGGAAATAGCGTTTGACCAGCGGTGGGACCACGATATTGCCGATTCCCATACCGCCGAGCGCCAGCGCGGAGAACAGCAGCAACTCGACGGTTCCCGAGACGAGAACGCGTACCAGCATGCCCGTACCCGCGGCGGCCATCGCCGTCAGCGCGGTCCATTCCAGGCCCAACCGCCGGACCAGCATCGGTGTCAGCAGGCCCATGATGGAGAACATCAGGGTGGGGATCATGCCGAAGACGCCGACGACGGCGGTGGAGTAACCGATCTCCCGGCCGATGTCATCGGCGAGCGGTGTGAACGCGGTGACCGCGACCCGGAGAACCAAAGCGGACATGACGATCGCTGCGAGTACCAGTAAACGGCCCTCGATCAGACTGCGTTTCCGCTGCTCGAGGGGTGAATCGGCCGCTTGCGGGGTCTCGGGCAGCGCTGCAGTCACCGAGAAATCATAGGATGACCCTATGAGTGGGGCAATAAGATTGTGATGGGCGGTACTCTGTTGCCGTGCAAAGCGTGCGCCGCACCAGCCTCATCGCCCAGGTAACCGAGCAACTCAAAGAGGATATCCGCTCGGGACGCTGGCCGATCGGGACGCGGATCCCCACCGAACCCGAACTGGCCGAACTCACCGGCACCGGCCGCAACACCCTACGCGAAGCCGTTCAGGCACTGGTCCATGCCGGCATGCTGGAACGGCGGCAGGGCTCCGGTACCTACGTCATCGCGACCTCGGAAGTGGGCGGGACCCTAGCCAAATACTTCGCCGAGGCCGCCGAACGCGATGTCCTGGAACTACGCCACGGTATCGAGGCCACCGCCGCCGCATTGGCCGCGCACCGGCGCGACGACTCCGATATCGCCACCCTGCGCCGGCTACTCGACGATCGCAACCGGCTCTGGCGAGTAGACCGGACCGCGGCCATCGAGGCCGACGTCCAGTTGCACCGGGCGATCGTGCTCGCCAGTGGTAACGCCGTGTACATCGAGTTCTACGAATCGCTGCTCGGTTACATCGAATCCGGGATCCGGTCGCGTACCGACCGGATCGACAGTTGGTACGCCGCCGAACACGGCGAACTGGTGCAGGCGATCGTCGACGGCGATGCCGAACGGGCCGCCCGGACAACCCGCTGTTTCCTCGACACCCTGCTGGCCGACTACCCGGGCCACTGACTCATCAGGCGAGTGTGCCGGGGCAGTCGTCCCGGCGTACCTTCGCCTTCGCTCCAGCCGGGCGCGTCCACCTGCCCCGCACCCCGAACACATCACCCTCGGAAGCGATCCTGGCCGGGTTCCAGCGAGGTTACGGACCGATCACCCGGGTGTTCTCGTTCCGTGAGCGGGATTTGTGGCGATCGTCATTGCGCGCTATTTCATCGAAACACCCGGCTTCTAGCGTTTTCTCACATCACAACATCGCACTCGACCGCCCCGCTGCCGCGGCCGGGCAACCCCGGTCCGGGGGATCGGGTAACGACGAGAGGGACCCCGATGACCGCGCTGACCGCGCTAGCCGACACCGGCCATAGATCAACCGATACGGCAACGACTTTCACCCATCGGCGCCGGGGTCGCTGGATCGATCGGTGGGAACCCGACAACGAACGGTTCTGGAAATCCGGCGCCGATCGTACCGCCCGGAAGAACCTGCTGTTCTCGGTATTCGCGGAGAATCTCGGATTCAGCATCTGGGTCCTGTGGGCCAGCGTCGTCACCGGAATGGGCGCCGCCGGATTCGCTTTCCTCGACGGCCTCGGCAAGGGCGACCCGGCCGCGGTCAGCAACGCGCTGCTGCTCACTTCCATTCCGACACTGGTCGGTTCGACCCTGCGCATCCCCTACACATTCGCCATCCCGCGATTCGGCGGCCGGGCCTTCACCGCCTTCAGTGCCGCGATGCTGCTCATCCCCACCCTGGGCCTGATCTACTTCGTCAACCAGCCCGATACCCCGATGTGGGTTTTCGTGGGCCTGGCCGCGCTGTCCGGCTTCGGCGGCGGAAATTTCTCCTCGTCGATGGCGAATATCTCGTTCTTCTTCCCCGACGGCAAGAAGGGGGCGGCGCTCGGGATCAATGCCGCGGGCGGCAATCTCGGCGTCGCGCAGACCCAGTTGCTGGTGCCACTGCTGATCACGCTGGGCACTTATCTGACCGCGAAGGACGCCGCCGGATACCGGTTCGGCATCACCCTGTCGATATCGGTGTGGATCCCGTTCATACTGGCCGCCGCGTTCGGCGCGCTGCGCTATATGGACAGCCTGTCCACCGCGAGATCCGACGGACGCTCCTACAAACCCGCGCTGACCAACCACCACACCTGGGTGATGGCGTTCCTGTACATCGGCACCTTCGGATCGTTCATCGGGTTCTCGTTCGCCTTCCCCACGCTCATCAAGGCCAACTTCCCGGACCTGGCGAGTATCGGCTGGATCACCACCCTCGGCAATCTCGCCTTCCTCGGTGCGCTGGTCGGCTCTTTCTCCCGGCCGTTCGGCGGCTGGCTCTCGGACAAACTGGGCGGCGGAGCGAAGATCACCATCATGGTGTTCGGCGCGATGGCTGTGGCGGTCGCTCTCATCATGGCCGCCCTGGAGATGAAGAGCTTCCCGCTGTACCTGCTCGCCTTCCTGATGCTGTTCGTGCTCGCCGGGATCGGCAACGGTTCCACCTACCGGATGATCCCGTCCATCTTCAGCGCCGAGTCGAAGAGATACGTCTCCGATGATGGTCTGGAGCCGGCGGAAGCGGCCGCTTCGGCGAAGCGGCAGGCGGGCGCGGCCATCGGCGTCATCGGCGCGGTCGGCGCATTCGGCGGTTTCGTGCTCCAGCAGGCTCTGCGGCTGTCCAACACCCACTTCGGCACCATGGCGCCCGCGTTCTGGGCCTATGCCGCCGCGTTCCTGGTGATGGGCGGGGTCACCTGGTGGTGCTACAGCCGCACCGCGTTCGCGGTGGGCCGGGTTCCGTCACTGGCCCACGCCAACGTCTGAGGGCTTCATGGTCCAGGGATGGGGCCCGGCCGGTCCATACCGGCCGGGCGCCATCCGGTACCTCACCGTCCTCCGGTGTCGCTGTGCGAGTTCCCGCTCAGAGCAAGAATCGCACCATGTCCGCCGTCCGGACCAGCCCCGGCAGTGCTTCCGGTGTGGATCGCGGATGCAGAACATGCACCGCCAGCCGGAACATCACCGCGCGCAACAGCATCTGCGGCCATTCCGGCAGATCGGACCAGCGTTCCAGCAGACCGTCGTCGGCCCCGCCCCAGGACAATGCGTCCACCACCACCACACCCGCCGCCCACGCCGGCGGCCGCCAGTAGGGGGTGAGATCGGTGAGCGCGGGCGTCTGCGCACCGGCGAACAGCACGGTGCCGAACAGATCGCCGTGCACCAACTGCGGCGGAGTACGCACCGGCTTGCGCAACGTGGCCAGCTGACCGATCAGCTCCAAGCTGTGGCGCCCGTCCGGCGAGTTCTCCATCACCGCGCCCGCCGCGCGCAGCGTGCGCAGCGGCACCGCTTCCCATGCCGCACGGTCCGCGGCCACGAAAACATCCACGTCCAGCCACGGGGTGACCGGCGGCTGAGACAGGAACCTGGGCCGTTCCAAAGTGGCGGTCGCCTTGTGCAGCCGCAGCGAGACCGAGACCACCTCGTCGTGCCGCGGCTCCGGGCACCCTGGCATGAAGGTGTCGCACCGCCAGCCCGACACCACATACCGACCGTCGGTGGCCCGCACCGGCCGAGCCAGCCGCAGCCCGTCCACCCGCAGGCTCTCCCGGGCTTTGGCGGACCAGGCCGCCCGGGCGTGGTCGGCGACGGGGCTGAGCACCACATCACCGAGGCGCCAGCCGCCCTCCCAGTCGCCGAGGGCGACGGGGGTCATTTCCCGCAGACCGTACGTGGCCCGCACATGCTCGGGGGGTTCGACAGTGGTGGTCACGGCCGTACCGTACTCCCGCCATCGGGCCCCGCTACCGCGCCACACCGTGTCGTAGCAGGGCCGCGACCCGCCATGGCGCGCGCCGTCCACCAGACACGATGCTGCCTCGCCACCGGCACCCTTCCGCCGTTCACGCGCAGGTCAGCGACGTCCCCGGCGGTCCGATGGGTCCGGTTGTGGATCGTGGCTCAGTACACCGGCAGCGAAGGATCCACCTGGTGAGCCCAGGCGATGACCCCGCCCTGCAGATGTGTCGCGTCGGCGAAACCCGCCTGCTTGAGCGCGGCCAAGGCTTCGGCCGACCGGACACCCGTCTTGCAGTGCAGCACGATCTTGCGGTTCTGCGGCAGCTCCGCCAGCGCCTCACCCGAGAGGATGCGATCCTTCGGTATCAGGGTCGCGCCCTCGATGTGCACGATGTCCCACTCGACGGGTTCACGCACATCGATCAACTCCACATCGCCGGCGTCGAGCAGCTCCTTGAGCTCGCGGGCGGTCACGGTGGAACCGGCAGCCGCGGCCTGGCCCTCCTCGGACACCACACCGCAGAACGCCTCGTAATCGATCAATTCGGTAATCGGCTGACGCGCGGGATCACGACGCAATTTGATGGTCCGGTAGCTCATATCGAGTGCGTCGTACACCATGAGCCGGCCCAGCAGCGGGTCGCCGATACCGGTGATCAGTTTGATGGCCTCGGTCACCATGACCGAACCGATGGAGGCGCACAGCACCCCCAGCACGCCGCCCTCGGCGCAGGACGGCACCATTCCGGGCGGCGGGGCCTCCGGATAAAGGTCCCGATAGTTGATCCCGCGGCCGTCCGGAGCGTCCTCCCAGAACACCGAGACCTGGCCCTCGAACCGGTAGATCGAACCCCACACATACGGTTTGCCGGCCAGTACCGCGGCGTCGTTGACCAGATAGCGGGTCGCGAAGTTGTCGGTGCCGTCGACGATCAGGTCGTATTCGGCGAACAGTTCCACCGCGTTCTCCGGCTCCAGCCGGATCTTGTGCAGCCGCACATCGATCCCGGAGTTGATCTCCAGAATGGAATCGCGAGCACTATCGGCCTTGGGACGGCCGATATCGGATTCACCGTGGATGACCTGCCGCTGCAAATTGGAGGCGTCCACCTCGTCGAACTCGACGATGCCGAGAGTGCCCACCCCTGCCGCGGCCAGGTAGAGCAGCGCCGGGGAACCCAACCCGCCGGCGCCGATCACGAGCACCTTCGCGTTCTTCAACCGTTTCTGCCCGTCCATCCCGAGATCGGGGATGATCAGGTGACGGCTGTAACGGGCGACCTCGTCCCTGGTCAGCTCGACGGCGGGCTCCACAAGTGGGGGCAGGGACTGCGGTGATGACACGTCTTCGAACTCCTCGTATCGAAATAGCCGGATGTGGTGTGCGCGGGTGCTGTGCGTTCCCGGTGACCCGTAGCCGCTGTGACCCGCACCCACACCGGCGTAGGTTTTCCGTACAACGCCGCCGCGGGAACCATTCTTCCCGGGGTTGCCCGGTCTCGTGTGCGCGGGCTCAGCCGCGGTGGCATGTGCGCGAGCTCAGCCGCGGTGTCACGTGCGCGAGCTCAGCCGCGGTGTCACGTGCGCCGGCCTCAGCCGCGCGGATACGGCCAAGGGTTGAAGCGGCAGGTCTTCCCGTCCATCGGCACCACACCGTACGGATCCAGCGCGGCGATCTCATTGTTGGCGGTACCGAAGGTCTGCTGCATCATCACCGGGGCCAGGCCGCCCTCGCTCTCGCACGGCTGATGCTCGTGATAGCCGATCGCGTGCCCTACCTCATGGTTGACCTGGTACTGCCGGTAGGAGCCGATATCGCCGTCGAACGCCGGAGCCCCGCGCACCCAGCGCGCCTCGGACAACACCACCCGCGCCTCGTCGGAGTTGTAGCACGAGGAGTCGATGGGGATATCGAAACCACAGGCCGCGCGGGCGGTCCCCCGGGCGGTGAGCGAGATCCGGAAATCGGGTACCCCGCGGTCGACCCGTTGGAACGCGAACTTGCGGTCGTGCACCCAGCTCTTCGGGTTGCCGAGGGTCGATTCGACCAAGCGGGCCACCGAATCGTCGCCGCCGAAATTGCGTGTGTCGATACCGTTCTCGACCTCGACCGTATAGGTGAAGGTGTACTGCTCACCCGCACCCACCCGGGGCGAAGTGCCCGGGATGATCCGCCAGCTGCCCTTACCGGTCTCTGTGAACTTCCCGCCCTCGGGCAATGCCCCGATCGGCAGATCCTCCGGGAAACTGCCGTCGCCCGGCGGCGCACCGATGACCCCGGCGCTCGCCGGGGGCGGCCCGAGCGCCCCGAAACCCGGCTCGATCGGATCGGCGGTCCGGCCGGTACCGGTCCGCGCCGCGTCGACCACCACGAACACCGTCAACACCACCAGAACCGGCAGCGCATACACCCGCCAGCCATACCGGGACAGCACTAACCGATGCCGTCGCCGTCGACCACCGGCCGCGAGCCTGGCCACCGGCGGCGGATCACCGACCGGGTCCCGGCGCGCCGACAACGGCTCCCTGGATGCCTCGTCGTGCGACGTCGGCACCGTCCTCGCGGCGACCGCGAGCTCTGAATCCTGGGGGCGGTGCGCGCTGCGCCCGCTGCCGGAGAGGTTTTCCGGTCGGTCGGTCACAGTTCCACACTCTCACAACCCGCCGTAACGGCCACAATGGAAGTACCGCCATCAACGGGCGGACCGGGCCCACATCGGCCACTTTCCAGCATTCCTCAAGGGCAGCATGCGGATCGGGGCCGATCCCGGGTTCGCCCACCCGGGTCGGCAACAGCATCGGAAGCGAGTATGGTGCTCGAAAGACCCGGTACACACCCCTTTGCCGGGGAATCGACTGGGAGATCCGAATATGACCGACCTCGTGGACCGGATGACGTCCCGTTCGTCGTCCGGCACCGCCCCCAAACGCGGCACCCGGCTTCCCCGTGACGAACGGCGCCAGCAACTACTAGCGGCTGCCAGCGAGATCTTCGTACTACGCGGCTATCACGCCGCCGGTATGGACGAGATCTCCCAGTGCGCCGGAGTCAGCAAGCCTGTCCTGTACCAGCACTTCACCAGCAAGCTGGAACTTTACCTGGCCGTCCTGCAGAACTACGTCGACATGCTGGTGTCGAGCGTGCGCCAGGCGCTGCGCTCCACCACCGACAACAAACAGCGGGTCCGGGCGGCGGTCGCGGCCTACTACGACTTCGTGGACAACGAGATGCAGGGCTTCCGCCTGGTCTTCGAATCCGATCTCACCAACGAACCCCAGGTCCAACGCCGCGTCGAACAAGCCACCGAAGCCTGCGTCGACGCGGTCTACGACCTCGTAGCCCACGACTCCGGGCTCGACCCCTACCGGGCTCGCATCCTCGCGGTCGGCCTGGTCGGCGCCAGCCAATTCACCGCCCGGTACTGGCTGGAGGCTGACCGGCCGATCCCCAAGGACGAAGCCGTCGACACTACGGTCGCACTGGCCTGGGGCGGTCTGAAACACGTCCCCCTCCACCCGCTCCCCTGATCCACGCGACCGCAGATACGACGAAGCCCCCACCGGTCGTCCGGCGGGGGCTTCGGTTCGTTCGGGATCAGAACTCAGACCGCCGCGAAACCCACCCGGCCGCCGGTCACCGCACCGATCTCCACATAGGCGACCTTGCCGGCCTGGATCAGGTACTTACGGCCCTTCTCGTCGGCGAGTGCCAGCACGCCGCTCGCGGAACCCAGCGCCTCGGAAACCAGAGCCTCGACCTCCTCCGGACTCTGCGCACTGGCGATGACGAGTTCACGCGGGCTATCCGAAATACCGATCTTGACCTCCACGGCCAACCTCCGAACCTAGAGTCCTGTGCTGTCCCAGTAAGGCTAGTTCAGCCACCCCACCCCGGACACACGACGGGGTGCGCTGTCAGCGAACAGTGTTTATGGCGGCGCCTTCGGCGCCGCGGGGTCGGGGCCCTATCAACCCCGATTCTTCACTCCTGCGCTCAGTCGCTGCGCTCCTTCGCTTCGTCGCTCCAGAATCGGGGCGGGCCCCGACCATGGATGCCGACCATCCGGAGAAGGCGGGAGGTGTGTGCGGGGTTGCGCCCGGGCCGGCGTGAGTGGGTCCACCTCGGTCAGGGTGCTCGGACCTGACCGAGTCGGCCGACCGGCAAGGCCGGCGGCCTCATCGTCCGCGGCACGATCGACACCGTCGCTCGCCACGAGGGGTCAGAGGCCCAGGACGGCCATCCGCTCCGCATGCGCTGTCTGCATATGTTCGAACAGCGTGGCGATACCGTTCAGATCGCCGGTGGCCGCCAGGACCAGTTCGGTGAGTTCATCGCGTTGCGCCATCACGTACTGGGCCTGGGTGATCGCTTCACCGAGCAACCGCCGGCCCCACAGGGTCAGCCGGTCGCGCTCGGATCGACTGGTCGCGACGGCCCGGCGGACTTCTTCCACGACGAATTCGGAATGACCGGTGTCGGCGAGTACGTCGCGGACGACGGCCGCCACGTCCGGGCTCAGGGCACCGGCGATCTCACGGTAGAAGTCGGCGGCGATCCCGTCGCCGACATGGAATTTGACCATCGACTCCAGCCAGGTGGACGGGTCGGTGGAGCGATGGTAGTCGTCGAGCGCCCGCGTGAACGGGGCCATCGCTGCGTACACATCGGCGCCGCGCGCGGTCAGTGCCAGGTCGAGACGTTCGAAATGCGCGAGTTCGGCTGCCGCCATCCGCGCCACCGCGACCTTGCCGTGCAAACTCGGTGACAGTGAGGCTTCCTCGCTCAGCCGGTAGAACGCGGATATCTCGCCGTAGGCGAGTACGGCGAACAGGTCGGTCACGCCGGCATGATCGGCGGGAATCAGCGAACTGGACGAATCGCTCGGTGTTACACCCAACCCGGCGGGTGACTGTGCTCCCATGGAACTCCAGCGTAGTACGCCGCCGCCGCGTACCGCACCGGTCACACCGGTGTGGCCGCGTCTGTCACCCCTGCGTGGTGAGGAACTTGTCGAGATAGGTCCAGGTCGTCGCGCGCGCGGCGGCTCCGGCGAGGATGCCCAGATGCCCACCGGGTGCCGTCTCGTAGTGGACGGCTTTCGCACCGGTGAGGGTGCGCAGTCCGTGCTCGACCGCGCGGGCCGGGGTGATGACGTCGGCCGGTCCGCCGACCAGCAGCACCGGTGCGGTGATATCGGCCAGCCGGATCGGCCCCTGCCCGAAATCGACCACACCGCGCCCGATTTCGTCGCGCAACACCAGCCGGTTCCACAACTGCTGGTACACCCGGCCCGGATAGCCGGGCATATCGGCCATGAACCGATCGATGGCCTCCATCCGGGCCAGCGATTCGGTGCGGGCGAGGTTGTTGGCGACGAACCAGGGGCGTTTGACCTCACGGTCCCATGCGGTGATGCGGTAGCCGAGCCGGGTGAGCGGTGCCGGGACGCCGCCGACCGCGCGGAGGACAGCTCCCACGGCGTCGCCGGTCCCGGTGAGCCGCGCGGCGGCAGCCAGCTGCGGAGTGATCGGCATGGCGCTGTAGTTCAGTGGGGCGCCCACCGCGGTGATCGATCGCACCGGCAGGGCGGGGTCCGCGGCCGCGGTCAGCAGCGCCATGGTGCCGCCCAGTGACCAGCCGACCAGATCCACCTGCCGTTCACCACCGGCCGCGGCGCGGTCGGCGGCGGTGCGGCGGATCGCTTCGGGCAGGATGTCGTACACCCAGTCGTCGAAGCCCATCCGGCGGTCGGCGTAGGTGATCTCGCCGTAGTCGATCACGTACGGTGCGCGACCGGTCTCCAGCAGGAATTCCGCGAGACTCTGGCCGGGGCGCAGATCGAAACATCCGGCGGGCGCGGCCAGCGGCGGCACCAGCAGTACCGCGGCCGCCGAGAGGTCGGCGGTGCCCGCGAGCAGGCTCGGTTCGAAGCGCCGGAGTTGGCGGTGCGGTTCGTCCCACAGCACCGACGCCGGGGTGGGGCGGTGGCCCTCGACGCCGTCGCCGAAGGTGAGAGCCCAGGCGTTGCGCGCGGCCCGCTCGACGGCCCGGGACAGCTCCCCGTCCGGGTCCACCGCGCGGATGGCCCGATCGGCCAGGGCGATACCTCGGTCTGCGATGCTCACGGCACGAATCTCTCATACATGTATACGCCGGTACCAGCTATACCCGGCGCCCGGAAGTGCGGTGTGTGCCGAATCACTTCCTGGACACGACGGCGTCCGGGGTCGCGCGGGCAGTCGCCACACCGGGTGAAACGTTCTGCCGCACAGTACCGCTCACCCGGAACGGATCCGGAAACGAACAACGTCCAGCGAATTTGCGCCGACGCCTTTCGGAGCGCGGAACAATAGCACGCTACAATCGCGACGGACAACGGAAGAATTCAGCCGATCCATCAGAACCGGCAGCACCGAAAGTCGCGCACCCCGGGTGCGTCGTGCGGTGTCGGAGAATTCTCCCGGGTCCACAGGAAATGTGCGCGCACCAGATCCGCATCACCGATGCGCTGCGCCGATGTCCGAGCTTCGCTGCCCCGCTCGCGGGCACCTGCCGACATCCGGCGGCGGCCCGGGTGAGTATCGCAGGGCGGATCCGTGGTCGTCGCGGGCCGGCCGGTCCGCCCCACGCCTCGTGCGCGTGTAGCGCGATAACGAGGGAAGGCACGAACCTGAGCAAGATCACAGTAGAACCGGAACCCGGTCTGGCGGAGACACTGCTGACAGCCGAGTTGGACTCCGCACACACCGCACCGACTTTCACCGAACTGGGAGTGCGCGACGAAATCGTGCGCTCGCTCGGTGAGATCGGTATCGAACGCACTTTCGCAATCCAGGAACTCACCCTGCCCCTGGCGCTGGCCGGCGAGGATCTCATCGGCCAGGCCCGAACCGGTATGGGTAAAACCTTCGGTTTCGGAGTTCCGTTGCTCCATCGGATCAGCACCACCGAATCCGGGACCACGCCGCTGGACGGCACCCCGCGCGCCCTGGTCATCGTGCCCACGCGCGAACTGTGCATCCAGGTGACCAAAGATCTCGAGAACGCGGCGAAATATCTCCGCAACGAGAAGGGGCCACTCCAGGTCGCCTCCATCTACGGCGGCCGGCCCTACGAATCGCAGATCGCGGCACTGCGCTCGGGTGTGGATGTCGTGGTCGGCACTCCCGGCCGGCTGCTCGACCTGGCCGATCAGCAACATCTGATCCTCGGCAAAGTGGGCGTCCTGGTGTTGGACGAAGCCGACGAAATGCTCGATCTGGGCTTCCTGCCCGATATCGAACGCATTCTCGGAATGGTCCCGGACAAACGTCAGACGATGCTGTTCTCGGCGACCATGCCCGGGCCGATCATCACCCTGGCCCGGACATTTCTCACCCGCCCGACCCATATCCGGGCCGAGGAACCGCACGATTCCGCGGTCCACGACCGCACCGCGCAATTCGTCTACCGGGCGCACGCCCTGGACAAGAGCGAACTGGTCGCCCGGGTGCTGCAGGCCGAGAGCCGGGGCGCCACCATGATCTTCACCCGCACCAAACGCACTGCGCAGAAGGTCGCCGACGAATTGGCCGAACGCGGTTTCGCCGTCGGCGCCGTCCACGGTGACCTGGGGCAGATCGCGCGCGAGAAGGCCCTCACCAAATTCCGCAAAGGCACCATCGATGTCCTGGTCGCGACCGATGTCGCGGCGCGCGGTATCGATATCGACGATGTGACCCACGTCGTCAACTATCAATGCCCGGAGGACGAGAAGACCTATGTGCACCGGATCGGCCGCACCGGCCGGGCCGGTCGCACAGGTGTGGCGGTCACGCTGATCGATTGGGACGAACTGACCCGCTGGGCATCCATCGACGCCGCCCTGGGGCTGGGCATCCCCGAGCCGGTGGAAACCTATTCGCGCTCCCCGCACCTGTTCGCCGAACTGGGTATCCCAGAGGGCGTCACCGGCACCGTGGGCGCGCAGAAGCCCCAGCGCGACCCGGACGCCGTAGTGGTGGAACGCCCGGAGCGGGAACCCCGTAAACGCAACCGCAGGCGCACTCGCGCCGGGCAACCGCTGGAGGCGGAGACCACCGCGACCACGCCCGAGACCGATGCCCCGGCGGACGCCGGTGAGCAGACCGGGGAGGCCCCCGCCCGCCGACGGCGCAGGCGGCGGCGTCCGGCCGATACCGAGTCCGGTGCGCGCGAGGACAACGGTTCGACCGAGGCAGGCACCACCGAGGCTGAGGCAGGCACCGACAGCGCCGACAAGCCGGCCCGCCGCCGGCGGCGCCGCAAACCGGCCGACGCCGAGAACGGCGGAGAGCCCTCCCCGCGCGGGGAGGACGGCGGCACCGCCGTATCTCCGGTGAACGAGAGCGCGGCGGCCCAGGCCTGACCCGCACCACCACGAGCGCCGACGGTATCCACCGTCGGCGCTCGTGGTGTTTCCGGGTCCACGGGCCCGGTGGGAGGGTCGCGAGCACCATCGGGACGCGGACCGGCCATCCGTTACGCTCGCCTACGTGCTCGCACCTGAGCGGCGAACGCGCGCCGACGTCATCACCGCAGCCGCGATCGCCGTATTCGTGGTGGTCGCGGTGATTGTGGCATGGGCGACGAGCGGCGTGGCGAACACCGAATCCGTCGTCGCCGACGAGCCGGCCCGGCCCCCGCAGTCCGCCGCGAAACTGCCCGGGAAGCTCCAGGAGATGTGGCGTGCCTCCGATACGGCGACCACCCGGGCGCTCACTGCCGAAGGGGTGGTGGTCACCGGTGCCGACGGCAGCGTGGTCGGGCACGATCCCCGGACCGGCGCGCAGGTGTGGCGCTATACCCGCGAGCTGCCGCTGTGCGGGGTGGAATCTCAGTTCGGAATGGTCGTGGCCGTCTACCGCACCGATCGCGGCTGCAGTGAGACGACCATGGTCGCCGGTGCCGACGGGCAGCGACGGACCGCCCGCAGCAGTTATATGGATGATCGGCTGCGCCTGTCGGTGGACGGCACGTACGTGGTCGCCCAAGGACCCGACCGGCTCGAGGTCTGGCGTTCGGATCTGGTGCGCACCCTGGAGTACGGCTACGTCGACGCCAAGGAGAACTGGAAAACGCAGCCGCGTAAGGACTGCGAGCTCCTGTCCGCGGCGTCCAGTCCGTCCCGGCTGGTGGTATTGGAACGCTGCCCGGGCGAACCGGCGGACCGGATCTCCGTGCTGGCGCCCGCCCCCAAGGACGACAATGTCCCCGAGGAGTACGGGTCACACCTGCTGGAGGGCGCGGGCGCGGCTTCCGCCGATGCTCGCGTGATCGCGGTATCGGACAATCGGATCGCGGTCTACCAGCCGGGCATCGGCGGTGCCGACCCGGAGGCGCCGCGGCTGACCATCCTCGACGCCAAGGGCAATCCGATTGTCGCGCAGGAACTCTCGGCACCACTCGACCAGACCGCGGCGACCGTCCGCACCGGTTCGGCGTTCCTGGTGTTCACCGGGAACAGTGTCATCGCGCTGAACGCCGGAACGTTCGAGCCGATGTGGACCGCCGCCGACGCACTCGGCACGCCGGTGCCGATGGCCGGGAAGATCCTGCTGCCGGTACCCGGCGCGATCGCCGCCCTCGACCCGTCCACCGGCGCGCAGGTGAGCCGTATCCCGGTGGCACGTCCCGATTACGGCGGCGGCCCGATCTCGCTCGGCGTGCTGGGCAGCACGGTGCTGGAACACCGGGACGGCCAACTCGTGGCCCTCGGCGACCCGGCTACCACCGATTCGCCGCGCAGCGATACGGAGCGGCCCGCAAAACCGTTGCGCTGAACCGTTTTCTGTCGGTGCCCTCCGGCAGACTGCGCGCCATGACCGAAGCAGCGCGCTCCCTCGACGCGGCCCCCGTGGCCGGCCACCTCCGCTACGACGACCCCACCGCCCCGTGGAATCAGGCCACCGAGCGGGGCCCGGCCGACTGGAACACCGAGGTGATCCGGGAGTTCCGGGCCAACGGCGGACGGGTCGGCGGACCCTACGCGGGGGCCGAGCTGCTGCTGCTCACCACCACCGGTGCGCGTTCCGGCAAACGGCACGTGGTCCCACTGGGTGCGCTCTATCGTGGCGACACCCTTTACATCAGTTCCTTCGCCGAGGGCGGCTACCCATCCTGGTACCACAATGTGCGCGCCGATCCCGCGGTGATCGTGGAGTCGGGCGATCACGTCTACCACGGCACGGCCCGGGTACTCACCGGCGCGGCCTACGACGAATTCGCGGCCTGGGCGCTGGCGAACAATCCGCTGCTCGCCGAGTTCCAGGCCACCACCGACCAGCCGGTGCCCTTGGTCGTTCTCACCCTGGCGAAATGATTCCGGACACCTCCGGAGGCTCTGCTTCGCGGCCCGTATCCGGCCGGGCATGATGGACCATATGCCCGCCCCGGACACTGCCCGCGTGGTGCTGGTCCGCCACGGTGAGACCGATTGGTCGGTACAGCACCGCCATACCGGCCGCACCGACAGACCGCTCACCCCCACCGGCGCCCGGCAGGCCACGGCCGCCGCCCGAGTGCTGGCCGGCCTGGGACTGCGCGATCCCCTGGTCTACGTCAGTCCCCGGCTACGCGCGCGGCGCACCGCCGAACTGGCCGGGCTGGCCGAGACCACGATCGATCCCGACCTGGCCGAATGGGATTACGGTGATTACGAGGGCCGGACCACCCCGGAGATCCGGACCCAGGACCCGGGCTGGACGGTGTGGACGGGCTCGATACCGGGCGGCGAATCCGCCGCCGAGATCGGCGCCCGCGCCGACCGGGTACTGGCCAGGGCCACCGCGGCGCTCGGCCAACGTGATGTGGTCCTGGTCGGGCACGGCCATTTCTCCCGTGCCCTCATCGCCCGCTGGCTGGGTTTCGAGGTCCGGGAGGGTCGTCGTTTCGCACTCACCACGGCAGCGGTGAGCGTCTTGGGCTACGAACGCGAGGACGCCACACTGTGGGCGCACAATCTCCGCCCGGACCGCTCCCGATGAACCGCATACCCGCCCCCCGAACCTGTAAGGAGTCCGCACCCGTGACATCCGCCCCGCTGATCCGCCGCGCCGCGCCCGGCGATGTGCCCGCCCTGGTCGAGCTGGTCTACGCCCTGGCCGAGTACGAGAAAGCCCGGCACGAATGCACACTGACGGCCGAACAGTTGCATACCGCGCTGTTCGGTCCGGATCCCGCCGTTTTCGCCCATGTGGCGCTGCTGGACGGTGCGATCAGCGGTTGCGCCATCTGGTTCCTGAACTTCTCCACCTGGGACGGCGTATACGGCATCTACCTCGAGGACCTCTACGTCACGCCGGAGGCCCGCGGTGCCGGCTCCGGCCGGGCACTGCTCGCGACACTCGCGCAGGAGGCCCGCACCCGTGGTTACAGCCGGGTGAGCTGGTCGGTACTCACCTGGAACACACCCTCCATCGGGTTCTACGAATCCCTCGGCGCCCGAGTCCAGGACGATTGGGTCGGCTACCGCTTGTCCGGTGAAGCGCTCACCGCCCTGGCCGATACCGCGGAGTCCGCCGACGGATGAACCACCGCTGCGGTGAGTCCCCTCATTCCTCGATCGCGGAGCCGTACTCCTGCGCAGCCCAGCGCGAGGTGGGCGGCGCGAACAACAGCCCCAGCACACCCAGCGCCACCACCCCCAGCACCGTCCCGTACAGCGGCTGCCCCGAACCGAACAACAGCGACCACACGACCGGCAACAACAGCAGCTGAGCGATCACCGCGATCGCCCGCCCCCACCGCTGCCCGAACAGCAGCCCGATCCCGGAGGCCAGCACCGCACCCCCCAGAATCCCGAACCACATGGCCGTCCCGTACCCGCTGACATCGTCCTCCCGATGCCCCAGCAATGCCCGCACGATCAGCACCGCCGCCACGGTCACCGCGACCGCACCCTCCAGCGTCACCAACCCTCCGGCCCCGCGAACGGTCCCGGGCACACCACCGACGTCTTTTCGCTCGACCACCCGGCCAGCTTAGGTGGACATGCCCCCGGCACCGCCCGCAGCGTCACGCGATCGAGACCCCGAGATCCCGATCACATACCGGTCGAACCGAAGCGACGAGTGGCGAGCCGTCCAGACATTGCGATCACCGAGCACACGCAGTGCTGTGAGTCTCCGCGAACCGGTCGAGGCGCACGTTCGCCCAACACCTTTCGACGGCTCCGGATGCGCTGCCTCCGCGGGTCGTGGCCCGACCCACGGAGGCGGGGCCATCAACACAACCCCCGCGGCGCCGGAGGGGCCGCGATTCGACACAGTCCATTAAGGTGCGTAGGTGCGGACGTTGTTGATCGTCAACCCGAATGCGACCTCTACCACGGCGGCCACGCGTGATCTGCTCGCGCACGCCCTCGAGAGCCGGACCCAGTTGACGGTGGCGCACACGCAGCATCGCGGGCATGCCGCCGAGCTGGCGCAGTGGGCGGCGACCAACGAGATGGATCTGATCGTCGTGCACGGCGGGGACGGAACCGTCAACGAGACCATCAACGGGTTCGTGCCGCTTCCCCAAGTGGACGACGATCAGGTGTGGCGGCCACGGCTCGGGATCATTCCGGGGGGGTCGGCCAATGTGTTCGCGCGGTCGCTGAACATCAAACCCGATCCGGTGGCGGCCACCAATCAGTTGATCGATCTGTTGAAGGCCGGTGATTCGGATCGCCGAATCGGGTTGGGGCTCACCGATGATCGGTGGTTCTGTTTCAGCGCGGGGGTGGGACTGGATGCCGATGTGTGTGCCGCGATCGATACGGCGCGCGCCAAGGGGCATGCCGCGACGCCGTCGCGTTATCTGCTCACGACGGTCCGGCAGTTCTTCCGCGTCAAGCGGGACCGGCCCGAAGTCACCGTGCACGTGCCCGGGCGCGAACCTGTTTCCGGCGTTCATTACGCCTTTGTGACCAATACCAGTCCGTGGACTTATCTGAACGCCACTCCGGTACGCACCAATCCGGGTACCAGGTTCGAAACCGGACTCGGTGTGTTCGCCGTGCGAACCATGGCGTTACTGCCTACACTGCGCCTGGCGACACAACTGCTGTCGCCGCACTCCGAGCCGAAGTCGCGGAAATTGCTCCGTGACGACGACGTCCCGTCGGTGCGCATCACCTGCGCCGATCCGATCGGTCTGCAAATCGACGGCGACTTCATCGGCAAACGCGACGTGGTGGATTTCACCGCTGTACCCAACGTCCTGGACGTGGTCGCACCGCGACCGGTTTGAACCGACGCATTCGGGAAATTCATCCCGTTGTGCTGCAGAAACCGGCGTAGGCGAGTACAAAGGACTGCGGCGGTCCCGATGCGGGACTTCAGTGCGTGAGCTTCCCCACGGTGCATCGGATACCTATTGACATCTACGGTGTTCGTGAAAGCATTCACAAGCAACCGTGCGGAAACATTCAGTTCGCACAAGTGCACGACCCACCAACCGAACGGCGCCCTGTGCGGCGCCTTACAAAGGAGCAGAAGGAATGGACTGGCGCCATAAGGCCATCTGTCGCGATGAGGACCCTGAACTGTTTTTCCCGGTGGGCAACAGTGGTCCTGCGCTCGCGCAGATTGCCGATGCCAAGCTGGTCTGCGCTCGCTGCCCCGTTACCGCCGAATGCCTGTCCTGGGCTCTGGGATCCGGGCAGGACGCCGGTGTATGGGGCGGAATGAGTGAAGACGAGCGGCGTGCGCTCAAGCGCCGCAATGCGCGCACCCGCACTCGCACGACCGTCTAGAGCGCGGGGAAGCGATTACCGGACCCAGCCCGGCCCGGGGAGTCGCGAGTGCCCGGCACCAGCATTCTGGTGCCGGGCTGAATTTTTCTCCGATCGACTCCCACGGACAACTGATAGTTTGCAGGAATAAATTCCAGCAAATCATTGCCATGTTTCCGACCACAGACGATCACAGCTATGCATAATTGAAACCGGCGAGTTTCCGTCGGGTATCAACGTGCCGAACGACGCCCCAATGGCACCCGCAACACCGCGTCCGTTCCGATATCGGCGCCCGGGTGCAGGCCGATCGTACCGCCCAACTCTGCCGTCACCAGTGTGCGCACGATCTGCAGGCCCAGACTGTCGGAGGATTGCAGGCTGAATCCCTCCGGAAGCCCGCGCCCGTCATCGCTGATGATCACATCCAGCCAGCGTGCCGACCGCTCCGACCGAATGGTCACCGTACCGTTCTGGCCACCGTCGAAAGCGTGCTCGATAGCGTTCTGCACCAGTTCGGTCAGCACCATCACCAGCGGAGTCGCGCGTTCGGCCGAGAAAACCCCGAGCGATCCCGCACGCCGCACCGTGATCCGAGCCGTGTGCACGGTAGCGACATCAGCCATGATCGGCAGCAACCGGTCCACCACCTCGTCCAGATCGACTTCCTCATCGACGGACATGGACAGCATCTCGTGTACCGAGGCGATCGAGGTGACCCGGCGCACCGACTCGGTGAGCGCCACCCGCGCCTCGTCGTTCTCGGTGCGGCGCGCCTGCAACCGCAGCAGCGCGGCCACGGTCTGCAGATTGTTCTTCACCCGGTGATGGATCTCACGGATGGTGGCGTCCTTGCTGAGCAGCGCCCGGTCCCGGCGTTTGACCTCGGTGACATCACGCACCAGCACCGCGGCCCCAGCCAGTTCCCCGTGTGGCCGTAGTACCAGGGTGCGCAGCAGGACCGTGGCGCCACGCGCCTCCACCTCCATCCGACGGCCGGTACGCCCCGCCAACGCGGCCTGGATATCCCCGACCACCTCCTGCGCGTCGAACGGATCGGTGATCAGCGACCGCGTCGTCGTCGCCAGATCCTGCCCCGCCAGATCGGCCTGCAACCCCATCCGGTGATACGCCGACAACGCGTTCGGACTGGCGTAGGTGACGGTCCCCTCGGTATCGAGCCGGATGAATCCGTCCCCCGCCCGCGGACTGGAATGCGTGGCAGCGCGGTCCTCGGTGGTCGGGAACGTCCCGTCTGCCATCATCTGGCACAGATCGTCGGCGCACGCGACATAGGCGATCTCGAGGCTGCTGCGCACCCGCGATCGCTGCCGGTCGGTATCGCGGCTGAGTACCGCGATCACATCCTCCCCGCAACGCACCGGGATCGCTTCCCGGATCGCGTGCACCGGATGCGGGTGATAGACCCCCTGCGCCTCCCCCTCGGTATCGGTCCGCACGATCTCCCCGCGGGTGAGCGCCTCGATCACCTGCGAATGCTCCGCATGCCGCGCGGTGTTACCGACCAGATCCTCCAGATGCACCGTCGGCGCGGTAGTCGGCCGGCACTGCGCGACACAGACGATTTCGGCGCCATTGTGCACCGGCCCGTCCCCCACCCACAACAGCAGATCCGAGAACGAAAGGTCGGCGAGCAACTGCCAATCCCCGACCACCCGCTGCAGATGATCCACCGCCACCCCCGGCAGATCGGTGTGCTCGGCAAGCAGATCACTCAGTGTCGACATACCGACGAGCTTTTCACAGTGTTTATTTGCGGCGCCTTCGGCGCCGCGGGTCGGGGCCCTATTAACCCCGGCCACGGAGGTAGACCATCCGGAACAGACGGGAGGGGTGCGGACGTATGCCTCGATCGGGCTTGGGAAAAGGCTCAGAGCGCTGTCGGTACTCGATGGCCCCGATCTATGGACAACCGACTGCACGCGCTCAGACGCTTCGCTCCAGAACAGGGGACCCGACCACGAAGGTCGACCATCCGGAGTAGACGGAAAGTGAGTGTAGGGGCGGGTTCTCGGGGAACCGGGATTCACGGGTCCCGAGTGCTCAGTGTGGTCGGCGCGCGCTCCGGGCGGTCGCCGGACATGTTTCCGGTCACTGCGCCTCTTCGCTCGGCTCTTCGAACTCGGCCGCTGACAACAGCGGTGGATCATCCGGAGTAGCCGGGGGCCGTTGCGAACGTGACCCGAACCAGAGTGCGCCCACTGGCTTCGGTCGTGAACTCCGGCATCAGGTAATCGCGAATCTCGGTGTCAGTAGAATCCTCGACAACGATGGGAGTTGCATGTCGGAGGTCTCGCAGCTGACGGCGATTGATTCTGCGGGCGCGCTCTGGCCGGTCCTGCTTCGTCCGGGTGAGCTGTCGGTGACTCGAGTCGAATTGGTGAGTCAGGGCGTGTTCGGATCGGTTGATGACGACTATCTGAGCCGTCTGCTCGCGGTCCGCGAGTACCTGGAGGCGCGGGGGCAGCTGTTGTGTTGTCAGGGAGCTCGGCCGGATGTGTGGCCGTCGGGCATGTTGCGGCAGTTCGAGAATGGTCGGCGGGCATACGTTCTCGACCACGATCGCCGTGGTGGGGAGTTCGAGACAGTCGATATCTTCGCTCCGGCGCCGGCCGAGGTTGTCGTCAGCGTGGTGGAGCAGGGCAAGGCCGTCTTCGCGTTCTATGGCTTGCCCTGGCGGGGAGAGTAGCTGCTCGTCTGGCCTGCCGTGCTCGGCCCACTCCCCTTGCCTGATACCGATGTCCGGATTCGCGATCGCAAGAATCGCTCGCTCGGAGGCGGTGTCGAAATTCGCGATCAGCCGCCGCGAAGATTCACGATCAGAACCAGCTCACAAAGGTCGAGGTCGCGGCCCGCGTCCTGTCCAGAAGCGACCGAGCAGGGAACCGAGCACCCGGGTGCGTGCCGGAGGCACTCCAGAACCAACCCAGCCAACACCGAGCACGCCGTAACCCAGCCGAACTTCTCGAGAAGACTCCGCCTGCTCGAGGAGAACTCCGCACAGATCTTCCGTCCACTCCGGATGGTCCACCTCAGTGGTCGGGGCCCGCCCCGGTTCTGGAGCGACAGAGCGAAGGAGCGCAGCGACTGAGCGCCGGAGTGAAGAACCGGGGTTAATAGGGCCCCGACCCGCGCCGCCGAAGGCGGCGCCGAAACTACTGCACGACGGCGATCAGGTCGCCCTGCTGGAGTACCTGGCCGGGGGTGACCGCAATGGATGCGACTTCGCCGCCGATCTCGGTGATCACCGGGATCTCCATTTTCATCGATTCGAGCAGCACCAGGGTTTGGTCGACGGCGACCTGGTCGCCGACTTCGACTTCGACGGTGAGCACCGTGGAGACCATTTCCGCCCGCACTTCTTCCGCCATGACACCCCGTTCGCTAGGTTCGTTCCGGTCCGGGGCCGGGGCCCGCTGTACCGCCGTCGGTACAGCCAATCACACGTGGAACAATGGCGGGGATCAACATGTACTCCCCGCAGTCGCGGGATATGTCCCAGGAGGAGCTACCTATGGGTAAGCGTGGCCGCAAGAAGCGTAGCCGTAAGGGAAATGCCGCGAATCACGGCAAACGTCCCAACGCCTGAGCCGACCGGCTGAGGCCGGGGCACAGACCGGAACGGCCCGCACTTCGTCGAAGTGCGGGCCGTTCGTTGGTGTCGGGAGCGAATCGGGAGACGCTGTCAGGCCCGGCCCGGGTCGACCGGGAGGTCGCCGGCGCGGAAGGTGACCCCGCGGATCTCGACGGTGAGCCGTTCGCGGAGCGAATCGGGGGCCCGGTCGCCGCCGCATTTACGGTGCAGCATGCTCTTGATCTTCTCTTCGATGCCGTATGCCTCGATGCACGGCGCGCAGTGGTCCATATGGTGCTGGAGCCGTTCGCGGGTGTTGTCGTCGCATTCGCCGTCGAGCATGAGCCAGACGTCGGCCAGTACCGCCGTGCAGTCGAGCTCCATATCGGGATCGTGCTCGGTGCTCACTGCTTGACCTCCTGGCGTACCGCCGCGGCGGTATCGGCATCGCCGGGCGCGGCTGCGGTGCGGTTGAAGCCTCGCTCGCGCGCCACATCGGCGAGCAAACCTTTCAGTTGTTTCCGGCCGCGGTGCAGCCGGGACATCACCGTACCGATCGGAGTACCCATGATGTCGGCGATTTCCTTGTAGGGGAACCCTTCGACATCGGCGTAGTACACGGCCATCCGGAATTCTTCGGGCAGTTGTACGAGCGCGGCCTTGATGTCGTCGTCGGGGAGTGCGTCCAGGGCTTCGACTTCGGCGGAGCGCAGTCCGGTGGAGCTGTGCTCAGCGGTGGCCGCGAGCTGCCAGTCGGTGATCTCTTCGGTCGGATACTGCGCCGGCTGACGCTGTTTTTTGCGATACGAGTTGATGTAGGTGTTGGTGAGGATCCGGTAGAGCCAGGCCCGCAGGTTGGTGCCTTCTTTGAAGGATTTGAAACCGGCATAGGCCTTGACGTAGGTCTCCTGGACCAGGTCCTCGGCATCGGCGGGGTTGCGCGTCATCCGCAGGGCGGCGCCGTAGAGCTGGTCCAGCATGGGTAGCGCGTCCCGCTCGAACCGCTGGACCAGTTCGGCGGCGGTCTCCGGCTGCCCGGCAGGCCGCGCGTCGGCGCCGGTGTCGGTCGCCACGTCGTCCTCGCTCGTCACACGTGTCCCTTCGATCGGCTTACCAGCCGAATCTACCGGGAGTGTGAACTGCGGGAAGAACCGCGTGCGCGCCGGAGCCGGATCGTGGTGGACCGGGCGTGGTTCGACGAGAACGGACACCGTCACTCCTTCACTCTTGCGCGGGTC
Source organism: Nocardia sp. NBC_01329 (assembly GCF_035956715.1). Classification (NCBI taxonomy): domain Bacteria; kingdom Bacillati; phylum Actinomycetota; class Actinomycetes; order Mycobacteriales; family Nocardiaceae; genus Nocardia; species Nocardia sp. NBC_01329. The sequence continues at coordinate 500,274 of NZ_CP108381.1, read as the reverse complement.
CGCACCGGCGGAACTCCTCCGTTCCACTCGATGCGCTGTTTCTGCCGCGTACAACTCACTGCGGTCACGAAGTGTTCCCCGACCACGGGAAAGACACCTCACAGTCCGGTCCGTCTCCCGTTCCGGCGGTAGGGTCCGGTCCATGGCAGCAGCCGCCACACCGGCGATCCGGGCATTGGTCTCCGCCCGTATCGCACACACCGTGCACAGTTATGACCACGATCCGCGGGCCGGCACCTTCGGGGCTGAGGCGGCCGATGTGCTGGGTGCCCGGCTCGGTGTCGAGGCGGGGCAGATCTTCAAGACGCTGGTGCTGGAATTGTCGACCGGCGCCCTTGCGGTCGCGGTGCTGCCGGTGTCCGTCACGCTGTCGCTGAAGGCCGCCGCGGCGGCGCTGGGGGCACCGAAGGCGGCCATGGCCGAACGCACCCGAGCCGAACGCGGTACCGGCTATGTTCTCGGCGGTATCTCGCCGCTGGGGCAGCGCAAGAGGCATCCGACGGTGGTGGACGTCTCGGCGCTGGACTGGGATCAGGTGTTCTGTAGCGCCGGGCGGCGAGGCCTCGAGGTCGCGCTCGCCCCCGCTGATCTGGTCCGGTTGACGGGCGCCGTCACCGCTGCGGTCACTGCCTGAGGCGGCGGTCCGCCCGGGCGGCTCTCCCGGCCCAGGGGCCGGAACCCCGCGCGCCGGTCCGCAATTCCCCAGGTCAAGGGGTCTCGTATGCGTTACTTGGTACGACCGATCGTCCGATCCCGAGGATGTGATGCGATATGTCTCCGCGCAAATCCGTGCGCACCGTGTTCTTCGCTGTATCCGCGGCTGCGGCATTGTGCGTCGGCCCCGTGGTGCTCGCAGCGCCGATGGCTCTCGCGGCGCCGGGTGAATTTCCGCTCGACGGCCGAGGCGGCTCCGAGAGCGAACCGGAGAGCAGCAGCCCGGAGAACGATCCGGGTAAGCGGGCCGAGAACGCCGGTGGCGGCCTGGCGACCGAAGTCATCGATCTCAGCGCCGACATGCTGAAATGTGGTTTGAGTATCGCTACTCCGGCAGTCAAGTGCCCTCTGGGTAGCTGAGCGAGGCGACTGCCCGGGGCGGTTCGCCGCCTCGGGCGGGCCCGATCATGCGATGGGTACGGGTTACAGCAGGGTGGTTTGTTCTGCCGTGCCTCCGACGGGTGCCAGTAGTTCCGGCCCGTTGTTGCGCACACTGTTCACCAGCGGTGAGACCGGCCGGGCCGCGATCTCGGCCACCAGTTCCGCGTTCGGCGGCCCGAGTAGTTCGGCCGGTGCCGGATGGTCGGGGTCCAGCCAGGCGTCCCAGTGTTCGGGGGGCAGGGGCAGGGGCATCCGATCGTGGATACGGGTGAGGTCCCCGATCGCGTCGGTGGTGAGGATCGTGCAGGACAGCAGTGGTTCGGGGTTGTCGAGCGAGCGATCTTTCCAGACCGACCACAGACCGGCCATGTAGAGCCGGGATCCGTCGGGGTGGGACATGAAGTACGGGTGTTTGACCACCTTGGGTTTCTTGCCTCTTCCCGGTCCGGCCGGGTCCGGCTCGACCAGCCATTCGTACCAGCCGTCCATCGGCACCAGGCAGCGCCGGTATTTCACCGCGTCCCGGAACGACGGGAGTGTCGCGGCCTTGTCCGCGCGCGCGTTGAACAGCGGTTTTCCCTTCACCGGGATGCCCGGTTCGGCGGCTTTCGTCCAATGCGGGATCAGACCCCACCGCATCCGCCGGATCCGGCGGCCGGGGGTGTCGTCGGGGTGTTCGTGGGTATGCCGGTCGACGACGGTGAGGATCTGGGTGGTGGGGGCGACGTTGTAGTTCACCCCCGGCATCCGGTCCGCGGAGGTGGTCGTGGCGCTGTCGAGCGCAGCGTCTCCGGCCGGCGGCCCGCTGCCGCCCGGCGGCCGGGGAGTTTCGGTCTCGTCGATGGCGTCCAGCTCGACCGCGAGCCGTCCGGGATCCGTCGTCGTCGCATACCGTCCGCACATATTCCGATACTTGCATCGACTACCGACAGATCAAGACAATTCCGGTCCGGTCCGCGACAATGATGCTAGTACTTGGTGACGTGTTGAGAGTTATGTCTTAGCATTCTCTCACCGGGACGCGGTGGTCACAGGCTGCCCGTTCACGCGCGCAGCCATACGCCCTACTTCCACCGAGGAGAATCTGTGACAACCACCGAAAACGCTACCGAGAAAGATTCGGTGCTCACCTCGGTCGATCCGGCCACCGGAGCGACCCTGGCCACGTACCCGATCGCCGACGAGAAGGCGGTCGCCGAGGCTGTCGCGAAGGCGCGTGCCGCCGCTCCCGTCTGGGAAGATCTGGGCTTCGACGGCCGGAAGAAAGCGCTGCTGCGCTGGTCCAGCCGGCTGGTGGCCAAGTCCGACGAATTCTGCGCGCTCATCCACGCCGAGAACGGCAAACCGCTCGACGACGCCTTCCTGGAACTGATGCTGGCGCTCGAGCACATCGCCTGGGCCGCCAAGCACGCCAAGAAGGTCCTCTCCCCGCAGAAGGTTCCGTCGGGCCCCCTGATGGCGAACTTCTCGGCCCGGATCGAATACCGGCCGCTCGGCGTCATCGGCGTCATCGGACCGTGGAACTACCCTGTCTACACACCCAATGGATCACTGGCCTATGCGCTGGCCGCCGGTAATACCGTGGTGTTCAAGCCTTCGGAATTCTCCACGGGTATCGGCAACTTCCTCGCCGAGGCCTTCTCCGAGGCCAACCCCGAACTGCCCGAGGGCGTATTCGTCGCGATCAACGGATTCGGCCCCACCGGGGCGGCCCTGGTGAAATCCGGCGTGGACAAGGTCGCGTTCACCGGTTCGGCTGCCACCGGCCGCAAGATCATGGCCTCGGCCGCCGACAACCTCACCCCGGTCCTGCTGGAATGCGGCGGCAAAGACGCCGTGATCGTGGCAGCGGACGCCGACGTGAAGGCCGCCGCCGACGCCATCGCGTGGGGCGCGACCTCCAACAGCGGGCAGACCTGCGCCGGCGTCGAACGCGTCTATGTCGACAAGTCTGTCAAGGAGGAGTTCCTCGCCGAACTGACCCGCATCCTCAAAGGCGTGAAGCCGGGTTCGGACAAGAACGCCGCCTACGGTCCGATGACCATGCCGAGCCAGATCGATATCGTCAAGAAGCATATCGACGCGGCCCTGGCCAGCGGCGGCAAGGCTGTGCTGGGCGGTCCGGAATCGATCAAGGGTCCCTTCGTCGAACCGGTCGTACTGGTCGACGTGGACGAGGACTCGGCGGCGGTCAAGGAAGAGACCTTCGGCCCGACCGTCACCGTCACCACGGTGGACAGCATCGACGAGGCGGTGGATCTGGCCAACAACACCACCTTCGGACTCGCCTCGGCGGTGTACTCGAAGAACCAGGGCCTCGAGATCGCCCGTCGGCTCGCGGTCGGCGCGACCTCGGTGAACTCGGTGCTCGGCTTCGCCGCCATCCCCGGCCTGCCCTTCGGCGGCAGCGGCGACTCCGGTATCGGCCGCATCCACGGTGAGCCGGGTTTGCGTGAATTCGTGCGACCACATTCGATAGCGGTGCAGCGCTTCACGATTCCCGGGATGGCATTGCAGAGCTACCGGCGCACCCAGACGAACATGAAGATGCTGCGCCGGATGGTTCCGCTGCTGCACGGCCGGAACAAGTAGTCCGACCGGCCACGAACGGAAACGCGATCGGTGGTGCTCGGCGACACACTTACGAGCACCACCGACACGCATGCCACCCCCATGCGCGAAGATGGTCGAGTGAGTTTCTGGCCAGCGCCCCATGTCGATGCCCCTGTGCATGCGACCGTCACCCTGCCCGGCTCCAAATCGATCACGAACAGAGCTCTGGTCCTGGCCGCGCTCGCCGACGGCCCCTCGACCATCACCGGTGCCCTGCGCAGTCGTGATACCGGCCTGATGATCGCGGCGCTGCGCGCTCTCGGCATTCAGATCATCGGTGACGCCGATACGCTCGCCGTCACCCCCACCCCACTCCAGGGTGGCCGGGTGGACTGCGGACTGGCCGGAACAGTGATGCGGTTCGTACCCCCGGTCGCGACCCTGGCGGCGGGTGATACCGCTTTCGACGGCGATATCGCCGCGCGGGTCCGCCCGCTGCGCACCATCCTGGACGCCCTGCGCGGGCTCGGCGCCGCTATCGAGGGTGACGCGCTCCCGTTCACCGTGCGCGGCTCGAGCGCCCTGCGCGGTGGCGCCATCACCATCGACGCCTCCGGCTCCTCCCAGTTCATCTCGGGACTGCTGTTGTCGGCCGCGCGGTTCGACGAGGGCGTCGTCGTACGCCATTCCGGAAATGCGCTGCCGTCCATGCCGCATATCGAGATGACGGTCGAGATGCTGCGCCGCGCCGATGTCACGGTCGAGGCGCCGGCCGATGTCCGGGGCGAGCAGACCTGGTCCGTCTCTCCCGGCCCGATCCGTGCGGTCGACTGGACCGTCGAACCGGACCTCTCGAACGCCACCCCGTTCCTGGCCGCGGCCGCGGTCACCGGCGGGCGGGTCAGCATTCCGCACTGGCCGCGGTTGACCACCCAGGCCGGCGACGTGATCCGGGAAATCCTGGTCCGAATGGGCGCCGAGGCCGGCTTCAGCGACGGCGCGCTCACCGTGACCGGTCCCGATCGACTTGCCGGCATCGATATCGACCTGCACGATGTGGGCGAACTGACGCCGACGGTCGCGGCGCTGGCGGCGCTGGCGGATTCGGAGTCACGGTTGCGCGGTATCTCCCATCTGCGCGGTCACGAAACCGATCGGCTCGCCGCCCTGTCCACCGAGATCAACCGGCTCGGCGGGCAGGTGACCGAAACGGAGGACGGCCTGGAGATCGTCCCGGCCCCGCTGCACGGCGGCCGTTGGCATTCCTACGCCGATCACCGGATGGCCACGGCCGGTGCGATTCTCGGTCTCGCCGTCCCGGGTATCGAGATCGAGGATATCGGTACCACCGCCAAGACCCTGCCCGATTTCGTCGCCCTGTGGGAATCGATGCTCGATCCGCAGACGGCCGAACCGGGAGCGGCTCACTGAGCCGGCGCGGCCGGACCACCGCCTCCTACGACGAATCCGATGTCCGGGTGCGTCCCGGGCGGAGTTCGCGGCCGCGGACCAAGACCCGCCCGGAGCATCGCGACGCGCAGCCGGCGATGGTCGTCTCGGTGGACCGGGGTCGCTGGGGCTGCGTACTCGACGGTGATCCGCAGCGGCTGCTGGTGGCCATGCGGGCCCGGGAATTGGGACGCACCCCCATCGTGGTCGGCGATCAGGTCGATGTGGTCGGCGATATCTCCGGCCGGGCCGATACGCTCGCGCGGATCGTCCGGGTCGCCGAGCGCACCACGGTGCTGCGACGCACCGCCGACGACACCGACCCGTTCGAGCGGGTGGTGGTCGGCAATGCCGAAAAGTTGTTCATCATGGTGGCCCTGGCCGATCCACCGCCGCGCACCGGTTTCGTCGAGCGGGCGATGGTGGCCGCCTACGCCGGCGGTCTGGAACCGGTGCTCTGTCTCACCAAGCACGATCTGGCCGGGGAGTCGGAGTTCGCGGCCGCGTTCGACGATCTGGATCTGTCCATCGTCTACGCCGGGATCGACGATCCGCTCGACGGGGCCCTGAACCAGCTCACCGGCCATATCACCTGTTTTCTGGGCCATTCCGGCGTGGGGAAATCCACCCTGGTGAACCGGCTGGTACCCGACGCCGAGCGGGCGGTCGGCGAAGTTTCCGGTGTCGGCAAGGGCAAACACACTTCTACACAATCGGTGGCGCTGCCGCTGCCCGGCGGCGGCTGGGTGATCGATACTCCGGGTATCCGGTCCTTCGGGCTCGCGCACATCACCCCCGACGATGTGATCGCGGCGTTCACCGATCTGGCCGAGGCGATCGAGAACTGTCCACGTGGCTGTACACATCTGGGTCCCCCCGCCGATCCCGAGTGCGCGCTCGACGAACTACCGGACCGAGCGCGCCGGGTCGAGGCGGTCCGCCAGCTACTGGTCGCGTTGAATTCCAATGATCAATGGTGAGAGCGGCGGCTGATCCCGGCTAGCGGGGTGGCGCGGTATGCATCACCATGGGCCGCGCCGGGAGATCGTCGACCGGTGCGGCGGCCGCCGCCCACCGCTTACCGGACCCGCTCCGCCGGCTCCTCGTCGTATGCCGTGGGGTCAGTGTGCGCGTACTGACCGACAGGCACTCAGAACCGCCCGGTCGAACCGGATCGACCGGATACAAAATCCTTTGTTATGCTTCAAACATAACAAGGAGGTCCCCGTGAACACCCTGAGCTCGATCCGGCTCTGCCTACTCGTCGGACTGCCACCGATCCTGGCCGCCGTTCCCAATATCGTGCTGCTGGCCGCAGCGGCCGATCGGCTGCCCGATCCGCTGGCGACCCATTTCGCCGCCGACGGTGCCGACGGGTTCACCGGGCGTATTGCGACCATGTTCGTCTCCGCCGGAATCGGCGCCGGCCTGGCCATCGTGTTCGCCGCGATCCTGCTGGCCGGAGTGCGCCGGAACCTACCGCTGCGCCGGGCCGACAGCGCCGTGGACCCGATCCGACTGCTCGTCGGAACCGCTTGGGGCGTGGGCGGATTCCTGGGGGTGATCATGCTGGCGGGCACGATCGCCAACCTCGACATGCCCGACCCCGCGCAGGTCACTCTGTCCGGCTGGGCGTTCGCGACCGCAGCCATCGCCGGACTGCTGCTGGCGGCGGCGGGCTGGATCGCGGCGCCGGAGAGCCCCGTCGAGGCGACGGCACCGGCGCCGGCCGAACCGCTCGCCATCGGGCGGACCGAAAAAGTCAGCTGGTCGCGACGGGCCGCATCGCCGTGGATGCTGATGGCCGGCGTGGTCGCGGTGCTCATGGGCGTGGTACTCGGGTTTGTCGCGCAACCACTGATCGGAGTACTGCTGGCCCTCACCGGGGTGCTGCTCGCCCATCTGGCGCTGCTGCGGGTAGTGGTGGATCAGCGCGGACTCACCGTGGGAATCGGACCACTCGGGTGGCCCCGATGGCGGCTGCGCCCCGAGGACATCGCCGAGGTGTCGGCCGAGGACATCTCGCCCCTGCAGTACGGCGGATACGGTATCCGGCTGATCCCGGGTGCCACCGCCGTCGTGCTGCGCGGCGGACCCGGCCTCGTGGTGACCCGCCGTTCGGGGCGCCGTTTCGTGGTCTCCGTCGACGATGCCGATACGGGTGCGGGTGTGCTGGCCGGTGTTGTCACTCGGGCGGGCTGAACCGATGCTGATCCGCGTGGACCCGGCGCGGCCGGAACCGCTGGCCGACCAGATCGCGGCCTGTGTGCGGCGGGCGATCGCCGACGGCGACGCACCTGCGGGCACCCGGTTGCCGGGTGCCCGCGAACTGGCGGCGTCGCTGGAGGTCAGCATCCATACCGTGCTCGCCGGATATCAGCGGTTGCGCGACGAAGGGTTGCTCGAACTGCGCCGCGGCCGGGGAGCCACGGTCCGCGCCGGTATCCCCGACGGTCGCGCCGCGGTGGTCGATCTGGCCCGGCAGCTCGTAGCCGCCGCCCGCCGTATCGACCTCGACGAAACGGAACTGCTCGAATTGGTTCGCGCCGCCGCGCACTGACTCGTGCCACCACCGGCCAGCGGTGGTACGACTCGCGGCTAGGCGACGGCCACGGCCGGAGTGCTCGGGGATCGAGCGTTGCGCGGTGAAAATGGCCGCGGCGTAACGAGCGGCGAAATCGTTACCGCTGGTCGAGGAGCCGGCCTGGACGAGAAGCGGCCGTCCCTGCGCCGAACGCGGGACATTGAGCGGGCCGCACACCTTGAACCGCTCGCCGTGATGATCGCCGGTGTGCGCCTTCGCGGGGCCGGCGAACACGCCGGACCCGGCGTCGAGGGCGGCTCGTCCGGGGTCCCGGAGGTGACAATATTCCATCCGGCCCGTCCACCGCTGATCTGATCGAGCGAGGCGAATTTGCGGGCCAGGTTGTAGGGCTCGTTGGAGTTGGTGCGACATCATCACCTGTCTAGAGAGCAACGCGCCAGCTGGACAGCCGACGCTCGACGAACACCAGGACCGTGTTGAAGATCAGGCCGACCAGCGCGATGGCGATGATCCCCGCGTACATATCGGGAATCTGGAAGTTGAGCTGCGCGGCCGTGATCAGATACCCCAGTCCGGCCTTCGCGCCGACCATCTCGGCCGCGATGAGCACCAGGATCGAGGACGCCGCGGCCATCCGAAGACCGGTGAAGATGGTCGGCACCGCCGCCGGCAACACGACCTTGTAGACCAGCGCGATCTGGGAGAAGCCCAGCGAACGGGCGGATTTGATGAGCAGCGGATCGACAGTGCGCACCCCGGAGATGGTGTTGAGCAGAATCGGGAAGGCGCACGCGTAGATCACCAGCGCCACTTTCGAGGTCTCGCCGATGCCCAGGATCAGGATGAACACCGGGAGCAATGCCAGTGCCGCCGTATTACGGAACAGTTCGAGGACCGGGTTCAGGAAATCGGCCACCGGCCGATACCAGGCGATCGCGACGCCCAGTGGCACCGCGATCGCCACCGCGATCACGAATCCGGTGAGCGCACGGGACAGACTGGTCGATATGTGCTCCCACAGCTGCCCGTTGGCGGTCAGCTCGAAGAAGGTCGCGGCGACCTCGGTGAACGGCGGCAGGAACACCTTGTCGACCAGACCCACCCGGGGCGCGACCTCCCAGAGGGCCAGGAACGCCAAGATCGCGACCGACGGTTTCACCACCCGCCAGGCCAGGGCGGCCAGGCGCTGCCCCCACTGGCGGGCCGCGATACGCGCCGGTGCAGTGGACCGCACGAGGGCAGGCTGCTCGGCCCCGGTGGCGCGCGGCGCGTCCAGGGTGCCGGTGGCGAGTGCGCTAGACATGCTGAACCTCTTCGATCGTCGAGATATCGGCGAGTTCGAGCGAGCGGGCACGTTCGACCTCGTCGTGCAGCAGCGACCAGATCCGGTGCCGCAGAGCACGGAACTCCGCACCGGAACGGATGTCCTCGGCGGTGCGGTCGATATCGATATCGACCACCGTTTTGACCCGGCCGGGGCGGGAGGTGAGTACGGCAACCCGCTGACCCAGATAGACCGCTTCGTCGATACCGTGGGTGATGAACAGGATCGTCTTACCGGTGCGCTCCCAGATCCGCAGCAATTCGTCCTGTAGCGATTCCCGGGTCTGCGCGTCCAGCGCGGCGAACGGTTCGTCCATCAGCAGCACTTCGGGGTCGAAGGCCAGACTGCGGGCGATCGCGACCCGCTGTTTCATCCCGCCGGACAGTTCGTGCGGGTAGCGGTCGGCGAATCCGGCCAGCCCGACCAGTTCGAGATAGTGTTCGGCGCGTTCGCGCCGCTCGGCCCTGGGCACACCCTTGGCCTCCAACCCGAACTCGATATTGCGGCGGGCACTGCGCCACGGCAGCAGCGCGTACTGCTGGAAAACGATTCCGCGGTCCAGACCGGGCCCGGTGATCGGTTTGCCGTCGAGCAGGATCTGCCCGGAGCTCGGAGTGCTCAGTCCGCCCAGCAGATCGAGCAGTGTGGACTTACCGCATCCGCTGGGCCCGACGAGGACCAGGAATTCCCCGGCCGCGAGGTCGAGAGTTATGTCCTCGACCGCGGTGAGGCCGGTTTTCTGACCTCGGATCGGGAACTTCTTGGTCACGCCGTCCAGGCGGAGTTTGGGTGTCGTGCTCATTTTTCACCGGCCGATGCTTGTCCGTCGGGTCCACCTTCGGCGGGGTAGGTGCCGTTGGCGTACGGGTTGTACTCGTTGGTGTAGAGATCGCGGGCCGCCGGCTTGTCCTGGTCGAGTTCGCCGTTACGGACCAGCCAGTCGATCCAGATCTGCAATTCGCGTTCGGCGATCACCGCGCCCGGCACCGGGATCCCGGAACTACGCCAATACTTCACAGGTTCGGCGCTTTCCGTACGTCCCCGCTTGTGGATGATGTCGAGGAAGCGGGCTATCACTTCTTCCCGCGGATGGATCTGGGTCCAGCGGACGGCCCGCGCGGTCCCCTGGACGAAATCACGCACCGCATCGGGATTCGCGGCGATGAAATCGTCGCGCATCACATACGTGCCGTAGCTGAACGCGCCGAACAGGTCCCGGTCGGTGAACAGGGGGCGGATACCGCCCCGGGCCAGGGCGCTCTCCCGCTGGATCGAGCTCAGGGTGGCGACATCGAGCTGGCCCTCGCGTAGCGCCTGCTCGGTGTTCACCGGCGGTACCACCACCAACTGCACCGATTTGATCTCGTCCTGGGTCAAGCCCTGCTGGGCGAGCCATTCGCGGGTGAGGAATTCGTGGTGCGCACCGAGGGTGTTCATCCCGATCTTCTTGCCGATCAGATCACGCGCCGACCGGATCGGGCTGTTCTCCAGCACGTAGTACCCGGTGTACTCGTTCGCGTCGGCACCGTAGGAGCTGAGCACCGAGGTGATGGGCGCGCCGGCCACGTTGAGTTTGACGACGGCACCGTTGAACGCCGATCCGAATTCGATCTCGCCGGTGGCCGCCGACTGGATGTCCTGTGGGCCGCTGGTGGTATCGCCGACCCATTCCAGCTGGATCCTGTCGTAATAGCCGAGGTCGGCGGCCAGCTCGTGGAATCCCACTTTCCCGGACCAGCCCTGATATCGCAGGATCGTCTTACCGTCGGCAGTTTCGGCGGCCTCGCCACCCGCGCCGCACCCACACAGCAGCATCACGAGGGCGGTGAGCACCGCGAGGCCTGCGGCGGCCCTCGGCCGCCACGTGCTGCGTATCGTATCCGGGCGTACTGGCATGGGTTCTGTCCCTTGTGATGTGGGTTGCGCTGCCCGGTTATCGTGCGGTTCACGACCGCGCCTGCGAACCCTTTACCTCAGGGCGAATCCAAACCTGCCGGGTTCGGACTGCCCGGCGCCACCCCCGGGTGTGGAACCTGGAAAATCCCCGGCTACCTCGCATTCGAGGAGATCCATCAGGCAAATTGATGGGATGTTCGGCGACGCAGCGAAAATCAGCAAACCAGCAGCTCGACGGCGGGTTAATATGCGGCACGCACCGAAGTTATTCGGCCGAGACGGCAACGAGACGTCGGCGCGATAGTCCGGCCCGAGCTGTCGGGGCAGGGCCGGGCTACCCATCCCCGTCCCGCACTATCGAACACAGAAGGAACGATGCTCAAAACTCTGGCCATCGGCGCGGTCGCATCCGCGCTCGTGTTCGGCAGCTTCTCCAGTGCCTCCGCACACCCCTACCCCGGCGTCTCGCGCCCGGGTTCCACGGGTGCGCACAGCCCGGCGGGTAAAGACGATTCCGTCGCGCAGCTACCCTTCGCGGACCGGGAATTCCTCCGGGCCAGCGCGTTCGACGACGAGAACCGCCAACTTCAGGACGCGGCGATCGCCCTCGCACACGCCCAGTGCGAATACCTCGGCACCTCCGGTAACACCGCGGCGAACCGCACCTACCTCGCCGAGGAGGCACGGCCGTTCGTGGAATACCCCTACATGTTCCTGGAAGCCGCAGTCAGGTCCTACTGCCCGCAGCACACCGTGATGAGCTGAGCCGGAGTCCCACGAATATTCCGGAACCCCTCCGAGACAGCGGCGCCGCTCTCCTGTACAGGAGAGCGGCGCCGTCGGTTCCGAGTCAGTGCTTACGAGGTGTCTTGGCGCCCCGGCCCTGTTTCGTCTGCGCCCGGGCGGCCTCACGGCGTTCCCGCCTGGTGCCCTGCCCCTGGCCGTCGGCACCGTACTCCTCCGCGTCGCTGTGCACCGCGGTACGTCCGCCCTCGTCCGGGCCCGAGTAGCTCAGGCCACGCGGGCCCGACTCGCCGATACCGCGGGCACGCAGAGCCGGAGGTGCGCCGTTGATGATCGGAAGCTTTTCGGTCGGGTACTGGCTCTCCGGCGGTACCGGCTGCGAGCCGATCGGGGAACGCAGCCCCGGATCCACCGCGACGCCCTCGGGCTGCGGCTGCTGAACCTCCACCTGGACGTTGAACAGGATGCCGACCGCGTCCTCCTTCAGCCCCTCCAGCATGTTGGCGAACATATCGAAGCCCTCGCGCTGATATTCCACCAGCGGATCACGCTGGGCCATGGCGCGGAGACCGATACCTTCCTTCAGGTAGTCCATCTCGTACAGGTGCTCACGCCATTTCCGGTCCAGCACCGACAGCAGGACCTGGCGTTCCAGCGTGCGCATACTTCCTGCGCCGGCCATCCCGTCGATTTCGGACTCACGCTGCTCATAGGCGGCGTGGGCATCGTCGAGCAGCGTATCGAGCAGGTCGTCGCGGGTCAGCTCACCGGCTTCACCGACCTCGGTCTCACCGGCGACGTCGCGATGGTTCAAACTCACCGGGTAGAGGGTTTTCAGTGCGCCCCACAGTTTGTCGAGGTCCCAGTCCTCCACGTAGCCCTCGGCGGTGGCACCGTCCACGTACGCGGTGATCACATCGGTGATCATGCTCTGGACCTGGCCCTCCATATCCTCACCGCGCAGAATCTGGTTGCGCTCCTCGTAGATGATGGTGCGCTGCTGGTTCATCACCTCGTCGTATTTGAGCACGTTCTTGCGGATCTCGAAGTTCTGCTGCTCGACCTGGGTCTGCGCGCTCTTGATCGCCTTGGAGACCATCTTCGCCTCGATCGGCACATCGTCGGGCAGGTTGAGCCGGGTCATGATCGATTCCAGCGCCGCGCCGTTGAAGCGGCGCATGAGCTCGTCACCGAGCGACAGATAGAAACGGGACTCACCCGGGTCACCCTGACGACCGGAGCGACCACGCAGCTGGTTGTCGATACGCCGGGAATCATGTCGTTCGGTACCGAGCACGTAGAGACCACCGGCCTCCTTCACCGCCTCGGCATCTTCGGCGACCTGCTTCTTGACCTTCTCCAGGGCGTGGAACCAGTTGGCCTGGTATTCATCGGGAGTGTTCACCGGGTCCAGGCCCTGCTGACGCAGCAATGTATCGGTGATGATGTCGGGGTTACCGCCGAGCACGATATCGGTACCACGACCGGCCATGTTGGTCGCGACGGTCACCGTGCCGGGGCGGCCCGCCTCGGCGATGATCTGCGCTTCCTTCTCATGGAACTTCGCGTTGAGGACGTTGTGCGGGACACCGCGTTTGGTGAGCTGTTTGGACAGATACTCCGAGCGGTCCACGCTGGTGGTGCCGATCAGCACCGGCTGGCCGGCCTGATGGCGTTCCACCACATCGTCGACGACGGCGTTGAACTTGGCCTCTTCGGTCTTGTAGATCAGATCGGCCTGATCGATCCTGATCGGCGGCTTGTTGGTCGGGATCGGGATGACGCCCAGGCTGTAGATCTGGTGCAGCTCGGCCGCCTCGGTCTCGGCGGTACCCGTCATGCCGGAGAGTTTGTCGTAGAGGCGAAAATAGTTCTGCAGCGTGATGGTGGCCAGGGTCTGGTTCTCCGGCTGGATCTCGACCCCTTCCTTGGCCTCGATCGCCTGGTGCATGCCCTCGTTGTAGCGGCGGCCGACCAGGATGCGCCCGGTGAACTCGTCGACGATGATGACCTCGCCGTCGCGGACGATGTAGTCCTTGTCCTTGGTGTAGAGCTCCTTGGCCTTGACGGAGTTGTTCAGGTAGCTCACGAGCGGCGAGTTGGCGGCCTCGTAGAGATTGTCGATTCCGAGCTGGTCCTCGACGAATTCCACGCCCGCTTCGTGCACACCGATGGTGCGTTTCTTGATATCGACCTCGTAGTGGAGATCTTTTTTCAGCAATGGGGCGATCCGGGCAAATTCGGCATACCACTTGCTGGAGGCATCCGCGGGGCCGGAGATGATGAGCGGAGTACGCGCCTCGTCGATCAGAATGGAGTCGACCTCGTCGACCACGGCGAAATTGTGGCCGCGCTGGACGAGATCGTCCAGCGAATGGGTCATATTGTCGCGCAGGTAGTCGAAGCCGAATTCGTTGTTGGTGCCGTAGGTGATATCGGCGTGGTAGGCCTCGCGTCGCTGCGGCGGCGTCATCCCGGACAGGATCGCGCCGACCTCGAGCCCGAGGAAACGGTGCACCCGGCCCATCCACTCGGAGTCACGTTTGGCCAGGTAGTCGTTGGTGGTGACGATATGCACACCGTCGCCGCTGATCGCGTTCAGATAGGCCGGCAGGACCGAGGTCAGGGTTTTGCCCTCACCGGTCTTCATCTCCGAGATATTGCCCAGATGCAGCGCCGCGCCGCCCATGATCTGCACTCGGTAGTGCTTTTGCTGCAGCACCCGCCACGAGGCCTCGCGTGCCACCGCGAACGCCTCGAGCAGCAGATCGTCGAGGGATTCGCCGTCGGCGTAGCGCTCGCGGAACTCGTCGGTCTTGGCACGCAGCTCGATATCGGTGAGGTCCTCGTAGTCGCCCTCGAGCCCGAGCACCTCGTCGGCGAGATGGGAGAGGCGCTTGACCATGCGACCCTCACCAAAACGTAGCAACCTCGTCAGTGTCAGCGCAGGCACGAGTCTCGTCAGTCCTCTGGGTCGGTCGGGTTTCGGCTCCGATGTTCACGGCGGCGCGGTCGCTGTCAAGGACCGCGTAGCCGCAGCTTGCTTCATGGTAATGCGGCTCCCATGGTAGGCGCCGTCGCGTACCCGGCCAGTGTGCCTCGGTCACATTCGACGGCCGACGGGGCCCGGCGCGGGTATATCACTGCGGTTCCCCGCGCAAGTCCTCGAATTTCATATCGGAATATCACACACAATGGTGCGGGAACAGGTGTCACCTGGTCACAATGGAGTCCGGATTCCGGACTCCGAAGGGGCAGACACCAGGGTGATAGCGAAGCTGACACCGCAGGACGCGGACTTCTTCCGGCTGGAATCGACCACTCATCCGGTACACATCGGATCACTGGCCGTTCTGGACAACACAGCCGACGACGGCGAGCGGATCCTCGACTACCAGGGTCTGGTCGATCTGGTGGAGTCACGGCTGCCCCTGGTACCCCGCTACCGGCGCAAGGTCCGCGAGATCCCGCTGTCGTTGGGCCGGCCGGTCTGGGTGGAGGACAGCCGTTTCGATATCACCTACCACCTGCGTCGTTCCGCGCTACCGTCACCGGGTAGCGACGAGCAGCTCCACGAACTGGTCGCCAGACTGGGTTCGCGGCCGCTGGACCCCGGCCGCCCGCTGTGGGAGATGTACCTGATCGAGGGTTTGAGCGGCGGGCGGTGCGCCCTCTACACCAAATCGCACGCCGCCCTGGTCGACGGGCACGCCGCCCTCGAGATCGGGCACGTCGTCGTCGACGGGGCCGAGTCCCCGCGGGAGATCGCCGACGATGCGTGGCTACCGGGTCGCGAACCCAGCGATACCGATCTGCTGCTGGGCGCGCTCGGGCATCTGGTGGCCCAGCCCGGCTCGGCGGTGGAGGTGCTGCGCGAGGTCGGCGCCGGCACCGCCGGCCTGATCGGCACGGCGAGCCGCACCTTGGACGGCGCCGTATCGGCGGTTCGGTCGGCCACCAGCAGCATGCCGAACAGCCCCATCAACGCGCGGACCTCCCGCCAGCGCAGGTTCACCGTCGCGGTCACCGACCTCGCCGACTACAAGCGGGTACATCAGCAGACCGGGTGCACGATCAACGACGTGGTACTGGCCGTGGTGACCGGCGCCCTGCGCAATTGGCTGCTGTCGAGGAACAAAGGTCTCACCGAATCGAGCGTGCTGCGCGCGGTGGTACCGATGTCCGGTTACAGCGGCGAGCCGGGTACCGGGCGCACGTTGCCGAGCGGGATCACACCGTTCCTGATCGACCTGCCGGTCGGCGAACCCAGCCCGGTGATGCGGCTCTCCCATATCTCGCACGCCACCGCCGAGGATGCCCGCGGGCGCCACGGTGTGCGGGCCGCGACCCTGGTGCATCTCGCCGGTTTCGCTCCGGCCAGCCTGCACGCGATGAGTGTGCGGGCAGCGAGTACGTTCGCAGACCATACGTTCAATCTGGTGATCACCAACGCGCCGGGCCCGCAGACGCCGATGTTCGTCGGTGGGGCGCGGATGCTGGAGATGTACCCGGTTTCGCCACTGCTGCGCAATCAGGCGACGAGTATCGGGATCACGTCCTACGACGGACGGGTCTGTTACGGACTCAACGCCGACCGCGAAGCGATGGCCGATATCGGGGTTCTGGCCGCTTCGGTGCCCGAATCGATGGAGGAGATACTCGGTGCCTGCCTCTGACCGCAAGACCATGCGGGTGTACGTGCCGGCCACCGTGCCGATGCTGCGCGAGCTCGTGGACACACGCGAACTGCACGCGGTGGGCGGGACGGCCTTCGCGCTCACCCCCACCCTGCGTGAGGCCTACGCGTCGGGGGACGACGAGGAGCTGGCCGAGGCCGCCATGGCCGAGGCCGCGCGGGCGGCGTTGCGGCTGCTCGCCGAGGAAGTGCACGGCTCCACTCCCCCCATGTATCGCCGTGCGGTGATCGCGGTGGACGTCACAGGTGCGACCCTGCGGCCCGACCTCGACGACGCGGTCGTGAAACTGGACGGACCGATCCAGTACAAGCGGATCGCCTCGGTTCATATGGACCTGGCCGAGGCCGAACCCGCGGTGGCCAAGGCGGTCGACATCATCGATGCCGCCGACCTGGGAGACGAGGACGCCGAGTTCGTCCTCGGCGACGCCGAGGACCATCAACTGGCCTGGTACGCAACCCAGGAACTGCCGTTCCTGATCGATCTGCTGTGAGCCCGGCGCTTGTGATCCCCGACGGTCGCCCCGCGCGACCGCTGTGAGCCGCAACTGGGTCTCCGGGCGCCGATCGCCTGCGACCCCGGGGGAACCTACGATGCCGTAACCTGGTGCCACGGCGCGCCCCGGGCGCGGAGAACACAGGAGAAGAACAGCGCAAATGGGCAGGAAACCGAACGCGATGACGGTGCGCGGTGTCAAGAACTGGCTGGAGGCGCCGGCGGCCGGTATCGCCGAGCGCGGCGGCAAACTGAATCTGCTGCGGGGCGCGGTGGCACGGGTCACCACCCCCCTGCTGCCCGACGACTATCTACATCTGGCCAACCCGCTGTGGTCGGCGCGGGAGTTGCGCGGCCGCGTCGTCGACGTCCGTAAGGAGACCGCCGATTCGGCGACCCTGGTGATCAAACCCGGCTGGGGATTCGATTTCCGCTACGAACCCGGGCAGTACATCGGAATCGGAATTCTCGTGGAAGGCCGCTGGCACTGGCGTTCGTATTCGCTGACCAGCCCGCCCGACTGGAACGACCCCCGCTACGGCAAGAAGGTCATCGCTATCGCGGTGAAGGCGATGCCGGAAGGTTTCCTGTCCAGCCACCTGGTCAACGGGGTGTCGGCCGGCACGGTCGTACGGCTGGCCGCCCCGCAGGGCGCCTTCGTGCTACCGTCCCCGCCGCCGCCGAAGGTGTTGTTCCTCACCGCCGGGTCCGGGATCACACCCGTCATGTCGATGCTGCGCGCCATGGATCGCCGCGACGTGGTGACCGATGTGGTGCACATCCATTCGGCACGGACCGCCGAGGACGTGATGTTCGCGGCCGAACTCGACGCGCTGCACGCCCGGCATCCCGGATTCGTCTCGCACGTCCACCTCACCGGCGAGAAGGGCAAGTTCGCGACCGAAACCCTGGACGAGCTCTACCCCGATTGGCGGGAACGCCAGACCTGGGCGTGCGGTCCCCTGGGCATGCTCGACGAGATCGAGAAGCACTGGCACGAAGCCGGTCTCGAATCGGCCCTGCACGTGGAACGGTTCGAGGTGGAGCGCTCGGCGACCACCGAGGGCGGCACCGTCACCTTCGGCAAGAGCGGCCGTACCGTGACTGTGGACGGGGCCACCACCTTGCTGGAGGCCGGCGAATCCGCTGGTGTTCAGCTGCCGTTCGGCTGCCGGATGGGCATCTGCCAGACGTGTGTGGTCACCTTGAGTTCGGGACATGCACGCGATCTTCGCAACGGAACCGAACGGTTCGAAGGAGAGAAAGTGCAGACGTGCATCTCGGCCGCGGCGGGTGACTGCACGCTCGAGGTGTGACCGCCGACGGTTCACCCGGTAGCCGGCACCTACAGGTACCCTCAGGTGAACCGCAGGTCGCTTCCCGGATCCGGGAAGATCACGGAGACCCGTTCGTGTTTCCGACCGATCCCGCTCTCGTCTTCGCAGACAGCGCCTACAGAAGGGACGCCGGTGGCAATCACCGACATCAGAGCCTTTGCCCACCTCGCGGCCGAGGATGTCGAGACACTGGGGCAAGAGCTCGACACTCTTCGGCGTTCGGTCGAACAATCACTGGGCGAACGGGATGCCCGGTACATCCGGCGCACCATCGCAGCACAGCGCGCCCTGGAACTCGCCGCCCGCGCCGTGCTGTTCGGTAGCCGCAACCGCTGGGCCTGGATGACCGGGACGGCCATGCTGTCGGTCGCCAAGATCATCGAGAACATGGAGCTCGGCCACAACATCAGCCACGGCCAGTGGGACTGGATGAACGATCCGGAGATCCACTCGACCAACTGGGAATGGGATATGACCGGGCCCTCCGCTCAGTGGCGGCGGGCGCACAACTACTCCCATCACACCTATACCAATGTGCTCGGCAAGGACGAGGACCTCGGTTTCGGTATTCTGCGGATGACTCGGGACGAACCGTGGCGACCGGTGCACCTGGTCCAGCCGGTCGCCAATATCGTGCTCGCCGCGGCCTTCGAGTGGGGCATCGCCCTGCACGATTGGACGATCGAGAAAGAGTTGACCGGGGTTTCCCGCTATCAGGTCTTCTCCGAGCCGAACAAGGCGTTCGCCCGCAAGATCACCCGTCAGGTCGCGAAGGATTTCCTGCTCTATCCCGCGGTCACCGGACCCGCGTTCCTGTCGACGCTGAAAGCGAACGCCACCGCGAACCTGATCCGCAATCTGTGGGCCTATGCCGTGATCTTCTGCGGCCATTTTCCCGACGGTGCGGAGAAGTTCACCGAGGAACAGCTCGAGGGCGAAACGCCCGGTGAATGGTATCTGCGTCAGATGCTGGGCAGCGCGAACTTCTCCGCGGGCCCGGTCATGGGTTTCATGAGTGGCAATCTGAGCTATCAGATCGAACATCACCTGTTCCCGGATCTGCCCAGCAATCGCTACCCCGAGGTCGCGGTCGGCGTCCGCGGACTCTGCGAGAAATACGATCTGCCCTACACCACCGGATCACTGGGCAAGCAATACCTGCTGGCCTTCCGCACCATTCACAAACTCGCCCTCCCCGACCGGTTCCTGCGGCGCACCGCCGACGATGCGCCGGAAACCTCCTCGGAACGCAAATTCGCCGGCGTCACGTTGCACCCGGGGTCGGAGAACCGGCCGTGGAGTATCGATCCGGCGACCGGAAAGCGCCGCGGGCTGCGCTGGGCGATGCACGAGGCGAAGATCGCGTTGCGCGCCAAAGCAGAGCACGAGAAAGAGGTGTTGCGGGGCGCCGAACGGACCCTGCGAGCCAAAGCCCGGCAGGAGCAGGATCTGCTCCGGCGGGCCCGACACGCTCTGCGTAAATCGCATACCTCGTACTCCGCCTGACCGGCCGTTCGGATTCGATAGCGAATTCGCCGGTGCGTGTAACACGCCCGCCGCAGCTCGCGATCATCCACATCGAGGCCCGAGTGTGACGCACGTCGGTGGCTTTTGCGCTTTACATATCACCCGGCTTTGGGACGCGCAATAGGGCGCACACCACATTTTCTGAGCAGATCCCCAAACTTACGGTGTCGTAACTTACGGTAGGGTAGCCGCCATGGCTATATCGGATGTCAAGGAATACGCGCATCTCACCGAGGCGGACGTGGAGGCTCTCGGAGCAGAGTTCGACGCGATTCGCCGGGACATCGAATCGACCCGGGGTGAACGGGACGCCCGATACATCCGCAATGTCATCAGACTGCAGCGCGCACTCGAAATCAGCGGCCGCACCGTATTGTTCGCCAGTTTCCTGCCCCCGGCCTGGCTGGCCGGCGTGGCGCTGCTCGGCACCGCCAAAATCATCGAGAACATGGAGATCGGGCACAATGTGATGCACGGTCAGTGGGACTGGATGAACGATCCGGAGATCCACTCCACGCATTGGGAATGGGATAACGCGGGCCCGTCCAAGCACTGGAAGCACACCCACAACTACCTGCACCACAAGTACACCAATGTCCTGGGGATGGACGACGATATCGGCTACGGCCTGCTCCGGGTCACGCGCGACCAGCGCTGGAAGCCGTTCTACATCGGTAACCCGGTCTACAACCTGGTGCTGCAATCGCTGTTCGAATACGGCGTCGCGATCCAGCATCTCGAACTCGGCAAGCTCGCCGCCGGAAAGTTCCCGGCGGGAACCCCCGAACGCGCGGAATTCGATCGCAAGGCCGGTGAGGTGAAGGCCAAGATCAAGAAGCAGGTGCTGAAGGATTATGTCGTCTTCCCGTTGCTGACCGGCCCCTCGTTCTTCCACACCCTCACCGCCGACCTCACGGCGAACGTGATCCGCAATGTCTGGACAAACGCGGTCATCTTCTGCGGCCACTTCCCCGACGGCGCGGAGAAATTCACCAAGGCCGATATCGACGGTGAGAGCCGGGCCCAGTGGTATCTGCGGCAGATGCTCGGCAGCGCCAATATCTCGGGCGGCAAGGTCATGCACTTCATGACCGGAAACCTCAGCCACCAGATCGAACACCACCTGTTCCCGGATCTCCCCAGCAATCGCTACGCGGAGGTCGCGGTACGGGTGCGCGAACTCTGCGATAAGTACGATCTGCCGTACACCACGGGTTCGCTGCCGGTTCAGTATTTCAAAGCCTGGCGCACCATCGCGAAACTGTCGCTGCCCAACAAATACCTGCGGCACACCACCGACGACGCCCCCGAAACCGCCTCGGAGCGGAAGTTCAACGGGCAGGCGGTATCCACATTCGACCCGGTGACCGGACAGCGGCGCGGCCTGCGCACCGCGATCGCGGAAGGCCGCCGCCGGCTCCGCCGACGCGCGGTCGCTCTGGCCGGCTGAGTTCCGACGCTGCGGGGTCGAACTCCGATATACCGCCGTGGGCCGGTTCGGGGGTCGATGCGCCCCCACCGGCCGCCGGCCAGGCCGCAACCGATGCGGGGCATGTGCACGCCGGCATCGAGTCGCAGTGCGTGGTCGGCGACAGCGCCCAGGCAGCGCGCGACGGCGTCGTAGCGGATCGGTGGCCCGTTGCTACCGGTACGCATACCGCGCTGGGCGACCATATCGGCCACCCACGTGTCGGCACGAACTCGGATCAGTTGGGTGGCACCGAGACCGAAGTCGGTGCCGGCTCGCTCGCGATGCAGCCGCGGTAGGCACGTTCCGGTTCCGGCCACCGCTTCGAGATCGCCAGGACGAAGCCCTTGCCCCACCCTCCGAGATCGTTGCAAACATGCGCGATGATCTTCGACCCCTTGGCCTGAGGGCTCGGCGCATCGCCTCTGATGACTCGCAGTGCCTGCACTCCGTGATGCTCACAGGGGCATAGTTGCGTGTCAACGCGTTTCCGTCGCTACCGGTCGCAGAGCGTGACACTCTCATGCCGCATACCGGTAGTTCCACGCCCAGCTCGAAAGGTGCCGCTGGTCGCGAGATCAGCGACGCCACCGTTTTCACAACACGGTCGCTCGACACCACCTGTGTCCGCACACACCGACCACACGCACCCCGGCGGGAACCACCAGGCCGAGCCGGCCCCCGCGCCTCTCGCAGACAAAGACAACAGCCACCGAACGTATCGAGTGCGGAACCGCGTCATCGGACCCGACTGCTCCGCCGGAACCAGAGCGGGAACAATGGCGCCGTGTGTGCAGCGGAGATGAGCGTTTACGAGGCCATCCGTACCCGCCGGGATGTACGGGCGGAATTCACCGGAGACCCCATCGACGACCCCACCCTGTGGCGAATTCTGGCGGCGGCGCACTGTGCGCCCAGTGTCGGTAATTCGCAGCCGTGGGATTTCGTTGTTGTTCGTGAACCGGACACACTGCGGAAGTTCGCGGGCCATGTGGCCGAGCGGCGGCTCGATTTCGCGCGTTCGCTGCCCGCCGAGCGGGCACGGACCTTCGCGCCGATCAAGATCGAGGGAATCGAGGAGAGCGGCACCGGGATCGTGGTCGTCCACGACGATGGGCGGGGCGGGCCCCAGATACTGGGCCGGGCCACCGTACCCGAAACCGGTTTGTACTCGACGATTCTCGCGATTCAGAACCTCTGGCTGGCCGCTACCGCCGAACAGATCGGAGTGGGGTGGGTGTCTTTCTACGACGAACCGTTCCTCGCCGACCTGATCGAGCTACCCGCGGGGGCCCGGCCGGTTGCCTGGCTCTGTATCGGCCCGGTCACCGAATTCCGACCCGTTCCCGATCTGGAACATTTCGGCTGGCGCGATCGGCGACCGCTGAGTGCCGCGGTGCACCGGGAGCGGTACACCGGCGCGACCAGCGAATGAGAAAGCCGACCGGCCCAGTGCGGACCGGTCGGCAGCAGTGTCGGCTATGCGAGCCTGATCAGGCCGTAATCGAAGGCGTGCCGGCGGTAGACCACCGACGGCCGATCGGTTTCCTTGTCCTGGAACAAGAAGAAATCGTGGCCCACCAACTCCATCTCGTACAAGGCATCGTCGACCGTCATGGGGATCGCGGAATGTACCTTCGTGCGCACGATATGACCGGGCCCCTCGTATTCGGGGTAGTCGGCCGCGAAATCGGAGCGATTCCGGCTGTGCGGGGAATGGTCGTGCGGGATATCGGAGAGAGCCTCGAGGAGGGCATCTTCGGCCAGTTCAGCGGTGGCGTCGTGCACAGAGACCGGGGTCTTCTCACCGTAGTGGACACGGCGGCGGTCTTTGGTGCGACGCAGCCGGCTCTCCAGCTTCGCGGTCACGGCCTCGAACGCGGCGTAGAAACTGTCCGCGCAGGCCTCGGCACGGACGATCGGGCCCTTACCGCGCGCGGTGATCTCCACCCGCTGGCAGTTCTTGCGTTGACGACGGTTGCGTTCGTGGAAGAGCTCCACGTCGAAGAGGAAGATCGATGGATCGAAGCGTTCCAGACGGGACAGCTTCTCCGACACATAGATTCGAAAATGGTCGGGGACCTCGACGTTGCGGCCCTTGACCACGATCTCCGCACGGGTATCCCGTGGTCGGTCGAGCTGATCGTCCAGCTCGGTCTGGGCTGTGTCCTGCACTGTCTGGGCTGTGTCCTGCACTGAAGGTCGTGAAGTAGTCGTCACGCGTACCTCCCGGATCTGGCCGCACACTCCTCGCATGCGGCGGGATGAAACGGTGCCGGCCATGTCGGATCCAGTCGGCCGGCACTTGGTGTACGAGGCCCACCTCCAAACTCCCGGATCGGGTGTGTGAACGCGACGCTAGTACGCGGATCGAAGGTTCGCCACTGTTCACGCAAATTTCCCGGATTCACCCGGCACACGTCACGAATACGCCATCCAGGCGTGTTCCTGCGGCAATGAGGGCGCGGGCGCAGGCCGATACCGTGGCGCCTGTCGTCAACACGTCGTCGACCAAGACGACCTGCGCATCGACCGCCCGCGCCGGTAGTGGCACAGCACTGACCCGACCGCGGAGATTGCGGTCGCGTTCGCGTGCCGTCAGACCGGCCGAATCGCGGACTCCCCACCAGACTCGCAGACAGGGCAGCACCTGGCAACTGCTCAGCGACTGCGCCGCGATCCGCGCGCATCGCAATACCGGGTCGCCGCCGCGGCGCCGTGCTGCCGCGCTCCGGCTCGGCGAGGGTACAAGTATCAAGGGCCGGTGCGGGGCTCGCAACTCGGCCAGTCCCCTGGCTAAGGCGAATCCGAGCGGGCGGGCGAGGTCGCGCCGGTTCCGTTCCTTGGCCGCGAGCACGGCCTGCCGGGCCGGTCCGCGATAGTGGCTCAGCGCCCAACAGGGCACGCCCGGGTCGGTCCGCGGATGCACCTGGATCGGGGGACCGGCGATACTGCGCGCACAGCGTGCACACCACGGTGTCCCGGATATCCGGCAGCCGGCGCATTCGATCGGTACGACCAGATCCAGCAGGGTCCGCATGGCGCCAGTGTGCCGGTGGGCACCGACATCACTACGGAGAAATCAGCCGGGCAGCACCGGGACGGCGTCGGCGCCGAGACCGGGAACCTCGCGCCAATAGGGGTCGCCACCCTCGGGAGTGCGGGTGAATTCCAGGACTGCCCGTGAGTCGGCGACGTACTGCCGTTCGATGGAGGCGGTGACCTGCCGGACCGGCGGGGTGAGGTTGCGGCCGCCGAGCGAGGCCATCCCGGAGCCGTCTATCTTCACGGTACGGACCGGGTCGACGTTACCGGCGGTGGCCAGGATGATCGTATCGTCGCTGAACCAGTCGACCGAGGTCGCGGCGGTACCGAGTTCGATGGCGATCTGCCGCGGCGCGGTGAGTGCGAAGGTACCGTCCGGCCGGCGCAGCACCATGGCGACGTACACCTTCCCGTCGGCGATCAATACTGTGCTCACCCCGTTGCGGGAGATCCGAAGTTCGGTGATCGGTAGTTCGAAAGCCGGTCCGGAATCCGGTGCCGTCAACTGGGTGGTATCCACCTCTTGCACCGACACCGTGCCGGTATCGAGATTGGTGACCGCCCGGATCATCCGGTTCCCGTCGATGACAGCCCAGGCGGCACTGCCGTCGGCGGTCCAGGACGGGCGGGTGATGGCGCCGCCCTCCGCGACCGGGAAGGCGTTGCCCCCGTAGCTACCCACCATCAGGGTGCGCTGCGGCTGCGGCGGCTGGCGACCCGCGTCGGCGACGGCCGCCACCAGTTTCCCGTCCGGAGACAGGCCGACCGATTGCAGGTTCTGCACATCACCGAAATATCCCGGGGCCGGAGCCGGGGCCCGGTTCTCCTCGACCTTGACGAGCTTGCCGTCGCGCAGTGCGTGCAGACCGATCAGCGACTCCGGCTGCACGGAGTCGGCGACCGGGCCCAGATCGTCGACCGACCAGCCGTTGCCGGCGAACCGCTCGTCCAGCGGCCGCCCGTCGTCGAGCAGCAGGTAGGGACCCAGCACATCGGCGCTCGCGAGGGTGAGTACCACTTGGGCCGCGAATAATTCACGGTCACGCGGGCTCATCTCGCCGATCCCGGTGAAATCGATCCGTACCCCACCCAGGCCCACTCCGACGCCTACCGGATCGCCGTTGGCCTTGGTGACGACACCACGCACCGCCACGGGCGGGGCCAGGTAATTGCGCACGACCGGAGCGATATACGGCTGCGGGCCGGCGATCAGTTTGTTCACCAGTTGCTGGGCCAGTTCGTCCGGGCGGCCCGCGACCCAGCGCAGGTCCGGTGCCAAATGCTGGCCGTCGGCGGTCACGAAGTACAGGGCGTGCCGACGGTAGGACTGAGTGAAGGCGCTGTACTCCATCACGACGCCGTCGGGCAGTTCGTCGATCCGCCATTGGCCGTCGATCCGGGTCATCTCGATCTTGTTCTCGATGATCCCGTCGACCGCGTGATACGACCCGTCCTCGGCGAGTTCGCCGACCTTGCGCGCGCGCAGCACGTAGGTCGCCTCGTTCTCGGTCCGCGATTCCCGCAGGGTGTCTGCCCGTTCCACGATCACGTGGGAGTCGACGTCGTTC
Source organism: Nocardia sp. NBC_01329 (assembly GCF_035956715.1). Taxonomy (NCBI): domain Bacteria; kingdom Bacillati; phylum Actinomycetota; class Actinomycetes; order Mycobacteriales; family Nocardiaceae; genus Nocardia; species Nocardia sp. NBC_01329. The sequence goes on along the minus strand of NZ_CP108381.1, from coordinate 474,531 downwards.
CACTGGGTGGAGGCGGCGGGGGTCATGTACTGCCGAGCGGCCAGATGACCATCGGTGGGGTCGGCGGTCGCCTGCAGGAAATCCCGCAGCAGCAGATCCGGGTCACGGTTCTTGGTAGGAAGCGGAGGGCCCTCGGCGGTGGGTTCCTGGTTGATCGTGCCGAGGGCCTGGGGCTGCGAGGAATCGGGCAGATTAGCGCAACCAGCCGTGGTGGCCAGTCCGATCACCGCGGCCACCACGACGAGCAGCCGCAACCGCCGTAGGTGCGCGGTCATGATTTCTGGTCTCCACTGTCGGTGATCACAGCACCTCCGTCCGCCGGACCGGGCGGCCCCGGCTCTCCGGAGTCGTCGCGATCCGGATCCGAATCCTGCGCGGGCGTTTCGGAATCCGGATCGGCCGCCACTGATTCACTCGCCGGCGCACCGGCAGGGATGGGCCCGGTCACCGGCACATCGGATCGAGGAGTATCCGACTCCGAACCCGCGTCCGGAGCACCCGTTGCCGACAGGTCCCGGTCCGCTGTCTCGCCAACTGCGGGGCGGGGCGCCCAGGGCTCGGTCTCGGTGACCGGCGGTCCGAGTTCCACTCGCTCGCCGGCGGCTCGATCACTATCGCTGTGCGGCCGCTGCGGTGCGCGGCGCATACCCGGCTCCAAAGGCAGCGGGCTCTTTCCCAGCTTCTGACCACGGACCAACGGCAGCGTCAACCGGAAACTCGCGCCGACCCCCGGGCGCCCCCACGCCTCGAGTTTGCCGTCGTGCAGGTTGGCGTCCTCGACACTGATGGACAAGCCGAGCCCCGTCCCACCGGAGCGGCGCATCCGCGAAGGATCGGACCGCCAGAACCTGCTGAACACCAGTTTCTCCTCCCCCGGCCGCAGACCGACACCCTGATCCCGCACCACCACGGCGAGTGCGTTGGCTTCGGTATCGCCGCGCATCCGGATCAGGACGGGTTTGCCCTCGCTGTGATCGATCGCGTTGGCGAGCAGGTTGCGCAGCACCCGTTCCACCCGTCGCGGATCGACCTCGGCGACCACCGGTTCCTCGGGCAGATCGATGACGACCTCGACCCCGGCGTCGCGCGCCAGATGCCGCACTGTGGAGATGGCCGCGCGGACGCACATGCGGACATCTAGCGATTCGACCTGGAGCTCGGCGACACCGGCATCGTGACGCGAGATCTCCAGCAGATCGTTGAGCAGTCCTTCGAACCGGTCGAGTTCGGTGACCAGCAGTTCGGCACTGCGGGCCAGCGCGGGATCGAGATCGTCGCTGCTGCCGTGGATGAGATCGGCCGCCATCCGCACTGTGGTCAGCGGGGTACGCAGTTCATGGCTGACGTCGGAGGTGAAACGCCGTTGCAGATTGCCGAATTCCTCCAGCTGGTTGATCTGGTTGGAAAGACTCTCGGCCATTTCGTTGAAAGCTTTGGCCAGCCGGGCGATATCGTCGTCGCCGCGCACCAGCATGCGTTCCTTGAGCCGCCCGTCGGCGAAACGACCGGCGATCCGGGCAGCGGACCGGATCGGCAGCACCACCTGCCGCGTCACCAGGGCCGTGATGGCGGCCAGCAGGATCAGCAGCACCACACCGCCGACCAGCATGGTGCCGCGCATCAGTGCCAGGCTGCGTTCCTCGTTGCTCAACGGGAAGATCAGGTAGATCTCCAGGGTGGGCACCTCGGCGCTGGGGCTGCCGATGATGAGCGCGCGGCCGTGATAGCCGTCCGGATCCGCGACCGTGGCGAACTGGTAGCTGACCTGGTTGCGCTGGACGAACCGGCGCAACGCGTCGGGCACCTCTGTCATCGGCCCGGCGGTGATCACCTGCTGCGGGGTCCCGCCGATCATGCTCAGTGCCGAATCGAAACTGCCCGCCGCGCCGCCGGTGCGGTTCGAATCGCGCCGGTTGGACAGCGAGTCACGGGCGTCGATCAGCCGCTGCTGCTGGCTGGTGATGTCGTGGACCCCCGCCAGCTGGGTTTCGACCGTGTTGCGGACGCGGTCCATCTCCTCGACCCCGGCACTGATCTTGGCGTCCAGCAGCCGGTCGGTGATCTGGCTGGTCAGCACGACACCCAGCACTGTGATGACGATCAGGGACAGAGTCAGCGTCGAGACGATGACCCGCAGCTGCAACGAGCGCCGCCAGAGCAGACCCAGCGATTTTCCGACGTGCTGGAACCATTCGTTGACCGGTGTCAACGCCTGTCGCACGTCGGCGAGACGCCCGGATCGACCGACTTTCCGACCGGCGCCCGACCCTACGTGGTCGCGCAAGGTAGTGCCTCCGGACCCGGAAACGCGAGCCGGATCACGGCGGACCGGCCTTGTACCCCACACCGCGGACGGTCAGAACGATCTCGGGATTCTCCGGATCCTTCTCGACCTTCGCTCGAAGTCGCTGCACATGGACGTTCACCAGCCGGGTATCGGCGGCGTGCCGGTAACCCCAGACCTGTTCCAGCAGTACCTCGCGGGTGAACACCTGGCGGGGTTTGCGGGCCAATGCGACCAGCAGGTCGAACTCCAGCGGCGTGAGCGAGATCTGCGTGCCCTCACGGGTGACCTTGTGCGCCGGAACATCGATGACGACGTCGGCGATGTTCAGCAGCTCGGCCGGCTCCTCCTCGGTACGGCGCAGCCGGGCCCGTACCCGGGCCACCAGTTCCTTGGGCTTGAACGGTTTGACGATGTAGTCGTCGGCCCCGGATTCGAGGCCGAGTACCACATCGACGGTGTCGGTCTTGGCGGTGAGCATCACGATCGGCACACCGGAGTCGGCGCGCAGCACCCGGCATACATCGATGCCGTTCATCCCGGGCAGCATGAGATCGAGCAGCACCAGATCGGGGCGGATCTCACGGACTGCCGACAGGGCCTGGGTGCCGTCGCCGACCACGTGCGGATCGAACCCCTCGCCCCGCAGGACGATGGTGAGCATCTCCGCGAGCGCCATATCGTCGTCGACGACCAGAATCTTCGGCTTCATAGTTACTATGTTGTCATCTCCCGCGCTCGTAACGGGCCGCCACGCCACACAATGGCGCGTTCCCGCCGGATATCCAACACTAATTCGCGACCAATGCGGCGAGCCGCGCGGCCAATGAGTTCGTTTCGTCGGCGAGTCGGCCGGAACCTTCTTCTTCGGTGGACCGGAAAACCCACCAGGTTCCATACCAATCACGCCGAGCAAGATCACGGTACACCTCGGCGGTACGGTTCTGTAATCCGCCGTCGCGCTCGTAGGCGTCGAGCGCACGGGACTCGTCGAGTTCGCCTCGGCGGCGGGCGCGTAGCGCGGCTACCTCCGTGGGCACGTCGAGGAGCACCTGCACCCGGGGTATCGGAAGCTCGAAACGGCCGAATTCCAATTCGCCGACCCAGCGCACTATTTCCCCGTCCGCGGATTGGCCCAGTCGCGCGGCGTTGTAGGCGGCGTTGGAAGCGACATAGCGGTCCAGCAGGAGCACATCATTACCGGCCAGTAGTTTTGCGAGTTCGTCGGCAGCCCCGGCTCGGTCCAGCGCGAAGAGTGCCGCCATGGCATTCACCGATCCGGCCAGATCGCCGTGTCCACCGTGCAGAGCTTCCGCGGCCAGGTCGGCGTGCACGGAGCGACCGTATCTCGGGAAAGCCAAGGTGTCGACACGCAGTCCGCGCTGTTCGAGGGCCGCCGCCAGATGGCCGATCAAGGTACGTTTACCCGCACCGTCGAGGCCCTCGATAGCTATCAACACTCCCATGTCCAGGCAGAATACCCCGGTCGCACGCGAATCCTCTCGCCGGTTCTCCCGGACTACAACCGACGGGACGGGAAGAGGATCCGCCTGTGCCGACCACTACCTCACGTCGGGTTCCGGCGGAGCCGTGCTCGGCCGGAACCCGACGATCCACGGAAATCGGCCGGGAGGTCCGCGGCCCCGGCCCCGGACAGCAGGAGGCCGCCGGCATCTCCCGCGCCGGCGGCCTCCTGCGGACAACCGGATCAGTACCGGTAGTGCTCCGGCTTGAACGGCCCCTCGACATCGACATTGATGTACTCGGCCTGGTCCTTGGTGAGCTTGGTCAGGGTGCCGCCGAGCGCCTCCACATGGATCTTGGCGACCTTCTCGTCGAGCACCTTGGGCAGGCGGTAGACCTCGTTGTCGTATTCCTCCGGCTTCGTCCACAGTTCGATCTGGGCGATCACCTGGTTGGAGAAGCTGTTGCTCATCACGAACGAGGGGTGGCCGGTGGCGTTGCCGAGGTTGAGCAGACGCCCCTCCGACAGCACGATGATGGACTTACCGGATTCACCGAATGTCCACAGGTCGACCTGGGGTTTGATGTTCAACTTCGTCGCACCGGAACGTTCCAGGCCCGCCATATCGATTTCGTTGTCGAAATGGCCGATATTGCCCAGAATGGCCTGGGCCTTCATCGCCTTCATATGCTCGAGGGTGATGATGTCCTTGTTGCCGGTGGAGGTGATGACGATATCCGCGTCGCCGATCGCCTGCTCCACGGTCACCACATCGAAACCGTCCATCAGCGCCTGCAGGGCGTTGATGGGATCGATCTCGGTGACCTGGACCCGGGCACCCTGACCGGCCAGCGATTCCGCGCAACCCTTGCCGACGTCGCCGTACCCGCAGATCAGCACCTTTTTACCGCCGATGAGGACATCGGTGCCGCGGTTGATGCCGTCGATCAGCGAATGCCGGGTGCCGTACTTGTTGTCGAACTTCGACTTGGTGACCGAATCGTTGACGTTGATAGCCGGGAAAGTCAGCTCGCCCGCCGCGGCGAACTGGTAGAGCCGCAGGACGCCGGTGGTGGTCTCCTCGGTCACGCCCTTGACACTCTCGGCGATCGCGCTCCACTTGCCCTTATCGGTTTCGAACCGCTCGCGCAGCAGGTTCAGGAAAACAGTGTATTCCGCGGAATGCTCCTCGTCGGCGGGCGGAATCACCCCGGCCTTCTCGAACTGGGCGCCGCGCAGGACCAACATGGTGGCGTCGCCGCCGTCGTCGAGGATCATATTGGCCGGTTCGCCCGGCCAGGTGAGCATCTGTTCGGCGGCCCACCAGTATTCCTCCAGCGTCTCGCCCTTCCAGGCGAAAACCGGAGTGCCCTGCGGCGCGTCGATCGTGCCGTGCGGGCCCACGACCACGGCCGCGGCCGAGTGGTCCTGGGTGGAGAAGATATTGCAGGAAGCCCACCGCACCTGTGCGCCCAGTGCGGTGAGGGTTTCGATCAGTACGGCCGTCTGCACCGTCATGTGCAGCGAACCGGAGATCCGCGCGCCCTTCAGCGGGGCGACATCGGCGTACTCGCGGCGCAGGGCCATCAGCCCTGGCATCTCGTGCTCGGCCAGCCGGATCTCCTTGCGGCCGAATTCGGCCAGCGCCAGATCCGCGACCTTGTATTCGACACCGTTGCGAGTGTCGGTGCTCAGCGAGGTTCGAGGCAGTTCGGAGGTCGTCATCAGCGTGGATCAGCCTTCTCTCGGTATCGGTCTCGACCGCAAGGCTAGCGGGTTCCCCGACGCTGTGGCGCGGGTGTGCCGGTCGACGCGATCGCCGGTCGGTAACGCCCGTCCGGGGCCGGTGATCAGGCCGCGACCCGTCCCCGCACGGCCGCGAGAACGCGCTGTTCCTTACCGGGCGCGAGATTTGTCCGGGTGATATCGCCGTCGTAATGGGCGAGTACGCGCTTGTCCATGACCCGGCGCCACAGCGGCGGAATCACGGCGAGCACCACCATCGCCGCGTATCCGGCGGGCAGCTGGGGCGCCTCGTTCGAGCTGCGCAGGGTCTGATAGCGCCGGCCCGGGTTGGCGTGGTGATCGCTGTGCCGCTGCAGATGGAACAGGAAGATGTTGGTCACCAGACGGTCGCTGTTCCAGCTGTCCCGCGGGGTGCAGCGGCGGTACCGCCCGTTGGGCCTGCGTTCCCGCAGCAGCCCGTAGTGCTCGATGTAGTTGACCGTTTCCAGCAGTCCGGCGCCGAGTACCGCCTGCAGCAACAGATACGGCAGGATCTGCCAGCCGAAGACCAGCATCAGGGCGCCGAACAGCACCACCGTCATCGACCATGCCTGCAGAATGTGGTTACCCAGGCTCCACCAGCCGCTACCGGTCCGCTGCAACCGTTCCCGCTCCAGCGTGATCGCGGAGCGGAATCCACCGGCCACACTGCGCGGCAGGAATCTCCACAAACTCTCACCGAGCCGGGCGCTGGCGGGATCGTCCGGGGTCGCCACTCGCACATGGTGGCCCCTGTTGTGCTCGACGAAGAAATGCCCGTACCCCGACTGCGCCAGCGCTATCTTCGCGAGCAGGCGTTCCAGGTGTTCCACCCGGTGCCCGAGTTCGTGTGCCGCGTTGATACCGATCCCGGACACCAGGCCCAGGGTGGTGGCGAGCCCGATCTTGTCGACGATGCTCAGCTCGGCGCCGGACCACAGATAACCGGCGAGGGTGAGTCCGATCAGCTGGAAGGGCAGGAACAGATAGGTGCACCAGCGATAGAAACGATCGTTGGAGAGAGTCTCGTAGTCCTCGTCGCGAGGATTGGTGCCGTCGTCGCCGACCAGCACGTCCAGCAGCGGAATCATCACCAGCACCACGATCGGCCCGAGCCACCAGAACACCTCGAGGCCGGTGTGCAACACCAACTGCGAGGGCAACAGCGCACAGGCCGGCGCGATCAGTCCGAGAATCCACAGATGGCGTTTGGGATCGGCCGATCCAGTCGACTTGCCAACCAATTGCACTTTTGCTCCGCTACTGAGAACCGAACCGACAGCGGCCTACATCGTTGCAGAACCTGCGTCACTGATGAGTCTTTGTTCGCCCCGAACGTGGGCATTGTTACATGCAGGTACCTTACCGGCGGCTCACCATCGTGGCGAATTCATCGCAACTCGCGTTCGGCGAGCACGGCGGCGACGTAGGGACTGAAAACGCGTCCGAGTTCGGCGGGTGCGTCGTGCTCGGCCGGGGGCGGTGTCGGGATATAGCTGATCGCCAAACGCACCAGCGCATGCGCGAAGGTGAGAGCCTGCGCCGGGGTCAAAGCGATCCAGCTGCGCTGCATCACCGTCGACAGCCGCTCGGTGGCGTGCGCGATCAACGGGCCGGCGTCGAGGGTGATGAGCCGGAGCAGATCGAGTTTCACTTCCCCGAGCAGCAGCGACCGCACGAGCGGATCCTGCGCGGAATCGTGGAAATAGCTCGCCAGGCCTTCTCGGATGGATGCCTGCGCGTCGCCGATATTGGCGGCCAGCGCTGTTTCCACATGGTCGACGAGATCATCGGCGAGCCGAATGGCATAGGACTCGGCGAGGCCACCACGGGAGCCGAATTCGTTGTAGAGGGTCTGCCGGCTCACCCCGGCTCCGGCCGCCACCTCGGTGAGCGTGATCTTGGACCAGTCACGCTGCAACAACAGGTCTCGCATCGCGTCGAGGACGGCTGTGCGCAGCAACTCACGCGCAGACCCCTGGTTCGCATTCCGGGACCCGGTGCTCGGCATATCAGCGACACTTGCACGAATGCACCGCGGGAGTCAAAGTTTCAAGTTCGCTCGATTTCGATCATGAAGAAATCCGACTTGGCCGCCCCGCAGTCCGGACACGTCCAATCGTCGGGGATATCGTCCCAGCGTGTACCGGCCGCGATACACCGGTGCACCGTCACGTACGCAACACACTCACTTCGACGGTAAGCGCGAAGAGGCCCTGGAGCGGACACGTCTATGCGTTCGGTAAAGAACGGATTCGGGTCACGCATACTTTATGAAGCGGATGGCTCCCGGTCCGTCGCCCACCGAACCCACTGCTCGACCGTGATCGGCCGAGCAGTGGCAGTCTCACCGGATCAGTACATCGGCGTCCGGTGGCAGATCGCGCACCGCCCACCACCGCAGATCGGTGGATTCGGCACTGCGAACCGGGACAGCGTCGGCCGGCGCGGTGATCCGGAACAGCAGATCCAGATGACGAGTCGGTACGCCCAGTGAACAGGTGATCGGATGAGCCTGGGCGCCGTAGAGTTCCGGTTCGAGCCGCAGTCCCGGAATACCGGATTCCTCGGTGGCCTCGCGCAGCGCGGCATCGGCCACGGTCTCGTCCGCGGGCTCGCAGTGCCCGCCGAGCTGGATCCAGCGCCCTACCCGCGGATGCAAGGTGAGCAGTACTTCCCCGCCGTCGTGCGAGAACACCACGGCCGAGGCGGTGATATGACCGGGTACGTGCTCACGCAGGCAACCGCGGGGAGCCGCGCCAAGGAACGCGAGCATCGCCTCACGCAGCGAGGCGTCGGAGCCAAGGGCCGGTTTCCATGCAGTCAGCAGATCGGTTGCCGACGCGTGCAGCGATTCGGCGGTCACAGCTCGACCAGGCAGGTATCGGGGTCGCGCGGCGCACGCGGGGTGAGTTCCTCGGTGGGATACCCGATCGCGATGGCCCCCAGCGGGATCCATTCGTCGGCCAGGCCGAGCACCTCCCGGGTCACCTCCGGGGCGAAGATGGTCGACCCGATCCAGCAGCTGCCCAGCCCCTCGGTCGCGAGCGCGACCAGCAGTCCCTGGACCGCGGCACCGACCGCGACGGTGAACATGGTCCGTTCCGCGTCTCGGCGTCGTTCGTCGGGATAATCGTGAGCTCCGTCGGGGACGCAGAACGGGATGATCACCTCCGGCGCGTCGAACAGCAGGCGGCCGCGGTTCACGCGCCGCTCGATCCGCTCGGAGTCCAGGCCGTCCGCCGCGAGATCGGACCGCCACTTCTCGGCCATCGTCTCGAGCAAACGCTGCCGCCGGTCACCATCGCGCAACCAGACGAACCGTACCGGGCGGGTGTGGTGCGGCGCCGGCGCGGTGAGTGCCACCGCGACAGCGGTGCGTATCTGTTCGGGTTCCACCGGATCCGGTGCGAAGGCGCGGACCGATCGGCGCAGCAGCACCGCTTCCCCACGTCCCCGCTCGATCGCCTCGGCGGTACCGAGCCAGAACAGATCGTCGGTGCCCGGGCGCACCAGATCGGCTGCTGTCGAACCGTTGTCGACCGCGGTGAGCCCTCGGACCACCGCGATCGGGACACCGCCGAGCTTCCCCTTGACCAGGTCTGCGGCAGCGGCCAATTCGTCCGCGATCGCCACCTGGGTGACCTGGAGTTCGTTGCCCTGCCCGTCGACGGCGCCCGCGTAGTCGTGCAGCACGGGCAAACCCGCGGAGCCGATCGCCACATCCGTCTGTCCGTTGCGCCAGGCACGGCCCATGGTGTCGGTGACCACCACCGCGATCTCCACCCCGAGCCGGGTGCCCAGCGCCGACCGCAAACCTTTTGCGCTGCCATCGGGATCGGCGGGCAGCAGTACCAATTCGTCGTTTTCGACGTTGGACCCGTCGACCCCGGACGCGGCCTGCACGATGCCGAGACGGTTCTCGGTGATGAGGGTGCGACCCCGGCGGGCCACGACCCGCACCGCCTCTTGTTCGACAAGGCGGCGCCGCGCGGTATCGCGTTCCTCGGGATCGGTCGGTGCCGCGACGATCCGCCCCTCGGCCTTGGCGACGATTTTGCTGGTGACCACCAGGATGTCGCCGTCGGTGAGCCAGGGAGCCCGGGCGGCGATATGTTCGGCAAGATCGTCACCGGGCCGGAATTCCGGTAATCCGGTGATCGGCAGGATCTGCAATTGCGTCGCGGAATGATCGGGGATCGCGGCCTCCACCGACGGGTTCACGCTGGTCACGGCTTAACTCCTGCCAACTCGAGAGCCGCACGCACCATTTCGGCGGTGGTGGGCGGATCGGTCATCAAAAGGGGAACACTGCGCACCTGCACACCCGGAACCTCGGCGGTATCGGTGGTGTGTATCAGCCAGCCGTCGAGAATGCCTGTGGCCGAACGAGATCCGTAGTGACGCCCGACCGCCTCCGCCGAGGTCTCCACGCCGATCACCGACAGGCATTCGTCGGCCATCCCGCGCAACGGCTTTCCGTCGATCACCGGCGACACCCCGATCACCGGGGCCTCGGTGGTGCGCAGCGCGCCCCGAATTCCGGGCACCGAGAGGATCGATCCGACGCTCACAACCGGGTTCGATGGAGCGAGTAATACAACATCCGCACCGGCTATGAGTTCAGTCACATTCGGTGCCGGTTTGGCCTCATCCGCCCCGATTGTGGCGAATCCGTGGGTTTCGACGTCGGCACGGTACCGAACCCACCACTCCTGGAAATGGATCGCGCGGCGTTCGCCAGGACTGTCCGGATCGCTGATAACAACATGCGTTTCACAGCGATCGTCAGTTGCCGGGAGGAGTTTCACGCCCGGTTGCCATCGATTGCACAGCGCCTCGGTAACCGCCGAGAGGGGATACCCGGCGCGCAACATTTCGGTACGAACCAGGTGCGTCGCGATATCGCGGTCGCCCAGTCCGAACCAGTCGGGCTGCGCATGATATTTCGCGAGCTCCTCCTTGGCGTGCCAGGTTTCACCCAACCGGCCCCAACCGCGCTCCGGGTCGATTCCGCCACCGAGCGTATACATGCAGGTATCGAGGTCGGGACAGATTCTCAGCCCATGCATCCAGACATCGTCGCCCACGTTCACGATCGCGGAAACCTCCGCCTCGGGGAGCAGCTCCCGGACGCCCAGCAGGAACCGCGCGCCACCGACTCCGCCGACCAGGACGACGATACGGGGACCATTGGCGGGTGCGCTGTCCGCTTGTTGTGAAGTCACATCTGTACACCCTATGCCGCGCGGGAAATAGTGCGCGTTCCGCTATATTTGCCGCTCATTTGCTATTCGGGTCACAAGATCGACTCGGAATGCTGCGCGGGATAGTAACGGAATAGTGACGGTGGCTTGACCATCACCACAGGCGGCGTGTCTAATCACAGACATGTCATTCCGGGTCGCGCGGGAAGTACAAGGCGCGCATGGAAACTCGAACAGATGTTCGAATTGGAATGACACGTTCGGGGAAGTCCGCGAGACAACGTCGCGGAGTTTGGCCGTCGGCGTGCGCGTCGATCGACGGAAATGAATTCATTCTGCGCTAACACACAATGAGGAGGCGGAGCGATGGCCGATGATCTGGCCCCGGCCGGCATTCCGGTGGGTGTATCGCGAACCGATTCCACAGCAGGCGCAGCACAAGGCGTCGCTGCTGAAAACGGCTGGTCCGGACCTGATCGGAACGAGCATGAATCGACTCCCCGGCTCAGCCTGATCGTGACCGGTTTCGACGAGATGTTCGGCTCCATCGAAGAACAGTGGCAAGAACGCGCACTCTGCGCGGAGACAGACCCGGAGGCCTTCTTCCCGGAGAAGGGTGGCTCCACCCGCGAGGCCAAACGCATCTGCTTGGGATGCGAGGTCCGCGACGAATGCCTGGAATACGCGCTCGCGCACGATGAGCGCTTCGGAATCTGGGGCGGCCTGTCGGAGCGGGAGCGCCGGCGCCTCAAGCGCGGTATCGGCTGACGATCGGCGACCGTATGCGGCCGTACCGCTCGCGTCGGTGCGCCCCGGAGCATGTAGCCGGGGCGGGCCGTCGCGATCGGAGATAACTGACTAACGTTCTGCTCATGGCACGATCCCGCAACCGCAGACCCCCGACCGCCCGGTCGGTCAGCCGTCGCGGCCGCGGTGTCCGCGGCCCGATGCTGCCGCCGACTGTTCCGGCCTGGCGCACCCGGGGCCAGAAATTCGACCGGCTGGTCCTGGAAGCATTCGCCCCGCTGGACACCCGCTGGCACGATCGCCTCACCAAACTCGATATCGCCGTCGACGATGTGCCCAAAATCCGTCCACTGCACCCTGATTCGGTGACCTGGCCGGACGAGGTGGTCGCCGACGGCCCGGTCCCGCTGTCCCGGCTGATCCCGGCCGGTGTCGACCGGCACGGCACGCCCATCCGCGCCCGGGTGGTGCTGTTCCGCAAACCCCTCGAACTACGCGCCGGCGACCCCGACGATCTGGTGGAACTGCTGCGCGAGGTCCTGGTGCAGCAGATCGCGACCTACCTCGGGGTCGACCCGGACGTGATCGACCCCGAACCGGAATAGGCGTCGCCTTCGGCGCTGCGGGGTCGGGGCCCTCGTGACCCCGGCAACTGAGGCGGGATATCCGGCGTGGAGGGAATGTGGGTCTTCGGGGGAGCTGTGATCGATCTGGGGAAGTGGGTACGGTCATTGTTCGAATGGTCGGCTGTTCACACCCGAAGCGGTACGAATCACACTGCGCCGCGCCGTGCGTGGGCAGATCCATGAGCGTGTCTGCCCCACCCGCGCGGGTGGGGCGGGTTACGCTCGACGGCGTGATCTCCATGCGTCGTTGCTGCCGACCCGGCTGCAAGAATCCGGCCGTCGCGACGCTCACCTATGTCTACTCCGACTCCACCGCGGTGGTGGGCCCGTTGGCGACGGTGGCCGAACCTCATTCCTGGGATCTCTGCGCGACCCACGCCTCCCGGATCACCGCCCCCAAGGGCTGGGATATGGTCCGGCACGAAGGCGGCTTCTCCACCAGCCCCGACGACGACGATCTGACCGCGCTCGCCGAGGCCGTCCGGGAAGCCGGATTACGCCGCCGCCCGCCGGAACCCGACCAGCGGGGCTACCGCGAACACACTCCCCCGCCGCGCCCCACTCGCACCGGCCGCCGCGGACATCTGCGGGTACTCCCCGATCCCCCCAGCTGAGCTGCTTCTATCGCCCCGCCGGAGGCGGGGCCGTCAACGCACGCACTAGGGTAGTCGCCATGACAGTCGCCCGCTCTGCCGAGTCCGTGAACGCGGTGATCAAGGCTTACGACATCCGCGGTGTGGTCACCGACCAACTCGACGCCGGCTTCGTCCGGGACACCGGGGCGGCGTTCGCCCGGCTGATGCGGGGCGAGGACGCACGACGCATCGCGATCGGCCACGATATGCGCGCCTCATCTCCCGAGCTGGTGGCCGCTTTCGCCGAGGGCGTGCTCGCCCAGGGCCTGGATGTGGTCCATATCGGGCTGGCATCCACCGACGAGCTGTATTTCGCTTCGGGGCGGCTCGACTGCCCGGGCGCCATGTTCACCGCCAGCCACAATCCGGCGCGCTACAACGGCATCAAGCTCTGTCGCCCGCGCGCGCTGCCGGTGGGCCAGGACACCGGGTTGGCGACCATCGCGGACGAGCTGATCTCCGGCGTACCGAGTCACGACGGGGAACCGGGCACGGCCACCGAGGTCGATCTGCTCGACGACTACGCCGCCTTCCTGCGCGATCTGGTCGATCTCGGCAGCATCCGCCCGCTGACCATCGCGGTGGACGCAGGCAACGGGATGGGTGGGCATACCGTTCCCGCCGTGCTCGGTGCGCTGCCGCAGGTCGAGGTGGTCCCACTGTACTTCGAACTGGACGGCACCTTCCCCAATCACGAGGCCAACCCGCTCGATCCGAAGAATCTGGTGGATCTGCAGGCCCTGGTCCGCGATTGCGGCGCCGATATCGGCCTGGCATTCGACGGCGACGCCGACCGCTGCTTCGTGGTGGACGAGCTGGGTGAACCCGTTTCGCCGTCGGCCATCACCGCGCTGGTCGCCGAACGGGAACTCGCCGAGGAGCCCGGGGCCACCATCATCCACAATCTGATCACCTCGCGGTCGGTCCCGGAGTTGGTGACCGAACTGGGCGGCAACCCGGTGCGCTCGCGGGTGGGCCATTCGTTCATCAAACAACTGATGGCCACTTCGGGTGCGGTATTCGGCGGTGAGCATTCCGCGCACTACTACTTCCGGGATTTCTGGGGCGCCGATTCCGGCATGCTGGCCGCCCTGCACGTCTTGGCCGCCCTGGGCGAGGACAAACGGTCCGTTTCCGAGCTGATGGCGTCCTACACCGCCTACGCCGCCTCCGGTGAAATCAATTCGACCGTCGACGACGCCGCCGGCCGGACCGCCGGCGTCATCGACGCGTTCGCGGGGCGGGCAGTCTCGGTGGACCGATTGGACGGCGTCACCGTGCAACTACCCGACCACGCCTGGTTCAACCTCCGCGCCTCCAATACCGAACCGCTGCTGCGCCTCAACGTCGAAGCCAGGTCGCAGGACGAAGTAGACGCACTCGTGACCGAGATCCTGCGCATCGTCCGCGCCTGACTGGAATAGTGGAAATACACACCGTGGATTCGCCCGTTCCAAGGCCCGGTGTCCACGACGCGGGCGGTGGCGGCCGAGACCGACAACAGCGCGATGAGGGGAGGTGCCACGCCCGATGATCGCTGACACCCCGGTACTCGATCTGGACGATGCCGCAATGCTCGAGGCCGCCGATACCGGCGGGGCCCTCCGTTCGGCCGCGTCCGGTGGCGCCCAGGTGCGTGCCACCGCGGCCGCCGTGGCAGAAGGGGCGCTCGCCCGCCTGGACGGTCTGCGCCCGCGAAGCCTGCTGCTGGTATCCGGCCCCGGCCGGGCCGGCCGGGCCGCCGCCCTGCTCGTCGCGACGCTCGGTGACCGGGCCGGGCTCCCCCTGGTCCGGGCCACCTCGGTACCCGCCTGGGTAGGGCCGCTGGATGTGGTGCTGGTGGCCGGAGACGACGCCGGAGATCCCCTGCTCATCGACGGGGTCGACCGTGCGCTGCGTCGCGGCGCCGAAGTGGTCGTGGCAGCCCCGGACGAAGGGCCGCTGCGTGCCGCCGCGGCCGGGCGGGCGGCCCTGCTGGCACCCCGGGTGCCCGTACTCGACGAGAACCGCCTGCTGCGTTACCTCGGTGTCGGGATCGCGGTGCTGCGCGCGATCGACGGCCACCGCAGCGCCACATTCCTGCCCGAACTGGGTGAGCTGGCCGATGTCCTCGACATCGAGGCGCTGCGCGACGGCCCCCAACACGAGGTTTTCCACAATCCCGCCAAAAACCTGGCCGCGCGGACCCAGCAGCTCGGGTTGATCGTCGCCGGCGACACGGCGGCCACCACCGAGCTGGCCGTGCACGCAGCGGAGGTGCTACTGCAATCGGCGGGCCGCACCGCCACCGCTGTGGAACTGGCCGTAGCGATAACAGCCCTACCGCACCTGGTGAACGCCGCCACCGTGGCCGCTCCCGACTACGACCCGCTGTTCCACGACGAACAACTCGACGGCCCGCCACCGGTGGAGAAGAAGCGGATCTTCGTGTGCAGCACGGAATCCGATATCGTGACGGCCCGCCGCAAGATCGCCGTTTTCGGTGGCGCGGGTGGCGGCACCGTGGACGCCGACCTGATCACCGCCGATCTCGAATCGGCTCCGGCCGACCCATCGCGAGCCGGAACCCCGGTCCCCCAACCCGTTCCCACGCCGATCGGCGGAGAACTGGGACGTCTCGCCGTACTCGCGCTGCGCTGGGAGATGGCGGCGGCCTATCTGCGGCTGATCGGCGGCCGGGCGATCGCGGCGAGCGGTCCGGAAAGTTACGACGGGGGACAGTACTAGTGCACGAACTCGTGGGTGCGCTTCGCTCGTACGCCTGGGGCTCGCGCACCGCGCTCGCCGAACTCTGCGGCCGTCCGGTCCCCTCGGCGCATCCGGAAGCAGAACTGTGGTTCGGTGCCCATCCGGCCGACCCCGCCTACCTCCGCACCGACAACGGCACCCGGTCACTGCTGGAGGTGGTTTCGGAGAACCCCGGGGAAGAACTCGGCACGGCCGCCGAGCGTTTCGGCGACCGGCTGCCGTTCCTACTGAAGATCCTGGCCGCCGAAGAACCACTGTCGCTGCAAGCGCACCCGAGCGCCGAACAGGCGCGCTCCGGGTTCGCCCGGGAGAACCGCACCGGGGTGCCGTTCGATTCGCCCATGCGCAACTACCGCGACGACAGCCACAAACCCGAACTGGTGGTCGCCCTGGAACGATTCGAAGCACTCGCCGGTTTCCGCGACCCGCTGCGCACTGTGGACCTGTTCCGCGCCCTGGACGTCACCTCCCTGAACCAATACGCGGACCTACTCGCCGCCCAACCCGATTCCGACGGCCTGCGAACCCTTTTCACCAGCTGGATCACCCTCCCGCCGACTGTCCTGGACAAGCTACTGCCGACTGTGCTGGACGGCTGCGTGCGCTACCTGTCCAATTCCGAACGCGAATTCGCCGCCGAAGCCCGCACCACCCTGGAACTGGCCGAGGCCTACCCCGGCGACGCCGGCGTACTGGCCGCGATGCTGCTCAACCGGATCACCCTGCAACCCGGCCAAGGCCTTTTCCTCGCCGCCGGCAATCTGCACGCCTACCTGCACGGCGTCGGCGTCGAGATCATGGCCAACTCCGACAACGTGCTACGCGGCGGGCTGACACCCAAACACGTCGATGTCCCGGAGTTGCTGAAAGTCCTCGACTTCGAACCGATCGACCTACCGCTGGTCCTTCCCGAACCGGCAGGTGACGGTTCGGTCCGCTACCACACGCCCGCACCGGAATTCGCTCTGCGCCGTTTCGACCTCACCGCCGGTCCTGCGCTGGTGCCCCTGACCGACGCCGGCCCGGGAATCGTGCTGTGCACGGCCGGATCAGCCCGCTTGCTGGACGGCGACTCCGAGGTTTCGCTCACCCGAGGCGGCGCCGCCTGGGTCTCGGCCGCCGACAAAGACATCCGCGCCCAGGCCCCGGAGGAACCCGCGACCCTGTTCTGCGCTTGTGTGGGCGCTGCCTGAGCCCTACGCGACGGGCCGCGAAGACATCTCGGCTCGACGAGGCTCGGCGGGTAGGTTCGGACTGTCCTACTGCCGAGGCTAGCGCGTGCCGAGGCTAGCGCGCTCGGGTCACCCCGGGAGATGGCGCATCGCACTGATCCGTGGATGGCGAGTATGTGGGCCCACTCGTGAAGGTGCTGTGTTTTCGGCGCCGCCTGCGGCGGCACGGGGGTTGAGGCCCTGAGGTCTCGCCGTTCAGGCCTCGAGACTCGCGCTTCGAGGCCTGAACGGCGAGACGGCCTCACCCCTTTGGGGTGTCTCGTAAGACACGACTCGTACGGTTGCGTCGGGTTCGATATCTCGGTGGTGGCATGTAGATCGGTCGCGGGCGGGTCGGTTGTGAATCGAACTGGGCATATAGAGGCCACGGCCACAACGGCTTCCGTCTACTCCGGATGGTCCGCCCTCCGTCCCTGGGGCGCCCCCGGCCGAGAGCGACTGAGGGCGAGCAGGTGGCGGTCCCGAGAATGAAAACCATTGAGCACCTACAGACCGGTCAGCCCACCCCGGCCCCCGGACACATTTCCGCACCCACCTCCCTCTACTCCGGATAGCCGGCCACCCGTGTCGGGGCCCGCCCCGGTTCTGGAGCGACAGAGCGATGGAGCGCAGCGACTGAGCGCCGGAGTGAAGAACCGGGGTCACGAGGGCCCCGACCCGCGGCGCCGAAGGCGCCGCCATGAACACAGCATAGGCTGTTGCGCGGCTGTCGTATCGGAGCGATGCGGATGGTTCGGGCGTCGTAGTACAGGAGGGTGGCGGATGTCGGCTGGTGGAAGTAAGAAGGCGATTCTTGCCGCGTTGTCGGCGAACGCCGGGATCGCGGTAGCGAAGTTCGTGGGTGCCGCGATCACCGGGTCGGCGTCGATGCTGGCGGAGGGGGTGCACTCGGTCGCCGATACCGCCAATCAGGGGCTGTTGTTGTTCGGGCAGAATCGCGCCGAACAGCAAGCCGATGAGTTGCATCCGTTCGGGTACGGCCGGAGCCGCTACTTCTATTCGTTCGTAGTGGCGCTGGTGTTGTTCACCTTGGGTTCGGTGTATGCCCTGTACGAGGGTGTGCACAAGATCCAGCATCCCGAGGAGTTGAGTTCGCCGATCGTGGCCGTGGTGATCCTGGTGGTCGCTATCGTGCTGGAGACGTTCAGTTTCCGTACCGCGGTGAAGGAGTCGGCGCCGCTGAAGGGGCGGGCGAGCTGGTGGCAGTTCATCCGTAATTCGCGGAGCCCGGAGTTGCCGGTGGTGCTGCTGGAGGACACCGGTGCGTTGATCGGGCTGATCTTCGCGCTGGGCGGTGTGGGGCTCACCATGGTGACCGGTGATCCGGTGTGGGACGGTGTCGGCACGCTGGCGATCGGCGCACTGCTGGGTGTTATCGCGATCGTGCTGATCATCGAGATGCACAGTCTGCTGATCGGTGAGGGCGCGACCGCCGCGGAGGACGAGGCGATTCGCGCGAACCTGGTGGACGGGACGACGATCGACCGTCTCATCCATATCAAGACCCAGTACATCGGGCCGGAGGAGATGCTGGTGGCGGCGAAGGTCGCGGTGACACCGGGGCTGGATATCGCGCAGATCGCGGCGGGTATCGACGCGGCGGAGAGCCGGGTGCGCGCGGCAGTGCCCGCGGCGCGGGTCATCTATCTGGAGCCGGATCTGTATCGCGAGACCGTACGCGAACCCTAGGGTGCCGGATTCGACCCGGGAGCCGCGGTGAGCAGGGTGAGGGGGTCGGTGTGGTTGCCGAAGACCGTGCGTAGCGCGTGGCGGGCGGCATGCACCCCGCTCATACCGTGGACGCCGCCGCCGGGCGGGGTGGCCGCGGAACACAGGTATACGCCGGGTAGTCCGGTGCTGTAGGGATTCCAGCGCGGTACCGGCCGGAAGACGGTCTGTGCGAGGGTCATCGCGCCGGCGTTGATATCGCCGCCGATGTAGTTCGCGTTGTGGGCGGGCATTTCGGCGGCTGTACGGACGTGTTTCGCGAGGACGAGATCGCGGAAGCCGGGTGCGAATCGTTCGATCTGGTCGGTGACGAGTTCGCTGACGTCACGGTCGGAGCCGTGTGGAACGTGGGCGTAGGTGTAGAGGGTGTGCTGTCCTGCGGGGGCGCGGGTCGGGTCGACGACCCCGGGCTGGATGACCAGGGTGAAGGGCCGGTCGGTGTGTATTCCCGCGGCCACGGCGTGTTCGGCGGCCATCGCTTCGGCCCGGCTGCCGACCAGGTGCAGTGTTGCGGCTTCGGCGCATCCCGGAGCCTGCCAGGGCACCGGGCCCGCCAACGCGAAGTCCACCTTGCAGGCGCCACCGCCGTAGCGGTAGCGGTCGATTCGGCGACGGTAGCCGGCCGGGAGCCGATCGCCGGTGATGCGCACGAGTTCGGTCGGCGAGGTATCGCAGAGGATCGCGCGGGCTGTCCGGAATTCTTCCAGCGAGTCCACCCGGTGGCCGGTGTGTAGTCGTCCACCGCGGCGGCGCAGGTCGGCGGCCAGCGCGTCCATGATCGCCTGGCTACCGCCGCGCGGCACCGGCCAGCCGCCCGCGTGGGCGAGGGTGGCCAGCAGCAGTCCGGCGCCCACTGCCGGTAGTGCGCGCGGCGGAGTGATGACGTGTTCGGCCACCCCGGTGAACAGGGCGGGCGCGACGTTGCCGCGAAACCTCGTATTCCAGAGCGGGGACCCCTGTTCGAGCAGACGCAGGCCGAACCGGATCGTGGCGGGGCCCAGTGGTATGTGCCGCATATCCGACATCGCTGTCCGCGCCACGCCCGGCCAGTCGCGGACCAGGGGGCCGAACAGCGATCGCCAGGCCTTGCCGTCGGCGCCGAGGCCGGCCGCAGTCCGGTCGAGATCCCGCCAGGCCACTCCGGCGACGCCGCCGTCGAGCGGATGGGCGTAAGAGGCCTCGGGAGTGAGCAGTTCGACCCCGTGCGCGGGCAGGTCGAAAGCCTGGAAGAAGGGCGAGGCCACCGCCATCGGATGTGCGCCCGCGCATTCGTCGTGCCGGAAACCGGGCAGGGTCGTTTCGGCGGTACGACAGCCGCCACCCAGAGTTTCCGCGGCCTCGTACACGTCGACCTCGAGCCCCGCGGCGGCCATGGCCACCGCCGCCGCGAGGCCGTTGGGGCCGGAACCTACCACTACGACATCCGCCATCCCCCGATTCTGCCTCGCCGCCCGGATCAGGGTCGGATGGCCACCGCGTCCACCTCGAACAGCATGGTCGGCAGTGCCAGGGCGGCGACGCCGATCAGCGTCTGAACCGGTGGCCGCCCTCCCCAGATCTCGGCGATCTTCGTGCCGACGACGGTCAGTTTGGCCGCGTCGTGGTCGACGATATGGGTGCGCAGCTGGGCGATATCGGCGAAATCCAGTCCCACCGAACGCAGCGCGATGCCCAGGTTGTCGAACGCCCGGGCGACCTGACCGGCGAAATCATCGGTGGTGGTGGTGCCGTGCGCGTCGGAATCGTATTGGCCGGCCACGAACACGAGTTCGCCGCTGGTGACGGCCACGTGGCTGTAGCCGAACGGAACCGGATCGTGCAGAGCCGGCGGGTTGCTGATCTCGACGGACATGTGGATCTCCTCGGGTCGGGTGACTGTCTACAGAGATCCGACGAATCGGGCGCGGTGAGTGTGACATCACCGATGTCGGTAACCGCCCGGATCACCCGATGGACTCCCGGGCGCGAACGCGAGGACCGGTGTGCACGGGCAGACTCTCGTAGCCGTGCAGCGTGTAGAGCTGCCGGCGCCGCGGCGGACCGCTCAGCCGGAGATCGGGGAACTGTTCGAACAGGGCGCGCAGCGCGTGGGCCGCCTCCATCCGGGCGAGGCCGGCGCCGAGGCAGGCATGGATTCCGCTGCTGAAGCCGACGTGTTCCCTGGCGTTGGGACGGGTTATGTCGAAGCGGGCGGGATCGGGGAATATCGCCGGATCGCGGTTGGCGCCGGCCAGCGACAGCACCAAGGTCGTGCCCTCGGCCAACCGCCGACCCACTACTTCCACATCGGTGTGTGCCAGCCGCGCCGTGGTCTGCACCGGGGGGTCGAAGCGCAGGATCTCTTCGACCGCGCCGGGCCACAGGTCCGGCTCCGCCCGCAGGCGGGCGAGCTGATCGGGATGTTCGAGCAGCAGTACGATGCCCTTGGAGATGAGATTGACCGTGGTCTCGAAACCCGCGCCCATCAGCAGGGTCGCCGAGGCACAGAGTTCGTAGGTGGACAGTTCGCCCTTGCCGACCAGGCTGCTGAGGATATCGTCACCGGGCTCGGTGCGCAGTCGGCCGATATGGTCCAGCAGATAGTTCTGCACTGCTTCCGAGGAACGCATGGCGCGTTCGTGGGCGCTCCACGAGATCCCGATATCCAGCAGCGGGCTGATCGCATCGCCCCAGCGGAGGAACATCTCCCGATCGCGGTCGGGGAAACCGAGCATTTCGGAAATGATGGCAATCGGCACCTGCGCGGCGAACTGGCCCACCAGATCGGCGGGGCCGTCCTCGGGCAGGGCGCCGAGTAGTTCCTCGGTGACCGTGACGACCCGATCGCGCAAGCGCCCGATGGCACGCGGAGTGAACGCCGCCGCGACCGGTTTGCGCATCCTGGTGTGTTCGGGCTGGTCGAGCATCAGCATGGAGGGCGGATCGACGGGGTTGGCCGGGATCGGCCGCCGGGCCAGGGCGCGGCGGCCGAACTCCGGCAGCCGGATCAGCGCAGGCATACCTACTCCGAAGCGATTGTCCCGCAACACCTCCCGAACCACTGCGTGATCCACGGTGATCCAGAGAGGCCCGGCGCGGTGTACTCCGCCCTCTCCACGCAGTTCCTCGAGCAGCGGGTACGGGTTCGTGATCCCCTCGGGACCACCGTTGAGGCGGGCGAACAGATCCCCCCGGCGCAACTGCGCCTTCTTCGCGACCCGGATCAAACCGTGCTGATTCACCCAGCGGAAAACGTATTCCGGCTTCATCCCACCCACTCCTGTCGTGCCGACGGCTTCGTGCGCCGCTCTTCCGCGATCCGAGGGACGCACATACGGCGGCCGGTCGGCCCGGTCGTATTCCAACGTCCACCGGCACCGGAGGACCACCCGATACGAACGCTACGGAATATCCGGCGACCCGGGAACCTGCCGGAGTCGGAGCCCGGGACCTACCGTGGTAGGAGACGCGTCACAGAACGTGGGTGACCCGTTCGGTTTCCACCCGCCGCGCCCGCAGCGCCGGATCGGGTTCGGCCACCTGCACGAGGGAGGCTCCCGCGCCGAGCACCGAGAGAAAACCGTCGATCAATTCGGCGGGGGTGTCCCAGGTGGCACTGGACAGCACCCGATCGCCTTCGGAGAAGCCCTGCCGAGCAGCCGATTTCCGGGCTTCGGCGAGGACCTCGGAGACCGGCATACCGTCCAGGGCCGCACCGGTGCCGCCGGGCAGGAACTGATCGCCGTGCACCCGGACCGCTGACGCGTAATCGGTGACCCCGATCGGCAGATCGCGGACCGGTCCGCCCATGGGGTCCAGTGAGAGGGCCGCCACCTCGGGTGCGTCCTCGGTTTCGGCCAGCCGATCCGCGGCGGCGAAAACCAGCTCCGCGTCGGGATCGGCGCGCAGTACCACTTCGGTTCCGGCCCACCAGCAGCCGAGCAGGACCGCCGCGGTCTGCCAGTGCGCGGGTAACAGCACCGCGACCCGGGCACCCGGGGTGAGCCCGAATTCGTCGCGGATCAGGTTCCCGGTTTTGGCCGCCCAGTTGGCCAGGGTGAGCCCGGACAGCTCGATCCGGGCACCGGTCGCGTCGTCGTACCAGGTGACGCGGGGGCCTGCGGGGTCACGTTCCAGAATCGGCTCGAGGATCGCTTCGGGGAGGGTCGTTGCCTGGTCTATGTCACGCATCGTCTGCTTTCGGCGCTCAATTCACACAGGTGGGTCCGTCTTCGGCCGCCGCGATCGGCGGCGCGGGCGGCACCGGGGTGGCCGAGGTCGACGTACTGCCGAAATCGATCACGTCACCGCTACCGGATCCGGGGCCAGCGTAGTCGCTCGTCAGAACCACGTTCACCGCTCCCGTCGCGATCGACGGATCCGACACTACGGGAAGCCCGCCCAGCGCGGCCGCGACCGCCTTACCGCCCGGATCCGACGCCGACGGGGCGCGCACCTGACTCTGCGACACCGACGACCCATCGGAATAGTTACCCACGGCCCCCTGGGTGTAACCGAGACCGAGGAGTTCCTGTGCGACCGCACCCGCCAATCCGGAAACGGTACTCGAGTTGTAGACCGATACCTCGACATTCGCCGGGTTGACGTTCGGTGTGGTGGTCTCGGTCGCGGCCCGGCTGGTGGGCTCCTCCCCGACCAGCGCCGCGACATAGTCGTGCACTTCGTCGCGATCGACGCGGACCACCGATTCGCCGTTGGAGGTGGTGCCGTTGAGATCGGCGACCGGAACGGTCTCGAAGGTGACCTCCCCGGCGGCCAGGTCCTGGAGCTGGGTCAGGAATCCGAGCAGATCCCAGCCCTCGTCGAGGACTACGGTGCGCCCCACCGCGTCGCTGAGTTCGCGCAACCGGCTCGGATTGCTCAACGTATCGGCGCTGACAACCTGATGCACCAGTTGGGCCATGAACACCTGCTGGCGCACGATACGGTCCAGATCACCGCGTTCGAGATTGTGGCGTTGCCGCACGAAACTCAGTGCCTGGGGTCCGTCGAGCTTTTGCCGGCCACTCGGGAAATACGCTCCCGACATCGGTTCGTCGACAGCATGGCGCAGGCAGACATCCACGCCGCCGACCGCGTCGGTCAGCAGGACGAAGCCGAGCAGACTCACCTCGGCGTAGTGATCGACGGTGATACCGGTGAGCCCGGCCACCGATTCGATCAACGCCTGCCGTCCACGCTGCGTCGACTGCGCCTCGGCGTCGTCCTCCGATACGCCCTCGGCCAGTAGATCCTCCTGCACCGTCTGTTTGGTCACCCCGTACGCGGAGTTGATCTTGCCCTTGCCCGAACTCGGGATATCGACGTAGGCGTCGCGCGGAATCGAGATCGCCGTCGCCGACCGGCCGTCGTTCGGAACTCGGATCAGCACGATGGTGTCGGTATTGGTACCTATCTCGTCACCGGCGTGCAGCATGGCCCGCTCGGCGTCGCTGAGCGGATCACCCTTCGCGTCGGTCCGGGAATCCACGCCCACGAGCAGGATGTCCACCGCGCCGTCGCTGTGTCCACCCAAGCCCAGATCGCTGATCCGCTCGATATTCGAAACCAGCGAATCCACACCGCGCCAGGCGAACCCGGTTGCGACCAGCACAATGAGAGCAACCGATGCGACCAGAACCCGCACCGGACTCCACAACGTCGGCTCCCCACGCTGCGCCACCTCGGACTTCCTCTCCCCTTGTCGATGGCGGCGCCTCCGGCGCCGCGCGTCCGGGGCCCTCGTGACCCCGGTTCTTCACTCCGCCGCTCAGTCGCTGCGCTCCCTCGCCCTGTCGCTCCAGAACCGGGGCGGGCCCCGACCGTACGGATCGGTCGAGGACCCCGACCCATTTCGCGTATGCCGTCGAAACACCTTTCGCCCCACGCAGGCTAACCAACAGCAGCCCGGGTTACCCCGATTCGGCGGCCGACGGCGTGCCAGACTGGGCCGGTGAGCGCCGCCGTACCACCCGGAACCGAAGTCGCCGACCGCCTCCTCGTCACCGGGGCAGGTGGCCAGGTGGGTCGTGAACTACTCCGGCTGATACCCGCTATCCGCGCTTTCTCTCGGGCCGAGCTCGACATCACCGATCGGGCAGCGGTGGAATCGGTGGTCCGCCCGGGCGATATCGTGCTCAATTGTGCCGCGTTCACCGCGGTCGATCGGGCCGAATCCGAGCCCGGGGCCGCATTCACCGGAAACGAGACCGGCCCCGCGGTACTGGCGGCCGCCTGCGCCCGCGCCGGCGCACGGCTCGTCCACCTCTCCTCCGACTACGTCTTCCCCGGGACCGCCACGAGCCCGTATGAACCGGCCGATCCCACCGGTCCGACCACGGTGTACGGCCGCTCCAAACTCGCCGGCGAACGCGCGGTGCGCGAACTCTGCCCACAGTCCCATATCGTGCGGACGGCCTGGCTGTACTCCGGGACCGACGGTGATTTCGTGGCCACCATGCGCCGGCTCGAACGGGAACGCGACACCGTATCGGTGGTGAACGACCAGATCGGCTCCCCCACCTTCGCCGCCGATCTGGCCGCCGGGCTGCTCGAGCTGGCCGCGCGCCCCGCTGCCCCCGCTGTGCTGCATGCCACGAACGCCGGGCGGGCCAGCTGGTTCGATCTGGCCCGCGCGGTGTTCGGCGGGATCGGCGCCGACCCCGAGCGCGTCCGGCCGTGCACCACCGCGGAATTCCCCCGGCCCGCCCCCCGGCCCGCTTTCTCCGTACTGTCCGGCACCGCCTGGCACGACGCCGGCCTGACACCGTTGCGCCCGTGGGAATCCGCGCTGACCGAGGCACTCACCCGGGCCGCCCGTTAGGGTGGTGCGCTGTGAACGCTTCCGATAACCCGCACGACCGCCCACGTCTGGCCGTGGTCACGGTTACCTATTCGCCGGGCGAACATCTCGAGCATTTCATCAGCACCCTGACAACGGCCACCGCGGAGAAGCCGCAGGTCATCCTAGCCGACAACGGCTCCACCGACGGCGTCCCCGAACTCGTGGCCGACGCGAACGCCCATGTGCGTTTCCTACCCACCGGCGGCAATATCGGGTACGGCGGCGCCATCAACCGGGCCGTCGCCGAATTGGACCCCGACCTGGAATACGTCCTGATCGCCAACCCGGATATCCGCTGGGGCAACGATTCCATCGACATCATGCTGGAGGCCGCCCAGCGATGGCCCCGGGCCGGCGCCATCGGACCCATGGTTCTCGAACCCGACGGCAGCGTCTACCCCTCCGCCCGATCGGTCCCCGGAATCCTCGACGGTGCCGGTCACGCGATACTCGGTGCCGTCTGGAAGACCAACCCCTGGACCCGCCGCTACCGCCAGGAGAACCAGGAGATCTCCGAACGGACCGTCGGCTGGCTGTCCGGTTCGTGCCTGCTGGTGCGGCGCGCGGCGTTCGACTCGATCGAGGGTTTCGACTCCCGCTACTTCATGTACATGGAGGACGTCGACTTCGGCGACCGGATGGGCCGGGCCGGCTGGCACAACGTCTTCATTCCCGGCGCCGAGGTCACACATGCCAAAGGGCACGCGGCCAGCCGCCACCCCGAGACGATGCTGCCCGCCCACCACGCCAGCGCCTACCGCTTCCAGGCCGACCGGCATCCGCACTGGTGGCAGGCCCCACTGCGCTGGGCGCTGAAGGCCGGACTTGCGGTGCGCTGCCGGATTGCGGTTCGATCCGCTCTGCGAGCACGGGAGCGGGAGCAGGCCGGATAGACGACTCACCGCCCACCGTGCCGGGTCGATGATCGAATTGGGACAAGGGAGCTCCATGGCATCACAAGCAGGCGCGGACGCGGTGATTCTGGTCGGCGGAAAGGGGACGCGGCTGCGGCCGCTGACCCTGTCGGCGCCCAAGCCGATGCTCCCGACGGCCGGGGTACCGTTCCTGACCCATCTGCTGACCCGGATCGCGAGCGCCGGCCTGACCCATGTCGTGCTGGGCACCTCCTACAAGGCCGAGGTCTTCGAGGAGTACTTCGGCGACGGCGCCGAATTCGGCTTGGACCTCGAGTACGTCACCGAGACCGAACCGCTGGGCACCGGCGGCGGTATCCGCAATGTGCTACCCCGGCTCACCGCGGAGAACGTCATGGTGTTCAACGGTGACGTCCTCGGCGGTACCGATCTGCGCTCCATCCTGGAAACCCACGAGAAAACCGCGGCCGACGTCACGCTGCACCTGGTACGGGTCAGCGACCCGCGTGCCTTCGGCTGCGTACCGACCGACGCCGACGGCCGCGTCACGGCCTTCCTGGAGAAGACCCAGGACCCGCCGACCGATCAGATCAACGCCGGTTGTTATGTCTTCCGGCGCGAGTACATCGAGAAGATCCCGGCCGGGCGCCCGGTATCGGTGGAACGCGAAGTGTTCCCCGCTCTGCTGACCGAAGGCGCCCGCGTCCAGGGACACGTCGACACCTCGTACTGGCGGGATATGGGCACCCCCGAGGACTTCGTCCGCGGCTCCGCCGACCTGGTCCGAGGTATCGCCCCCTCCCCCGCACTCCCCGGCCAGCGCGGCGAATCCCTCGTCCACGAAGGCGCCGGTATCGCCCCCGGCGCACTTCTCATCGGCGGTACGGTCGTCGGTCGCGGGGCGGAAGTAGGAGCGGGTGCCCGCCTCGACGGCGCCATCCTGTTCGACGGCGCCAAGGTGGAAGCCGGGGCCACGGTGGAACGCTCCATAGTCGGCTTCGGAGCCCGTATCGGCCCCCGCGCCCTGGTCCGCGACGGTGTCATCGGCGACGGCGCCAGCGTGGGCGCCCGCTGCGAACTGCTCCGCGGTGCCCGAGTCTGGCCCGGCGTGGAGATCCCCGACGGCGGCATCCGCTTCTCCACCGACGTGTAATTTCGCGCCTTCGGTGCCGCGGACCGGCCTCGCCGAACTCGGACCGGCCTCGCCGAACTCGGACCGAGCGCCCGAGCGCCCGACCCGTCCGCGAACGGTGATCGCATACAAGCTCGGCCGCCCACACGAGCCGGCAGCCGATCCAGACGTCGAGTCCCGAAACAACCACCCGAATCCCGAAACAACCACCCGAATCCCGAAACAATTACCCGAGTCGAGTCATACGAGACACCCCAAAGGGTTGAGGCCGTCTCGCCGTTCAGGCCTCGAAGCGCATGCGACGTGCGGTCGGCCATCCGATGGACCGACCGTTGAGCACCTTCGGCCGAGGTGAACCCACCCAGGCCAGGGTCCGAGTCTCGAGGCCTGAACGGCGAGACTTCAGGGCCTCAACCCCCGCGCGCGCCAGCGCGCCAAAAACACAGCTCAAGCGAAACCTACTGCTCGTTCCCCCCATGCGGTGAGCAGATCACCTTCCGGATCCGGCGCTACGCGGTCGATCGTGTCGATCAGCAGCGTTTCCCGGGATTCCGGGTGATAGGGCGGCCAGTGTTTGGAGCCGTCCAGGGCCGCCGGGACGCCGTGGGCGGCGAAGGCCAGCCAGCGGCGCATCATCCGGCCCGATACCTCGGTGGCCTGTTTGCGGCCGCCGAGCCAGAAGGTGGGGTCGTGGTCGAAAGTGCCGAAGTTGCCGAATACGTAGGGCAGTTCGGTGGCGTGGCCGGCACCGACCCGAGCTGCCCGCAGCATGGGGGTGGCGTGGTCGAAGCGGTACATCCAGGTCCGTGAGTGTTGCGCGTGGCCGTCAGCGACCCATAGTGCGGGCATTCGGAACGCAGCGTCGGTGGACATGGCCAGCGCTCCTCGCGGCTTGGCCAGGTCGGGGTACACCGAGGTGATCTCCGCGAGCCGTTCGGCCGACAGTCCGGGATGCCCGGCCTGCACCTGTTCGAGCATCGTATTCACCGCTTCCGGAGTCACCGGCATGATCGGCGACCGGAACAGCCGGAACAGCGACGCCTCGTCCTTGTTGGTGCCGATGATGAGGGGGACACGATGGGATCGGCCGTCCCGGAAACGGTCGGTCGGGTATCCGGGCAGCAGATCCTCGTCCACCACGGGGGCCGCCGCCAGCGTCCCGGGGGCCTGCAACGGTACCTCGTCGATCAGTACGGCCGCGGCCCTGACTATCCGTTCGAGCGGGCATTCGAGCAGTTCACCGATGCGGGCCCGGGGCAGATCCATCAGTTGGCGGAACCGTTCGGCAACACCGGCCGCACGTTCCTGCCCGTACACGGTGGTCGCGGGCGGGCTCTGCGCGATGGCGCGCTGAAACAGGCCCGCGGCACGCGGCGCCGTCAGCATCGCGGTGACGCAACCCGCCCCGGAGGACTCTCCGAAGAGAGTCACATTGCCCGGGTCGCCGCCGAAGGCGCCGATATTGTCCTGTACCCATTCCAGGGCGGCGAGCTGGTCGAGGAGGCCCAGATTAGGGGCGAACTCGTCGGACAGCGACGACAGGTCCAGGAACCCGAGCGCGCCTATCCGGTAGTTCACCGTGACCACCACCGCGTCGCCGGTTTCGCAGAGGTGGCGGCCGTCGTAGACGGCCTGGGCGGCCGATCCCAGGCAGTAGGCGCCGCCGTGCAACCACACCAGTACCGGCCGGGGTTCGTCGGAGGCCGTGGCCGGGGCCCAGATATTGAGCCACAGACAGTCCTCGCCCATCGCCAGCGACTGGTCGATGGGCACGGTGTTGGCCATATCCTGTGGTGCGATCTGCCCGGAGACCACGCAATCGCGTACCCCGCCCCAGCTCATCGGGGGCCGTGGGGGCCGGAACCTACGGGGACCGGCGGGCGCGGCGGCGTACGGTACACCCCGCCAGACCGCTACCGCGCCCTCCCGGGTGCCGCGGACCGCACCGAACTCGGTTCGCGCCACCGGGGCGCGTTCGTCACCGACCGCAGGCGGCACCTCGAAGCACTGGACGTTCATCACAGACCTCCTCTACCTGTGCATTCGAGGGTACGACCGAAGTGGTTACACTTCGGTTTCGGAAATGTCGCGTTGCTCCGCGAATACCGGCCCCCGGACGGCTCTAGAATTCGGATATGCCGAGTTACGAGTTCCGCTGCCGCAGCTGCGGCGATACCTTCGAAGTCAACCGTCCGATGGCGCAGGCTTCGGATCCGGCGCATTGCCCGCACGGTCACGACGACACGGTCAAGCTGCTGACCACTTTCGCGACCACCGGCCGCGCGGCCGCCCCCGCGGTATCCGCGCCCGCCGCGTCGGCGGGTGGCTGCTGTGGGGGCGGTTGTTGCGCCTGATTTCCGCCCTGGACCGCCTCGATATTCGCGGGTGACCGGGGACAGAGCGCGGTTCGGCCACTGAAACCGGAGGCTCCGATCCTGCCCACAAATCATTTCGCGGCATCGGGATCCACGGCCGCACGGTCGCGGTCGATATGACCCAGATCGCGCGCCGGGGCGATCCGGTCCCGGACCCGCTGTTTGAGGACGGCGATATCCGGGAATCCGCCGTCGACTTTGCGCTCCCATATCTGCACCTCGTCGACCGTGATGCGGAAGACCCCGCCTTCGCCGGGAATCAACGCGACCTCACCTAAATCGGTGGTGAAGGTGGTCAGGAGTTCTTGCGCCATCCAGCTCGCCCGCAGCAGCCAGCGGCACTGGGTGCAGTATTCGATGGCGATACGCGGCATGAGGGGCACCATACCGGTGGGCTCGGCCCGCAGCCGGGCGACCGGTGCGGGGTCACCATCGTTCGATCTCGCCGTCGAGGTACTGCCAGAACCCGTCGACCCGGAGAAACCTGCTGGTCTCGTGCAATCGACCGCGACCGGCCTGGTCACGATAGTGCGCGGTGAATTCGACTGTCCCCGATTCGTCGAACGGGCCGCCCCCGGCTGTGCGCAGGATCTCCACGAAGAGCCAGCGGCGGTCGGCATCGAGCTCGAGCTCTCCGGGTCGGGTCGTGGCATGCCAGGAACGCAGCAGGTAGCCGGTATCGGCGAGGGCGAATGCGGTGAACCGGGAACGCATCAGCGCCGCGGCGCTGGGTGCCGGACGACCGGCCAGCAGCGGTCCGCAGCATTCACCGAAGGTATCGCCGCGACGGCACGGGCACGGCTTCGTATCGTCCACACTTCCGATTCTGCCCGGTGGCGGTGGCTCGGCGGGCTGTGCCGGCACGGTCATCCGGGGACGGCGGCCAGTTCCGTGGCTATCCGGGCGGTGTCGTCGCGCCAGCGGCGCAGCTCGGTGACGCCCGGCGCGAGTTCGTAGTCGTGGTGATGGGTGGCATGCGACAGCGCGGTCCACAGTGCGGCGATCCGGGCCGCCGTGAACGGGTCGGTGATCACCCGCAGGGCCAGCAGCTGGGCGCGCATCGGGCAGCGTGCCAGATCGGGTTCGGTTCGCGACCACAGATCGTCCACGGCCTGTTCGAGCGCTATCCGCAGGATCCACGCCGTCGCGCGCGACCAGACGCCGCCGGCGGCGGGCACCGAGCCGTCGAGGAGCCGGTCGGCCGCCGCCAGCCTTTCCCCGATGCTGGGGCGCGGCACCGTCTCACCGGCCGGGCGGGGCCGTACTCGGCCGGAGCGATTTCGCCCGCCGAGGCCCCGCCTCGCCCCCTCGGACCGGCGCGCGTTCACTGCGCCAGCCACTCGGCGAAGCGTTCGGTATCCGCGATCAGCTCAGCGAGATCACGCTCGATCGGAACGTGAGCCCCGGCCGTAGCGTCACGGACCACCTCGACCGCCCACCGGCCCTCCTGGGCGAGCTGTTTGTTCAGGTCGTCGATCCGATGCCCGGGACCCAGCACCGCGAGAGTGACCATGGCCCGGGTGGATTGAGCTCGATCGATGCGCCGCTGCACCTCCCGGTGATCCATTCCGTCGGCCAGCAGCACCCGTTTCGCCCGGGCCAGGCTCGCCGCTTCCAGCGCGGAACGGCAACAGGTGGCCACGAGCTCATCGGCTATGGTGCGCGGCAACTGCGGCGTGCGCAGTAGAGCACGGGCATCATCGAGGTAGCGGTGCACCGGGTCGCCGGCGGGGCGGATTTCCACCACCGACCGTTCTCGCCGCTGTACTTCGATGATCCGGGCATCGATCTGCATTCTCCGCACCGCCTCGGCCAGCCGGTCGTCGTGGGTGAACACCACCACCTGCCGTTCCCAGGCGACAGTGGCCAGGACCCGGGCCAGCCCGTCCACTTTGGCGGGGTCCATGGCCTGGACCGGATCGTCGATCACGACGAACCGGAACGGGCTTGCCGCGACGGTGGCGCGCGGCAGGAACAGCGCCAGTCCGAGCGCGTGCAGTTCACCTTGACTCATCACGCCCAGCGCGGCACCGTCGACCTCGTCGACGGTCACCTCCAGATGGACCCGGCGGGCGCTGTTCGCGTTGCCCTGCAGATGGATTCCGCCGAGTTCGACGCTGCTCTGCTGGCGCAGGGTCTGCCACACCCACCGCGCGGTTCCGGCCAACGGGGCGAGCCGTTCGTCGCGCACTCGCGCGGTAGCCGATTTCAGCCACTCCTCGGCCGCGCGAGTGGTCTGCAGCTCGGCGGCCTGCGCGGTGACGGCACGGGTGAGTTCGAGCCAGACTCGCAGCCGCGGCACGAACGGCGCCCATGCCTCGTCGAGCCGGTCGAGTTCCTTTCCGGCGCGCTGTTGGGCGAAACCCAGCTCCGCGCACAAGCGTTCGTGAACGGCGCGCAGACGGCCGGGTAACTCGTCGAGTTGCGGGGCCTCGGGCAGGCCCACCCAGTGAGCCCAGGTCTCGATCAGGCCGACAGTATCGAGGCCGGCGTTTTCGCCCGCGGTGATCAGTTCCGGTGGAAGGTTTCCCGTCGACGCCCGCAGATCGGCGAGGGCTCCGGTGAGATCGGCGCGGGCCAGCGCCAGATCCGGGGTCCGTATCGAAAGACCGTCGATGGCGGCCGCGGTGTCGAGCAGCCATTGCCGGTCCAGGGTGCCGTGACCGCATACCGGGCAGGGCACGATGTCGTGGCCGACGCGCTCGGCGTCCGGGCCGGCGGGCAGCGCCGGATCGGCCGACGACGCCGGTGGCGCGATCCGTACGTGGTCCACGACGTGCGCGTACGCGGCGCGCAACAGCTCGAGTATTCGCAGATCCGCGACCACTTCGGGTGCGGTCGCCCCGGCGACCGCGGCGACCGCGGCGGAGATCCGCTCGGCCAGTGCCTCGATACGGTCTGCGGAGGGCAGTTCCAGGGCCAGCACCGCGCGTAATGCCTCCGGTTCCGGACCGGCGGCGGTATCGGCCGTCAACTCCTCGAGTTCGGCGATTGCGGGTATCGGATCGCGCAGCAGCGCACCGGCGCGCAGCGCACGGCGATCGGTGACTTCGGCGAGCTCGGCCAGTAGGGTCTGCCGTTCCCGGCGGGCGGTCCGGGCCGCCCGCTCCAGATCCAGGCGGCGGACCCGGATCCGCTCGTGCGCGGCGATGAGCTCGTCCAGGCCCAGCAACTGGTGCAGAGCGTCGAACAGTTCGCTGGGCTTACCGTCGACCAGCGCGCCGAGCTCGCTGTAGGACAGGAACGGCCGGTACAGCTCCATGGGCATCGCCCAGGCGCCGCCGTCGAACACCCGCTCCGGGCCGTTCCCGCGGCGCTGGGTCCAGACACCGCCCGACAGCGGCTCGTCGGTGTCCCATTCCCGGGTGACGGTGAGCCCTGATTCCGGACCGTCGGTACGCATTTCCAGTTCCACCCGGACAGGCCCGGTCCGGTGCAGATTTCGCCAACCCTCGCGCCAGGTGGCCGAGCGGCCGTCCCAGCGGCGGTTACCTCCGGTCAGCGCGAGTTCCGCGGCTTCGGCGAAACTCGACTTCCCACTCCCGTTTCGGCCGGTCACCAGCGTCAGGCCCGGCCCGGCCGGTAGGTCGAGGGTGGTCTCGGGACCGATGCCCCGGAAGCCCCCCACCCGGACGGCGTTCAGGAATACCCCGGCGATCGCCGGGCTTGCCGCGCCACCGGCGGATTCGGCCGACGTGTTCGACGCTTCGAGGGCCGCACGAACGATTGCCGCCGCTTTGCCGGGAAGTTCCGGATCGGTATCGATACGGCGGGCGATCAATTCGGTGAGCCCTATCGATATTTCCCCGGATTCGGCACGCCCAGGCTCCACGAAAGTTCTCCACCCCTCGAGGCCACACGCCTGTCGAGCCCCCGCATGTGGCCGTACGGTCGAAAGCTCTGCGAAACGCTACCCGATAGCGGCCGATCCGGACAGAGCCGGTTCGCGGCTCCGTCCCGGACGGTTGCGGACACCACACCGGAACCGGACGCCTGGGAGCTGCGCACGGCCGACGGCGCGAACTGACCCGCGGGGATGGGATCTGGTCATCGGCCGGGCCGATCGGCTGCCGATGGCCACCCCTCGCCAACCCCGTCGGGTAGCTCGTCGGTGTGTCACCCTTCGGGGGTGGCTCGGTCTGGCCGAACAGAACAGAATGCCAGAGACGCCCGGATCGTGCAACATTTCCGGTACGCACGCGGCGCCCGAATACGGCTCGGCGACAAGACCTTCCGCTGGTGACCGGACTGCGAAGAGATTCTGTCGGTGGGATGCGATAGAAATCTCGGGACTGAGAAACGGGGGCACGATGACCGACCGAAACAGGTTCGCCGGATGACACAACGGTGGACCGACAACCAGGTGAGCGCACTCGCACCCGATACGAGTTCGCTTGCCGCCGCACGCAAACTGGCCGGAAAATGGTCCGGCACAGGCTGCTCCGAAACGGCACTGTGGGGTTTGTGCAAGGGGAGCGGGAAAACTCCGTACCAGACGATCGTCGATCTGACCGGCCCCGCCTTCCGCTGCTCCTGCCCGAGCCGGAAGTTCCCGTGTAAACACGCCCTGTCGCTGCTGATGCTCTGGTCGACGGGCACGGTGACCGAAACCGCCGATACGGCCGATTTCGCCGCCGAATGGATGGGCCGGCGCGCGGAGAAGGCAGCCGCCCCGCCGAAGAAACTCCGCAGTGACGGTCCGGCGACCACGCAGCAACGGCAGGAACGAGTGGAGGCCGGACTGGCCGAGCTCCGCACCTGGCTCGCCGACCAGGTACGCACCGGGCTGGCCCAGACAGATCGCTCACACGCGGCTTTCGAAGCGGTAGCCGCGCGGCTGGTGGACGCTCAGGCACCGGGGGCAGCCGCGGCGATGCGCCGTCTGCCCGATGCCGTGGTGCGGCGGCCGGATTGGCCGGAAGTGGTGCTGGGCCGGTTCTCGTGGTTGCACCTGCTCATCACCGCGCATACGAAACTGGATGCGCTGCCCGCCCCGTTGGCGGCCGCCGTCCGCAGCCGGATCGGGTATCCGACCTCCGCGGATTCGGTACAGGCCGAACCCACCGTCGGCGACCGATGGCTGACCGTCGGAATGCGCACCGGAGAAGAGGAGCGGCTGCACACCCGGCTCACCTGGCTCTACGGAATGCGCACCGGCCGCTGGGCATTGCTGGTCGACCATTCGTTCGGCTCCCCCGTCTTCATCGCGAACACCCCGCCGATCGGGCTGACGGCCGAATACGACCTGCACTTCTATCCGGTGGCGGCGCCGCTGCGCGCCGTGGTGGGACCGGACCGGGACGACACGGCACCCACGGCCGCCGAACTGCCGGCGACTGCCGGGTCGGGCAGTATCGCCACAGCACTGACGGATTTCGCGGCGGCGGTGGCCGCCGATCCCTGGCTCGAATCCTGGCCCGTACTGCTGCGCGGAGTGACACCCACTCAGCAGGGCGAGGACTGGCTGCTCGCCGAACCCGACGGTAGCGCGCTGCCGCTGGAGACACCCGAACAGCCGTGGCGGTTGCTCGCACTGTCCGGAGGGTGGCCGGTGACCGTCTTCGGCACCTGGACCGGCCGCCGACTCGAGGTGATCTCGGTAGTGGTCGGCGGTGAATTCCACGATGCCGGCCCGCCGGCGGATTCCGCCGGTCCGGCCGTCACCGCGACACCCGAGGCGGCGTCGATCGCCCTACTCGGCACCGCGCGAGGTGCGGCCGACCCGCCGGGACTTCCCGAACCGGTTGCCGCGACCGTCACGGCGTTGTCCGGCCGGGATGCCGCCGGTCGGCTGCTCGAGACCACCGCGCTGGACATGGCCTGGACTCGCGGCGGGTATCTGCCGCGCCGGATCGAAGTGCCCGGCGAACCGGCCGCCGAGGATCCGCGTCCGGTACTGCCGCGCCCGGCGGCCGACCGGCTGGCCCTGCTGATCGAATCCCGTCCCGATTTCCTACCCGAATGGTTTGCCGCCGCGGCGCCACACGATTACCGCGCCCCGGATCGGCTCACCGGCCAATTGCTCGAATTCGCCGCGGGCAACAGCGAGTTGCGCGAGGCGGCGCTGGCACTGGCCGGGGCTCGCGGCCGCTGGCTGGCCGGGCGGATTCCACGCTGGCACGATCTGGTCCGGCGCGATACCGCACAACCCGAGCCGGAGAACGAGACCTGGCACCTCGGGCGGCCACCGGAACGCCTGCGGTGGCTGACCGATCTGCGGCGCCGCGATCCGGCGGCCGCACGCGACGCGCTGGCTGAGGCCTGGTCCCGGGAATCGGGCGCGCCCAAGGCGGAACTGCTCGGCGTACTGGCCGATGGATCGAGTCCCGAGGACGAGGATCTGCTCGAACGCGCGCTGGACGATCGCCGGGGTGATGTGCGACGGACCGCCGCCGAGCTATTGGCCCGCCTGCCGGGCTCGGCTTTCGCCGAACGGATGACCGGTCGCGCGACCGCCTGGCTGAAATGCGCGGAGGCCGGTTCGGGCGAGGGCTCCGAGCTGATCGTCGGTATTCCGGAGAGCCTCGACAAGGCTTCGATCCGCGACGGATTCACCGACAGCACCACGGAGTTCGGGTACCGGTGGAACGGGCGACCGGATCTACCCGCTACCAGACTCCGGAAGTTGGTCGCCGGACTGCCACTGAGTTACTGGACCGAACCGCTCGGCCCGCCGGTTCGCGCCTGTGCCACGCGAGTGGACGATCGCTTCCGGCAACCGCTGTTCGACGGTTGGATGGACGCGGCGCTGGCCCAGCGCGATACCGACTGGGGCCACGCGCTGTTCACCGCCGGCCTGCCGTCGAATCTGGCCATCCTGCGCCGTCGCGAACTGTTCGCACTGATCCCCTCGGGCGATCAGCTCCGGCATCTGCTCGGGCTGGGGTCGGCCTGGTTGTCCGAACTCGAATCCCTGCTGCCCGCGATGGCCCATCCCTGGCCACCGGAACTCGCCCGGCACCTACTGCACCTGTTCGAAGAGCGAGCCCGGACGGCAGCGGCCCGGCGGGGCGCACCGGGGACCTATCCCAGCGCGCACCGTTCACTGCTGCACACCGCCACCCTCCATCTACCACCCGAATGCGCGGGTGCGGTCACCGCGCTGGCCGGCCGTTGCGAAGCCGACGACTGGGCGGCGGCCCTCGGAACGCTCGCCCACGACCTCCACCAACGATCCGTGATGCTCGAGGAGCTGAAATGACCACTGTCGCCACCGAATCCGCCCCGACACTGCTGCGCCCGCATGCCGAACAGTCGTTCGCCGACGAACTGCGGGCCCTCGGCGCCGCCGACGACCGGCCGCGCCCGCCCTCCTGGACGATGTCGCCGTGGGCGGTGGTGACCTACCTGCTGGGCGGCACCCTCGCCGACGGCACCGTGATCACGCCGAAGTATGTGGGACCGCGCCGGCTCATGGAGGTCGCGGTCGCGACCCTGGCCACCGATCGCGCCCTGCTGCTGCTCGGTGTGCCCGGCACCGCCAAGACCTGGGTCTCCGAACACCTCTCGGCGGCCATCAGCGGATCGTCGACCCTGCTGGTCCAGGGCACTTCGGGTACCGCCGAGGAGGCCATCCGGTACGGCTGGAACTACGCCCGGTTGCTCGCCGAAGGGCCGAGCGAGGCCGCACTGGTGCCCTCACCGATCCTCAACGCCATGCGTACCGGCGCGATCGCCCGGCTCGAGGAACTCACCCGGATCCCCTCGGATGTGCAGGACGCCCTGATCACGATCCTTTCGGAGAAGACCCTGCCGGTCCCCGAACTCGGGATGGAAGTCCAGGCCGCCAAGGGTTTCAACATCATCGCGACCGCCAACGACCGGGACCGCGGTGTGAACGAGCTGTCCTCGGCGCTCCGCCGCCGGTTCAACACCGTCGTGCTCCCGCTGCCGGGCAGTGAGGCCGACGAGATCGATATCGTGACCCGCCGGGTCGAACAGCTGGGCTCGGCCCTGGAACTGCCCGAGGTCCCGGCCGCCGCCGAGGAGGTGCGGCGCGTGGTGCGGATCTTCCGGGAGCTGCGGGCGGGTATGACCGCAGACGGCCGGACCAAACTGAAATCCCCGTCGGGCACACTTTCGACCGCCGAGGCGATCTCCGTGATCACCAACGGTATGGCTCTGTCGGCGCATTTCGGTGACGGGGTGTTGCGGGCGGCCGATATCGCGGGCGCGGTGGTCGGTTCGGTGATCAAGGATCCGGTGGCCGATTCGGTGGTGTGGACCGAATACCTCGAGGCCGTGGTCCGCGAACGCCGGGAGTGGTCCGATTTCTACCGCGCCTGCCGGGAGATCAACGGATGAGCCCCGCGGACGCGGGTGACCCCGGGCATACCCGGGTCTACGGAATACGCCACCACGGTCCCGGATCGGCCCGGTCGCTGCGCCTGGCTCTGGAAGAGTTCCGGCCGGACACCGTGCTGATCGAAGGTCCGGCGGACGCGGACCCGCTGGTGATCCACACCGCCGCCGCATCGATGGCGCCACCGGTCGCGCTGCTCGGTTATGTCTCCGACGAGCCGGCGCGCGCGGCGTTCTGGCCCTACGCGGTGTTCTCCCCGGAATGGCAGGCGCTGCGCTACGCGGTGGAAAACGATGTGCCGGTCCGCTTCTGCGATCTGCCCGCCGCCCAGGTACTGGCGGTCGACGATCGGTCCGGTGGTCGCGACGCCCTCGCCGAACTGGCGTCCGCGGGCGGATACGATGATGCCGAGCGCTGGTGGGACGCGGTGGTCGAATCGAGTTCGGACACCGGCACCTTCGCGGCCATCACCGAGGCCATGGCCGCGCTCCGGGAGACCGCACTCATCGAACCGGAGACCGGCACCGACGCCGGTGAGCCGGAACCCCGAGCGGGAGAGGGTGAACCGGGCGGTCCGGCCGCCGATGATCCGTCCGGCGGTTTCCCGGCCACCTCGGTCGACGAAGGCGGCGCTACCGAACCGGCGCCACCGGAACCCGAACCGCTGGTGCTCGATCGGCACACGCTGATCCGGGAAGCCCATATGCGACAGGTACTGCGCAAGGCACGCAAGGACGGCGCCCGCCGGATCGCCGTCGTCTGCGGCGCGTGGCATGCTCCCGCCCTCCAGGAGCCGCTCGGCCCGGCCGCTGCGGATATCCGCCTGCTGAAAGGTCTCCCGAAGGTCAAGTCCACCCTGACCTGGGTGCCGTGGACGCATTCCCGGCTCGCCGCGGCATCCGGTTACGGCGCGGGAGTCACCTCGCCGGGGTGGTATCACCATCTGTTCACCGAGACCGAGCGGCCCATCGCCTCCTGGCTCACCAAGGTCGCCGGCGTCCTGCGGGGCCACGACCTGCCGGTGTCGAGCGCCCACATCATCGAGGCCGTACGGCTGGCCGAAACCCTGGCCGCCCTACGGGGCCGGCCACTGGCCGGACTGTCCGAGGTCACCGAGGCGACGCGGGCCGTGCTGTGCGAGGGCGACGAGACCGTGCTGCGCTCGGTCGGTATGGAGCTGGTCGTCGGCGAGGCACTCGGCGCCGTACCGTCCGAGGCGCCGACCGTACCGCTGGAAGCCGATCTCCGAGCCGAGGCACGGACCCTGCGGCTGAAGCAGGAGACGCTGATCCGGACTCTGGACCTGGACCTGCGCAAAGAGCGCGATATCGCCAGATCCCGGCTGCTGCACCGGCTCCGGCTCCTGGGCGTGCACTGGGGCGTCCCCAGCGCCGGCACAGTGCGGTCGACGGGCACTTTCCGGGAGACCTGGGAACTGCGCTGGGAACCGGAATTCGCGGTCCGGGTGATCGAGGCGTCCCGATGGGGCACCACCGTGCGGGTGGCGGCCGAGGCAAAGATCCTCGATACGGCCGCACGGCCCGGCAGCGGGGTCACCGAACTCACCGAGGCACTGGAATTCGCGTTGCTCGCCGAACTGCCGGGTGCTCTCGACGGACTGATCGGCCGCCTCGGTTCGGCGGCGGCGGTGGACCACGATATGACCCATCTGCTGGCGGCGCTGCCGGGAGTGCTCCGCACACTGCGCTATGGGGATGTCCGGGGCACCGACACCTCCGCTCTGACCCACGTCGCGGACAGCATGCTGATCCGGATCTGCGCCGGCCTACCCGCCGCGGTCACCGGGCTCGGTGATGACACCGCGGCGGCGTTGCGCGATCAGCTCGATACCGCCACCACCGCGATTCGCACCCGTGACCACGCCGAATCCACCCGACAGTGGCTGGCGGTACTGGCTCGGCTGGCCGACCGGCCCGATGTGCACGGTCTGCTGGTGGGCCGGACGGTGCGCCTGCTCTGCGACGCCGACCGGTTCGATACCGACGAGGCGGCCCGGCGACTGTCGGCGGCGCTGTCGGTCGGCAATACCGCGGCCGCGAAGGCGGCATGGGTCGACGGTTTCGTCGGTGGCCGCGGACTGGTGCTGGTCCACGACCGGGCCCTGCTGCGACTCATCGACGATTGGCTCGCCGGGTTGGCCGAGGAACAGTTCGTCGAAGTCGTCCCGCTGTTGCGCCGCACTTTCGGTGCGTTCGAATCCGGGGAACGTCGCGCGATCGGCGCGGCGGTGCGCGACGGACGCCCGGCCACGACCGCCGCCACTACCGCTACCGACCCCGAGCGCGGCCTGCTCGCCCTGCGGACCGTCGCCGACATCCTGGGGGTGCCCGCATGAACATGACTACACCGCAAGGGATCACCGAGGAAGCGCGGTTGCGCCGTTGGCGTCTCGTCCTCGGTTCGGCCGCCGAACCGGCTCTCGGCGGCCTCGGTACCGCCGACGACAAAGCCATCGACAAGGCCCTCGGCGCGGTCTACGACACCGGCGCGGGTGGTTCACGTGGGGACCGGGCCGGTGGTCTCGGTGGTTCGGCCCCGCGGGTGGCCCGCTGGCTCGGTGATATCCGCACCTATTTCCCGTCGACCGTGGTCGAGGTCGTCCAACGCGATGCGGTGGAGCGGCTGAACCTCACCCAATTGCTGCTGGAACCCGAACTGATGGAGGCGGTCGAACCCGATGTGCATCTGGTCGGCACGCTGCTCAGCCTGAATCGGGTGATCCCGGAGACCACCAAGGCGACCGCCCGGATGGTGGTGTCGAAGGTCGTCGAAGAGATAGAACGACGGATCGCGACCAAGACGGCGGCCGCGGTGAGCGGGGCACTCAACCGCTCGGCTCGAACCTCGCGGCCCAAACCGCGCGATATCGATTTCGACCGAACCATCCGCAAGAACCTCGCGAACTATCTGCCGGAGCAGCGCACCATCATCGCCGAGCGACTGGTGGGTTACGGCAGGCGTGCCCAGACGGTGCATCGCGACGTGATCCTCGCGATCGACCAATCCGGTTCGATGGCCTCCAGCGTCGTCTACTCCTCGGTCTTCGGCGCGGTCCTGGCGTCGATGCGGTCGCTGCGTACCTCGCTGGTGGTCTTCGACACCGAGGTCGTGGACCTCACCGAGAAACTGGCCGACCCCGTCGATGTGTTGTTCGGCACCCAGCTGGGCGGCGGCACCTATATCAACCGTGCCATCGCCTACTGCCAAACGCTGATCACCCGCCCCGCCGACAGCCTGTTCTTCCTCATCTCCGATCTCTACGAGGGCGGAGTCCGGGAGGAAATGCTGCGCCGCGTACACGCCATGAAGGAGTCCGGCGTGCAGGTGGTGGTACTACTGGCGCTCTCCGACGACGGCGCGCCCTCCTATGACCGCGAGAACGCGGCGGCTCTGGCGGCGCTGGGTGTTCCGGCGTTCGCGTGCACCCCCGACCGGTTCCCGGACCTGCTGGCCCAGGCACTGAACCGGGGCGATCTCATGCACTGGGGCGACGAGAACCGCTGACCCGGGGCGAATTCGCCGATTCCGTGGTCCGGCCCGCACGGACCGGACCACGGAATCGGCGTCACAGATCGGCGATCGCGGCCAGCGGTGGGGTGCGAGCGGCTCGGATCGCCGGCCAGAGCGCGGCCAGGACACCCACGACGGCCGAGCCGACCAGCATGTACACCAGTTGATCCCACGGCACCGCGATCTGGTCCAACCCGAGATCACGCAGGGTGCGCAGGAACCCGACGCCCAGGACCAGGCCCAGGACCGCGCCGACCAGCGCGCCGAACACCGCGATCAGCATCGATTCCAGGTAGATCGTGCGACGTACCTGCGCACGCTGGGTGCCCACCGCGCGCAGCATGCCGATCTCTCGGCGCCGCTCCACCACCGACAACGCCAGCGTGTTGACGATACCGAGTACCGCGATCACCACGGCCAGCGCGAGCAGCCCGTACAGGATGGCCAGCAGATTATTGATCTGCTTCGCGTTCTCGCCCTTGAATTCCTCGCGATCCTGGACTTGCACGATCACGAATTCCTCGGTGGCACGCTCCAGATCGGTGCGCATGGACGCGAGGTCGGTGCCGGGCCGGGCCTTGATCAGCACCGCGGCGTCGACTCGCATGGCGACCGGTACCGCCCGCTCGTAGACCGTGGGCGGCACGATCAGCGGGCCCAGCACCTGCGAGTCCGCGTACACCCCGGAGACGGTCAGCGGAATCTCGGTACCGTCGAGGGTTTTCACCGCCAGCCGGTCGCCGGCGGTGACACCGTGTTCGGTGGCTTCATCCGCACCCATCAGGATCTCCGAATCCCCCAGTGTCGCCGAACCGCTGAGCATGTCCAGGTTCACGACCTGATCCAGGGCGCCGTCGGGTGAGGTGCCGAACTCGTCGTCGTCATCGATCTTCAACGCCACCGCACGCAATCCCACGGCATGCGCCGCTTCGGGTACCTTCGCCCGCACCGCGTCGGCGGCACCGGTCGGCACACCCATCAGCTGCGGTCCGGTGAGGACGTAGTCGGCTTCGATGCCCTGGTCCACCAGGCGGGAGATACTGACCTTCGCGGATTCGCCCAGCATTCCGATGGCGGTGACCAGCATCAGTCCCAGGGTCAGTGCGAAGGCCGTGGCGGCGGTGCGGCGCGGGTTGCGGATGGCGTTGTTGCGCGCCATCCGCCCGATCGACCCGAAGGGCCGGATCAGCCAGCCCAGCCCGGCCAGCACCGGACGCGACAGGGCGGGCGAGGCGAACAATACGGCCAGGATCAGCCCGAGCGCACCGACGCCGACCACCGCGGCCGCACCGCCACCGGTGTGACGGGCACCCAGCACCACCAGCACGATGCCCACCACCCCCAGCACCGCACCGGTCACCGTGCGGGCGCGTAGCGAGTCACCGGCGGAGGCGAATTCTTCCCGCATGGCCTGAACCGGCGGGATCCGGGAGGCTCGGCGGGCCGGTGCGTACGCGCTCACCACCGTCACCAGCAGACCGACCACGAAAGCTACCGCCACGGTCCGAGGCAGGACGGCCATCCGGCCGGTCGGTAACCCGAGATCGAAGGCATTCAGCAGACCGGCCAGGCCGTAGGCGAGCGCGATACCGGCCAGCAGTCCGAGCAGACTGCCGAGCACTCCCACGACCAGGGCTTCACCGACCACCGACCGGCCGACCTGACTGCGGCTCGCGCCGACGGCCCGCAGCAACGCCAGTTCGCGCAGCCGCTGCGCCACCAGCATCGAGAACGTGTTGTAGATGATGAAGGTGCCGACGATCAGCGCGATGGCGCCGAAGGCCAGCAGGAAGTAGTTCAGGAAGTTCAGCGCCTCGGAGATCTGGGCCCTCATATCGGCGCGCACCTGATCGCCGTTCTGCACCTTGTAGTCCGGGTACAGCATGGACAGCCGGTCGCGCAGAGTATCGCCCGCAATGCCTTCGGCCGCGATATCGAGGTAGGCGATATGCTCACCGTCGGTGAACAGTTCCCGGGCCTGGGCCTCGGTGAACTGCAACCCGATGAAGCCACCGGTATCCGAGGGTGGGGCGTAGGTGCCGGTGAGTGTTACATCGATGGGCCCGCCGAAGGAGGGCACGAGCACCTTGGTGTGGTCCCCGACTTTCAGGCCGGCCCGTTCGGCGGCGCCGGTATTCAGCGCTATCTGCCCTGGTCCGGCCGGAGGCGCGCCCGCCACGAACGGATCGGGTTCGGCGACTGCCTGCTGCGGCGGGATATAGGCCTGCCCCCAACTGGGGGCGCCGCCGGTCTGCACCGCCTTCTTCCCGGCCGGATCGAGCAGCACCACCGCGCCTTCGATACCCGGGGCCACCGTGCGGACCCCGTCCATACCGGCCACCCGGTCGACCACGTCCTGGGGAATACCCGCGGACTGCCGCTCCTCCGGGCTGATTCGCACATCGACACC
This sequence comes from Nocardia sp. NBC_01329, assembly GCF_035956715.1. NCBI lineage: Bacteria > Bacillati > Actinomycetota > Actinomycetes > Mycobacteriales > Nocardiaceae > Nocardia > Nocardia sp. NBC_01329. The sequence continues at coordinate 430,647 of NZ_CP108381.1, read as the reverse complement.
CTTGGCCTCGCCGGCGAAGATCCCGTCGAAGGTGCGCTGCAACGTATCGGTGAAAACGAACGAGCCAGCGATGAACGCCGTCCCGAGTACCACCGAGAGCAGAGTCAGTACCAGCCGCACCTTGTGCGCGGCGAGATTGCGCAGGGCAACCCTGCGCATGGGATGGGCGGCCACTACCGGACCACCTCCGCAGCCCGGGTCCGCACCGCGGACCCCGCGCTCCGGCACGCCTCGTGGTGCGTCACCGGACCTCCAGCGCTTTCATCCGGTCCAGCACCGAATCGGCGGTCGGATCGCGCATCTCGTCCACGATCCGGCCGTCCGCCAGGAACACGACCCGGTCCGCGTAGGCCGCGGCGGTGGGTTCGTGGGTGACGATGACGACCGTCTGACCGAATTCGTCCACCGCCGCCCGCAGGATGGACAGAACCTCACCGGAGGATCGCGAGTCCAGGTTGCCGGTCGGTTCGTCGCCGAAGATGATCTGCGGTTTGCCCGCCAGCGCCCGCGCGCAGGCGACCCGCTGCTGCTGGCCGCCGGACAGTTCGCTGGGCCGGTGCCCTAGACGGTCCTCGAGACCGAGCCGTTTCAGCACAGTGGCGAGCCATTCGGCGTCCGGGGTGCGCCCGGCGATATCCAGCGGCAGGGTGATGTTCTCCAGCGCGGTCAGGGTCGGGACCAGGTTGAACGCTTGGAAGACGAAACCGATGCGGTCCCGCCGCAGCGCGGTCATCTGTTTGTCGGACAGATCGGTGAGTTCGGTGTCGCCGATCACCACCCGGCCCGAGCTCGCCTCGTCCAAGCCTGCCAGACAGTGCATGAGGGTCGATTTCCCGGACCCGGACGGGCCCATGATCGCGGTGAACTCGCCCCGCCCGAAATCGACCGATACGGCGTCCAGCGCGGTGACCCGCGTATCCCCGGTCCCGTAGACCTTGGTCAGTTCGATGGCGCCGGCGGCGACGGTGGACGGGGCGCCCGGCTCGGCCGGGTCCACGTCGACAGCGTGAGCAGTCATGGGTCCAGTCTGTCGGGCCGCCGCGAGAGGCGCCATCCGGGATGGCCCTGACTACCTGTACACCTCGCAGTGCCCGCCGATACGCGGGTGGGATGACAGGTCGCGACGGGATACGCGAGCGAAACGGCGGGCACCGCGTACCCGGTGCCCGCCGTTACCCATGCGCCTCAGTTCAGCGGCGCCGACTTCCACCAGGTCAGCATCTCGTCGATGGTGCCGACGATACCGTCGGTGTACATCAGATACTGGGCCCGTTCCGGCTGGTCGGTGAACACCGTGACCATCTTCGGGCCGTCACTGTCCCACTTGTAGTTGGTGTAGGTCTGGCCACCATTGGTGTCGCTGGATTTCTCCGAAGTCCCGGGCAGCCCCTTCACCACCGATTCCACCTCGGCCGCGGAGGCGTAGGCGTAGATCCGATAGAACGGGTCGTCGTTGTTGTTACCGCCGTAGCAGCGCCACTGCCAGGCCCATTTGCCGAGATCGGGTTCGCCGTCGTCGGGGCTGGGCGTATAGCTGTTGTCGGTTTCCCAGCATTTCGCACTGTTGTAGCCGACTTCTTCCGAGGTCGACTTCGGCACCAGCTGCGGGAACTCCTTACTGATGGAATCCGCGGTCGCGGGGACCGGCGCCGCGGTGGTCTGAGTGCTGGTCCCGGCGGCCGTGGGGTCGGTTCCACCGCCTCCGCCACTGGTGGCCAGTGCCACCACACCGATGACGACGCCGATCAGGACCACGAGCCCGATACAGATGGCGGCGATCAGCCCGGTATTCGAGGTAGACCGCCGCGGGCCCTGCGGGATCTGCGACATCGGCTGCGGGTAGCTGGTGGGCTGGGTGTATCCGCCCGGGGTCCCGCCGCCGAACGACTGGCCGACCGGATCGGTGTACCCGAGGGTGCCGCCGTAGGGCTGCTGATGCGGATCGCCGGGACCCTGCTGGAATCCGCTCGCGTACTGCTGCTGGCCCGGCGCCGCGTAGGGCTGGCCCTGGACTCCACTGCCGTACGGCTGCCCGTGGGTAGCGCTGCCGTACGGCTGCGAACCCTGGACGCCCGCATAGGGCTGTGCTCGAATGCCGCTGGCGTAGGGCTGAGGTGCGACAGTGCTGGGATATTGGTTCGCCCCGCTGTTGTAGGGGCCGGGCTGGTGGAGCGGATTGATCGCGGTCGGCGGGACTGCCTGCGGAATCCCCGGCGAACTGGGCGAGGCCAGCGCGTGTTTGGCGGCTTCGGCGAACTCGCTGCACGAGGCGAATCGGTCGTCGGGATGTTTCGCCATCGCCTTGGCCAGCACCACGTCCAGCGAGGGCGGCAGTTCCGGCCGGGCCGCGTGCAGTGACGGCGGCGGCGACTGCAGATGCCCCTGGATGACCCCCGCCGGGTTGGTGGAGGTGAACGGGCCGCTGCCGGTGAGCAACCAGTACAGCGAGCAGGCCAGCGAGTACTGGTCCGAACGGTGGTCGAGGTCGGCGCCGGTGAGCTGTTCCGGCGACGCGTAGGCCAGTGTGGCGGTGAACGTCCCGGTCTGGGTGAGATGTCCGGTGTCGTCACGCAGGCGGGCGATACCGAAATCGGTCAGGTAGACCCGCTCACCGCGGCCACCGGTGGAGCGGGCCAGCAGGATGTTGGCCGGTTTCACATCCCGGTGCATCACTCCCATACCGTGCGCGTAGTCGAGTGCGGACGCGGTTTCGGCGATGATCTGGACGGCACGTTCGGGCGGCAGCTTCTGCGGATCCACCGACGCGGCATCGATACCGTCGATGTACTGCATCGAGATCCACAGCTGTTCGTCCTCGAGACCACGGTCGTAGACCGTGACGATATTGGGGTGGTCCAGCCGGGCGACCAGATCGGCCTCCCGTTCGAATCTGGCGCGCACCTCCTTGTCGAAGAACATCTCCCGATTCAGCAGCTTGAGCGCTGTCATCCGCGGCAGCCGCGGATGTTTCGCGAGGTATACCGAGCCCATCCCACCCCGGCCGAGCTGCCGGTCGATGACATAGCCGGCGAAAACATCGCCGTTGGCCAGCATGGTTGCTCCAATTCCCGCCTGCGGGACCGGGACCCACCGGTACGCAGGCGTAGACGAAAAGCGTGTCCGGACCGCAGTGGTCCGGGCACGCGAAATCATCGAAACCATAGCAGCAGACGAGTTGGCCCCGAGGGCTCTCACCGGTACGCATACGCAGCCGCGACACGGCCGCAACGGGCACGACGCGGTGCGGCCGTCCCGCCCGAGTCCGGCGTCAGGGCGGACCCCCGGGGTCTGCGGGGGGCCGGTGGGGTTGCGCCGGCGGCGGGGTCACCCCGGGCCGGTTCCGGAAACCGGGAAGCTCGATCATCGCCGGTTCGGCCGGGCTCGAACGGTGCGGTCGATCGGGGCGGGTGACCCGCTCGTCGGCCGGAGTCGCGGTCTCGGGCGCACGCCGGGCCCCGGGGCCGGGCTGCTGGAACTCTGCCGAACCGTGGTGCGGTCCGGCACCCGGCGGTCGGTGGTCGCCGGGTGCCTGCGGCGGACCGCCCGGACCGGGTTGCCGGTATTCGGCGGACCGATAGGGCGGACCCGAGGTGGACTGCGGATATTCGGCAGGCGGGTATTCGGCGGATCGATGCCGAGGCGCCGCGGGGCCGGGGCGGCGGTATTCGGTGGACGGGTAGGGCGGCACGCCCCGGACCGGCGGCTGCCGGAACTCCCCCGATCCGTAACCCGGCGGAGGTCCGGGGCGCCGGCCGGTCGGTACCGGATGCCGTTGATCGGGCCGCAATCGAACCCCCGGCGGCCGTCCGCCGCGCGGCCCGCGGGGGCGCAGCGCCTGCGCGGCGGCGGCAGCGAATTCGGCGCAGCTGAGGAACCGGTCGGTGGGGCTCTTCGCCAGCGCCCGCGCCAGTACCTCGTCGAGCCCGGGCGGCAGCCCCGCCCGGATCCGGCTGACCCGGGGCACCGGAGCGGTCAGGTGGGCCTGGATGAGTTCGGCCGGATTGTTTCCCCGATATGGTCCGGACCCGGTGAGCAACCAGAACAATGTGCAGGCCAGCGAGTACTGATCGCCGCGTTGATCGAGTTTCGCGCCGGTGAGCTGTTCGGGTGCGGCGTAGGCGAGGGTCGCGGTGATGGTATCGGCCCCGGCGATGGTCGTTTCGGCATCACGCACCCCGGCGATACCGAAATCGGTGAGCAATACCCGTTCCGGCTGCCCGATGGGTGGTTTCGCGAGCAGGATGTTGCCCGGTTTCACATCCCGGTGCAGGACCCCGTTGGCGTGGGCGAAATCGAGGGCGATCCCGGTATCGGCGACGATCTGCACCGCCCGCCGCGGGTCGAGGACGTGCAGATCCACCAGCGAGGCGTCCGAGCCCGGTACGTACTGCATCGAGATCCAGAGCTGTTTTCCCTCGGCACCGCGGTCGTAGACGGTGACGATGTTCGGGTGCTCGAGCCGGCCCGCGAGTTCGGATTCGCGTTCGAAACGCAGCCGGATCTCTCGGTCGGAGTACAGCTGCGGGTTGAGCAGTTTCAGCGCGACCAGCCGCGGGAGCCGCGGATGCCGGGCGAGGAACACCATGCCCATTCCGCCGACGCCCAGTCGCCGCCGGATGGCATAGCCCGCGAAGTCGTCACCGGGCTCGAGCATGGCCGATTCCCCCTCATCGGGTCGTACGCGTTTCTACCGGTGTATCTTCCCGCACCACCCGGGCGCAACACGAGGCCCGGCTGTCGGTTCGGGCCGATAGTCTGACGGTATGCGCATTGGAGCACACGTCCGCACGGACAGCGACCCGATCGGGTACGGCGAGCGACTCGGCGCCGATGTCGTCCAATTGTTCGTGGTGGATCCGCAGAGCTGGGACAAGCCGCAACCGCATCCGGCGACCGAGCAGATCCGGGCCAGCCCGATCGACGTAGTGGTCCATTCCTCCTATCAGATCAATGTCGCCAGCACCAACAACCGATTGCGGATGCCCTCGCGCAATGCGGTGGCCCTGCAGGCACAGGCGGCCGCCGAACTCGGCGCGTTCGGGCTGGTCGTGCACGGCGGCCATGTACGGTCCGACGCCGAGATGGAGGCCGGGTTCGTCAACTGGCGCAAACTCTTCGAACGCCAGCAGGACAAGGGCGGGTTCGCGGTACCGATCCTGATCGAGAACACCGCCGGCGGGAACCATGCCATGGCCCGGTATTTCGACAATATCGCCCGCCTGTGGGACGCCGTGGGCGAATACGGTGCCGGGTTCTGCCTCGATACCTGTCACGCCTGGGCGGGCGGCGAGAATCTGGTAGGTGTGGTCGAGCGGATCCGGGCCATCACGGGCCGGATCGATCTGGTGCATCTCAACTCCTCCCGCGACGAGTTCGATTCGGGCGCCGACCGGCACGCCAACTTCGCCGAGGGCACCATCGATCCGGGCCTGCTCACCGAGGTGTGCCGTACCGCGGACGCACCGGTGGTGCTGGAGACCCCGGCCGAGGGTCTGGCCGACGATCTGGCCTATCTGCGCGAACATCTCGCGTAAGGCGTACCTCCGCCTTCGCTCCGGCCGTGCGCGTCCACAAGCAACCCCGAAAACAGCAACAACACACCCCCAACCCAGGCGTACCTCCCCCTTCGCTCCGGCCGGGTGCCGCACCGTTGTGATCAGCGCGACCGCAACCCTGTTCGGTGCCGGGGGCCGGTGGTGTGCTCGGAGAGCGAACGATTCCGCTCTCGAACCGTGAGGTGCTCATGACATCCGACAACACCACCCCCACCACCCTCCCCGTTGCGGTCAAACTCGGGTCCAGGATCGGAGCGCGGATCGACGGGGTGCGCTTGGGCGGTGACCTCGGCCCGGCGGCCGTGGAGACCATCCGCAAGGCACTGGTGGAACACAAGGTCATCTTCTTCCGCGGTCAGGACCAGCTCACCGAGGACGGTCAGTACGAGTTCGCCGAACTGCTCGGCAGCCCGACCACCCCGCATCCGACGGTCACCTCACACGGCGAGAAAACCCTGGCCATCGACTCGGAGTACGGCAGCGCCAACAGCTGGCACACCGATGTGACCTTCGTGGATCGGGTTCCGAAGGCGTCGATCCTGCGGGCGGTCACACTGCCGCCCTACGGTGGCACCACTACCTGGGCCTCTACCGTGGCGGCCTACGATTCACTGCCCGAGCCGCTGCGGCTGCTGGCCGAGAATTTGCGGGCCGTGCACACCAATGTCTACGACTATGTGGGCCGCCACGGCGAGAACCCCGACGAGAAGACCCGTGAGCACCGCGCCGAGTTCGAGTCCTCGTTGTACGAGACCGAACATCCGGTGGTGCGGGTGCACCCGGAGAGCGGGGAGCGCGCGCTGCTGCTCGGCCATTTCGTGCGGAACTTCGTCGGTTTCTCGACCACCGAATCGCAGACGCTGTTCCGGCTCTTCCAGGATCGGGTGACCCGGCTGGAGAACACGGTGCGCTGGGATTGGCAGCTCGGCGATGTCGCGATCTGGGACAACCGCGCGACTCAGCACTACGCGGTCAACGATTACGACGGTCTGCCCCGCCGGTTGACCCGGATCACCCTCGCCGGTGATATCCCGGTGGGTGTCGACGGCCGACCCAGCACCGTTCTCACCGGTGACGCCGAGCACTATTCGGTGGTCGAGGCGCCGCGGCGGCTGGCTTCCTGAGCCGGTTCGCCCCCTCGATCGGGCAGGCAGGAGCGCGGCCGGTCAAACCCCGTTGCGACCGTTCGAGGGGGCATCCGCCAGACTGGGGGCCATGAGCAACTGGCCACCGACAGGTTCGCCCCATGCGGCACCGGGCACTACCGGGGCCTTCCCGGGTGGTTCCGGGGGTTCCCGGAACCACACCTCGGGCCGGGTTCGGACCGCCGCGCTCGACGGCGCTCCGGGAGCCGCCCGGTGAAACGACGTCGCACCGCCCGCGGCCCACGGAGCCGCAATCGTCACGAACTGCGTGCGCCCGCGCACCGGCGCCCGACCGTCCACCCGAACCCCGCCGGGCTCTCGGACAAACCGTGCGGCGGCGTGATGTGTGTCCGCCCCGGGCCCGGTCAGCCCGAGAACGGATCTTGAGACCGCGCCGGGGCGGGGCTCAGCGCATACCGGGCATACCGGCGAAGAGGACCTCGAACACCGTCGGATGGTTCTGATAGATCCGGGTGGACGGGATGAAGGGATTCACCTCCGAGGTATCGGTGACCACGTAGTCGGCATGGCTGCCCGGCGCCCGGTCCAGCACCCCCGCGCAGCGCGGTCCGCCGGTGGCGTTCACCTTCGGCAGATCGTTCGGATACTGGTAGGCCTCGGCGCCGTACATGAAGCTCGCGTTGAACGAGGCACCCGGATTGCGGCCGCCGAACAGATCGTCGGCCAACGGCATGGCCTTGGCGAGCCCGCGGATGACGCAGTACAGGGCGGGTTTGTACGCATTGAGCAGGTCGGTCGTGGGTCGTAGCAGGTCCAGGGCGGTGACCAGGCTCTGCTCGTTCTCGTTCAGCACCGCGCCCGTGGTATCGGCCAGGCCGATCGTATCGAGCAACAGTGCGTCGAAGCTCTGTTCGTTATCCGTAAGGGTGTGACTCAGGGCCGTGACGTTGTCGACGGTGCGCAGCAGGTCGGGCGCCGTATCGGCGTAGAGGTTCGTCACCGCGGCGGTGGACCGGAAATCGTGTTGCAGCGCGGGCAGGCTCGGATTGAGCTCGCGCAGCAGGCGGTCCGCGTTCACCAGCAGGTCTCCGAGTAGCTGACCGCGGCCCTGGAGTGCGGTACCCAGGGCGGTGAGCGTCGCGTTGAGTTTCTCCGGTTGGACCATGTTCAGCACTTCGGTGAGTCGCTCGAACAGGGTGTTGAATTCGACGGTCACCGAATCACCGCGCAGTACCTGTCCCGGTTGTAGCCGGCCCGCGGGCTGCGCGGGCTCCACGAAATTCACGTACTTGGCGCCGAATACCGTGGTGGAGCGAATATCGACCTGCGCATTGCCCGGTACGAGCCGCATGAGGTCGGGATTCATATCCAGTTCGAGGCGTACTTCTCCGTTCTCCGGTTCGATCTTGCCGACCCGGCCGACCTCCGCACCGCGGAATTTCACCTTGGCGGCGGAGTCCATCACCAGCCCGCTGCGCGGCACCACGATGGTCACCGGTTCCTTGGGGGTGAATCCGCCGAAGAACATGACCAGCGAGAAGACCACGGCCAGGGCGATGATCAGCACCATCCCCAACGCCGCCAGCTTGTACTGCACAGCGGCCCAGACCTTGCGCAGCGTCGTTTCGCGATCGGACCGGTTGTGTATCGGTACCACCACTCACCTGCCTCGAACCGTTCGGCACCCCGGCGCGCCGAACTGAGCCGGATTTATGTCCAGACAGTTGTCCATGTTATGGCTGATTCAAGCCGGACGGGCGGTTTTCACCGATCACGTCCGGATTCCGCCGTATCACGCCGTTTTCGCAGGTAGAAAGTGAAAAAGGCCCGCTCACCACTGGGTGGGCGGGCCTCGATCATAAGCCGTTACGGCATGGGTTACAGCGCTTTCTCGATCGCCGCGATCAGCGTGTCCGCATCCGGTGTGGTAGTGGGCCGGAATCGCCCGGCCACGACACCGTCCCGGCCGATCAGGAACTTCTCGAAATTCCACTGCACATCCCCGGCCGCGCCCTCGGCGTCGGGAGTGTCGATGACCTCGCGGTACAGCGGATGCCGGCCGTCGCCGTTCACCTCGACCTTCTCCAGCAGGGGAAAGTCCACCCCGTAGGTGGTCGAGCAGAACTGCTGGATCTCGTCGGCGCTACCCGGTTCCTGGCCCATGAACTGGTTGCACGGGACACCGACCACGCTGAAACCACGGTCACCGTAGTTCTTCTGCAGTTCGACCAAGCCGGTGTACTGCGGTGTCAACCCGCATTTCGACGCGACATTGACCAGCAGTACCACCCGGTCGCCGACCAGCTCACCGAGCGTGGAAGCCGAACCGGACAGTGTGTTCACCGGAATATCTCGAACGTTCATTCGTAGCGCACCTGCCAACTCTTGATTCCGTTGATCCACCCCGAACGCAACCGTACCGGATCGGAAACGGATTTCAGGCCGGGCATGGCGTCGGCGATCGCGTTGAACATGAGGTCGATTTCCAGCCGGGCCAGGTTCGCACCCACACAGTAATGAGTGCCGGTGCCACCGAAGCCGACATGCGGATTCGGATCGCGCAGGATATCGAAGGTGAACGGTTCGTCGAAACCGGCTTCGTCGAAATTGGCCGAGCTGTAGAACAATCCGAGGCGCTGCCCCTTCTCGATCTCCCGGCCGCCCAGAATGTGATCCGCGGTGGCCGTGCGCTGGAAGGCCGTGACCGGAGTGGCCCAGCGCACGACCTCATCGGGTGTGGTACGCGGCCGCTGCTCCCGGTACAGCTCCCACTGTTCGGGGTGATCCACGAACGCCTTCATACCGTGGGTGATGGCGTTACGGGTGGTCTCGTTACCGGCGACCGCGAGCAGAATCACGAAGAAGCCGAACTCGTCGGAGGCCAGTCCGTCCCCGTCGACATCGGCGTTGACCAGCTGGGTGACGATATCGTCGGCCGGACAACCCCGCCGCTGCTCGGCCATGTTCCAGGCATAACCGAGGATCTCCGCCGAGGCCACGGTCGGGTCACCGTATTCGGGATCGTCGTAGTTGAGCATCTGGTTGGACCAGTCGAACACCTTGCGCCGGTCCTCCTGCGGGACCCCGAGCAGTTCGGCGATCGCCTGCAAGGGCAGTTCGCAGGCCACCTGGGTCACGAAATCACCGCCGCCGCTCTTCTTCGCCTCGTGCACGATCCGATGCGCGCGCTCGGTGAGCGCGTCACGCAGGCCCTCCACCGCGCGCGGGGTGAAACCCTTGGCGACGATGCGCCGCACCTTGGAATGCTTGGGTGGATCCATGTTCACCAGCAGCGCTTCGGTGAGCTGCATCTGGTCGGGGGTGATATCGCCGGGCAGCCGGACGATGGCCCCCTTCTGCTGCGACGAGTACAGCTCCGGGTTGCGGGAGAGTTCCTTGACGTCTTCCAGCGTGCTGACCACCCAGTAGCCGCCGTCGTTGAAACCGCCCGAAGTCTCGTCGGATTGGGCGTTCCACCACACCGGCGCGGTCCGCCGCAGCAGCGCGAATTCCTCGACCGGGCTGCGGTCGGCCCACAGCGCGGGGTCGGTGAAATCGAAGCCGGGAGGCAGTGCGGTTGCCATCAGGAGCCCTTTCCTTCTTCCGGGAGCGGCCGCAGCGGCGCTTCCGGTTGGACCTCGACGAGTACGAGATGGGCGCCCCGTGGAGTCCCGACGACCGCGGCGACCGCCCGCGCCAGATCGCCGGCGCGCAACATGTACGGATGGCGCGCCAAACCCCAGGCCTGCCAGGACTCCAGCAGCGGCCCCACCACCTCGGGTGAGGCGTTCATTCCCATACCGGTGACGGTCGGCCCCGGCCGTACCAGAGACGCCCGGATACCGGAGCCCTCCAACTCCATTCGCATCTGCTGCACCATGGCCTCGACCCCGGCCTTGGCGGCGCTGTAGGCGCCGTTCCACGGCCGCGGCAGTGGAGCGCAGTCGGAACTGATCAGCACCAGATCGCCGCGCCGCCGGGACAGCATCCCGGGCAGCACCGCGTGGGCCATACGGTGCGCGCCGATCAGATGGATCTGTACCTGATGCGCGAAATCGGCCGGGTCCATGTCCTGGATCAGCCCGAATTCGATATCGCCGGCCCCGGAGACCAGGATCTCGGTGGGCCCGATGGCCGCTTCCGACGCCGCCACGAATGCGTCCACCGAGGCCTGGTCGGTCACATCGAGACGGTGTGCGAACGCGGTGCCTCCATCGGCGCGGATCTTGCCGGCCAGATCTTCCAGGATCTCCACCCGGCGCGCACCGAGCGCCACCGGATGCCCCTGTGCGGCCAGTTCCACGGCGGTGGCGGCGCCGATACCCGACGAAGCACCGGCCACGATGGTCGGCCGTTTCTCGGGATGGGGGTTGAACCGGGGCATTTACCGCACCTCCACGGAGATCGGGAGCTCGGCGAAGCCCCGGACATTGGACGAGTGCACGCGGACGAATTCGTCCTCGCGGACTCGGTAGGACTTCACGCGTGCGGCGAATTCGCGCAGCGCGACCGTGGTTTCCAGACGGGCCAGATGCGCACCGAGGCAGAAGTGCACCCCGGCGCCGAAACTGGCCAGGTTGCCCTTTTCCGCACGGTCCAGGTCGAAGCTGTCACCGTCGTCGAACACATCGCTGTCCCGGTTGGCCGAACCGATCAGCAGCAGCACCTTCGACCCGGCCGGGATCACCCGGCCGTGGTATTCCAGTTCCTCGGTGGCGGTCCGCGCGACAATCTGGCTGGAGGTGTCGTAGCGCAGGGTCTCCTCGACCCAGTCCGGAACCCGCTCCGGATCGGCGGCGACCTTCGCGTATTCCGCCGGATTGCGGCCCGCCCAGTACAGGGCGTTGCCCAGCAGTTTGGTGGTGGTCTCGTTCCCGGCGACGACCATCAGGAACATGAAGCCGATGATCTCGTCGTCGGTGAGCCGGTCACCGTCGATCTCGGCCTCGAGCAGCGCGGAGGTGAGGTCGTCGACCGGCTTCTTCCGGCGCTGCGCGACCATGTCCGCGTAGTAGACGACCAGGTTCAGCGAGGCCTCGATCGCCGTATCCGGGACATCGGTGACGCCGTCCTCACGGTGCATGACCATATCCGCCATATGGCGGATCTCGTCGCGGTCGGCGACCGGTACGCCCATCAACTCGGAGATGACGTCCATCGGCAGTTTGCCGGCGAATTCCTGGATCCAGTCGAATTCACCGCGCAGCAGAGCCGGTTCCAGGTATTCGAGCGTCAATTCCCGGATGCGGGTCTCCATATCGGCCACCCGCTTGGGCGTGAAGCCCTTGAAGACCAGCTTGCGCATCCGCATATGGCGGGGGTCGTCCATGGCGAGGAACGACATGGTCTTGTGCGCGTGTGGTCCCCACGCCGCGGGGTCCAGCGAGACCCCGTTGGCGTTCGACAGCTGGGCCGCGTTGCGGAACCCCGCGGTGACATCCGCGTGCCGGGACAACGCGTAGAAATCGAGTTTCGCGTTGTAGTAGAGCGGCTCCTCCGCGCGCAGCCGGGCGTAGATCGGGTACGGGTCCTCGTGGAAGACGTAGTCGTACGGATCGAACGCCACCGGCTCCAACGATGCGGCCGTCATCGGACCCACCTCTGTTTCGATAACGAGTTCTCGCCGGGCGCGACCGATCGGCCGCCAGGGAGAGACACATAGCTGGACATGTGTCTGGACGGTACCAGCGGCGCGCCCCCGCGACAATGATCGCACGGGAATTGACTGTTCAGAAGCATGAAGACGACGGAGCTCAGAGAACAGCCGGCATTACCGACGCCGTCCGCCCCACCCATCGGGCACGATCAGCACGGAGCATGCACGATAGAACCAGTTCTTGCACTCGCGAAACAGTCCGGACTATATTCCATACACCTGTCCAGACAGTATTGGGGTCTTCCATGAACAGTCTTCTGCCCGGCGACAGTTCTCGACTGCTGATCGGCGGCAGCCTCATGCCCGGCGGCAACGGCGTGTTCGAGAATGTGAACCCGGCGACCGAAGAGATCATCGGCACGGCTGCCGACGCGGACGCGGCCGATATGAACGCCGCGATCGCCGCCGCCCGCATCGCCTTCGACGAGACCGACTGGTCCCGCGACCATGCCTTCCGGGTGCACTGCCTGGAGCAGTTGCAGGCGCGGCTGAAGGCGCACGCCGAGGAACTACGCGAGATCACCGTCGCCGAAGTAGGCGCGCCGATCATGTTCACCAGCGGGCCGCAGCTCGAGGGGCCCGTCGAGGATCTGAGCTTCGCTACCCGGCTGGCCGCGAACTATGAATGGGAAACCGAACTCGGCGTGGCCGCGCCGATGGGCATCAGCACCCACCGAGCACTGCGGCGCGAAGCGATCGGTGTGGTCGGCGCGATCACCCCGTGGAACTTCCCGCACCAGATCAACTTCGCGAAACTGGGCCCGGCACTGGCCGCCGGCAACACCATCGTCCTGAAGCCTGCCCCCGACACTCCGTGGTGCGCGGCGGCCCTGGCGTCGATCATCACCGAGGAAACCGATATCCCGCCCGGTGTGGTCAATATCGTCACTTCCTCCGACCACAACCTGGGTGCGCAGCTCTCGGCTGATCCGCGGGTCGATCTGATCAGCTTCACCGGGTCCACCAATACCGGTCGCGCCGTGATGGCCTCGGCCGCCGCCAATCTCAAGAAGACCTTCCTCGAACTCGGCGGGAAGTCGGCCTTCATCGTGCTCGACGATGCCGACCTCGCCACCGCGGTCGGCTACGCCGGGTTCTCGCTGTGTGTACACGCCGGTCAGGGCTGCGCCCTGTCGACCCGCCTGCTCGTACCGCGCAACAAGTACGACGAGGCGCTCGAGGCCGCCGCCAAGACGATGAGCAGTATCCGCCCCGGCGATCCCACGAATCCCGGCACCGTCTGCGGTCCGGTCATCTCCGACCGCCAGCGCACCCGGGTGCTCGGCTATATCGACAGCGCCCGCGCCGACGGCGGCCGGATCGTGGCCGGCGGCGGCCGCCCGGCCGAACACGACCGTGGGTTCTACGTCGAACCCACGGTTATCGCCGATCTGGACAACAGCGCCAAGGCCGCCCAGGAGGAGATATTCGGTCCCGTCCTGGTGGTCCTGCCCTACGACGGCGACGACGACGCCATCCGGATCGCCAACGATTCCCCGTACGGCCTGTCCGGCGCGGTCTGGGGTAAGGACCCCGAGCGCATCCGCCGGGTCACCGACCGGGTGCGCACCGGCACGCTCGGCGTCAACGGCGGTATGTGGTACAGCGCCGACGCGCCGTTCGGGGGCTACAAACAGTCCGGTATCGGCCGCGAGATGGGCGTCGCGGGGTTCGAGGAGTACCTGGAGACCAAACTCGTCGCCACCGCGCAGTAGGCCGGCGGAAGCGCATCGGGTGCCTGCACAGCCGGCGCGAACTCCGTACAGCGCAGCGGGGATATGTACCACCCGACAGCGCGAAAACCCTTTCCCGACAAACAATCTTTCCCGAACAGCGAGGAGCTCAACCCATGGCTCGTTTCACCGGCAGGACCGCCATTGTCACCGGCGCCGCCCGCGGTATCGGCGAGGTCTACGCGCAGGCGCTGGCCGCCGAGGGCGCGTCGGTCGTCGTCGCGGATCTGAACGAGGAGGGCGGTACGGCCGTCGCCGAGAAGATCGTGGCCGACGGCGGTACCGCAGCCTTCCATACCGTCGACGTCTCGGACCCCGATTCGGCGAAGGCGCTGGCCGATTTCACAGTCGAGAAGTACGGCAAGATCGATCATCTGGTCAACAACGCCGCCATCTACGGCGGGATGAAGCTCGATCTGCTGCTCACCGTGCCCTGGGATTACTACAAGAAGTTCATGTCGGTGAACCTGGACGGCGCGCTGGTGATGACCCGCGCGGTCTGGGAGAACATGGCCGCGAACGGCGGCGGTTCGATCGTCAACCAGTCCTCCACGGCGGCCTGGGTGTACTCCGGTTTCTACGGTCTGGCCAAGGTCGGTATCAACGGCCTCACCCAGCAGCTCGCCACCGAACTCGGTGGATCGAATATCCGGGTCAACGCGATCGCCCCCGGCCCCACCGATACCGAGGCCACCAAAACCACCACCCCACAGAGCATGGTCGAGGACATGGTGAACCGGTTGCCGCTCAAGCGGATGGGCACGCCCGATGATATGGCCGGTGCCTTGCTCTACCTGCTCTCCGACGACGCCTCCTGGGTCACCGGGCAGATCTTCTGCGTCGACGGCGGTCAGGTGATCCGCTGATGAGCGCCGACTCCGGCGCCGGCACGCGGGTGGGTTTCATCGGCCTGGGGTCGATGGGCGCGCCGATGGCGAAGAAGCTGCTGGACTGGCGCGGTGGGCTCACTGTCTGCGATACCCGCGCCGAAGCGCTCGAACCGTTCACCTCCGCCGGCGCGGAAGCGGCCGGGACAGCGGCCGAAGTGGCCGCGAAATGCGGGATCATCAGCATCGCGGTCGTCAACGATCAGCAGGTCCGCTCCGTACTGACCGGGGAGAACGGCGTACTCAGCACCGCCGCCCCCGGCACCGTGGTGGCCGTGCACTCCACCATCGGTGACGAATCGGCTGTCGAATTCGCCGGGCTCTGCGCCGAACACGGCGTGGATCTGATCGACGCACCGGTCAGCGGCGGCGCGGCGGGCGCGGACAGCGGACGGCTGGCAGTGATGATCGGCGGCAGCGACGAGGCGGTCGACGCGGTGCGCGAGCCCTTCGGTTGTTTCGCCGATATGGTCGTGCACGCGGGCGAAATCGGAGCCGGTACCCGGATGAAGCTCGCGCGTAACCTGTTGCATTTCATCTCCTTCACGGCCGCCACCGAGGCACAGCGGCTGGCCGAGGCCGCCGGGCTCGATATCACCGTGCTGGGCAAGGTGGTCCGCCATTCCGACGCGGTGACCGGCGGGGCGGGTTCGATCATGCTGCGCGATACGACAGCCCCGATCGACGAGGGCGACTTCTGGCTGTCGATCCTCACCCATGTGCGTGAACTCGGTGAGAAGGATCTGGCCCTTGCCCTGGATCTCGGCGGCCGGGTGGGCGCCGAACTTCCCCTGGCCGCACTGGCACTGACGCGATTGGGCGACGGCCTGGGTGTCGGCCGGGGTGCGGTCGCGGCCACCCGGGAAAATGGCACACCCGCCGACCAGGAGGCCGGCACAACCGCTGAGCGGGACAGTGCGGCAGCCGCTGAGCGGGACAGTGTGGCAGCCGCTGAGCGGGAGCCTTCCGCTTCCGGCGGGCCGGAACATGTCACCATCACCGGGCGGCAGGACGTCACCGCCACGGCAGCCGCGGCGCGAAACGATAGTAAGGATGACGAATAATGGCCGACCCCACCCCTCTCCGCCCCCTTCCCGCCGCCGAGGTCGGAACCTGGGACCGGACCGCCGATGTGGTGGTCGCCGGTTACGGGATCGCCGGAGTCTGCGCCGCCATCGAGGCCGCGCGGGCGGGCTCGGAAGTACTGATCCTGGAACGCACCAGTGGCTGGGGCGGCGCGGCGGCGCTGGCCGGGGGGTTCATCTACCTCGGCGGCGGGACCCCCTTGCAGAAGGCGCTCGGTTTCGAGGACAGCCCGGCGAACATGGAGAAGTTCATGCTCACCGCGCTGGGTCCCGGTGCGGACGAGGCCAAGATCGCCGACTACTGCCGGGGCAGTGTCGAGCACTACGAATGGCTGGTCGCCAACGGGGTGCCCTTCAAGGCGGAGTTCTGGGGAGAGCCCGGCTGGGAGCCCCCGCACGACGAGGGTCTGATGTATTCCGGCGGCGAGAACGCCGCACCTTTCAACACCGTCGCTGATCCGGCGCCGCGCGGGCACGTCCCGCAGATGAGCAATAAGCGGACAGGTTCCAAGGGCGGCGGCTACATGCTGATGAAACCGCTCGCCGAAACCGCCGAGAAGCTAGGTGTCACAGCGGAATACGATATTCGGATCCAGCGGCTCGTCGTCGACGGCGACCGCGTGGTCGGTGTGGTCGCCAAGCAGTACGGCAAAGAGTTGACGATCCGTGCCGAACGCGGAGTGGTTCTGGCAACGGGCAGTTTCGCCTACCACGACCGGATGATCGAGGGGTTCGCGCCCCGGCTCATCGGCCGCCCGGGCGCCGCCATCGAGGAACACGACGGTATCGCCATTCGGGTGGCGCAGGCCCTCGGCGCCGATCTGGCCCATATGGACGCCACCGAGGTCGCGTTCTTCGGCGATCCGCAGATGATGGCGCGCGGCATCCTGGTCAACGGACGCGGCCAGCGTTATGTCCCGGAGGACACCTATCCGGGCCGGATCGGTCAGATGACCCTGTTCCACCAGGAGAACCAGGCATATCTGATCATCGGCGAGGCCGCCTACGAGGAATCGCTGACCACCGAGACCTCCACCCCGTTCTTCCGGCAGCCGCCGACCTGGGCCGCGGAGACCATCACCGAACTCGAATCCGATATGGGCCTGCCCGAACTCGCCCTCCAGAGCACCGTCGAGCTGTACAACAAGCACGCGGTGGACGGTAAGGATCCGCTGCTGGGTAAGAAGCCGGAGTGGACCCAACCGCTGGAGGGCCCGTTCGCGGCCTTCGATATGCGCGGGTTCACCGCGGGATTCACCCTGGGTGGTCTGCGCACGGATCTGGATTCACGGGTGCTGCATGTGAGCGGTGAGCCCATCCCCGGACTGTTCGCCGCGGGGCGTTGCACCTCCGGAGTCTGCGCGGGTGGCTACGCCAGCGGGACCTCGCTGGGCGACGGCAGTTTCTACGGTCGCAGGGCCGGGATTGCGGCCGCGAAGAATTGAAACGGTACATTCAGACACATGTCCGAAGGTGAACCCCTCGTCGTCGAAGCGACCCGTCGACGCCTGTCCGCGAAACAGGCCGATACGGTCGACAAACTGACGAAGGCAGCGGTGGAGGTGCTGACACGCGAGGGGTTCGCGGGAATGACCATCCGGATGGTCGCCGCCGCCGCCGGTGTCGGCACAGCCACCGCGTACACCTACTTCTCGTCGAAGGAACATCTGGTCGCCGAGATCTTCTGGCGGCGGTTGGTGGCGGCGGATTCACCGGTCAGCGAGGACCCCGATCCGACCGTCCGGGTGGTGGCCGAACTGCGGGCGATCGCCATGCTGGTCGCCGACGACCAGGAGGTTTCCGGCGCCGTCACCAGTGCCCTGCTCGGCCGCGACCCAGATGTGGCACATCTGCGCGCCCGGATCGGCCTGGAGATCCGGACCCGGATCGAGCGGGCGCTGGGTCCCGATCCGGATCCCGAGGTGGTGGTCTCGCTGGAGCTGGTCTACGCGGGCGCCCTGGTCCGGGCCGGTATGGGCTATGCCTCCTACGCCGATATCGCCGATCTCATCGAGAAATCCGCGCTGTTGATCCTGCGCTGAGCATCGGGAAAGAAGCTTCGAAGAACTATGAACAAGCGTCCCAAGCAACTCGATTCGTCCTTCGTGCCGACTGTTGTCAAGTACATGTCCAAGGTCAACACCTGGGCCTACCGGAAAACCGGGGGACGGCTCGGCGGCACCTGGCGAGTCGGGGCGGGCCTGCGCAAACCGGTGCCCACACTGTTGCTCGACCATATCGGCCGCAAATCCGGCAAGCAGTTCACGGCCCCGCTGCTGTTCCTGCGTGACGACACGAACATCATCGTGGTCGCTTCGCAGGGCGGGCTGCCGAAGAACCCGCAGTGGTACCACAATCTCGTCGCGCAGCCGGATACCACCGTGCAGATCGGTAAGGACCGGATCCCGGTACGGGCCCGCCTCGCCGACGATGCCGAACGCGACCGGCTGTGGCCGAAACTGCTCGAACTGTACGCGGATTTCGACAACTACCAGTCGTGGACCGAACGCCGGATCCCGGTGTTCGTACTGGTCCCCCGCATGCCCTGAGGGTTCCGGTGGTCCGGCCCGGTCCGGGCGGACCACCGTGACGACCTGCCCCTCGGGCACCGGCGTTTCCACGACCGGCACCCCGCGACTGCTTCAGGCTTGTGCGGGCACATTGGCCCGCTCGGCGCCGATGGTGGTGTCGGGTCCGTGCCCGGTGTGCACCACGGTCTGGTCCGGTAGTGCGAACAGCCGCTCGTTGATGGAGGCGAGAATGGTCGGATAGTCGGAATAGGACCGGCCGGTCGCGCCGGGCCCACCCTCGAACAACGTATCGCCGCTGAACACTTCGGCACTCTCGGCGAAGTACAGGCAGCACGATCCCGGTGAATGCCCCGGAGTGTGCAGTATCCGCAGTTCCGCACCACCGACCCGGAACACCTCGCCGTCGGCGATCCGGCGGTACTCGACGCCGGGATGGGTTTGCTGCCAGAGCACATCGTCGTCGGGATGCAGGAAGATCGGCGCACCCGTCGCCGCCGACAGCGTGGGCGCCACAGTGACGTGATCGTTGTGCGCGTGCGTGCACACGACGGCGGTCACCCGGCGTCCGGCCACCGCCTCGAGTATCGGCTGCGCGGCGTGCGCGGCATCGATGATCAGCACTTCGCTGTCGTCGCCGACGAGCCAGATATTGTTCGCCACGTCCCAGCAGCCCCCGTCGAGGCAGAACTGCCCCTCGGTGACGATCCGTTCGACCCGGGCGGTCACAGCACGACCACCGAGCGCAGGACCTGCCCGCCGTGCATGGTGTGGAAGGCCTGTTCCACCGCGTCCAGCCCGATTCGTTCGGTCACGAACTTGTCCAGCGGCAACCGCCCCTGCCGGTACAGGTCGATCAACATCGGGAAATCCCGTTCCGGCAGGCAGTCCCCGTACCAGGATGATTTCAGCGAACCACCACGGCTGAAGAAATCGATGAGCGGCATCTCGAGTGTCATATCGGGAGTCGGCACCCCGACCAGCACTACAGTGCCGGCCAGGTCACGCGCGTAGAAAGCCTGCTTCCAGGTCTCCGGGCGGCCCACCGCGTCGATCACCACATCGGCGCCGAATCCCTCGGTGAGATCCTGGATCGCGGTGACTACGTCGGTGCCGGACGCGTCGACGGTGTGGGTCGCGCCGAGTTCGCGCGCCCAGTCGAGTTTCCGGGCGTCGGTATCCACCGCGATGATGGTGCCCGCGCCGGCCAGCCGGGCGCCGGCGATCGCGGCGTCACCGACTCCTCCGCAGCCGAGTACCGCCACCGAATCCCCGCGGCCGACATTTCCGGTGTTCACCGCCGCGCCCAGGCCCGCCATCACGCCGCAGCCGAGCAGCCCGGCCACCGCCGGGTCGGTCTCCGGGTCGACCTTGGTGCACTGGCCCTCGTGGACCAGGGTCTTGTCGGCGAAAGCGCCGATACCGAGCGCCGGGGTGAGTTCGGTGCCGTCCTCGAGCGTCATCGGCACACTCGCGTTGAAGGTGTCGAAGCAGTACCAGGGGCGGCCGCGCTTACACGCGCGGCACCGACCGCAGACCGCGCGCCAGTTCAAGATCACGAAATCGCCCGGCTCGACATGGGTGACCGCCGAGCCCACTGTCTCCACCACACCCGCGGCCTCGTGACCGAGCAGGAAGGGGAACTCGTCGTTGATTCCGCCCTCGCGATAGGTCAGATCGGTATGGCAAACCCCACACGCCTGGATCGTCACCACCACATCCCGTGGTCCGGGATCGGGGATGACGATCGGGACCAATTCGACCGGGGCGCCGGAACTACGGGCGATCACACCTCGAACCTGCTGGGGCACAGCGTCTCCTCTCGGGCGGTTATGCGGCAATGCGCGATGCCGCATACGTTATCGGTCCGCGGCGGTGCCGGGCAGTGCCTCACGCGCCCGGCTCAGCGTCGGCAAGGGTTGTCGGCAACCGATAATGGGCCCGGACGCACTGTGGCGGCGTACCCGCAGGGCACGCCGCCACAGTGTCGGCAAACACTCAGAGAACTCCCCAGGCCTGCAGCAGATAGGTCACGTTGGCGGCGATGGAGGTGACGACATTCGCCAGATTCAGGGCCGCGGACCCGGCTTCGATCATGTTCTACTCTTCTTTCTCATCCGTTCCGACCGGCGCCCAAAGTACCGGCGAACCCGGAGTCCGGCAAACGATCGACCGACGGGTAACTTCCCCGGAAAGCCGCAGCGAATCGGATGATCAACTGTCCGAAAAAGTGATCGGACACGTGTCCCACTCAGTGCGCGGAACGGGTCGCCGAAGCCCACGCGACCGCGCCCGATCGAGGTTCCGGGAGCGGAGGGCCCGAGTGCGCGCCGGCTCAGCCGGCGATACCCGCCTCGGGTTCGGGCCCGGGCGCGTCGGCCCGCAACTTGAGCAGCGTCAACCCCGCGGTACACGCCAGGATGAGACCGATCACACTGATCACCACATGGAGGGTCCCGATACCGAAAGCCGCGGCGCCCAGTCCGCCGGCGAAAACCAGCCAGCCCAGCACTCTGCCCACGGTCGTACCCGCACCACCCGATACGAGATCCGCCGCCGGCTCCGGGGCCGCCGCCACGGCGGGCTCCTCCGCCACGTCCGGCAGGTCGGTGGTGGTCTGGTCTCCCATCATCTACTCCTCGATGGCGCCGATCCGTAAATCGTTTCGCGCCTACCACTTCGATGCATCATCACCGAGAAAATCCGGTGTCTCATGCGTCACTTCAGCAACATACGCTACGACCACAACCCGAAGATTGTTACGTGACACAAGCCCGTGACACGCGGCTGATATCAATTCGATACCTGAAACGTACCCCGCCGCCACTTTTCTACACGCGGTAACCAGGGCGATCCGCCCATGCGGGACTAGTTCTCATGGGCACGCTCAATTAAGGTTGGGCCACTGACATATCACAGGAGCGTCACCGATGGAGAGCAAAACGAAGGTCGCTGGGCCACTGGCGGCCGCCGGGGCCGTTTCCCTCGGGCTGGTGCTCATCGGCGCGTGCGGGATCGGCCAAGAGGACACCTACGTACCGCCGCCGCCGATCCACTCGGGGCCACAGGCCGCCGAACCGGCGCAGTACACCGGCGATCCCGCCACGAGCGTCGCGAAAGTCCTGATACCCCCGTCACCGAGCTGGCGGATGGCCCCCGAACCGCCACCCCGGCGCACGCTTCCGCCGGAGTATCAGATCTCGGTCACCGCTTCCGCCGGGCCCGGCGCGGAGCCCGGCACCGGCGAAACCACCCGCCCGGTCACCCTGTCGACCACCCCCGAACCGTCCGCCTCCGCCGAGCCGAGCTGGACCACCGCTTCACTGCCGAGCCCACCGATCGAACCGGCGTACACCGAATCCCCCCTCCCCGCACCGGCTTCGACCTCCGAAGCGATCGTCCCGGCCCCGGCCGAGCCACCGGCACCCGCGCCACCGGCAGCCGCGCCACCGGCAGCCGCGCCCCCTGCCGCCGAACCTCCGGCAACCGAACCTCCCGCAGTGGCAGACGAGCAGAAGCCACCGGAAACCGAAACTGCGGAGACCTCCTCGGCAGAGCCCACGCCCGCCCGGCTCCCGGACGCGCCCCGCGCGGCTGCACCGACCACGGAGACGACCGCACCGGACACCACCGAGGGACCACCGAGCCCCGCGGTCCCCACCCCGACCGTCACCCGCCCGCTCGGTAACTGATCACCGGGACCGGGGCGAAGGCCGATGCGGGCGACGGATCTTCAGCGCTCGGCGTAGGCGACAGACCGCTGGGCAGCGGCGACCATCGGCCGCAGCGCGTTGGTGAACCCCTCGGCACCCACCGCCGCGATCTCGACATCCTTACCGGTATGGATCGCGTAGCGGCCGTCGTCGGCGATATCCACCCAGCACAGCACCCCGAAGGGTGCCGCACCCGTGACGCGGTGCACCCACACCACGATCTGGCCGATCCCGTCACGCGACTGCTTGAGCCTCTTGCGGATACGGCTCGGTACCCCAGGCCCGGACACCGGAACAGTGACCCGGTCCCGCCCGTCCTCGGCGACCTCGGCCCGCGGGGCGCGCAACCGTTCGCCGGCGCCGGCGGGCGCGGCCGGTAGAGCGGCGATCACCCGCACCGGAAGGGAACTCGAGGTGCCCGCGGTGATCCGTAGTTCCCCGCCTCGATCGGGATACGGACCCGGACGCTGAGTGGCGACCACTCCGATCCGGGCGGCCGAGGCGCCGAGCACCCGGACGGCCGGGGCACCGGCACCATCCTGGCCGAAGGCCGCCACGCTCACCTCGGGAGCCGCGAGAACCCGCAATGCGGCCTCCAGATCGGCGTCGAGGGTGCTGTCACACCACTGCCGCAGGGCGGGCAGCTGCGCGGCCCGCTCGGCGGAATCGCGGGCCGACAGCCGAACCGCCAGCGGGTAGGGAATGCGGTCGCCGACGGTCCGCTCCCAAGCCAGGGCGAACTGGTCCGGGGTCAGGATCCAGTTCACTCCGCTTCGGTCCACTCACCCAGAACCGGCGGGGTGGTGGGTTCCAGTGCACCGATCAACTGCCCGGCCGGTTCGCCCGGTTCCAGGTAGGTGAGGTCCTCGTCGCTGAAATGGAGATCGTCCTCGGCCGCATCGGTCCGCTCGGTACGCGGTGCGACCGGTGCGCTCGAACGAACGGAATCGGCCGCCATGGCGCCGCCCATCATGCCGCCGATCGCCCCCGCGCCCATCCCGGTGACCGCCTCGCCGCCCGACTGGCGCTGCTGCTCGTCCCGGGACCTTTCCTGGTCGGCATTCGACCCGGCCGGCCGGACCGGAGCAGCGAACAGGGGGACGCCGGCCGCCGACGCGGCCGTCGTCGAGGCGGTCCCGGCCCCGGCCGGAGCCGGGGCGGATGCGGCGGCGTGCGCACCGACCGGCTGCGCGGTAGCCGCGGTCGTGGTTTCCGCCGGCACACCGTCCGGTGCGGTAACCGGGGTACCGGACGCGACCGGGGCGAATGCGACCACTCGTCGGGCCGGTTCGATCGGGTCCGCCGCGCCGGGCCGGGATACCTCGGGCTTTCCGTCCACCGCGGTCGTGGCCACGGCCGGAGCGGACGAAGGTCGCTGTCCTACTGCGCTTTCCGGGCCGGAGTCCACGGTCGCCGCCGCGACGGTCGTGGACGGGACCTCGCTGCCGAGTACCGAATCCGGTAGCTCCGGGAATGCCGGCACCTGAGCGCCGGTGGGGATGAAGGCCCCGGTGTAGACACTGTCCATCACCCGGACCACCTCGGCGCGATCGTCGTCGGCCTGCCGCTGTACCGCGATATTGCCGGTGGCGGCGTGCGGATCCAGCAGGGCCGCCGCGAGATCCGGCTCGGCGCCGGCGGGTTCGGAGACCGCGGCACGCAGGGTTTCCGCCGCATCACCCGCCCGGCCCAGCCGCTGGCCGACCGTGGCGAGGACGTCGGCGAGGTGGCGTCCGGCGGCCTCGAAATCGCGCACCGCCGCCATGGCCAGACCCGCCGCCGACCCGCGCCAGCCGTCGGCGATGGCGCCGCGGATCTCGGTATGCGCCTGTGCCACCGCGTCGGTGAGGCCGGTCGCCGCACCCTGCCAGGCCTGGCCGCCGGTCTGGAGCACCGACGGGTTCAGCGCGGCCACCCCGGCATGGATCTGCTGATGGGTGAGGTTGTCGAACACTTCCACGGTGGGGGCGTACTCGGGGTCGACGCGATAGTGGACACCGCGTGCCCCGGCGCGGGGTAGTTCACGCATCGGCGACCCCCGTCCGCTCGGCCGCGGCGCCCAGTGCCGCGGCCATATCGGTATCGGCCTCCCGATAGGCCGCCGCGGCGGTGCGGAAGGTGTGTGCGAGTTGCCGGGCCGAGCCGGAGTAGCGGCGCAGCGCCGCGATCGCATCGGTGGCCTTGCCCTCGAACCCGGTGCGCAACGCCGCACCCGAGTCGAATCCCCCGAAACCGGGCAGGGATACCGCCGCGGTGAGAGTTTCGATCTGGGCGTCCACCTGGTCGGCGAGTTGTTCGTAGCGCAGTGCGCACCGCTCCGGTGCCCCCTCGGCCACCAGCACCCCGTCGATCCACAGCTGCCCGTCTTCGACGGCCGAATCGAGCGTGGTGATCGCGTTCGGCTCCATCGGTTCCCCCTTCCTGCTCCGCTGTCACACAGCGGATTTCACGGCCGTCGCACCGGCCCCGCGACGATCTCCTGTGTCCACTGCACGATATCCGCCGTCACCCGGGTGCGCACGCGCTCGTGCAGCAGATCGTGCCCGGCATCGGCGTATTCGCGCAGTTCCGCGGAGTCGCACCGCCGTGCCCAGGCACGGACCGGGTCGATCGGCGTCCGCCGGTCGTCCACTCCGTGAACTGCCAGTACAGGTGGCAACTGCCGCGCGGGGGAACCGGATCGATCGTCGAGCGCGCGCGACGGAGTACCGCACAGCACCAGCCCGGCGAATCGGTCCGCCGGTACTGCCGGATTCGCCGCGAGCGCAGGATCCAGGGCGGTCGGGGTGGCGCCCAGTACCGCGAGAGCGGTGAGTGCCCCCAGCGAATGGCCCATCAGCGTAAGCGGGAGCCGCGGCTCTTCCGCGCGGGCAACAGCGAAGAGTCCGGCCGCGCCGGCGACGAGATCGGACAGTACGGGAGGCGCCGCGGGATCCCCTTCACTGAGACCCTGCCCCGCCCAGTCCAGCATCCAGACGGCGATACCGGCGTGGTTCGAGCGCCGGGCGAATTCGTGATAATGCCCACTGTGCTGACCGGTGCCGGGTAGCAGTACGAGGCCCATCGTGGCCTCCTCGACCGGCCGGTACCGATAGTGCAGGCGGCCACTGGCGCCCTCGAAGAAACCCATGGCCGGGATTCTGACAAAGAATCGCGGCCATGGGGGCGCTACGTTTCCCGGCCCTCGTGCCTCGGCCGGGCCGGGGCGAACAGGTTCGGCTCGGCCGACCGGATCAAGCCGGAGCGGGTGCGGGCGCCGGGTTCGGCGCAGGCGCAGGTGCGGGGGCCGGAGCGCCGGGTTCCGCGGGCGGGGCGGCCGGCGCGGATTGCGGCGCCGGCGCGGGGGCGGGGACCGGCGCCTCGGGTACCGGGAACATGCCGACCGTGGGCGTCATCACACAGAGCGCGCCCGGATAGTCGATGGTGCCCCACATGGAGGCCAGGACGGTTCCCGGACCGCTCCGCACGGTCCTGGACAGCGACGGGGTGCCGAATTCGGTCTGGTCGTCGAGCATGTCGAGACCGCTGCGACCGTTGTTGATATTGATCCAGGCGACCACCAGACCCGAGGCCTGCGGGATACCCGAGTGCCCGGGGGTGGCGTGGAACGTCAGCGTGCCGGGTTCGCCCATGATGTTGGCGCTGGGGCCGTTGGCGGTACCGGCCGCGACGATGGTGGTGATCGGGCCGTTGCTACCGCAGCCGAAGGTCGGCGCCGCGTAGGCGAAGGGCGTGTAGAGGCCGACGGCGCTGATGGGGTCGGCCGCGACGTAACCGGCGTAACGCGCCAGCGCGTCCACGCCGGCGCGGTTCTCGGGCTGGCCGGCGATTCGCTCGGTGAGCGCCTGGATCGCCGCTTCCGCCGGGGTGGGTGCGGGCGCGGCCGCCGCCGGGGTGAAGGCGAGCGTTGCGCTGATGCCGATCGCGGCTGCCGTGGCCGCGGTGCGCGCAATGATTTTGTTGTGCACTGCTGACTCCCTACATCCGATCCGGGCGATGGTGCCGGATTCGGCCGGCGACCCCCCGCCCACCGCAGCAAAGTACCAGGCCGCTCAGGTCGCCGCCCGGTCACACTCCGCTCTCGTCCGCCGCGATCGACCCTGCGGCCCCGCTACATGTGATGCACTCGACACGGCAGTATTGCTCAGGGGTGTAAATTCTATGCGGGACAATCGAGACATACTTGGAGATGTGTATGAAATTAACTCTGTCTCCCGACGAGGTCACCTTCCGTGACGAGCTGCGGAAGATCTACACCACCGCCATCCCGGCCGAGATCCGGGAACGTGTGAAATACGGTCACGAACTCTCCCGCGAGGACGTCGTGGCATCACACCGGGCGCTCAACGAGCACGGCCTGGCCGTACCGAACTGGCCGGTGGAGTGGGGCGGCAAGGACTGGACCCCGATGCAGCGGCATCTATGGCAGGACGAGATGCAGCTGGCCAGCGTGCCGGACCCGCTGACCTTCAACGCCACCATGGTCGGCCCGGTCATCGCACAGTTCGGCTCCGAGGAACTGAAGAAGCGTTTCCTGCCGCCCACCGCCGACCTGGACATCTGGTGGTGCCAGGGCTTCTCCGAACCCGACGCGGGCTCGGACCTGGCTTCGCTGCGCACCACCGCCGTGCGCGACGGTGATTCCTACATCGTCAACGGCCAGAAGATCTGGACCACCCTCGCCCAGTGGGCGGACTGGATCTTCTGCCTGGTCCGCACCGACCCGACCGCCCCGAAGAAACAGGCCGGTATCTCGTTCCTGCTCTTCGACGTGAAATCACCCGGTGTCACCATCCGGCCGATCAAACTGATCGACGGCGGTTACGAAGTCAACGAGGTCTTCTTCGAAAACGTCCGGGTTGCGGCCGATCAACTGGTCGGTGAGGAGAACATGGGCTGGACCTACGCCAAGTTCCTGCTCGGCAACGAGCGCACCGGCATCACCGGGGTCGGTCGCACCAAGGTGCGGATCGGGGTGGCCAAGGAGTACGCGGCCGCCACCAGGTCCGGTTCCGGCACACTGCTGGAAGACCCGCTCTTCGCGGCGCGGATCGCGGAACTGGAAAACGAACTGCTCGCGCTCGAACTCACCCAGTTGCGCGTGGTGTCGAACTCCACCGAAGGCAAGCCGAACCCCGCCTCGTCGGTGCTGAAGATGCGCGGCTCGGAACTACAGCAGGCCGCCACCGAATTGCTGCTGGATATCGCCGGCCCCGACGCCCTGCCGGTACACGCCGGGGACATCGCTTCGCCGGAATGGGCGCAGCGCACCGGCCCGAGCTATCTCAACTACCGCAAGACAACCATCTACGGAGGTTCCAGCGAGGTGCAGCGCACCATCATCGCCTCCTCGATCCTCGGATTGTGAGGTCAGGTAATGGATTTCGATCTCACCGATGAACAGGCCCTACTCCGTGACACGGTGCGTGACCTGCTCAACCGCCACTACAACCCCGAATCCCGGCTCGCGGCCATCGGCACCGATCTCGGCTGGAGCCGCAAGGTCTGGGGTCAGCTCGCCGAACTCGGCGTGCTCGGGCTGAGCTTCGCCGAGAAAGACGGCGGAATGGAGGCCGGCCCGGTGGAGACCATGCTGGTACTCGAGGAGATCGGCCGCCGGCTGGCGCCGGAACCGCTGCTCGACGCGGTCCTGGTCCCGGGCGGCCTGATCAGCGCGGTCGGTACCCCCGACCAGCGCCAGCGCATCCTGCCCGAGGTCGCCGCGGGGACGAAACTGCTGGCCTTCGCACACGGCGAGCCCGGCTCCCGCTGGCCCGATCACGCCGTCGCCACCGCGGCCACCGCCCAGGGCGAGGCTTACACCCTCACCGGAACCAAGAATCCGGTACCGCACGGTGACTGCGCCGACGATCTGGTGGTCAGCGCGACCCTGCCCGACGGCGACCTGGGCCTGTTCCTGGTCGCCGCCGACGCCACCGGGGTCGATCGCACCGCATACGCGACGGTCGACGGCCTGCGCGGTGCCCAGGTGGTTCTGGACGGCGCACCGGCCGAACTGCTCGGCACCGGCGGCGACGCCACGAACGCCGTGAACGAGGTACTCACCCGAGCCCACGCCGCACTGTGCGCGGAATCCATCGGGGCGATGGAAGAGTCGCTACGCCTGACCACCGACTATCTGAAGACCCGCAAACAGTTCGGTGTCACGCTGTCGAAGTTCCAGACCCTCACCCAGCGGGCCGCGAACATGTACGTCTCGCTCGAACTGGCCCGGAGTATGAGCTACTACCTCACCGCATCGCTGGTCGATGCCGGTGATCCGGTGATCGCGTCCCGAGCGCGCCTGCAGGTCAGCCGGTCGGCGCGGCATATCGGCCAGGAAGCGATCCAGATGCACGGCGGTATCGGCGTCACATCCGAATACCCGGTGAGCCATTACGTCGCCCGGCTCACCGCCATCGAGCGCACCCTCGGTAGCTCGCTGGAGCATCTGCGGGTACTGACCGCGCAGGTCGCGGACTACGCCCAGCCGGAGCTCTGAGCGTACCTGCGCATTCGCTCCGGCCGTGCGCGCTCTGCGTACCTCCGCATTCGCTCCGGCCATGCGCGCTCTGCGTACCTGCGCATTCGCTCCGGCCCTGGACGCCCGGTACGGCTCACCGGGCGTCCGGCCGGAGCAGATCGGTCACCTCGGTATCGGCGAGCTGGTGGAAGTCGCGGTAGGCCCCGCCGACCCCGGCCAGCGTCTCGGGCGCCAGGGGGCACACCACCTCGTCGGCTTCGGCGCCGATCCGGTCGAGTGCCTCGGGCGCCGAGACCGGCACCGCGACCACGATCCGCCGGGGCTGCTGCGCGCGGGCGACCCGGCAGGCCACCACGACCGTCGCGCCGGTAGCCACCCCGTCGTCGACGATCACCACGGTCCGGCCCCGCAGCGGTAGCGGCGGCCGGTCACCACGCCACAGCGTGCGGCGCCGGTCCATTTCGGCACGCTCGTCTGCCTCGATCGCGTCCAGCCGTGCACGGTCCAGGCCGGTCTGCCGCAGTACATCGGCGTTCAGAACCCGGACACCCTCCTCGCCGATCGCCCCCGCCGCGAGTTCCGGTTGCCAGGGCACCCCCAGTTTGCGGACCAGCAGTATGTCCAGATCACCGCCGATGATCTCGCGGACCGCCGCCGCCACCGGGACCCCACCGCGGGGCAGTCCGAGCACCAGCGGATGCTCCGCACGCAGGTGCGTCAGTTCGCTTCCCAGCGCGCGCCCGGCGGTCTCACGGTCGGCGTAGAGCATTACCTGTCGACGCTACTCGCCTCCGGCACCTCGACGGCGAACCTGCGCAGGGCGAGGCTCGGATTCGTGCGGCGGACCCGGCTCACCAGGCCGATGTCCAGATCCGCGCGGGCGATACCGGGGGCGTCCGCGAGTTCGCTCAGGACCCGGCCCGTGGGGTCGACGATCATGGAGGCCCCGGCACCGCGTGGACCGCATTGGTCGGCCGCAGCGAGGTAGACGGTGTTCTCGATGGCCCGGGCCCGGAGCAACGTGGTCCACTGATCGACCTTGCCCGGTCCGGGGATCCACTGCGCGGGCAGCAACAGTACCTGCGCGCCGGCCGCGGCCAACCGGCGGAAACCCTCCGGGAACCGTAGATCGAAACAGGTCTGCAGACCGAAGGTGAGGCCGTCGGCGGTGAACAGCGCCAGATCGTCCAACGGCCCGGGGGCGACGACCTCCGATTCGCGCTGCCCGAACGCGTCGTAGAGGTGCACCTTGCGGTAGCGGGCCCGCAGCGACCCGTCGGGGCCGAGCGCCACCAGGGTGTTGTGGATCCGTTCGTCGCCGGGGGCGGCCGTCTCCACGACCCCGGCCACCAGGTAAACCCCGGTCTCGGCGGCCAGTTCGGACAGTGCCGTGACGAACGGGCCGTCGAGCGGTTGCGCGACCGCCAGGGCGCGCTCGTCGAGCCGGCCGAGGGCGAACATCGAGTACTCGGGAGCCACCACGATCCGCGCGCCCTGCTCTGCCGCGGCGCGCACCTGTGCGGCGAGCGCGACGAGATTGGCATCGATATCGGTATGCGGTGCGAACTGCGCGACCGCGAGAACCGTCGCGCCGTCGTGCGGGTCGGAAAGGTCGGTGGGGTCGGCGTTCATGCTGACACCGTATGGCCCGGTGGGCCGGACAACCAGGCCGTACCAGTAAACTCCTGGTCAATGAGCACCAATGAGGGCGACGACAGCGTCGGCGACAACCAAGGCGAGACCGAACCCGAAACCGCCGGACCGACCTTCGCAGATCTCGGTATCGATGACCGCATCCTTTCGGCCATCGCCGATGTCGGCTACGAATCGCCCTCCCCTATCCAGGCCGCGACCATCCCTCCGCTGCTGGCAGGCGCGGATGTGGTGGGTCTGGCGCAGACCGGTACCGGTAAGACGGCGGCCTTCGCCATCCCGGTTCTGATGGGGCTGCTGCAGGACCGGCCCACCGGTAAACAGCCGGCCGCACTGGTGCTCGCACCGACCCGTGAACTGGCGATCCAGGTCGCCGAGGCGTTCGGCCGCTACGCGACGCATATGCCGGACACCCATGTACTGCCGATCTACGGCGGTCAGAGCTACGGCGTACAGCTGTCGGGTCTCCGGCGGGGCGCCCAGGTCGTGGTGGGTACGCCCGGCCGCGTCATCGATCACCTGGAGAAGGGCACGCTGGATCTGTCGCAGCTGCGCTATCTGGTGCTCGACGAGGCCGACGAGATGCTGAAGATGGGGTTCCAGGAGGATGTCGAGCGCATCCTCGCCGATACCCCGGCCGATAAGCAGGTGGCGCTGTTCTCGGCGACCATGCCCGCGGCGATCCGCAAGATCTCCAAGCAGTACCTGCGTGAACCGGTCGAGATCACGGTCAAGGCCAAGACCAGCACCGCCACGAATATCGCCCAGCGGTGGGTGCTCGTCTCGCATCAGCGCAAACTCGACGCGCTCACCCGGATCCTCGAGGTGGAGTCCTTCGAGGCGATGATCATCTTCGTGCGCACCAAACAGGCCACCGAGGAACTGGCCGAGAAGCTGCGTGCCCGCGGGTTCTCCGCCGCGGCGATCAACGGCGATATCGCCCAGGCCCAGCGCGAGCGCACCATCGGCCAGCTGAAAGCGGGCACCCTCGACATCCTGGTCGCCACCGATGTCGCGGCCCGCGGCCTGGACGTGGACCGGATCTCGCATGTCGTGAACTACGACATTCCGCACGACACCGAGTCCTATGTGCACCGGATCGGCCGCACCGGCCGTGCGGGCCGCAGTGGTGAGGCCCTGCTGTTCGTCGCCCCCCGGGAACGACATCTGCTCAAATCCATCGAACGCGCGACCCGGCATCCGCTGACCGAGATGCAGCTGCCCAGCGTCGACGATGTGAACGCCCAGCGGGTCGCGAAATTCGGTGATGCCATCACCGAGAACCTCAGCTCCGATAATCTCGCGCTGTTCCGCAAGTTGATCGAGGACTACGAGCAGGAGCACAACACCCCGCTGGCCGATATCGCCGCCGCCCTGGCGGTGGCCGCGCAGGACGGCGAGAGCTTCTTCCTCGAACCCGAGCCGGAACCGGTGGAGCGGCCGCGCCGCGAACGCGCGCCGCGTCAATTCGAAGAAGGCGGCTTCGACGACCGCCGCGGGCCCTCCCGGCAGCGCACCACCGATGCCGAACTGGCCACTTATCGCATCAGCGTGGGCAAACGGCACCGGGTGGTGCCCGGTGCCATCGTCGGTGCCATCGCCAACGAAGGTGGTCTGCGACGCAGCGATTTCGGGCATATCAGTATCCGGCCCGACCACAGCCTGGTGGAACTGCCCGCCCACCTGCCACCGGAAACCCTGGAGGCACTGCGGCGCACTCGGATCAGCGGCATCCTGATCCAGCTGCAGCTCGATTCGGGCCCGCCCGGACATCGGGCGATCGGCCGCGGCCCCCGCCGCGAAGGCCCGAAGCGGCAGGATCGCCGGAAACCACGCTCCTGAATTTCCGGTCCGTTCCACCGGGTCGAACCCGGTGGTTACAGTGGGCCGGTCCGGTCCGTGTGTGCGCCGGCCGGTGTATCGCCCGGTCCGCGCGCAGCATCGGCCGGTGTGGCACTGGGCGCAGGAGGGCCGTGAGTGTTCGTTGTCGGTGATCGGGTGGTGTACGGCGCCACGGATCTGGTGCGCGGCGCGCGCTGCGAATTCGCGCTGCTCCGTGCCCTCGATGCCGAACTGGGCACCGTCCCGCTACCCGCCGGCGACGGGTGCGGGCCGGCCGTTTCCGATAGCGACGTGCCCGGTGCGACAGAGTTCGGCCGGGTATGCGGCGCCGTCCGGCAGCGGTACGCGGGTTCACTGATCGAGATCCCCCGGCCCAGAACTCATCCCGACCCGCTCCCGGCCCTTTCCGGCGCGCATACCGAAACCCTCGCCGCCCTCGGCGCCGGTGCCCCGGCTGTGGTGGATCCCCTGATCTTCGACGGAGAAGTCTTCGCGCATACGGAATTGATGACCCGGACCGGTGACGGGATAGCGCTGCACGGTGTGGGTGGACCGGGACCGGTCGCGACAGCGCTGCGGATGACCGTCGCCGCGGCGTTGCTCGCGGAGCAGTCGATCCGGGTCGCCCCACTGCTGTCGGTCTATTCGGGTACCGGGCCCCACACCGTCGCACTCGCCGACACCCGGCCGCTGTACCGGGCCCGGCGGCGGCGGACCACGGCGATCCTGGACGAGCATTCCAGCGAACTGCTTCCGGTGCAGTGGGGCGACCCCCGCTTCCGCGCGTGCCGGCAGTGTCCCACCTGTGTCGCCGCCCGGGCCGAGGCGCGGGATCTGCTGCTGGTCGCCGGAATGGACCTGCCCACCCGGGCGGCGTTGCGCGCCGCGGGCGTCACCACCATCGACAGCCTCACCACTCGCGCAGTGGCCGCCCCGGAGATACCCGCGCGGGTCCTGGCCCGGCTGCGCGCCCAGGCCGTCGTTCAACTGCGCCAAGAACATTCCGGCCGCGGCGAGTATGTCGCCACCGACTCGGCGGCGCTGGATATGCTGCCGCCCGCCACCCCCGGCGATCTCGCCCTGCAGGTGGAAGAAATAGCGTCCGGCCACCTTCGGATCGAGATCGCGGCCTGCGGTGGCGTCCGACTGACCCGCGAGATCCCGCTCGAATCCCCTTCCGGGCAGCTCGCTCCCGAGCGGCGGCGCGAGCGGCGCGCCGCCGGACGCCGCGCTTTCACCGATATCCTCGTCGCGCTCACCGAACCGCTGCTGACCGACCCCGATCTGCACATCTACCACTACACCGTCGCGGCTCGTACCTTCCTGCTGCACGCCGCGGCCCATCTCGGCACCGGTGAGGAGACCGTCGATGGGCTACTGCGGACGGGGAAGCTGGTCGATCTGTACCCGATCTTCCGAGGTGCTTTCGTCGCCGGTGCACAGAACTACACGCTGCCCGCGATCGCGGCCGTGATCGGCGCACCGTCGGGCGGATCGGGCGGCACCACCGTGCTGCGACTCGCCGACCGGTTGCGCGGCCATACGAGCCCACCGGCGACCGTAGCGCCCACCGGGCAGATCGAGACGCTGGACCGGCTGTTGCGCGAAACACCGCCGGCCCAGCCTTCTTCCACCGAAGCCGCGCTGGCCGAATTCGCCGCCCGGCGGGAGACCGCGGATCCGGCGGAGCCGCACCGCGTCGCGGAGTCGACAGCGGCGCTGCTCGGCTATCACCGCCGCGAACACCAACTGGCGTGGTGGGCGCATATCGACCGGCTGACCTATCCACTCGGCGAATGGACCGCCGAGCCCGGAGTGCTGGTCGCCGATTCGGCGGCAGTGGATACGAAATGGCATATCGGCCCCGGCGATACCGTGCGCCGCTTCCTGCGGCTGACCGGCCGACTCGCCGGTCCGAGTCCGGCACCGGGTACCGCGGTCCGTGTCGTCTACGAACCCGCGGTCCGTGCTCCCCGCGCCATCCGGACCTGCGGAACCGCCACCGTGCTCGGCTGTTCGGTGGAGGCGGATCTCGCCGATACCGTCCGGCTGGAAGAGACCTTGGCCCCCGGAGCCGAACCACACAGCGAACTGCCGGTGGCGCTGGTTCCCGCACCTCCGCTCCCGCCGGGTGCCGCGGTGGACGCGATCGAGGATATCGGCAGGCAACTGCTGGTGACGCTGCCCGCGATTCCCGGGACCGCGCTGTTCGACCTGCTCGCTCGCCGGCCGCCCCGGTTCCGCACCGCACCCCGGGTGCTCGGTGGCCCCGGCTTGCCGTCGGCCGAAGACGATCCGCGATCGGCGATCATTGCGGCGCTGCGAGATCTGGACCGTTCCTGCCTCGGCTTGCAGGCACCGACCGGTACCGGTCGCACCGCCATCCTGGCCGATGTGCTCGCCGCGCTGGTCACCGAGGACAACTGGCGTATCGGTATCGTCGCGCCGACCGCCGCACCGGTCGAGAACCTGCTCGACGCGGTGGTCCGCGCCGGTGTGCTGCCCGAACTGGTCGCCAAGAGCAAGGCGGTGGCCGTGGCTCCCGAATGGCTGGTGCTCGAACCCGAGCGCTATCCCCGGTTCCTGGCGAACGCCATCCGCGGCTGCGTCGTGGGCGGCACCCCCGCCGATTTCACCGATCCGGTTCGTATCCCGCGGGATTCGCTCGACCTGCTGGTGATCGCGGATGCGAACGCCTTCCCGCTGGCGACCACCGCCGCTGTATCGGTGAGCGCCCGGAATCTGCTGCTCACCGGCGATCCGGTCGCCCGGTACGACCCCGACCCCGGACCGCATCCGGAGCCGGTACGTACACCGGCACTCACCTGGTTCGCGGGCGGTCACACCACACTGCCCCCGACGCACGGCTACTTCCTCGGCCTGACCCGGCGCCTACATCCGGTTCTGAGCGACACGCTCTCACACCTCTACTTCGAAGACCGGTTGCGAGCGGCGCCCGCGCCCGCCCGGTCCGCCGATTCCGTGGAACCCGGTATCGCCACGGTGCTGGTGGATCATCACGGCAACAGCACCGCCGCCGATACCGAAGCCCGCGAGGTCCTGCAACAGATCAGAGATCTTCTGGGGCGGCGCTGGGACGACGGCACCGGGCTCCGCCCACTACAGCCGCACGATATCGTCGTGGTCTCGCCGCACCGGGCTCAGGTGAGCCGGATCCGGACCCAGCTGGCGCGGGCGCGGTTCGAAGAGGTGCTGGTCGGCACTCCGGAATTGCTTCGCGGACGGGAGGCCGCGGTGGTGCTGGTCTCGCTCGCGGCGTCGAGTCCCGAGGATTCTCCGGTGCCCGTCGGAACTCTGCTGTCCCCCGCACTGGTACACGATTCGGTGGGGCGGGCCCGCCGCCGCGCGGTGTTCGTGCGCTCGGCACTGCTGACCGAATTCCTTCCGGAAACACTGGAAGAATTGGCGAATATCTCCCGGTTCATCCGATTGGGAAATGATTGACATGATCGAGATTTTCAATCTACCGAGATAGTTCGTACCCGGCCGGCGGAATTATCCGGGCCACTGATAATCGAACCGAATTATCCGGCACGCCCGTGCCGAATTCGGCCGTCACTCACCCGAAACATTTCCCCTCGCCGCGATATGTCGGCACCTCGACCCGCGAACCGTCACCGTCCACCAGATACAGCCGGTCGAACCGTTCGCACAGCTCACCGGCCTTGGCATGGCGGAACCAGACCCGATCGCCGATCGACAGTTCCGCGGCCCCGGACAGCGGCGTCTGCACCTCACCGGCCCCTTCGTTCCCCAGCAGACGCAATCCCTTGGGCCACACCGGTTTCGGAACTCGTGCCGCTCCGGCCGGCCCGGAAGCGATATATCCTCCGGCGAATACCGTGGCGATCCCGGCCGCGGGCCGGCGCAGCACGGGCAGCGCGAAATACAGTGCGGGCCTTGGCCGAAACGACCGATAGTTGTCGAAAAGCGTCGGCACGTACAGGCCCGATCCCGCGGTGATCTCGGTGACTCCGGCGGCCGCGGCCGACATTTCGACTGAACCTGTCCCCCCACTGTTGACGATTTCGAGCGGCCCGGTCACCGACTGCACTGCGTCCAGTACCGCCGCCCGGCGCCGGCCGATCTCCCGGGCGGATGTCTTCTTCACCAGCCGCACCGGCAGCGACGTATCCGGAAGCCCGGCGATCTGCGCCTCGTAGGTCATCAATCCGACCACCCGGAAGCCACGGGACCGCGCCGTCCGGGCCAGCTCGGCGGCCTGTTCCGGGGTCCGGATCGGCGACCGGCGCACGCCGAGATGCACGGGCCCGATCCGCAGCGATGCGTCCACGTCCAGGCAGACGCGGGGCCGGACGGTGGCAGTGCCGAGCGCGGCCCGGATCAACTCCAGTTGCGCGATATCGTCGACCATCAGGGTGATCGACTCGGCCAGTTCGGGAGCGGCGCCGAGTTCGGCCAGCGCCGCATGATCGGCACTGGGGTAGCCGAGCAGGACATCCCGGGCGCCCCGGCGGACGAGCCAGATCGCCTCGGCCAGCGAATACGACATGAGACCGGCGAACCCGCCCGCGGCAGTCAGCCCGGCGCCGAGTACTTCTTCGAGGACGGCGCGACAGCGCACCGATTTACTGGCCACCCGAATGGGCCGCCCGGCTGCCCGGCGAACCAGGTCCGCGGCATTGGCACGCAGGACCGCCATGTCCACGGCGGCCAGTGGCGGATCGAGATCGGCGGTAGCCGCGTGCAGGGGGGCAATCGGCGAGGTCGCGCTCACCCCGACCACTCAACCACTGGACTGGTCAAACGTCCAGCTCTGCCGAGCGGGTGTCAGGCTTCGATCGCCCGGGTGACCAGATTGGACACCAGATCGTCGAAGGCCACCAGGATCACCTCGTCGTCGCAGTCGGCGAGCCACCGCAGCACCGAGCCCTGGACCACCATCATCACGTAGGACGCCACCGATTCGACCGGCTCTATCCAGCGGGTTCCGGACCTGGCGGCGCACAACTCCAGCCACTCGATCACATCGCGCTGCTGGGCGCGCTGCCGTTCGGAGATCACCGGATCGGGCGCGTAGTCCGAACCGGAATCCCAGTGCCTGCACAGGGACTGCACGGTCTTCGAATAAGCGTGGATCTGCTGCACCGGCGTCGACTTGACCAGCGGCCAGTAAGCACTCACCCCGGCGTGCAGCAACACTCGCAACGCGCGTAATCCGGCGAATTCCAGTACCGCGTCTGCATGATCGACCGCTTCACGCACGGCCGACCGAATCCGGACCTCCGCTATTTCTCCACGTACGCCCAACGCAAGCTCCCTCGGCAAACAACTCGCACACACCGGACCGAATACTCGGCACCGAAGTGGCCGGCCGGATCGCGTTGGCATCGGTCGGGAAGTAGCAGCCTAAACGATCCGTCATCTCAATATTAGAAGGTTTTCAGGGTTTGAGAACAGTTCTAACGGGAAACTCATACCCGAAGACTGTTTTGACGGCCCCTTCGGGCCGATATCGCATACCCCAGAACCTCGGTGCGCCGCACTCCCGGCCCATCCCGGACCGGCCCCGCGAAACATAACCGCACCGCCCTGGCGCCTCATGGCAGAGACCATCGGCAAGTCTACGACCACCCACGGCCGATCTTCGACGGCTGTGCGGCATCACACAACGCGCCCGATCGAACGCCGGTTAGCCTGATGCGGTGACAAGCTCTCCCCTCGCCGGGCATCTCCGGATCAGCGGCACATTCAACTTTCGAGATCTCGGCGGATTGCGCATCAGCGGCGGCGGGACGACAAGGCACGGAGTCCTGCTCCGGTCGGCCCAACTGAGCCGACTCGACGACGCCGGCCACACCACCCTCCGGGAACTGGGCGTCGGCGCCGTCCACGACCTGCGCGGGCACCGGGAGATCGAACGCGCCGGTGCCGATCGGCTACCACCGGAGGTCCGCCTCAGCATCACGCCCTTCGACGACGGTACGGTCACCGCCCCGCCACACGAGGCCGGTGCCGGTCGCCAGGATTCCCCGGGCGCCGCGCTCGCCTACATGATGGACGTGTACCGCAACTTCCCCGCCCGGCCCGAAGCCCACGCCGCCATCACCGCGCTGGCCGAGGCGATCGTGGCCGACCGCGGCGCGGTCCTCGTGCACTGCGCCGCCGGCAAGGACCGCACCGGCTGGACCATCGCCACCCTGCTGCGGGCGGTCGGGGTCGACGAGACCGACATCCTCGGCGACTACATGCTGAGCAACAAGGCCGTGGCCGAACTGCGCACGGCGCTGAGAGACGAGCTGGGCGCCGACCTGCCCCAAGCCGTCCTCGAAGTGCGCGAGGAATACCTGCGGGCCGGCCTGCGGGCCGGTCTCGACCTGCACGGCGACTTCGAGAGCTACCTGACCGCGGTAGGGTTCACCCCCGACCTGCGCGAACGCCTGCGGGAACGCCTGGTCGCCTGACCCTCAGGCGCTGCGCCGGACCAGACCGTCCGTGCCGATGCTCACACGGTCGCCGGTGTGGAACCAGCTACCGGTGAAGCGATCGGCCGTGCGCTGCGGATCGTTCCAGTAGCGCCTGGTCACGTTGGGGCCACGACACAGCAGCTCACCGTGCCCCGCCGCGGCCCGCGGCCCGCACAGCGCGAGCTCGGTACCGCCGAACGGAAAGCCGAGTACGGCACCATCGGTGTCCGCGGCCGGGCCGGCCGTCGGGCCCAGCGCGAGTCCGATACCGCTGGTCTCGGTGGCACCCCACACCGACCACTGCCGAGCGGACGGAAAGACCTCGCCGAGATCGCGCGCGAGGACCGGACCCGGATCGCCGGCGTCGGCCGGATCGGCCCGGTGGCCGGCCGTGCTGATCCGGATCACCCGATCGGTACGCAACCCGTCGTTCCGGCCCGCGGCCAGTTCGGGCAGCAGACCGCCGAGGATACGGGCACTGGCCGCGAGTGTGTCCACACCTTCGCGAGCGATCGCCTCCACGACCCCCGCCGCCTCCTGCGCCAGGACAACGGTGCCGCCGACGGCGAACGTCGGCAGCAACTGGTCGACGCAGCCGCTGGCATAGGCAAGCGGCTGCAACACCAGATTCCGCATACCGTCGGTCGGCAGATCGAGGGCGCCCACCATGGACCGGATCGCGGAGAGCAGATTCTCGTTGGTGAGTTCGACTCCGGTGGGGATCCCGCTCGCCCCGGCACCGCTGGTGTAGCAGAGCAGTGCCAGATCGTTGAGCGCCGCGCCGTCGTCGATGAACGCGGCGGCATCGGGCAGACCGGCCACCCAGCGGGCATCGCCGCGGGTGGCCCCGCATCCGCGGTCCGGCGCGCCCAGGACGAAATCGGCGTCGCTGTCGGCGATTACCCGATCGGCCAGCTCATCCGGGAGCCTGTGATGGACCAGGACCGGTACCGCGCCGCTGAGCAGCGCCCCGAGGAATGCCTGGACCCAGCGCACACCGGGCGGCATGTGCACGGCGACCCGGTCGCCGTAGCCGATCCCGTGTTCCTGTAGCCCCCCGGCCACCCGCGACGCCGAATGCCACAGCTCCCGGTAGGTGAGCCGGCCACCGCCGACCTCCACCACCGCCTCCCGGTTGGAAAACGCGTGGACCTGCAGATCGAGCAGTTCGGTGAGGGCGGGACTGAGATTTCCGTAGCGCAGGATGCCGTCCGCTCCCCTGGACAGCGGCGCCGTGGTGTCAGCGTCGACGATATGGAACTCCACCAGATCCGGCCGCCCGCCCGGCGGGCCACAGGTCCGTTCCCCAGGCGCGGACGGACCGGTCGCAGGCCCGATGGTCGTGGTCGTACCGGCTTGCATCGGACCTCCGCACAGTCGAACAGTCAGGCACCTGTGACTATATGATGCAGATCACAAACCTGGGTGCGGAGTCGGCGAATCGCCGGAATCGATTACCGAATCGTCATCCGCGGTGGCGTCGGTCGTCCGTCCGCGAACCTGCGGACAACCCGATCCGGCAGGCGCTCGAGGTGGCAGCCTGCCCGGCTGCCGCCTCGTTCAGCGCCCCCGGTAGGTCGCCTTGCCCGGGCCCAGTTCCAGGAAACTGCGTACCGCCTGCGGCAGATCCTCGGTTTCGAACAACTCGCCGGACACCTGGGGGGTCACCGAATCCGCGTGCGCCACCCCGCCCGACCGCCACGCCTCCACGATCCGCTTGGTCGCGGCGTGCGCGCGAGTCGGACCGTCGGCCAGCCGGTGAGCCAGCGCGACCGCCGCGGTATCGAGATCCTCGTGGATCTGATTCACCACACCCCAGTCACGCATGGTCTGCGCGTCGTACAGATCGCCGGTCATCACCAGTTCACGCGCCCGCCCGGAACCGGCCCGCTCGGCCAGCCGTTGCGGCCCGCCCATCGACGGGGTCAACCCCACCACGATCTCCACCAGCCCGAATCTCGCCTTCGGCGCGGCGAGGATCAGATCACAGGCCAACGCGATCTCGAAAGCGGCAGTGAGGGTGAGCGCGTGCGCCGCGAAGATCACCGGGCACGGCAGCGCCTCGATCGGATGGCTGATCCGGGCGAACAGGTCCTGCCACAACTGGGCTCCCTGGGCGACGGTGAGCCCGTCGAAGGTGTGCACATCCACCCCGCCCGAGACCACCTTCCCCTCGGCCCTGATCAACAGTGCCCGCGGCGGCCGCGCCGACAGTTCGGCGATATCGGCGACCAGCGCGTCGAACATGGCCTGGTCGAACAGATTCAGAGGCGGGCTGGCCAATGTCAGCGTGGCGACTTCGGCACCGCCTGCGGTGACCGTGCGGTCCAGCCGGGTGCGTCCGGTAGCGCTCATCTCCGGGTTCGACTCGCTCATGCCGTCAGCTTATCGGCCTGTCCTGCGAGACTGATTCCATGACCGACTCGGACACCGCACAGGGCACCTACGTCGAACCGGGCGAATTCACACGCGATACCAACTACATCACCACCCGGATCACCGCCGACGGCCGCGACGGCTACCCGGTCGAACCGGGCCGGTACCGGCTGGTCGCCGCCCGCGCCTGCCCGTGGGCCAATCGCACGCTGATCGCGCGGCGCCTGCTGGGCCTGGAATCGGCGATCTCGCTGGGTCTGTGCGGGCCGACCCACGACAAACTCAGCTGGACCTTCGACCTGGACCCGGGCGGGATCGACCCGGTGCTGAAGATCCCCCGCCTGCGCGACGCATACCTGGCCCGCTTCCCCGACTATCCGCGCGGCATCACCGTCCCCGCGATCGTGGACGTCCCGACCGGACAGGTCGTCACCAACGACTACGCCCAGATCACCCTCGACTTCTCCCTCGAATGGACCGAATACCACCGCGAAGGGGCGCCGGAACTGTATCCGCAAGCTCTGCGGCCGGAGATCGACGAGGTCGACGCGCGGGTGTTCCGCGAGGTCAACAACGGCGTCTACCGCTGTGGTTTCGCCGGCGCCCAGGATTCCTACGACGCGGCCTACGACCGGCTCTTCACCGCCCTGGACTGGCTGTCGGACCGCCTGACCGGACAGCGGTATCTCGTCGGCGACACCATCACCGAAGCCGATATCCGGCTGTTCACCACCCTGGCCCGGTTCGACCCGGTCTACCACGGCCACTTCAAATGCAACCGGAGCAAACTCGACGAGATGCCGGTGCTGTGGGCCTACGCGCGAGACCTGTTCCAGACCCCCGGTTTCGGCGATACGATCGACTTCGCCCAGATCAAGGACCACTATTACAAGGTCCATACGGATATCAACCCGACCCGGATCGTCCCCAAGGGCCCGAACCTGTCCAACTGGCTCACCCCGCACGGCCGCGAAGCCCT
The DNA here is from genome assembly GCF_035956715.1 of Nocardia sp. NBC_01329. Taxonomy (NCBI): domain Bacteria; kingdom Bacillati; phylum Actinomycetota; class Actinomycetes; order Mycobacteriales; family Nocardiaceae; genus Nocardia; species Nocardia sp. NBC_01329. Next base: position 388,601 of record NZ_CP108381.1, on the reverse strand, counting down.
CGGCGGGCGCCCCTTCGGCGACGGCACACCCCCGCCTCCCCCGGTGCCGGAAGAGGTTGTACCAGAGGGCCACGGAGCGCGGTAGCCGGTCTTGCGGTGCGAACAGCCGGCTTCGCGCTTCGGAACCCGCCGGCCGGGTAGTCCGTTACCAGTCAGAGCGAACGCACGGCCTCCGTGCCCTACAGTGCACAGAGGCCGAAGAGGAGGGATGACGCCGTGCGTAACGGGGCATTGGAAAAGGCCGTGGTCGAGGCACTGGACCACGGTTCCCGGCTACAAGCACCCGCCGTCGCCAAGTACGTGGCGCGTTTGCGGCGAGCCCATCCCGACGAGTCACCAGCGCAGCTCGTCGACCGGCTGGAACGCCAGTATCTGCTGGCGGTGACGGGAAGCGGTAGCGCTGTGGGAGCATCGGCCGCGATTCCCGGAGTGGGTACGCTCGCCGCGCTGGCGGCGGTGAGCGCGGAGACCACTTTCTTCATGGAGGCGTCGGCACTGTTCACCCTCGCGGTGGCGTCGGTGCACGGGGTGCGGCCGGAGAACACCGAGCAGCGGCGGGCCCTGGTACTCGCGGTGGTGCTGGGTGACAGCGGGATGGAGATCGTCCAGAAGAGTGTCGGTACTTCGGCCAAGAATTGGGGCACCGTTTTCGCGAACAAGATCCCGGGCCTGTCGGGGATGAACGATTCGCTGTTGAAGCGGTTCATCGTGCGGTTCGTCACCAAGCGCGCCGCGTTGATGGTGGGCAAGGTGGTTCCGGCCGGGATCGGTGCCGTGATCGGCGGGTTCGGTAACCGGGCCTTGGGTAAGGCCACCGTGAACAACGCGCGCAAGGCGTTCGGACCCGCGCCGGCGTATTTCCCCGACGAGATGGTGATCGACGCGGAGGTGCCGCCCGCGCTGGACCAGCCGAGAAAGTCCCTTTCCCAAGGCGATTCGATTCAGGCGCAGCACGACGAAGCCGTTGTGCGCCGGCCGGGGAATCAGCAGCCGCCGACCGGGTCCCGGTGACTCCGGCGGCGCTCCCGGCGATTTCCGTCCGGGGTCTGAGCAAGCGGTACGAGGATTTCGCTATCGGTGCGCAGGACATCTCCTTCGATGTCGCGGCGGGGACCTGTGCCGCGCTGGTCGGACCGGCCGGATCCGGTAAATCGACCGTGGCCGGAATCCTGCTGGGTTTGCTCCCGCCGACGGCCGGCCGGGTCACGCTGGCGGAGGGCCGTAGCAGTTCGGCGGTGGGCGCCGTTCTCGCACCGCGCGGTCTGCATCCTCGGCGCACGGTCCGCGATCATCTGCGGGTGTACGCGGCGGCGGCCGGATGCCCGGACAGCCGGGTCCGCGCGGTGCTGAAGACCACCGGACTGACCGATCGCGCCGATACCGTTCCCGACGACCTCACGCCCGGTGAGGAGACACGTGCCGCCCTGGCGACGGCTCTGCTGCCCGACCCGCGGCTACTGATTCTCGACGACCCCGCCGCCGGTATGCAGCTGAGCGAACTGTCCTGGCTGCAGGGTTACCTGCGGAGTCACACCCGGCGCGGCGGCACGGTCCTGTTCACCGCGCCGACGCTGGTGACCGCGCTGCCGATCGCGGACCATCTGGTCGTGTTGAGCAACGGATCGGTCGTCTTTCAGGGCAGCCCGGCGCGATTGCGGAGACGCAACCCGGATCGGCTGGTGGTGGCGTCCTCGTCCTCGATCGCCGTCGCGACCGCGCTCGCCGCGCGCGGTTTCACCGACGCGGTCATCCGTCCCGACGAGCAGCTGGCCGTGGCCGACGCGACCGAGGACGATATCGTGGCCGCCGCCCGCGCGGCGGACGTCCGGCTGCACCGTATAGTCCCCGACCGAATCCATCCCGACCGGGTACTCGCCTCGCTGACCCACGGTGCCGCATCGCAGCCGGCGGGGCCCGGTATGCCGCCGCCCACCTCTATGCCGTACGGGGTTGCCCGATGATCGACGTCGTACCAGCGGAACTGATTCCGCCGGTTCTGTCCGAGTACCGCAAAGCGGTGTCCTTGCGGTACACCCGGATGCTGGCCGGCGCGCTCGTCGCCACGGCGATCGTGGCCGCCTCGGTGACCGCGGTCCTGGCCGGGCCGCGTGACCCGGAGGGCGATCCGGTGACCGGTGCCGCCACAATCGGCCTCTACCTGGCACTGTTCGCGGTGGTCGTGGCCGCGGCGGCGTTCGGAGCCGCGGGCGCGGCCGGCGAACACCAGCACAACACCCTGGTCATCACCGCGTTGTTCACGGTGGACCGGGACCGGCTGGCCGGGTCGAAATATCTGGTGACCGCCGCGGCCGCGTTCGCGGCCGCCCTGGCTGTCGAGATCGTGTCGATGGTCTGCCTGCTGCTGTTCGGCCGCGGCAAATTCGAGATCACGGCCGCGCTGTTCGCCGTACTCGGCGGCGGCCTGCTCGCGGCGGTGTGCTGGGCGGTGATCGGCACGGGAATCGGGCTGCTGCTGCGCTCTCCGGCGCTCGCGGTAGGCGCGATTCTGGTCTGGGTCCTGCTCGCCGAACCACTGCTGTGGGTAGTGACCGCGGGTATCGGCCTGCCGGGCGTGGTGACTCTGCTGCCCGGGTCGGCGACCCTGAGCACCGTACTGGTGGGGTCCTTCGACGACAGCGATCTCCTGGCCCCGACCCCGGCCGCGATCGTGGTGCTGCTGCTGTGGTCCATCGGCGCCGGTGCTGCGGGGTGGTGGGCACTGCGCCGGGCCGAACTGTGAACTCTGGGTTTATTTGCCCCGCCTTCGGCGGGGCGGGTCGGGGCCCTATCAACCCCGGTTCTTCACTCCGGCGCTCAGTCGCTGCGCTCCTTCACTCTGTCGCTCCAGAACCGGGGCGGGCCCCGACTGTGTGATTGCCCCGACGGCGGCGCAGCGTCGGGGAACAAGACCTTGTCACCGGGCGTCGTTATGGTCGATGACAGGTCGAGGTGAAGGGGGATCATGAGCGACGCATCTCCGGGATGGCTTCGCAGGCTGTGGTCGGAGTGCCGTCGCCATCGCGGCACGCTGGCCGGGATCGCGCTGGCGCTCGTGGCCGGCGCGGCGGCCGAGATCATCGCGCCCCTGCTCACCAAATGGGCCGTCGATTCGGCCACCAGCGGCGCCACCCGGGTGATCGGGATCGTCGCCGGACTGCTGGCAGTGCTCGCCGCGGGCCGGTTCGCCGCTTCGTTCGGGCGGCGGATGCTGGCCGGAAAATTATCGCTGGACGTGCAGCACGGGCTGCGGTTGCAGTTGCTCGGATCGCTGCAACGACTCGACGGCGCCGGTCAGGACGCGTTGCGCACCGGACAGGTGGTTTCGCGTTCGATCACCGATCTGCAACTGGTGCAATCGCTGCTGGCGATGGCCCCGCTCTCGGGGATGTCGTTCCTGCAGTTCGTGCTCGCCGCGGCGGTGATGCTGTGGCTGTCTCCGCCGCTGGCGGCGGTGGCACTGCTGATGGTGCCGCTGGTGATCGTGGTGGTGTACCGAATGCGGCCCCGGTTGCACGCCGCGACCTGGTCGGCCCAGCAGCGGGCGGCCGAACTCGCCCAGCATGTCGAGGAAACGGTCACCGGGGTCCGGGTGGTGAAGGGGTTCGGTCAGGAAGCCCGGATGGTCGACGTACTCGAAGAGCACGGGCGCCGGTTGTTCGCCGAACGGATGCGCGCGGCCGGTATCAACGCTCGCTTCTCCCCCACCTTGGCGGCGATCCCACAAGCCGGTCTGGTGGTCGTGATCGCTGTCGGTGGCTGGCTGGCGTTGCACGGCCAGATCGGGCTCGGCACCTTCCTCGCGTTCAGCGCCTATGTCACCACCATGACGACCTCCGCCCGCACCATGGCCTCGGTGATCATCCTCGCCCAGCTCACCCGGGCGGCCGCCGAGCGGGTGTATCAGGTGATCGACGCGGGGCCCGCGGTGGCCGATCCACCGCGACCGGTTCCGGTCCCGGACGGTCCGCTGGGTATCGAACTCGACGGAGTGATCTTCGGCTTCGATTCCACACAACCCGTACTGCGGGACCTCGACCTGCGGATACGGCCGGGCGAGACGGTGGCGATCATCGGCCCGGCGGGGGCGGGCAAGACCACGCTGTCGCTGCTGCTGCCGCGGTTCTACGCACCCGATGCCGGACGGATCCGGCTGCTGGGCACCGGCACCACGAAGCCGGTGGACATCGCCGACGTCTCGGCGGCGCAATTGCGGGCCGCGGTCGGCGTGGTCTTCGACGATCCGTTCCTGTTCAGCTCCAGTGTCGCCGCCAATATCGCGCTCGGTCGGCCCGATGCCACCGACGCCGAGATCCGCGATGCCGCGCGGCAGGCCGCGGCGGACGAGTTCATCGAAGAGCTCCCCGAGGGTTACGACACCGTCGTCGGCGAACGCGGTCTCACGCTGTCCGGTGGGCAGCGTCAGCGCATCGCCCTGGCCCGGGCGCTCCTGGCGCGGCCGCGCGTCCTGGTGCTCGACGACGCTACCTCCGCGGTGGACGCGGTGACCGAAGCCGCGATCTTCGGCTCTCTGCCCGATCAGGGTGCCCGCACCACGATCATCCTGGCCCACCGCGAATCCACCCTGGCGCACGCCGACCGGGTGATCCGCCTGCCCGAGCCGGAAACCGTGGCGGTCACCGGACCGGTGTCCGTGGCCGACCGGCTGCCCCCGGCCGCCTCCGCCGGCCGGTTCGGACCCTCGGCCGATCTCAGCGCGACACCGGAACTGCGCCGTGCCATCGAACGGTTGCCCGCGGCCACCGAACGGCCGGGGTTGGACGAGTCCCGGCTGCGCGAACCGGATCCGGGTTTCCGGTTGCGCCGCCTGTTGTGGCCGGTGCGGACACTCGTGCTGGCCTCGGTGGCCCTGCTCGCGCTCGACGCGTTGATCGGGATCGGTTTCCCGCCATTGGTTCGCCATGCGATCGACGCCGGGGTCACCGGTGGCGAGCCGTCCGCGCTCACCTGGTCGGCTGTGCTCGGCACCGGACTGGTGCTCGCGGGATGGGTGGCGGCCGCGGCGACCACCCTGCTCACCTCCCGCACCGGGGAGCGGGTTCTGTACGGATTACGTGTCCGCAGTTACGCGCATCTGCAACGGCTCGGTCTGGACTACTACGAGCGGGAACTGTCCGGCCGGATCATGACCCGGATGACCACCGATGTGGACGCGCTGTCGACCTTCCTGCAGACGGGGGTGTCCACCGCACTGGTGAGTGTGTTGTCGCTGGGCGGTATCGCGGTGGCCCTGCTCGTGATCGATCTACAGCTCGCGCTGGTGGTCCTGCTCGGTGTACTGCCCCCGCTGATCATCGCCACGGTGGTGTTCCGCCGGGTTTCCTCGGTGGCCTACACCGTCTCGCGGGAGCGGGTCTCCACCGTCAACGCCGATTTCCAGGAGAACATCGCCGGATTGCGGGCGGTCCAGGCCAACCGGCACGAACGACTCGCGGCGCACCGGTTCGCGGAGTATTCGGCGAGGTATCGGCGCAGCCGGATGCGCGCCCAGCGCGCCATCGCGCTGTATTTCGCGTTCGTGGCGTCGTGGACCGATCTGGCACTGGCCCTGGTGGTGTTCACCGGCGCGCACGCTGTGGCCGACGGCACCACCAGCACCGGCGTCCTGGTCGCGTTCGTGCTGTATCTGGAACTGCTGTTCGGCCCGGTCCAGCAGTTGTCCCAGGTCTTCGACGGTTACCAGCAGGCGCGGGTGGGCCTGCGCCGCATCGGTGATCTACTGCGCACCCCGTCCTCGATCGGTGCGGATCCGCCCGGAGCCGATCCGATCACCGCGGGGCTGCGGGGCGATCTCGCCCTGGATTCGGTGCGGTTCCGCTACCCGGGGACCGACCGGCCCGCTCTCGACGACGTGGACCTGTCGGTCGCGGCGGGCGGATCGCTGGCCCTGGTCGGTGCGACCGGCGCCGGGAAGTCCACCATCGTCAAACTGCTCGCCCGCCTCTACGACCTGTCCGGCACCGATACCGGCGCGATCCGCGTGGACGGCGTCGATATCCGCGATTACCGGCTGGACCGCTACCGGTCCAGGCTCGGGATGGTCCCGCAGGAAGCTCACCTCTTCACCGGCGATATCGCGAGCAACATCGCGTTCGGGAGACCTTTCGCGACCGAAGCCGAGATCGAGGAAGCCGCTCGCGCGGTGGGCGCGCAGGAGATGATCGCCGGGCTGCCCGGCGGATTCCACCGGGCTGTGGGAGAGCGCGGCCGCGGCCTCTCGGCGGGCCAGCGTCAGCTCATCGCTCTCGCCCGCGCCCAGTTGGTGGATCCCGATGTGCTGCTCCTCGACGAGGCCACCGCGACCCTCGACCCCGATACCGAGGAGAAAGTGCTGGCGGCGACCGGATCGCTCGCTCGTAACCGGACGACCGTCGTCGTCGCGCACCGGCTCGCGACAGCCGCGCGCGCCGATCGGATCGCCGTCGTGGAGCACGGCCGGATCGTGGAAGCCGGTACACACGCCGAGCTCGTGGCGGCCGGTGGGCACTATGCCCGCCTCTGGACAGCGGCCGGAAGCGGCGAAGGAATATTCTCGGTCGAGGACGAGTCGTCAACAATGAGGTCGGGTTTGTCCGGTGGTCGGTGACCGAGTGGTTGTGCGCGGGGGCATATCCTCGTCGGAGGGCGTATCGGTACCCATCCACCGAGGCCCTGTGCCGGGCACGTCACAAACGTCGCAGCGCGAAGAACGAAATGAGGCGAACACCTGCTGTGAGCAGCTCAAAATCCCAGTTCGGTCAGAACCAGTGGCTGGTCGACGAGATGTATCAGAAGTTCAAACAGGATCCATCCTCGGTCGACGCCAGCTGGCACGAGTTCCTCGCCGACTACACCCCCGAGATCGCCGGTGATCCCGGTAACACCCAATCCGCTCCGGCAGCCTCGGCCCCGACCTCGGCCGTGAACTCCGCTCCGGCCCCGGTTCCCGCCGAGAGCGCGTCCGTCGCGTCACGCGCCACCGCACCCACGGCGCCGGCTCGCACCGCCGCCCCGGCGGCCGCGCCCAAGGAAGCCCCGGCGGCCACCGCCGCCGCGCGCACCACCGCGGCCGCCGCGCAACAGCGGGCCCCGCAGACGACTCCGGCGCCGTCTTCGAATGCCGCCCCCACCTCGGGTGCGCCCAAGCCGGCTCCGGCAGCCGACGAGAAGAAGGTGCTGCGCGGTGCGGCCGCGGCGGTCGCCAAGAACATGGCGGCGTCGCTGACCATCCCGACCGCCACCAGCGTGCGGGCCGTTCCGGCCAAGCTGATGATCGACAACCGGCTGGTCATCAACAACCACCTCGCCCGCACCCGGGGCGGCAAGATCTCCTTCACCCATCTGCTCGGCTACGCGATCGTGCAGGCAGTGCGGTCGTTCCCGAACATGAACCGGCATTTCGCCGAGATCGACGGTAAGCCGAACGCGGTCACCCCCGCGCACACCAACCTCGGTCTGGCCATCGATCTGCCCGGCAAGGACGGCAGCCGGTCCCTGGTGGTGGCGGCGATCAAGGGCACCGAGGAGATGACCTTCGGTCAGTTCCACACCGCCTACGAGGACGTCGTCCGCCGGGCGCGCGACGGCAAACTGACCGCCGAGGATTTCAGTGGGGTCACCATCTCGCTGACCAATCCGGGCACCATCGGCACCGTGCACTCCGTACCGCGCCTGATGCAGGGCCAGGGCGCGATCATCGGCGCCGGTGCCATGGAGTACCCGGCGGAATTCCAGGGTATGAGCGACGAGCGGATCGCCGATATCGGTATCGGCAAGCTCATGACGCTGACCTCGACCTACGATCACCGCATCATCCAGGGCGCGGAATCCGGTGATTTCCTGCGCACCATCCACAAACTGCTGATCGCGGACGAGTTCTACGACGAGATCTTCCACGGTCTGGCGGTGCCGTACGAGCCGGTGCGCTGGCGCAAGGACATCAAGGAACGCGGTGTCGACAAGAGCACCCGCGTGCTGGAGATGATCGCCGCCTACCGCAACCGCGGTCACCTGATGGCCGATACCGATCCGCTGCGGCTGGTCAAGGACAAGTTCCGCAGCCACCCCGATCTGGATGTCACCCAGCACGGCCTCACCCTGTGGGACCTGGACCGCGAATTCAATGTCGGCGGTTTCCACGGCGAAGAGCGGATGAAGCTGCGCGATGTGCTGTCGGTGCTGCGTGATTCCTACTGTCGCCACGTCGGTGTGGAGTACACCCACATCCTCGAGGAAGACCAGCTCAAATGGATGCAGGACCGGGTCGAGCAGAGGCACGTCAAACCGACAGTCGCTCAGCAGAAGTACATCCTGAACCGGCTGAACGCGGCCGAGGCGTTCGAGACCTTCCTGCAGACCAAGTACGTCGGCCAGAAGCGCTTCTCGCTGGAGGGCGCCGAAACCGTCATCCCGATGATGGACGCCGTGATCGACCAGTGCGCCGAATACGCGCTGGACGAGGTGATCATCGGTATGCCGCACCGCGGCCGGCTCAATGTGCTGGCCAATATCGTGGGCAAGCCCTACTCGAAGATCTTCACCGAGTTCGAGGGCAATATGAACCCGGCCGCCACCCACGGCTCCGGCGATGTGAAGTACCACCTCGGGGCGCGCGGTAACTACCTGCAGATGTTCGGCGACAACGAGATCGAGGTCTCGCTGACCGCAAATCCGTCGCATCTGGAAGCGGTCGACCCGGTGCTCGAGGGCTTGGCTCGGGCCAAGCAGGATCTGCTGGACAAGGGCGACGGCCCGGAGGGCTTCTCGGTCGTGCCGCTGATGCTGCACGGTGACGCGGCATTCGCGGGCCAGGGTGTGGTGGCCGAGACCCTGAACCTGTCGGGGCTGCGCGGTTACCGCGTGGGCGGCACCATCCATATCGTGGTGAACAACCAGATCGGTTTCACCACGGCCCCGGAGAACAGCCGGTCCACCGAGTACTCCACCGATATCGCCAAGTTCATCGGCGCCCCGATCTTCCATGTCAACGGTGACGATCCGGAAGCATGCGACTGGGTGGCGCGCCTGGCGGTCGATTTCCGGCAGAAGTTCCGCAAGGACGTGGTCATCGACCTGATCTGCTACCGCCGTCGCGGCCACAACGAGGGCGACGACCCGTCGATGACCCAGCCGTACATGTACGACGTCATCGACACGAAACGCAGTGTCCGCAAGAGCTACACCGAGAGCTTGATCGGCCGCGGCGATATCTCGCTGAAAGAGGCCGAGGACGCGCTGCGCGACTACCAGGGCCAGTTGGAGCGGGTCTTCAACGAGGTCCGGGAACTGGAGAAGTACGCGCAGGGCCCGAGTGAATCGGTGGAGGACGATCAGCAGATCCCGTCCACCGTGCTCACCGCCGTCGACAAATCGGTCCTGCAGCGGATCGGTGACGCGTTCCTGAACGTGCCCGACGGCTTCAATGTGCATCCGCGTGTGCAGCCGGTGTTGGAGAAGCGCCGCGAAATGGCCTACGAGGGCAAGGTCGACTGGGCGTTCGCCGAGTTGCTGGCCTTCGGCACCCTGATCGACGAGGGGCGTGCGGTCCGGCTGACCGGCCAGGATTCGCGTCGCGGCACCTTCACCCAGCGGCATTCGGTGATCATCGACCGTAGGACCGCCGCCGAGTACACCCCGCTGCACAACATCAACAGCGCCAATCCCGGCTGGTTCGCGGTGCACGATTCGGCACTGAGCGAATATGCCGCCGTCGGTTTCGAATACGGCTATTCGCTGGGCAACCCGGACGCGCTGGTGCTCTGGGAGGCGCAGTTCGGCGACTTCGTCAACGGCGCCCAGTCGATCATCGACGAGTTCATCTCCTCCGGTGAGGCGAAGTGGGGCCAGCTGTCGGAGGTCGTACTGCTGCTGCCGCACGGGCACGAGGGTCAGGGCCCGGACCACACCTCCGGTCGTATCGAACGCTTCCTCCAGCTGTGCGCGGAGGGTTCGATGACGGTGGCGGTGCCCTCCACTCCGGCGAACTATTTCCATCTGTTGCGCCGGCACGCGCTGGACGGTATCCGCCGCCCGCTGATCGTTTTCACCCCGAAGTCGATGCTGCGCAACAAGGCCGTGGTCAGCGATCTGAAGGACTTCACCGAGAGCAAGTTCCGCTCGGTGTTCGACGAGCCCACCTATGAACAGGGCATCGGCGATCGCGGCGCGGTCAAGCGCGTCCTGCTGACCAGCGGCAAGCTCTACTACGAGCTGGCCGCCGCGAAGGCCAAGCGCAAGCGTGACGATATCGCCATCGTCCGGGTCGAGCAGCTCTATCCGCTGCCCAAGTTCCGGTTGAACGAGGCCCTGGAACGGTACTCGAACGCCACCGAGATCGCCTGGGTCCAGGAGGAACCGGCCAACCAGGGGGCCTGGCCGTTCTTCGGCCTGAACCTGCCGGAACTCCTGCCGGAGCGGCTGGGCCGCCTGCGCCGTATCTCGCGCCGCGCCATGTCGGCCCCGTCGTCGGGTTCGAACAAGGTGCACGCGGTGGAGCAGGCGGAGATCATCGAAGAGGCTTTCGCCCCGACCGACTGATCACCGTTTCCCCGACGCCGGGTGCGGACCACTGTCGATGTGGTCCGCACCCGGCGTCGGCCGTTTCCGGGTATGCCGTGCACTGGGCAGGTTCCGCGTCGAACGGGGGTGTACGTCGCAGTTTTCACTGCGTCCGCCCCTGCCGCGGGCGATTCGCCGTATCTTCGTTGTCGAAGGCCCTCCGTGCACTCCGAGGCTGGGAAGGCTCGTCCGGCAAGCACCTGACGTTCGTGGAATCCTACTGTCCACTCCGCGCCGAGAGCCGGTGGGAGACAAAGAAACCGGTGCTCGAACCCGGAAAGCTCCAGTGTCGGCAGGCCGGTATGCATGGGAGAAACAGATGACTCAGGAGCTTCAGCAGAACGGCAGCGCGGAAAAAATAACAGGTGGTCGGGAGCAGCGGCCGTCCCCGCTGGACGCGCTCATCTACGAACAGTCGGGCCTGGTCGTCGGCGCGATTCTGCACCTGACGGGTGCGCCCGCGCGGGGCGACGAACTCTGTGCCCATGTGACCGAGCGATTGTCCGCGCTGCCGTCCTTGTCGGTGGTGATGGTCGGCGAAGGACTTGCCGCACAGTGGGTTCAGCGGCGACCGCAGGTGGATCAGCACATTCGCGAGCACGAGTTGGCTGTAGGTGGCTCGGTGGAGGAGGCGACGCGCGAGTTGAGTCGGGCGCCGTTCCCCGCGGATGCTCCCCGATGGGACCTCACCGTCATCCACGGGTACGCCCCCGACCGTTATGCCATCTTCTACCGCGCCCATCACGGGCTCCAGGACGGGGGTGCCGTGGCGCACACCGTGGAGACCCTGTTCAGCGCCGACCCGGTACCGATCGAGCAGTCCTCCGGTGTGGTGCGGGCATTGACAGATCCGGCCGCGCCGTCCTGGCGGGACAAGGTCGGGGCCCTGAAATTCTTGGCTCGCACCACGGCCACCACCGATTTGTGGCCGCATCCCACCTACCGCTATTCGCAGGAGCGGGCCTTGAACTGGTCCGCGGTGCCGACGGAGGTGCTCCGGTCGGCGGGTCGCCGGTACGGCGGTACCGCGAACGACGCCTACGTAACGTCGGTGGCCCGTACCTTCGCCGGCTGGACAGCGGTGCATGCCACACACGCCTCCCGGTCGTTGCCGTTGAGCATCGCACTCAATATCCGGCGACCGGTCGATGTCGCTACGCCCGGTAACCAGACACTCGCGGGGCGCGTCATCGTGCCCGATCCCGGTATGCCGATCGCCTCGGTATTGCCGGCCACGATCGAGGCCGATCGTCTCTTGAAGTCCGCCACGCATCGCGAGGCGCTTCGCCGGTTGATCCAGGGTGCGCCGCGCAGGTTGGTGAATATGTCGATGTCCGCGCTTCTCGCACCCGAACGCGGAGCGATTTTCTGCTCGAATGTCGCCTTCCGGCATCCCTTGCAGTGGCAGGGATCTGCCGTATCCGCGATCGACCCGCTGGTCCTGCTACCGCTCGGGGCTCCTGCCGCAGCGTTGCTCTACAGCTACCGAGGCCGTTCATCAACGGTGTTCGTGACCGATCCCGCTCTGCCGCAGATGGATGACCTTCATACCGTATGGCAGCGCGAAGCGCACCAGCTCGCGGAGTCGGACACGTGAGATAGCCGTCATCGCCTGGAGCGCCGCGCCGGCCCACTACCGATACCCCGCCCATCGACGCCGGAGGAACTGATCATGACGACACCACACGATTCCCGGTCCCGCACCGACCGCATCGCGGCGGACGAAGCCGACCTCCGACGGCAGATAGACAAGGCCGCCGAAGGACTCCGGGCCGGAGATCTCGAGGCCCTGCGACAGCTGTACACGACCGATGTCGTGTCCTTCGATGTCGAGCCGCCCCTCCAGCACGTCGGGATAGCGGCGAAACTCGAGAACTGGGCGAAGGTGTTCCTGTTCTTCGACAGTGTGACCTACGAGATTCGGGACCTGACCTTCACCGTGGGCGATGACGTGGCGTTCGGGCATGCCTTCGCCCGGCTCGGCGGCACGCTGAAGAACGGGGCGGCGACGACCGGGATGTGGGTCCGGGTGACCTACGGCATGCGGAAGATCGACGGCACCTGGTTGATCGCGCACGACCAGGTGTCGGTGCCGTTCGATATGGCGAGCGGCGACGGCGTGGTCGACCTCGAGCCCTGAAGGTTCGCACGACCCCGGCCATCCGGGCGCGGGAGCGACCCGGTCGGCAACACGGTCGCCGTGTTCCGGCGTCCACCGTGGTCCGCCCGGACGGCAGTTACAGCGAGCCGCCACCGCCGATCAACCAGGGGTTGAAGGTGCACTGCAACGGCTGTGCGGGATCCAGGGCGTTGAGAATGATCGACAAGGTGCGTGGCGAGTACATCAGCGTCAGGTGATCGGAGAGGTCCTGTTCACACCCGTCCTGCAGGGTGACGTTGCGAACCAGCGCCCCCGGCCCGGCTTTCAGGAACGTCGAATCGTAGGGCGTCGTGATCTCGTCGTACCGGCTCCCGACCACGGTGTAATCGACACCCGGGACGGTGTCGCCGGCGGCATTGAGGTTGTTGACGAAATTCGAACCCACCGTCTGCTGGATGCCGGAGTGGCCCACGAATATCTCCACCAGGCCGAGCACGTCGATACCGAGGTTGTTGATCGCCCGGCCCAGTGCGCCGATACCGAGCAGAGTGGTCCCGTGGTGGGTCGCGCCGAAGGTGATCAGCCGGCGGACCTTCGTCGCGCCGCCTTCGAATTGCAGATACTGCCGGGAAACCGCGCCGCCCTGGGAGTGACCGACGATATTCACTTTCGCCGAACCGGTCGCCTGCAGGACCCGATCCACGAAGACCGCGATCTGTTTCGCGGAGTCCTCGATGTACCCGGTGCCGTTGGCACCCGGTAGGACCGTGCCGACGCCGCCGCCTTGGATCAGACCGGACCGACCGTAGTTGAAGGTGAAGACACAGTGACCGGCGTCGTGGATGGGCTGGGATACGAAAGCGAAGTTGTTGTAGGCGTTCTCCCAGGTCCCGTGGATGAGTACCACCGGTTCGGGATGTTCGGCGGTCGGCTTGCAATTCCAGTCGTTGCTGCCCGGTGGGGCCACATCGGGATTCAGCAGACCGTAGCCGAACGCGCCCAGGAACGAGGTGGACGGCGGCCCGGAGCCGACCGTATCCGTCGAATGCCCGCCGCGCAGACCCGAACTCGACCCCGAACCGCCGTAGCAGTCGCCCGAGCCGTTACCCGAGCCGGTACCGCTGCCGGAGTTGCACGCGGACCCGGACGCACTACCGGAATCGACGATCGGCCGGGCGGCCGGATCCTTCAGTCCGCCGGCGATCACATCGGCCAGCTGCTGCTCGTCCGAGGGCGCCGCGGGTTCGGCGGCGACCCCTGCTCCGGGCAGCCCGAACGCGAGGATCACCGCGCTCACCGCGAATCCGGTGCGCAGAAATCCGCGGATGGTGGTTCGTTTCATCAGTTGCCTCTCTGAACACAGGCGCGTTCCCGTCCCCGCAAGTGGTGGAATCCGCACCCGATAACCGCCGATGACGCTAAATTCGATCGCCGGTGATTTCGGCCGGAATACGCGCTGTCCGTAGAAGTCACGACCGGTGAAACGGCGACTGAGGACCGCGCACAGTAATTCCCCATCCGCTCCGGTCCGCGGGGGCGCGGGTGCCCGGTCGGAACCGGCGGCCTGGACCGCACGGCGGGATCGACGCGCCTGACCGAGGCCGAGGATCATTTCGACCCGGGCAGCCAGGGGAATGCGCGGACGACCCCGCGAACCGGATTCTCCCTTGCCGATCGCGCGGGTGTACTTGGATGGGCTGATGCTGCTCGATCTTCAATTGGATGCCCGGCCCGACCGTTACGAGGAGCGCGCTCGCACGCTCGCCGCGGCGGGCGCCGCGGGTCTGTTCACCTTCGAGGGACCCCATGATGTGCTGCTGCCGCTGGCGGCGGTGGCCGGGCGGGTCGATACCGACCTGATGACCAATGTCGCGATCGCCATGCCGCGCAGCCCGATGCATCTGGCGCACGCCGCCTGGGATCTGCAGCTCATGTCCGGGGGACGTTTCCGGCTGGGACTCGGGTCCCAGATCCGGCCGCATATCGAGAAGCGCTACGGCGCCACCTGGTCCGCCCCGGCTGCTCGGATGCGCGAGATCGTGCTCGCGGTGCGCGCGATCCTGACCTCCTGGCAGGACGGCACCCCCCTGGACTTCCGCGGTGAACACACCCGGCATACCCTCATGCCCGGCACTTTCGTCCCCGGACCCAATCCGTATGGCCCGCCACCGGTCCTGCTCGGCGCGCTCGGACCGCTCATGACCCGGACCGCCGCGGAGGTCGCGGACGGGCTGTTGGTGATGCCGTTCCACAGTTACCGGCATTTCCGGGAACGGACGCTGCCCGCCGTCGCGGCGGGGATGAAACAGGCCGGCCGAACCGAATTCCCGCTCTACCCGCAGGTCATCGTCGCAATGGGACGATCAGCGGATGAACTCGCGGCCGCATCGGTCGGAGTGCGCGGGCTACTGGCCTTCTACGGTTCGACCCCGGCGTACCGGCCGGTGCTCGATACCGAGGGCTGGGGTGCGCTCCAACCCGAACTCAACGTGCTCTCCAAATCCGGCGACATCATGCGTATGTTCGACCGGATCTCCGAGCCGATGCTCGAAACCCTGGCCGTACGCGGCACCCCGGAAGAGTGCGCCGCCGAGATCATCCGCCGCTTCGGCGATATCGCGGACCGGGTGTGCTGCTACTTCCCCGGATACGATCCTCCCGTCGAGCAGATCGCCGCCCTCGCCACCGCCTTACGCTGATATCACCTGGCTGACGTGGCCTGCACCCTCAGTCGCCGAGCTCGAGGATGGCTCTCGAGCTCGCCACGACGACCTCGGGCATCCAGTCGGGCACCGCGTTTCGCAGGTAGGGCCGCACCAGCCCGTAGGGCCCTTCGGCCGCGGCGACGCGCACGAGGGACCGGTGGCGATCGGTCGGCAGCGGATAACGCAGATCGGTCAGTTCCGCGAGGCGGCGATGGATCCCTTCGTTGACCTGCTCGACCTCCTCCCGACAGGACTCGGGCGCCGTCTGTACCAGCCGTGACTGCCGGTACAGCGTCATAGCGACAGCCTCCTGCGGATGGTCTCGGGTGAACGTCACTACGCACTCGGCCATGCCCAGGAGAGCATGCTCTGGGTCTTCATGGTCTCCGGCCGCGAGGTAATCGATATGGAAGCGTCGGACGCTGCGAAGCCACAGACAGACGAGGAGTTCCTCGCGTGACCGGAACCGATGATAGATCGACCCGGTCGGAGCCTCCAGTCGGCGAGCGATGTCTGCGATTCGCACGTCCGCGCCGTGCAGAAGCACTTCGTGGGCGCAGGCGTCGAGGATCCCGTCGGGGGTGAACTTGGCGGAGGGCACCAGAACAGGGTACAGCGTTGACGAATCCACGTTCTAGAATCTACAGTCTAGAACGATTCTGCTAATGGGCTCTGCGGTTCGCCTCTTCCTCTCCTCCAGGGCACCGACCCGAACCGCGACCGGAAGGACTCACACATGACACTCACGCCTATCGACAACAGCCCCCACCACATCGCTCCGCCCACCAAGCTCGTGACTACCGTGGGCGTGCTGGCTGCGGTGTGGTGCGCGATATTCGCAGCGATCAGCGTCTGGTTCGAGGTCACCGACAAGTTCGCTACCGGGCCGCATGCCGCGGAGGCGGAAGCGATTTCGGTGATGAACTGGTACGTCGCCGTCCTGAAGCTTCTCGGCGTGGCTGTGGCGGTGCTCGCCGTTACCCAGCCGCCGAAGTTCCTCCAGCCGAAAGCCGTGGGCACCCTCCTGTGGGCTGCCTTCTCGACAGTGGTCATCTACGTCGCGGGCAGCCTCACCCAGGCGGCAGTCATGCTGACCGGTGTGGCAGGCGACGCGGAGCGCCTCGATCTCGCATCGGGGGGGTATGTGTTCGCCTTTCTCCTCGCGGCCGCGGGATTCGGAATCCTCGCGGTCTCATACGCCAGGCGCGCCGGCCTGGGAAAGCGCGAAGTCCTGCTGGGCATATGCGGGGGACCGCTTGTGTTGGGCAGCGTCCTCGTCATCCTCCCCGCGGTGCTCAGAGCGACCGGGATGCTTTCCAGCTGAACGCTGCGCTACCGTCCACTGCGCCAACTCAGCGTGATCCTCAGCGCGACAAGGCGTATCGATACTTTCGGGGCGGCGATCGTATCGACATCGATGCCGTTCGAGGACAATCCTGTCGGCTACGTCGCGGCGGCACAGGTGGCCGAGGACCAGCTCGGATTCGACGCGACGCGCCGGAAGGCGCAGTCGGCCCAGTCGGTCGCGAAGGCGGAAGCACGTCCTACCTCGCTGGACATGAAGGCGGCGGCCCGATTCATTCGCGCCGCCGCCCACCCTCGGCGCCCCGCGCTGGGCGAGAGGCGATATCCCTAGCCCGGGTGCCGACGATCCGAGAACCGGCGCACCGACTCCGTCCGCTGTGTAGTAGGCCCGGAAGTGGGCCCGCTGACCGTTACGCTCACCCGTTGGCCGGATAGCCCATTCGGCCCATAAATATCGACGGATCCCTGTGCAGGGATGAGATACCGATCGTCACGCTAACATGCTGACCGGCGACAGGATGTCAGTAGCGTCGGGTGGTTGGCCGGATCTGACCTGGACTGCTGGTCGCCGGACCTGGCGGTGATTCGGCGCCTCGCTTCAGGGCGTTCCCCGATGTGCTGCGGCGGCCGGAGGGCGGGTTGGGGTATGTCCGGTGAGTTCGGCCGTGCGGGAAATCTTTTCGACCCTGTGGCAGGCGGCCATATGCCAGTGCCGGCGGCTCAGCCGTCGAAGTTGGTCCACGGGATTCCGAGCTGCCTCAGTGGCCGGAGAACGCTGCGATGTACCGCGCCGACCCACACCGAGGTGTTCCCGTTCCGCTGGTCCGTCGTCTCGGCGATGACGCCGGGTGCGACGTAGAAGTGTGTGGAGTCGTTCGGCCAGCGCCAGGCTTCCCACGGCACCGGAGTCAGTGTGGCTGTCAGCGTGTCGACGTGCTCGGCGGCCAGATTCGTGTGTAGGGCCTTGTAGGGGGCGTTCATCATGGCCTCGTACAGGGCGAACTGGAGAAGGAAACCGCTCATCGGCTGGTGCTCGCGGCGCAGCTCGAACCCGTCCTGGTCGATCCATACCTCAGGGTCGGGGCGCGATGGATCGAACAGCCAGGTGAATCCGCCCTGGTTCTCATCTCCGATGACGTTGTCGCCGGCCAGGCGTATCGCAGCGCCCTCGGTGAGGAGGTCATTCGGGTTCACGGGCACAGCAACGGACCCTACCGCCGTTGCGGATCGTGTTGGCCGCCCAGATCAGCGTCCGAGGGCCAGGATCGGTGTGTGGCGCTGGGGTACGAAGAGCTAGACGCACCGGCCAGGGCCGTGGTTCCACAATCCCGGAAACTAATGCCGCTCCCCAATATCTCTTTCCCAAATCCTGTGCGTCTATTTGGAGTAGACCTTCACCGACAAGATTCTGGAACGCCAACGCGATCGCCGCCGCCAAAGCCCGCGACGCCTACACCGGCCGCGCACCGGCCTGTCCACCGAACAGATCACCCACCTGTGGGAGCGAGCCGCCGCAGGGGAATCGAAATCGGTGCTGGCCGGCAAATTCGGTATCACCGAGTGGGGCGGGTCTGGCTGGTAGCGCCGAGCCGAGTTCGGAACGCCGCCGGCGTAGCAGCCGTTCAGTCCCAGAAGTTGAAGAGAGCGTCACCGACAGTCCCTGGCTGCCAGAAGCGGATTTCGGCTTGGTCTAGCTCAGGCCAGGCCGCCGCATCGAAAGGCCGAGCGAGTTCGGTCTCAGTAAGTACTTCGAACCCTGCTCGCTCGGCTCGATCGGACAGGGCAGTCACCAGCTCGGGTGCGTCGACAAAGGTCAGGGGACCTGACTCGCCCACACCGTTATCGGACGCGATCACCCGTGGCTCGGCGACCGCGAGCACAGCAGAATCGCGCAACGCAACCACTGCGAGGTGCCTCGGTGGTCAGCTGGTCGGGTTGGTCGGTGCTGGGGTATCGGTGGCCGAAGCCGCTGCGGTGTTGGGGATACGCGGCATCGGCGACTTTTCTCGTCACTGGCCCCCATGGGCCGAAACCCGCGCGGATCGCGCGGGTTTCTGTTCCCGTCGGCTCCTATATGGTGCGGACGTCCTGGGCCTGCGGGGCCCTTCTGACCTTGGCCGATCTCGAACTCGAACGCTGACCCTCATCGAGGAACTCCGGGAAGGGCGGATCAGTCCTGCTGCGTGAGTGTGGCGTTGATTTCGCGGGCTTCGGCGAGTTGGTCTTCGAGGATGATGATCCGGCACGCGGCTTCCAGGGGGGTGCCGGAGTCCACGAGTTCGCGGGCGCGGGCGGCGATACGTAGCTGGTATCGGGAGTAGCGGCGGTGCCCGCCGGGCGAGCGTTGCGGAACGATCAGTTTCGCGTCGTCCAAGGTGCGCAGGAACGCTTGGGTGGTGCCGAGCAGGTCGGCGGCCCGGCCCATGGTGTAGGCGGGGTAGTCGTCATCGTCGAACTTCTCGTTCGCGGTCGTGGGTTCAGAAATCGTGCGGCCTCCGGACGCCGAAGTGCCCCGGCGCCTGTGGCGCCGGGGCGTTGAAAGGGGGAATTACTTCGTCTTCCGACATGTAACCGAAACGTCGGTGATCACCCCGACCACATAACTTCGTGGGCGACCCGACGGGCAACGCCTCCTTTCTTCTCGTGGTACTTCCTCTTCTTTCCGTGCAACTTCACGTGCTTCCCGGTGGGCGGTGGGACCGTCGTACATGCTGGTCCCGTGGCTGCGCCCGCCGGTCCTGTCCTCACGGGCAGTTCGTCATCTCCCGTGCCCTTTGGATACTTCCTTCGTTTCCGACGAGACAGAAGTTACCGCACCTTGGTTGGAATGTCTACTGTTGCCGCTGCAGATTTTTTCGAGTGGTCGAGCCGGGTTGTCTCAGAGGTCCCGAGCGCCGCCGAGCACTGCCGCCTCTCGGTACGAGTCGTCGGCTCCGACCCCGCCGGCCCGTACCGAGGACCGATGGCGGTGACCTTCAGGCGCGCAGTGCCGCGGCCAGCGCCGGGTTCACCGCCATCGACAGCGCGAGCAGCGACTCCACCAGCAGTTCGATCAGGTCTTCCCGGGAGATGGGTTCGCCGCGCAGCCACGACAGGGTGGTTTCTTCGGTGAAGGCGACCCAGCCCCGGACCACGAGGACCAGGCGGGGCTGTTCGCGTTCCTCCGGGGACAGCGGTACCTGGGCGAGGATGATGTCGACGATCGCGCGCCGGGTCTGCTCCACCATGCCGACCAGCTCGGGGCTGGAACTGGTAGGGCCCCGCAGCAGGGCCAGGTACGAGGTGCGGTTCTCGCTGACGTAGTCGATATAGCGACCCACCGAGTCGCGCAGCATATCGAACAGGCTCAGCGTGGGGTCGGGGACGACGCGGGCCAGTAGTTCGGCGTTCGCGTGGCGGACGACTTCGAGCTGGAAGTCCTGTTTGGTGGGGAAATAGTGGAACAGCAGGCCCCGCGAGATCCCCGCCTGGGCCGCGATCTCGCTGACCGAAATGTCCTCGATCGCGCGTTCGCCGAGCATCTCGACGCCGAGGGCTATCAGCTGCGTCTTCCGTTCGCCCGGGCTCAATCGGACGCGCTTGACGGGTGCTTCCGGGCTCGTACTCACCTGTCCATCCTACTGAATGCCGTTCAATACTGTTGACTGCGACTCAATAAGCCCTTACGCTGACTATATGAGTCGCAAGGTTACAGACAAAGCTGTCGCTAACCAGCCCCCCCGCCATCTGCGGACGATCATCATCGGCAGCGGTTTCGCCGGTCTCGGCCTCGCCATCCGGCTGACCCAGCAGGGCCGCGAGGATTTCCTCGTTCTGGAACGCGGTAGCGATGTCGGTGGGACCTGGCGTGACAACACCTACCCAGGTGCCGCATGCGATGTGCCCTCGCACCTGTACTCGTACTCGTTCGCCCTCAACCCGGACTGGTCGCGATCGTTCTCCCGGCAGAGCGAGATCCAGGCCTACATCCAGGGCGTCGCGGGCAAGTACAACGTGCGCGACAAGCACCTTTTCGACTGCGATGTCACCGGCGCCCGCTGGAACGCCGAGACCGCGCAATGGGAAGTGACCACCAGCCGAGGTGATTTCACCGCCGACACCGTGGTGTCCGCGGTCGGCGCGCTCTGCGAGCCCAATCTGCCCGACATCAAAGGCATCAACAGCTTCGAGGGCGAGATCTTCCATTCGGCCCGGTGGAATCACGATTCCGATCTCGCGGGTAAACGGGTCGCGGTCATCGGCACCGGCGCGTCGGCCATCCAGATCGTTCCGGCCATCGCCGGCAGCGTCGCGCATCTCGACGTCTACCAGCGCACCGCGCCCTGGCTGCTGCCCCGGATGGACCGCCCCTACCTGTTGCCCGAGCGGTTGGCGTTCAAACACATCCCGGGCGCGCAGCGGCTGTCACGGGCCGCGATCTACGCCGCCCGCGAAACCCAGGTCGTCGGTCTGGCGAAATTCCCGCCGCTGATGCGTGGTTTCGAGGCGCTGGCCAAGGCCAAACTGGCCATCGAGATCCGCGATCCCGAACTCCGCAAGAAGGTCACCCCGAACTTCCGGATCGGCTGCAAACGCATGCTGATCTCCAACGAGTACTACCCGGCCCTGGACCGCGACAACGTCGACGTGGTCACCGACGGGATCGCCGAGATCCGCGCGAAGTCGATCGTGACGAAGGACGGCACGGAACGCGAGGTCGACGCGATCGTGGTCGCCACCGGATTCCACGTCACCGATTCCCCGGCCTACGAAACCATCTACGGCCGCGACGGCCGCAGCCTGACCGAGGTGTTCGACGATATCGGCCAGCAGGGTTACAAGGGTTCGGCGATCGCGAATTTCCCGAATATGTTCTTCCTACTCGGCCCCAACGTCGGCCTGGGCCACACTTCGATGGTGTACATGATCGAATCCCAGATCAACTACATCGCCGACGCGCTGGCGGCCTTCGAACGCCGGGATCTGCGCACGGTCGAAGTGCGCCGTTCGGCGCAGGACGCCTACAACACCGCCCTGCAGAAGAAACTCACCAAGAGCGTCTGGAGTACCGGCGGCTGCGCCAGCTGGTACCTGGACAAGCACGGCAACAACACGACCCTCTGGCCGGACTTCACCTTCGAATTCCGCCGGATCACAAGGAAATTCGATGTCGCCGCCTACGATACGACGACGGCTGCCGACGCATCCGCTCGACCTGATCTGAAAGTGGTGACCGCACCGTGAGCAACAATTCTGATTCCTACTTCCGCAACAAAGTCTGTGTCATCACCGGAGCCGGCTCCGGGATCGGGCGGGCGCTGGCCGTCAATCTCGCCCGGCGCGGCGCGAAACTGGCGCTTTCCGATATCGATACCGAAGGCCTTGCCGAAACCACCCGTCGCTGCGAAGAGCTGGGCGCGGAGGTGAAATCCGACCGGCTGAACGTGGCCGAACGCGAGGCCGTACTGCTGTACGCCGACGCGGTGAAACACCACTTCGGCGTCGTCCACCAGATCTACAACAATGCGGGTATCGCCCATCACGGCGATATCGTCAAAACCGACTTCAAAGACATCGAACGCATCATGGATGTCGATTTCTGGGGTGTGGTGAACGGGACCAAGGCGTTCCTGCCCTATCTCATCGAATCCGGCGACGGTCACGTAGTGAACGTGTCCAGCCTCTTCGGCCTGATCGCGGTGCCCGGCCAGGCGGCCTACAACTCGGCGAAGTTCGCGGTCCGCGGTTTCACCGAGGCGCTGCGCCAGGAAATGCTGGTGGATCGCACGCCGGTAAAGGTCACCTGCGTCCACCCCGGCGGCATCAAGACCGCCGTCGCCCGCAACGCCACCTACAGCGACGATATCGACGGCGCGGAAGCCAGTTCGATGTTCGACAAGTACCTCGCCATCCACAGCCCCGAAATGGCCGCGCAGACCATCGTCGACGGAGTCCGCAAGGGTCGTGGCCGGGTGCTCATCGGCTGGGAGGCCAAACTGCTGGACCTGTTCGTGCGCACCACCGCCGCGGGCTACCAGCGCATCGCGGTCGGCGTCGAACGACGCTTTCTGCCCTGATCGGTACCGAAGAAGGAACGAGATGCGAGATATCGCGCTGCCATTGCCGCTGGCGCGGGCGATCCTGGGCCCGATGTACCGGGTGGCGCTGCACTCCCGGCTGCCCTGGCGAGTCCAGCGAACCCTGATCGATGCCGGTTCGACGTTGCAGCCCGTACCCCCCGGTGTCCGGGTCGAGCGGATCCGGCTGGGTGGCCGCCCGGCCGAACGGCTCGCACCACCTACCCCCGTTCCCGCCGAACCCGCCGCCGTGCTGTATCTGCACGGCGGCGGGTACGCCGTGGGTTCGCTGGCTACGCATCGATCGCTCAACGGGCGGCTCGCCGCCGGAACCGGGCTGCCGGTCTACGCGATCGACTATCGGCTGGCACCCGAACACGCCTACCCGGCGGCGCTGGACGATGCGGAGGCCGCCTTCCTCGAACTGGTCACCGAACGCGGTTACCGGCCGGAACGGATCGCGATCGCCGGAGACTCGGCCGGCGGCGGCCTGTCGCTGGCGCTGGCCCAGCGGCTCATCGCCCGGCACGGGTACACACCGGCCGCGCTCGGTCTGATCGCGCCGTGGGTCGACCCGAACGAGCTCGCCGAACGCCCCCGCGATCTGGTCGTCAACGGCCCCTGGTCGCGTGCCTGCGCCACGGCCTACCTGGGGGCGGGCGATCCCGCCGACCCCGGTTACGCCCCGCTGCGCGGTGTCCTCGCCGGGCTGCCCCCGGTCTACATCCAAGCCGATGTCGACGAGCTACTGCACCCGCAGTGCGTCTCCCTCACGGCGGCGCTGCGGGATGCCGGGGTGGAGGTGTCCTTCACCGAGAGCCGGGGACTCTGGCATGTCGCCCAGCTACAGGCCGCCCTGATCGGTCAAGCTGCCGCGGCATTGACCGAAATGGCCGGTTTCCTGCGGCAAGCCGTCGATCAGCTACCACTGCGCGACCTAGGATGAAGGCTTGATCGGGACCGGTTTCGCCCTCGTTCCAGGGTGAGATCCAGGGCGTTTACCGGTGGCCCGCGCCCCGAGCAGTACCGGTGGCGTAAATTACCGACGAGTTGGCAAACAGGGAAAGGCAATGATGCGCGAGTTCGAAGCCCCGGCTTCCTACACAATCCCCGAAGACGCGAACAATTCCGACAACGTGTTCCGCTTCGCGAAAGAATCCCCCGCCGCGGTGATGTTCAACATCCCCGACGGTAAGGGCGGATGGCGCGATGTGCGAGCCGCGGAGTTCGCGACGGCGGTCACCGATGTGGCCAAGGGCCTCATCGCGTCGGGGGTCGAACTGGGCGACCGAGTCGCCATCATGGCCGCCACCCGCTACGAGTGGACACTGCTCGACTTCGCGATCTGGGCGGCCGGCGGTTGCACTGTGGCGATCTACGACAGTTCCTCGGCCGAACAGGCGCGCTGGATCCTGCAGGATTCGGCGACCGCGCTACTGATCGTCGAGAACGACAAGCACCGCGGCGTGCTCGCCGAGATCGACCCGGCCGAACTGCCCGCTCTGCGCGAAACCTTGCAGATCGACAAGGACGCGATCGATGACCTCGTCCGGCGCGGCGCCGACGTCGACGAACAGGTCGTGCACGATCGGCGCGCCCAGGTGAACGCGGCCTCACCGGCCACCCTGATCTACACCTCCGGGACCACGGGCCGGCCCAAGGGCGTCATGCTGAGCCACGCCAACCTGTACGCCGAATCCCGGGCCGACCGGATCGCGCTGGCGTCTTTCCTGACCCCCGGTAAGAAGACGCTGATGTTCCTGCCGTTGGCGCACGTCTTCGCCCGCGGGGTCAGTCTGGCCGCCTTCGACGCCAAAGTCACGGTCGCGCACACCTCCGACTGGAGCACGCTGGTCCAGCAGTTCGCCGAGCACCGGCCCGATTTCGTCCTGTCGGTACCGCGCGTTTTCGAGAAGGTGTTCAACGGCGCGGAGCAGAAGGCGCACGACGCGGGCAAGGGCAAGATCTTCGACGCCGCGGCGGCCACCGCGATCGAGTACAGCGAAGCCCTGGGCTCCGGGAAACCGGGTCTGCTGCTGCGCGCCAAACACGCCCTGTTCGACAAACTCGTCTACGGCAAGTTGCGTGCCGCCCTGGGCGGCAACTGCCAGGCCGCCGTCTCCGGTGGCGGCCCGCTCGGCGCTCGCCTCGGCCACTTCTTCCGTGGCGTCGGCGTCACCATCTTCGAGGGCTACGGCCTCACCGAGAGCACCGCCGCCGTCGCGGTCAACACCCCCGACCACATCCGGGTGGGTTCGGTCGGCCGGCCGCTCGAAGGCCACAGCGCCAAGATCGCGGAGGACGGCGAACTGCTGCTGCGCGGACCCGTGGTGTTCTCGGGCTACTGGGGTAACGAGCAAGCCACCGCGGACGCGTTCGCCGACGGCTGGTTCAAAACCGGTGACCTGGGGTCCATCGACGCCGACGGTTTCATCACGATCACCGGCCGGAAGAAGGAAATACTGGTCACCGCGGGCGGTAAGAACGTCTCCCCCGCACTCATGGAGGACCAGCTACGCGCGCATCCGCTGATCGGCCAGGTGATGGTGGTCGGTGACGGGAAACCCTTCATCGGCGCGCTCGTCACGCTGGACCCGGAAGCGCTGCCGGGCTGGAAGGAACGCAACGGCGTCGCCGCCGACGTCACGATCGCCGAACTGGTCGAGAACCCGGTCCTGGTCGCCGCGGTCGAGGCCGCGGTCGCGGAGACCAACAAGAAGGTCTCCAGGGCCGAGCAGATCAAGAAGATCAATATCCTGACCTCCGACTGGACCCAGGAGACCGGCGAACTCACCCCGAAGATGTCGCTGAAGCGCGCCGTCGTCATGAAGCAGTACGCAGCCGAGGTGGACAAGATCTACAGCTGATCCGATACACGCGCGGCCCCGGCGAGCTCATCGCTCACCGGGGCCGCAGTCATATCCCGGCAAAACCTCCGGCCGGCTCGCGGCGGTATCGAGATACCTATGGAACCCCGACCATCCGGTACTGAAGATTCTCCGGCAGCGACGGGACTCCGGCAGCACGCCGGGCAACCGCCGCGATTCCGCCGAAGGTCGCGTATAGCCGGACGCGACCTGCGCGGTAACCCCTAGTGGGCGAGAGAATTAGCCCGCTCCGAGTGCGCCGGGCCCGTCGGCCCGCCGGCAGGGTTACGGATGAACAGTGCCGAAGCGACCACCCCGACGAGCAGCAACGCGGCCGGTAGCAGGGTGGCCTGGCTCAGAGCGGTACTGAATGCCTGCTTCGCCGGTTCGGGCACCTGACCGTTGCTCATCCCCTCCCCAACGGGCGCGTCACCCAAACCCGTGGCGCTCATCCGAGCGGCGATCAGGGCGCTGATCGCCGCACTACCCAGCACCGAACCCACCTGACGGGTCGTGTTGTAGACACCCGCACCCGCACCTGCCTGCGCAATCGGCAGATTGTGGGTCGCCGTCGTCGCCAGCGGCGCCCAGATACAGGCGTTCGAAGCACCGGCCACCGCACCACCCACGACCAGCCAGGCGATGTTCGCGTGCGGGTCACGCATGATCAGGGCGAACCAGAAGATCGAGACCGCGAAGACGAGGAACCCGATTGTCGGGATGAGCCGCGGATGCATCCGGTCGGACAACCGACCGACGATCGGCGCGGCGATCCCGGTGACAACGGCCATCGGCGCCAGAACCAGCGCCGACCGGGTCGGCGACATTCCGTGCACGGCCTGCAGATAGAAGTACATCGGCACCATCACCGCGGTGACGGCGGCACCCATACTCGCTATGGCCAGATTCGACAGCGAGAAGTTACGGTCCCGGAACAGCGTCAGCGGCAACAACGGCTCCCCGGAACTACGGGCCTGCGTCACCACGAACACCGCCAACACCACGGTCCCGGCCACGATCATCGCCCAGATCTTCGCCGACCAGTCGCTGGTATTTCCCTCCTGGATACCGAACACCAGCAGGAACATGCCCACCGCACTCAGCACCACACCCACCAAATCGAATTTGCGCTCATGCGTCGGCAGCGCCGGAACCAACCAGACGGCAAGCGCGAAGGCCACGACACCGACCGGCACGTTGACAATGAAGATCCACTCCCAGCCGAGACCGTCGACCAGCACACCTCCCAGAATCGGACCCACCAGCGTCGCCAGCCCGGCGACCGCGCCCCACATACCCATGGCGGCGCCCCGATGGTCCGGCGGGAAGGTCCGGGTGATCACCGCCATGGTCTGCGGGGTCATCAACGCCGCACCCAATCCCTGCACAGCCCGCGCAGCGATCAGCGTCTCGATATCACCGGCCAGCCCGCACGCCAGCGACGACAGGGTGAACACCGCCAGACCGAACAGGTAGATATTCTTGGGCCCGAACCGGTCGCCCAGTCGCCCGGTGATCAACAAGGGTACGGCGTACGTGAGCAGATAGGCGCTCGTCACCCAGATGACCTGCGAGAAATCCGCATGCAGATCGGTCATGATCGCCGGATTGGCAACTGCCACGATGGTCACATCGAGCAGGATCATGAAGAATCCGACGACCAGCGCCCCCAAGGCGAGCCACGGATTACGTTGAGTGGGCATAGCTTCCATTCCTGTCCGAGCGGCGCCCGATGCGCCGGTTCGTGGATCTGTCGCGGTGCACCACACGATCGCACCACCCGGTGACTACCGGCTCACGGACGGACGGGGCGCGGGAACCGCAGTCTGCTCATGCCGTGGACACTTCGACTCCCGTTACGACGCCGCACGCCGCGCCAACATTCCGGGCATATCCGACCGATCGTAGTCCGGTCAGAGACCGTGCGCGTCCAGCCAGTCGCGAGCCAGCTCGCCGGGATCGGCGGCTTCGTCACGGACCCGCAACACCAGGATCGCGAGCTCGTCGGTCGTCAGCTCACCGGCCACATAGTTCAACTTCTCCAGCTGCCGGTCGTCGAGCTCCCCCTTGCGCACCAGCGCGAGCGGATTCTCCGGCCTGATCGCATCCTCCGGATCGGCGAGCACCTTCAGCCCATCGATGCCACCCGGCAGGAATTCGGCCGGACCGCCCAGCACAGCAGCCTGAACCCGGCCCTCGAGCAGCGCGAGCCGCAGTTCCCCTGGCCCCTGGAAGACCTCGGTCGAGGCGAACTCGCAGCCCGAGATCCGCCCCGCCGCCTCCGGTAGCTCCACCAGCCCCGGCACCGCCGCGATACCGGCGGCCATCGTCGCGCACCACGCACTCAATTGCTCCACCGAATCGATACCGCGCTGTTCGGCGACAGCGGCAGTGAGGACGATCCGCGGTTCGAGATCCGCGCCGTCGGCCGGATCGGAGGTAACTGTGCCCTGCGGCAACGACCCGTTCAATTCCCGCGTGACGGCCTTCGTGGTCACTGCCTCGGCACCGATGTTCAGGTCAGCGAGCAACGCGCCGTTGTGGTCCGGAGCCACCACGACAGTCCCCGCGTCCAACGCCGCCAGCATGCCCGACCGGCTTCCCGGCCCCGGCTCGACCCGCACCGCCGCACCCGTGCGCGCCAATGCCTGCGCGTAGATCTCGGCCAGCACGCGCGACTCCGCCGACGGCTGCGCCCCCACGACCAGCGGCTCGGGACCGGTATCACTCCCGCAGGAAACGGTCAGCACGGCGAGAACCGGCACCAGCACCCGAGCAACGACACGCATCGACGCCGCCAGCACCATCGCGCGAGACACCCACTTCCTCAACCAGCCCGCCGCACCCGTCCGGGCACCCGACAACCCCGAGAAATCTACAGGGTGCCCGAGGTCGGCTGTGGACGGCGCGGGGCGGATCCCGGGACAGATGGGGCGGGGGCAACGCTGAGACATGGCCGGGCACAACGTAAAGGTTGCTTGCTCATGAGGCGCGAGTCTCGAGGGCTGACCGGCGGGAGCCCCAGGCGCCGCAAAAAACTACAGCACCCGGCCCAGGGTGGCGGCCGAGTGCTGTAGTTGCGGTTACCGCCCGGGTAAGGCGGAACGTTTTATCAGGCGACGCCTTCCGCGCGGGCGGCGGCGGCGACCGCGTCGGCCACGGCGGGGGCGACGCGGGGGTCGAGCGGGCTGGGGACGATCTTGTCGACGGCGAGTTCGTCCGCGACGACGCCGAGGATGGCGTTGGCGGCGGCGAGCTTCATACCTTCGGTGATGCGCCGGGCACCGGCGTCGAGCGCGCCCTTGAACACGCCCGGGAAGGCGAGCACATTGTTGATCTGGTTCGGGAAGTCGCTACGCCCGGTGGCCACGATGCCCGCGTATTTACGGGCCACGTCGGGGTGGATCTCGGGGTCCGGGTTGGACATGGCGAACACGATGGATTCCGGTGCCATCGACGCGATGAGCTCTTCGCCGATGGTGCCTGCGGACAGGCCGAGGAACACGTCGGCGCCGGCGAGGGCGTCGGCAGCGGAGCCGGTGAGGCCACGCGGGTTGGTGCGCTGCGCGAGATCGGCTTTGACCGCGTTGAGGTCGCCGCGGTCACGGCTGACAATGCCCTTGGAGTCCAGGACCGTCACATCGGCGACGCCGGCAGCGAGCAGGATGTTGGTGCAGGCGACACCGGCGGCACCGGCGCCCGACACGACCACCTTGAGGCCGGAGGTGGCGCGGCCCTGCACGGCGGCGGCCCCGTTGAGGGCGGCCAGCACCACGATCGCGGTGCCGTGCTGGTCGTCGTGCATGACGGGGCAGTCGAGGGCTTCCACGACCCGCTTCTCGATCTCGAAGCAGCGGGGGGCGGAGATGTCCTCCAGGTTCACCGCGCCGAAGCTGGGCCGCAGGCGGATGAGGGTTTCGACGATTTCGTCGACATCCTTGGTGTCCAGCACGATCGGGATGGAGTCGAGTCCGGCGAACTTCTTGAACAGCGCCGATTTGCCTTCCATGACCGGCAGCGAGGCGCGCGGGCCGATATCGCCGAGGCCCAGCACAGCCGATCCGTCGCTGACCACGACCACCAGACGATCTGTCCAGGTGTAGCGCTTGGCCAGGGTCTCGTCTTCGGCGATGGCGCGGCTCACCTGTGCCACACCGGGCGTGTAGGCGATCGATAGATCGCGCTGGGTGGCCAGCGGCGAGCTGAGCTCGACCGAGAGCTTGCCGCCGAGGTGACCCGCGAAGATCTCCTCGTGAGTGATCGCCGAGAGGTCATCGACCTCATCTTTGCTGGCGGTGGCGTTCGGTGCGTCAGTCACAGAGGACACGTTTTCACTCCTGCTGGTTGCGGTCGTAACCGGTGGACGGTTACCGCCGGGTATTTGGTGTTATCTGCGTCATATCGTTCATCGGCGGCGCGACCAGGATGTTTCTCGGTAACGCCATGGCCCGGCCGATCCGGGAACCCGGGCACCGGGCGATCGACGGTGGCGCTGATTCGGGCAGCGACTGTCCGGGTGGATTTCGGACGGGTTGGTCCGAATGAACTCGACTGGCGCCCCACTCCGGCCGCGACGGTGCGTCGCGGAGCGGCAGGCGCCGAATATCCCCGACCCGGCGGTGGCAACGATCGGGAATCCGCCACATTCTGCCAGGTCCCGGACGGTTCGCCAAACCGGATGTCGCGGATTGCGTGTTTCGGACACCACGGGGTCAGCGTAGGCCGTGAGCATTACCTTCCCGTGAGCGGAAACTCGCGGGCGGCGGCATCTGCCGGTGAGACATCTCAGTGTGGTGGCAGGCCGCCGAGTGAAGCGGCATCCGCGCGGCCGGTATGCCGTGCGCTGCTCATCAACCCCACCACTGGGTCCACAGCAGAACAGCTCCCGATCCGAGCACCACCGCTGCCGCGACGAGACTCGCCGTACCGCGCACTCGATCCGAATAAACCTGCGCCACAACAGCTATCACCGCTACGGCGATATGCCAGGCCACCGATTCCGGGCCGGGCCCCGGGAAGCCGCGTCGTTCGCCGATCAGCGCCGCACCGACCACTACCAGTGCCAGCAGTACGAGTCCGGCCGCCGCGATACCGCTGATTCCGCGTATCGGTCTCATGAGGCCAGCACCGGCACACCGGTGGCTCTACCGGCCAGTTTCTCGAACTGCGCGGGTTCGGTGGTGCATTCGCCGAGACCGATGGTCTTGTTGTCGCCGTGGTAGTCCGAGGACCCTGTCGTCAACAGTCCGCATTCCGCGGCCAGATCACGCAGTGTCGCGCGATCCCGCGCATTGTGATCGGGGTGATCGACCTCCAGGCCACCCAGCCCGTGCGGTACCAGGTCGCGGACTTCCCGCAGATCCAGCAGCCGGCCCCGGCTGCGGGCCCGCCCGTGGGCGAGCACGCTGACGCCACCGGCCTCGGTGATCATCTCGACGGCCCGGCGCAGCGGCGTGTCGGCCTTCTCCACGTAGTAGGGGCCGTCCGAGGCGAGCAGGCCGGTGAACGCGGCGTTCACCGACGGCACCACGCCCGCTTCCACTAGAGCGCGGGCCAGATGCGGGCGGCCCGCGGCGGGTCCGGCAGCCGCGAGCACCTCGTCCGGATCGATCGGTAGCCCGTCCGCGGCCATCTGTTCGGCCATGGCGCGCAGCCGGTCGACCCGCTCGGCGCGCAGCCGTTCCCGTTCGACCGCGAACGCCCTGTCGGCGGGGTCGAAGAGGTAGGCCAGCAGGTGCACCGACACCGGGTATCCGTCGATGCCGCGGCCCACACACGACATCTCCATCCCGCGGACCAGCGTCAGCCCGGCCGGACGGGCGGCTTCGGCCTCGGCCCAACCGGCGGTGGTGTCGTGATCGGTGATCGCGACCACCTCCAGCCCGGTATCGGCCGCGTTGCGCACCAGCTCGGCCGGGCTGTCGGTGCCGTCGGAGGCATTGGAGTGGGTATGCAGATCGATGCGCACGCCGCCCAGTCTTCCAGTGCCGCGCCGCGACGGCATCGGGGCGGGCCGGTAGTACCTGCGCGAAGGCGCCCGCAGCCCGCTGTGCCGGAGACCGCCGGGCCGCGCAGTAGCCGCAAGTAGCATCGACGAATGCCTTCGATTCCGCTGCCGTTCCATGGCCCGGGGCGGAACCGACGCTCGACGACGGTCCCGCATATCCGGGTGCCCACCGCCCGCGCCATCGTCGACTGCGCGGTCTACGTGGACGGCACACGGCTACCCGGCCGATTCACCCACGAGAAAGCGCTCACCACGGCACGCGAACAGGGTGGTTTCGTCTGGCTGGGGCTACACGACCCCGACGCCGATCAGATGGGAGAGGTGGCCGCGACCTTCGGCCTGCACGCCCTGGCCGTCGAGGACGCGGTCCAAGCTCATCAGCGGCCCAAACTGGAACGCTACGACGACACCCTGGTGATGGTCATGCGCACTGTCGCCTACCGGGAGCACGAGCTGCACACAGTCAGCGAGATCGTCGAGACGGGCGAACTGATGATCTTCACCGCGCCGGATTTCGTGATCGCAGTCCGGCACGGCGAACATTCGCCCCTCGCGGTGGTACGCCGCGAGCTCGAGGCGGACCCGCAACGATTGAAGCTGGGGACCGGATCGGTGTTGCATGCCATCGCCGATCACGTGGTCGACACCTATATCGACGTCGTGCAAGCGGTGGAATTCGATATCGACGCGATGGAGGAAGAGGTGTTCACCCCACGCACCCCGATCACGGTCGAGGCGATCTATCAGCTCAAACGCGAGGTGGTGGAATTACGGCGCGCGGTGAACCCGCTGGCCCTCCCGCTACAGGTATTGGTGCACAAGGAGGATCTCCCGCTCGACGCGGAGATCCGGCGCTATCTGCGCGATGTCGCCGATCACCACACCGGCGTCGCCGAGCGCATCACCGATTTCGACGATTCGCTCAGCGCACTCATCAGCGCCGCACTCACCAAGATCACCGTCCAGCAGAACACGGATATGCGCAAGATCTCGGCGTGGGTCGCCATCGCCGCGGTCCCCACCATGATCGCCGGAATCTACGGTATGAATTTCGAACATATGCCGGAGCTGAAAACCAGCTGGGGCTATCCGGTGGTGCTCGTCATCATCATCGGAATCTGCCTGACTCTGCTGGGGCTGTTCCACCGCAACAACTGGCTCTGAACCGGCCCGCTCACAACGAGGCAGCTCCCCGGCCCGGGTCCAGGACATCGATCCCCGCCTCGGCCCAGGCATCGCGCAGCGCCTGCGCCCCCCGCACCCGAACCCATGCGGCTTCGGTGGCCGTCACCGGTGTCACCGCGAAATACCGCACCGGCTCGGCCGGATCCGGCAATTCGATCTCCGGGATCTCACCCGCACCGAGCAGTACCGCCGTGAACGGCGCGTCCCGCCAGATCGGCTCACCCAGATCCAGCAGCGCATCGGTCTGCAGAACAACGCCTTCGACCGCCGGCGCCGCGGCCAGCACACCCAGCGACCGGGCCACTCCGGCCCCTGCTCCGGCCGCCGCCCGCATGGTCAACATCAGCTCCGCGCGCGGCCCGCGCACCGGATCGGCGTGCAGATCCGCCGGATCGCCCATCGGATACCGCGACCCACCGACAGTCACGTAATGCGTCACTCCGTCGCCGGGGATACGCAGGATCTCGATCGGCTCCACACCGAGGAATGTCATCGAGGCCGCATCCACCGCGGCCGCCTCCACCCCGAAATGACCCACCACGGCCGCACGGACGCGTTCGATCACATCCATCCGCTAGATGGCCAGCTTCGCGAGCAGATCACGGGCCTGTTCGGCCGTCTTCGGATCGCACAGCACGTCGTAACGTCCCGCCACCAACTGCATGGTCGAGGCGAAATCACGCTGACCCCGGGTGGCCGCGTACGGGATGGTCGTCGAGATGACGCCGAAGATGATGCCGCCGACCAGACCCACCACGAGCGGGCCGGCCATACCGTTGGTGGTGAACAGGCTCAGCAACAGCCCCAGGAACAACCCGAGCCAGGCACCCGACACGACGCCCCCGCCGATCACCTTGCCCCAGTTCAACCGATACAGGACCCGCTCGACCTGCATCAGGTCCACACCGACGATGGTCACGTTCTGTACGGGGAACTGATTATCTGCCAGATGATCGACCGCGCGCTGCGCCTCGGCATAGGTCGGATACGAACCGATCGGCCACCCGGAAGGGGGCGTGGGCAGACCCTGCCTACCGCGATTCGTGCTCCCGAGAGGGTTAGTCATACGTCCATTCTGTCTTATTTGGCCCCGCATCGGCGTGCGGGTCGCAGGCGGGACGGGCCTCGACCTTTGTGGGCCTGGTAAGACTCGGCACCGAGGTGGTGCGACTGTTCTCGGAGGCGACGAATACGAGGTCTGCCCGAGACGCCGGAAACGAGGAACCCGGCGGAAATGGAGGTCAACTCGGCAGCGAACGGTCACCATACCGAGCGACGGGCAACCTCACGGCCCAAAAAGCCCCGACCGGCGTTCTACAACCGACCGGGAAACGGCACCCCCTGGCCCTGCAGTCCACATACCGACCGAGACGTCGAATCCCCGCGCAACCACATGAGTCGAGTTTTACGAGACACCCCAAAGGGTTGAGGCCGTCTCGCCGTTCAGGCCTCGAAGCGCATGCGCGAAGCGCGAGTCTCGAGGCCTGAACGGCGAGACTTCAGGGCCTCAACCCCCGCGCGCGCCAGCGCGCCAAAAACACAGCACCTTCACGAGCAACCTCACCACTCACTTTCACGAGCAACCTCACCACTCACCCTTCACGAGCAACCGGCAGGTCGAGGGCGTCACCGTGCACGGCTTCGGCTTTCACTCCTCACCACTCACCTTCACGAGCACACCCACCACTCACCCACACAAGCCAGCCCACCACTCACCCACACAAGCCAGATCGACCCGGCCGACCTGTCCAACCGTCCGCATCTATTCCGGCGGCGTGAAACCCGTGGTGCGTTCCATCCCCGCCGCGCGTCCCTTTTCCGCGATGACCACCGCCATTTTCGCGCTGGCCTCGTCGATCATCTCGTCGCCCAGCATGACCGCGCCGCGGGCGCCACCGGCCGAGGAAGTGTGGTAGGCGTAGGCGTCCAGGATGAGTTCAGCGTGGTCGTAATCGGATTGCCGGGGGCTGAAGATCTCGTTGGCCGCGTCGACCTGGCTCGGGTGCAGGACCCATTTTCCGTCGAAGCCCAGGGCCGCAGTGCGGCCCGCGGCACGGCGGAAGCCGTCTATATCGCGGATTTGCAGATAGGGGCCGTCGATGGCTTGGAGGCCGTGGGCGCGCGCCGTGAGCAGGATGGTCATCAGGATGTGGTGGTAGGCATCGCCGGTGTCGTAACCCTCGGGCTGCTCGCCGACCACGAGTGTGCGCATATTGATACTGGCCATGAAATCGGCCGGGCCGAAGACCAGCGTCTGTACCCGGGGGCTCGCGGTGGCGATCTCGTCGATATTGCGTAGGCCCAGCGCGTTCTCGATTTGCGGTTCGATACCGATCCGGCCGGGTTCGATCCCGTTGGCCCGTTCCAGCTGGCTCAGCAGCAGATCCAGCGCGCGTACCTGGCCGGCGTCGGTCACCTTCGGCAGCAGGATCGCGTCGAGGGCGGTTCCGGCGCCGTCGACCACCGAGATCACATCGGCGTAGGTCCACTGTGTGGTCCAGTCGTTGACCCGGACCACGCGGAGTTGATCGCCCCAGCCG
The DNA here is from genome assembly GCF_035956715.1 of Nocardia sp. NBC_01329. Taxonomy (NCBI): domain Bacteria; kingdom Bacillati; phylum Actinomycetota; class Actinomycetes; order Mycobacteriales; family Nocardiaceae; genus Nocardia; species Nocardia sp. NBC_01329. The sequence goes on along the minus strand of NZ_CP108381.1, from coordinate 353,281 downwards.
GAGTCGTTGAGGGCCGCCACGATATTCGCGCGGGCCGCGGCCTTGGCATCGGGTGCGACAGCGTCCTCGAGGTCGAGGAAGATCTCATCCACCGGCAAGCCCTTGGCTTTGGCGATCATCTTCGGGTTGCTGCCCGGCACGGCGAGCACGGAACGGCGCGGCTTCATCAAGACTCCTGGGGTCGGCCCGGTCCGGCCCCGGAACATCTAGCCTGGCAACCATGGCAGCTACCAGGGTGTATATCGCCAGGCTGACGGGCCTGGCGGTGCTGGGGCCGGACGGCGAGTCTATCGGCCGTGTTCGTGACGTCGTGGTCGCCGTCCGGTACGACCGGCAGGAACCGCGTGTCCACGGCCTGGTGGTGGAGTTGCCGACCCGGCGCCGCATATTCGTCCCGATGCTGCGGGTGACCGCCATCGAACCCGGTTCGGTGACCTTGAACACCGGCAATGTGAGTCTGCGCCGGTTCGCGCAGCGGCCGGGTGAGTTGCTGGCCATGGCGCAGATCGTCGACTCCGCAGTGCGGGTGGAGGATCCGGATCTGCCCGATCTGGCCGGGATCGATGTGTTCGTGGTGGATCTGGGAATCACGCTGACCCGGACCCGGGACTGGCGGGTCTCCCGGGTCGCGGTGCGCGGGCATCGCCGGCTCGGGCGGCGGCGCACAGTGCACGTGGTGGACTGGGCCCGGGTTCAGGGGCTCACACCGTATGAGCTGGGGCGACCGGGTCAGGACGTGAGCACGTTGCTCGAACAGTTCGAGGGCCAGCGCGCCGCCGATGTCGCGCATATGTTGCGTGAACTTCCGGAGAAGCGCCGGCTGGAGGTGGCGGTGGCGCTCGACGACGAACGGCTCGCCGATGTGGTCCAGGAGCTGCCCGGGGACGATCAGCTGGAGTTGCTGGGGAAACTCGATATCGGGCGGGCGGCCGATGTCCTCGAGGCCATGGATCCCGACGATGCCGCCGACCTGCTGGGCGGGCTGCCGGAGAACGAAGCCGAATCGCTGCTGACGCTGATGGATCCGGAGGAGTCGGAGCCGGTCCGCCGGCTGCTCGAGCATTCCCCGGATACCGCCGGTGGACTGATGACGCCGGAGCCGGTGGTACTCACGCCGGCGACAACCGTCGCGGAGGCGCTGGCGCGGGTCCGCGATCCCGATCTGACGCCTGCGCTGGCCTCGATGGTGTTCGTGGTCCGGCCGCCGACGGCGACTCCGACCGGGCGCTATCTGGGATGTGTCCATCTGCAGCAGTTGCTGCGAGAGCCTCCCGCACATCTGGTGGGCGGGATCCTGGACACAGATCTGACGACGCTGCGCCCGGACGCGCCGCTCACCGCGGTGGCCCGCTTCTTCGCCAGCTACAACCTGGTGTGTGCGCCCGTGGTGGACGATCAGAATCATCTGCTGGGCGCGGTCAGCGTGGACGATGTGTTGGACCATCTGCTGCCGCACGGTTGGCGTGAGGACGAGCAACTGTTCGAGGGTGTACGGCAGTGACAGAGAAGAACACGGTGAGCCGGGCCGCGGCGAGCGCCCGGCAGCGGTTGGAGACACCGGTCGAATCCCGGTTCCGATTCGATTGGGACGCAGATGCGTTGGCGCGCGGCAGCGAGCGGATCGCCCGATTCCTGGGCACCGGGCGCTATCTGGCGATCCAGACGGTGGTGGTGATCGTCTGGATCATTCTGAACATCTTTGTCATCACGCTGCGCTGGGATCCCTATCCCTTCATCCTGCTGAATCTGGCCTTCTCCACTCAGGCCGCGTATGCCGCGCCGCTGATCCTGCTGGCCCAGAACCGGCAGGACAATCGGGACCGGGTATCGCTGGAGGAGGACCGGTTACGGGCCGCGCAGACCAAGGCGGATACCGAATTCCTGGCGCGGGAGCTGGCCGCGCTGCGGCTGGCGGTCGGCGAGGTGGCCACCCGTGACTATCTGAGGCGGGAACTGGACGAGATCCGCGACGCGCTCGATCGGATCGAGACAGCGGCGGGTGTGGGTCCGACGCGCCCGGACAAATCCTCCAAGCCGAAACGCAAGAAAACCTCCGGTCACAACCCGGTTACGGGCTCGGTTTCATCGCCTGTCGCGGACGAATGACCGGAAATCCGCAATATGCTCCTGACCGGTAGGTAACCTGGATCACGTTGTCCCGAGCGTGCCGTCCGGGAATGTCCGAGACGGTTGCTCACCTGTGACATGGAGGAACGGTGGAGCCGAATGCGGATACCTACCCCTGTGGCAATGTCGGCTCTGGTCATGGCGGGCCTGGTAGCAAGCGGTTCGGCTGCCCACACCACCTTGTCCTCGACTCCCCCGGAGGCTCCCGGGGCTAGGCTCGCCGCCGATACCGGACGCCTCGATGACACGGACGCTACCGTCGATGCGCCACTGCCCCAGACACTTGGAATGTTGCCGGTCGAGCGCTCGTCGCCACGGAAACTTCGCGCACTCAGCCCCTCCCCGGCCGACGGGATCCCGCCGTTCGGCGGCATCGTTCCACTGCAGACCATCAACCTGCCCCAGGGCGGTGGCGCCCTGGGCATTCCGGAGATCGTGCTGGCCGCCTATCGCAATGCCGAACTGGCACTGCAGTCCTCGACACCCGGCTGCGGCGTCACCTGGAATCTGCTCGCCGGGATCGGCCGCATCGAATCCGGGCACGCGAGCAACGGGCGCACGGATACCGCCGGCACCACCGACCCGCCCATCCTCGGTCCCGCACTGGACGGTTCACTGCCCGGTAACGAGGTCATCCGCGCGGCCGACGGCGGTTATGTGCGGGCGCTGGGACCCATGCAGTTCCTGCCGAGTACCTGGTCGCGCTATGCCGCCGACGGGAACGCCGACGGACACGCCGATCCGCACAATGTCTTCGACGCGGCACTGGGCGCCGGTAAGTATCTGTGCTCGGGCGGTCTGAATCTGCGTGACCCGCAGCAGGAGTTACGGGCGGTGCTGCGCTACAACAACTCGATGTCGTATGCGGCCAATGTGCTGAGCTGGTCGGCGGCCTATCGGACCGGTGGGCGTCCGGCCCCGGTCACGATCTCACCCGATTCGGTCCCGCCGGGCAGCCGGCCCACCGAATTACCCGGTGGCCCAACGGATCTACTGGCCGCACAGACCGACACCAGGGTCCCGCCGCCGCCACCGTCGCTGCCGGTGCAGATACCGCGGCCCGAACCCATGATCCGGATCCCGGGCCTGCCACCGATTCCCTGCGGCCTGCTGTGCCCGCCCGCTCCTGGGGCACCGAAGGTCGGAGAGGCGCTGCCCGATCCGGCTCCGGTCGTCCCGGACCCACCCGCCGGGCAGGCGGCTCCGGCACCCGCTCCCGGCGAACCCGCACCGGCACCGGCCGAATCCGCACCGGCACCGGCCGAATCCGCACCGGCCGCACCGGCGCCCGCCGAGAACCGGAACCCGCCCGCCCCCGCACCTGCACCGGCACCGGCGGCACCGCCGGCGATCACCCTCCCGGGCGGAATCGTCATCCCGCTCCCGATCGCCGCGGCCCCGGCCTCCGCCGCGCCGACCCCGGCACCCGAGACCTCGGCACCGGCGGCACCCAACGAACCCGCCCCACCCGCCTGACCAGACGATTCCGGCGTGGGCGTACCGCTCCCACCAGCGCCCGCGCCCGGGCCCGGCAGCAACCCGGCCCGGGCGCCGGGAGCGTGTCCGAGTGCGGGCGAACCGAGATACCAAGGGCCGGCGCGGCTTTCCCCCTTCCCACGTTCGCCGAAATAATGGTCACGGAGGAGTAACAAAGTGATCTCGGATGCGGTATCCTCGACGCAACAGGTCACGGAGCGGCAACGAACCACTCGTGACCGCAGGCTGTGCGTTGAGATGAAGGGCTTGAGTACGTGGGGCGTCACCGTAAACAGCAACCTGCCACCGTTTCCCGCAGCTCGGTGATCGCGCTCACCGGGCTGGTTCCGGCCGGTGTAGTGGCCACCAACGCCGCCGCGGCGATGGCTACCGATCCCACCGCGGCGTCGGTTGCCATGCAGATCTCGGCACTGAATGCCGAGCCCGCGCAGACCGCCGCCGCTCCGGCGGGGATCGACCCCTTCGCGATGCATGCCATGGCCAAGCAGTCCCCCGAGGCGCGGGTCGAGGTGAAAACGGTCTCGCTGGATCCGAACCGCCCCCGTAGCGTTCTGCCCGTCGCGGCGTCGGGCATCCCCGGTATCGCCGAAGCCGCCTATATCGGCGCCGCGCAGATCCTGGCCGACGAGAACCCCGACTGCAATATGCCGTGGACCATGCTGGCCGGGATCGGCCGGGTGGAGTCCACCCATATGAACAACGGCCGGGCCGATGTCGACGGTAATGCCCTCGCCCCGGTCTTCGGTCCGGTGTTGGACGGCAGCCTGTCGGGAAACAATGTCATCCACGATTCCGACGGCGGCGCCCTCGACGGGTTCAACGGCTACGACCGCGCGGTCGGGCCCATGCAGTTCCTGCCGGAGACGTGGACCCAGTTCGCCGCCGACGGTAACCGCGACGGAATCTCCGATCCGCAGAACTACTACGACGCCACGCTCACCGCCGGCAAGTACCTCTGCTCGGGCGGTACGGATATGCGTGATCCCGCCCAGCAGACCAGGGCGATCCTGCGCTACAACAACTCGATGGCCTACGTGGCGAACGTCATGGCGTGGGAGCAGTCGTACCAGACGGGGATCGCACCGCGGCCCGCGGAACTTCCCAAGATCTGACGCCACTACCATCGAGGTCATGCCAGTGGTAACGGAAGCGGAGGTGCGGGGCGCCCTCGCGAAGGTCGACGACCCGGAGATCCGCAAGCCGATCACCGAACTGGGCATGGTGAAGAGCATCCGGATCGAACCGGACGGCGACGTGCACATCGAGGTCTACCTGACCACGGCAGGCTGCCCGTTGCGCACCGAGATAACCCAGCGGGTCGGTACCGCGGTCGCCGATGTCCCCGGTGTGGGCGCGGTATCGGTCGATCTCGATGTGATGAGCGACGAACAGCGCACCGAACTGCGTAAACAGTTGCGCGGCGATTCCGCCGAGCCCGTTATCCCCTTCGCCCAGCCCGGGTCGCTGACCCGCGTGTACGCGGTCGCCTCCGGAAAGGGCGGGGTGGGGAAATCGAGCGTGACGGTCAACCTGGCCGCCGCTCTCGCCGAGCGTGGTCTGTCGGTCGGGGTGCTCGACGCCGATATCTACGGTCATTCCATCCCGCGCATGCTCGGTACCGACGCCCGGCCGACCCAGGTCGAGCGGATGATCATGCCGCCGGTAGCGCACGACGTGAAGATGATCTCGATCGCGCAGTTCACCAAGGGCAATACCCCGGTGGTGTGGCGTGGGCCCATGTTGCACCGCGCACTGCAGCAGTTCCTCGCGGACGTGTTCTGGGGCGATCTGGATGTACTGCTGCTCGATCTGCCGCCCGGTACCGGCGATGTGGCGATCTCCATCGCCCAACTGATCCCGAACGCGGAGATACTCGTCGTCACCACCCCACAGATCGCGGCCGCCGAGGTCGCCGAACGCGCGGGCGCCATCGCCCTGCAGACCCGGCAGCGGGTCGCCGGTGTGGTGGAGAACATGTCCTGGCTCGACCTCCCGGACGGCACCCGGATGGAGTTGTACGGGTCCGGCGGCGGTCAGGCGGTGGCCGATCGGCTCACCCGCGCGGTCGGCGCGGAGGTGCCACTGCTCGGCCAGATCCCGATCGAACAGGCACTGCGTGAAGCCGGCGACGAAGGCACTCCCATCGTTTTGAAGGATCCGGAGAGTCCGTCCGCCGTCGCGTTGCGTGCCGTAGCGGACAAACTCGCGATCCGCCGCCGAGGCCTGGCAGGTATGTCGCTCGGTATCGACACCACCCGCCACCTCTGAGCGCACATAGACTCGGTCCATGCTCACCCTGCTGCTCTACGTACTGATCGTCGGTTTGGTGGCCGCAGTCCTGTTCCTGCTGGCCAGCGCCCTGTTCGGGCGGTCGGAGGAACTGGGTCCGCTGCCCGAGGGCACCACGGCAACGGTGCTGCCGGTGGAGGGAATCAGCGGCGGGGATGTGCGAGCGCTGCGATTCCAGCAGGTGGTTCGCGGCTACAAGGCCGGTGAGGTCGATTGGGCGCTTGCCCGGCTGGCCGCGCGGATCGACGAATTGCAGGATCAACTGCTCGAGGCGCGCGCCGTCGGCGCCGCGCCCCACCCCGGACCGGAACAGCTGTGACCGATACCACGGCAGCCGATACGCTGATGCGCTGTCCTTGGTCGGTGGATTCGCAGCTCTACCGGGACTACCACGACCAGGAGTGGGGCCGCCCGCTCCACGGTAACGACGAACTGTTCGAGCGCGTGTGCCTGGAAGCGTTTCAATCGGGGCTGGCGTGGATCACGATCCTGCGCAAGCGGCCCGCTTTCCGGGAAGCATTCGCCGGATTCGTCATCGACCGGGTCGCAGAGTTCGGCGACCCGGATCGGGAGCGCCTGCTCGCCGACGCCGGCATTGTGCGTAATCGCGCAAAAATAGACGCGTGTATCGCCAATGCGAAAGTCGCGCGCGATCTGGATATCGGCCTGGACGAATTGCTGTGGTCGTTCGCCCCGCCCGCGCGGCCGCGGCCACGCGCTTTGCCCGATATTCCGGCGACGACGCCCGAATCCATCGCACTGGCAAAAGAATTGAAGCGGCGCGGTTTCCGTTTCGTCGGGCCGACCACCGCGTACGCGCTGATGCAGGCCACCGGCATGGTCGACGACCACCTGGCCGAATGCTGGGTCGATACCCGGCAAGCCACGATCGGCTGACCGATCACATTTGGACGTCGAGTGTCCGTCATCTCATGCGATAGGGAAGAATGGACCGAGTGCGGTCCGTCGTCTCGAACGGCGGACCGCCCGGTTGGTGACAACTGGAGTTCCGAGCAAGTGCGCAGCATACAGCGCAGATCTGGAGGGAGCAGAGGATGGCGGCCATGAAGCCCCGTACCGGGGACGGTCCCCTCGAGGCAACCAAGGAAGGCCGTGGGATCGTCATGCGGGTCCCACTCGAGGGTGGCGGGCGTCTGGTCGTAGAACTCACGCCGGACGAAGCCGCGGCACTCGGTGACGAATTGAAGAGTGTCACCAGCTAGACAGGTAGCCGAAAAGTCGGCGCTCGCCGCGGTCGCCGAGGTACTGAGCTGCCCCGAATGCGACCGCGGCCTGTCGCCCGTGGAGGGGGCGCTGCGCTGCGCTCACGGGCACAGTTTCGATATCGCCCGGCAGGGCTATATCAGTCTGCTCACCGGTGCGGCCACCAAAATGACCGGTGATTCCGCTGCCATGCTCGATGCGCGAGCCACTTTTCAAGGTGCCGGATATTTCACCCCGATCGCCGACGCGATCGCCGCGGCCACGGTGACGGGACACGACCCCGGCGCTCACGGAATCCTCGCGGATATCGGTGCGGGCACCGGCTACTACCTGGCACGCGTCCTGGACGCGTTCCCGGCTGCCCGCGGAATCGGATTGGATATCGCCAAACCGGCCGGGCGCCGATGTGCTCGCGCGCACCCGCGCGCGGCCGCGGTGGTCGCCGACGCCTGGCGCGGCCTGCCGATCCGGGACCAGACGCTCACGGCCGCGTTATCGGTGTTCGCCCCCCGCAACCCCGAGGCGGTGTCCCGGGTACTGGCACCCGGCGGTCGCTATATCGTCGTCACCCCCACTACCACCCATCTCGCCGAACTGATCGAACCGATCGGTATGGTCACCGTCGACCCGGAGAAGGACCGCCGCCTCGCCGAGGCCATGGCCGGGCGGTTCACCCGGACCGAGCACCGGACGATCGAATACGTGATGACCCTGCCTCGCGCCGATATCGCGAACCTGGTGGCGATGGGCCCGTCCGCACACCACGCGGACGCGGCTGCGGAGCGGATCGCCCGCCTGCCGGAGACCTTCGAGGTGACCGCATCGGTCACCGTCGGGACCTACCTGCCGAACTGACCTCACCGGTCGCGCACGGCAGCGGTGAGAACAGGGCAATCGCACTGCCACACTGAGCAATCCACTCGCGACGTGGACCTGATCGCCGGCGCCGCGCTCATCGTTTACAGACGGCGTGGTAGACGGCCAGGGTCTGTTCAGCGATCCGGTACCAGTCGAATTCGGCCCGGGCGCGGCGGCGACCGGCCGCGCCGAGTGCGGCCGCCGACGCCCGGTCCATCGCCAGTTCATTGATCGCGGCCGCCAGTTCGTGCTCGTAGGTATCGGTCTCGCCCGCCGCGAAAGGCACGAGCCGCCCGGTCCGCCCGTCGGCCACCACCTCGGGTATGCCGCCGACATCCGAGGCGATCACCGCCGTCGAACACGCCATTGCCTCGAGGTTCACGATTCCCAGCGGTTCGTAGACCGAGGGGCAGACGAATACGGTGGCGGCCGCCAGCAGCTGCCGGATCTGTTCGGTGGGCAGCATTTCGCGGACCCAGAACACGTTGCCCCGGCGGCTGTGCAACCCGGCCACTGCCTGGGCCACCTCTGCCTCCAACGCCGGTGTGTCCGGGGCGCCGGCACAGAGGACGAGCTGGATCTCCGGGTCGATATCGCGTGCGGCCGCGAGTAGATGGCCGACACCCTTCTGCCGGGTGATCCGCCCGACGAACACGGCCAGCGGTCGGTCCACCCGCACACCGAGTTCGTCGAGGATCCGGCGGCTACCCGGGGCCGGCGGGCCGGGATGCCAGACCTCCGCGTCGATCCCGTTGCGCACGACGTGCACACGCGTCGGGTCCAAGGCGGGATAGGCGTCCAGTACATCGCGGCGCATCCAGTCGCTCACCGCGATGACGCCCTCGGCGTGTTCCAGCGCGTTACGTTCCGACCAGGACGAGAGCCGGTAGCCGCCACCCAGCTGTTCGGCCTTCCACGGCCGACGCGGCTCCAGCGAATGAGTGGTGACCACATGCGGGATCCCGTACAGCGTGGCGGCCAGATGACCCGCCAGCCCCGAATACCAGGTATGCGAATGGACCACGTCCACCGCACCCACCGCGTCGGCCATCCGCAGTTGCGCCGACATCATCCGCAGGGCGGGATTGGCGCCGCCGAGGACCGGATCGGGATCGTGCACCCGAGCCTCGTCGCGGGGCGCACCCATACAGTGCACGGTCACCGCGCTCATCCGCCGCAACCGCGCCACCAGTTCGGTGACGTGCACGCCCGCACCCCCGTAGACCTCGGGTGGGAACTCTCGGGTCAGCATGGCCACCCGTAGCTCATCGGCTACGGACAGCTCGGCCGCACCGCTGGAACCGGAACTCACGAATTCACGGTAGCCGCCGAGCGGTCGATGCCCGCCGACCACCTCGTTCGGTAGTTTGGCACTGTGAGGAGCCAGCCGCACGTACTAGGAATCGTGCTCGCCGGTGGCGAGGGCAAGCGACTCTTTCCACTGACCGCCGACCGGGCCAAACCGGCCGTCCCGTTCGGCGGCGCCTATCGTCTCATCGACTTCGTGCTCAGCAATCTCGTCAATGCCGGTTTCCTCCGGATCTGTGTACTCACCCAGTACAAATCGCATTCGCTGGACCGGCATATCTCGCAGACCTGGCGCCTGTCCGGGTTCGCCGGTGAATACATCACGCCGGTCCCCGCGCAGCAGCGGCTCGGCCCACGCTGGTACACCGGCAGCGCCGACGCGATCATGCAATCGCTGAATCTCATCTACGACGAGGACCCGGACTACATCGTGGTCTTCGGCGCCGACCACGTCTACCGGATGGACCCGGAGCAGATGGTGGCCCACCACATCGATTCCGGCGCCGGGGTGACGGTGGCCGGTATCCGGGTGCCGCGCAGCGAGGCGGGCGCTTTCGGGTGTATCGATTCCGACGAATCCGGCCGCATAATCGGTTTCCTGGAGAAACCGGCGCATCCACCGGGAATCCCCGATGATCCGAATTCGACCTTCGCCTCGATGGGCAACTATGTCTTCAGCACCAAAGTGCTGGTGGACTCGATCAAGGCCGACGCCGAGGATTCCGACTCCGACCATGATATGGGTGGCGACATCATTCCGAGTCTGGTCTCGGCGGGCCAGGCCGCTGTCTATGATTTCGCCGACAACGAGGTGCCCGGGGCCCTCGAACGCGACCGCGGCTACTGGCGCGATGTCGGCACCATCGACGCGTTCTACGAAGCACATATGGATCTGGTGTCGGTGAATCCGGTGTTCAATCTCTACAACCGGCACTGGCCGATCCGTGGTGCGGCGGAGAACCTCCCGCCGGCGAAATTCGCACAGGGTGGGCTGGCCCAGGAAACCATCGTCGGGGCGGGCAGCATCCTGTCCGCGGCGACCGTACGCAATTCGGTACTCAGTGCCAATGTGATGGTGGACGACGGCGCCACAGTCGAGGGCAGTGTGCTGATGCCGGGTGTTCGGATCGGGCGGGGCGCGGTGGTCCGGCGCGCGATCCTGGACAAGAACGTCATGGTCTCCGAAGGCGAGATCATCGGCGTGGATCTGGAGCGCGACCGTTCCCGCTTCGCCATCAGCAACGGCGGTGTGGTCACCGTCGGCAAGGGCACCTGGGTCTGACCGTTCCGGTCCGCGCCCCGAGGTGCCCCTTCCCGGCGGGAGAGGGCACCTCGGGTGACGACCGATCAGCGCACGTCGCGGCCCCGCACACCGGCGAGACCGGTCATGATCAGTACCGCGGCGATCACCGTCACCGCGACGAACGGGGTCGCGGTGAACTCCGACCCCGGGACCTTCGAGGCGTGGCTGAACGGTTCCAGATCGCGGAACCATTGCGGGGCGCCGGAGAACGAACCGAGCAGGAAGACGGCGATCGCGGCGGTCAGCAGCCCCCACGCCACCGGCGTCCACCGCGGGACCAGCCCGAACAGCGCCAGAGTCACACCGGCGAAGAACCAGATCGCCGGCAGCTGGACGAGCGCCGCGCCCACCACGCCGGGCAGTTCCCCGCCGATATCGCCCTTGGCGATGCCGTAGGCCAGGCCGCCGAGCAACCCGGCGGTCAGCATGATCACCACGGGCCCGCCGAGCGCGAACATCAGATGGGTGGCGGCCCAGCGCACCCGGCCGACCGCCCCGCTGAGCACGGATTCGGCCTGGTGGCCGTTCTCCTCGCTGAACAGCCGCAGTGTCGCCGATACGGCGTACGCAGCGCCCGCGACCCCGAGCATGGTGAAGGCGTAGGCGATGAACGAATCCTCGATCGAATCGGAGCCGCCCATCCGGGTGATCAGATCGCGCAGCGTTTCGTTCTCGCCGAAACTGTCCCCGATACCCGCCACCACGCTGCCGATCACCACGCCGTACAGCCCGACTCCGATCGTCCAGGCCAGCAGTGTCCCGCGCTGCAACCGAACGGCCAGGCCGAACGGTCCGGCCAACTCTGGACCCGCCTGGGGTGCGCCCAGTCGTTCCGCGATGAGTCCCGCGCCGACGTCGCGTCGGCGCAGCAGCGCGTAAGCGGTTGTCACCAGCACCACCATCAGCGCCAGGTGCAGCAGCAGCACCCACCAGTGGTCGCCGGCGTACGGACGGATCTGTAACGACCAGCCCTGCGGGGACAGCCACGTCAGCGGATCCGCCGGGCCCGCCCCTGCCCGGGTGTCACCGATCGCCCGGAGGGTGAAGGTGACCGCGAGCACCGCGAAGGCCAGGCCGCGAGCCGGCCGGGCGCCGGTGCAGACCTGGGCCGTCACCGCGGCTACCGCCGCGAACACCATGCCGGACCCGGCCAGCGCGAGCCCGAAGGCCAGCGAGCCGCTCGCCGGGACACCGGTCGCGGCCAGACTCACGGCGCCGAGCAGACCCGTGAGCAACGACCCGCCTCCGGCCAGTATCAGTGCGGCTGCAAGGTTCGCGTACCGGCCGACCGATGTGGCGGCCAGGATCTCGCTGCGGCCCGTCTCCTCCTCGGCTCTGGTGTGCCGGATGATCGTGAGAATGGTCGCCACCGCGATCAAGGTGTGGAACATCCCCGCTTTCCAGATGCCCACCGCACCGATCGAGGTGTTGTAGATCGGCCCGTACATCGCCAGCTGCGCGGGACTGGCCAGAATTGTGGCCGCGAACGATGCCCGGTCTGCCTCGGTGGGATACACCGATTCGATACTCGCCACATAGACCGCGCCCAGCGGCAGGGAAAGCAGCAGAATCCACAGTGGCGCCACGATCCGGTCGCGGCGCAGGTACAGCCGCAGCAACCGGATGGTTCCGGTGAATCCGGTACGACTCGGGCGGTAGTCGAGCACGCTGTGCCGTGCTCCGGCGACAGCGGTCGTCATTTCCGTGCCCCCTCCAGCTCGGCGGCTTCCTCGCCGTTGATCGAGTAGTGGCGCATGAACAGCTCTTCCAGGGTCGGCGGCCGGCTGATCAGGCTGCTGACCCCGGTATCACCGAGTACGCGGATGAGTTCGGCGAGATGTGCACCGTCGACCTGGCAGCGCAGGGTGTGATCCTCCATGCTGACATCGGCCACCCCGGGGATGGCCGCGATGTCACCGGGATCGCCGGTGAGTTCCGCGGTGATGGAGGTGCGGCTCAGATGCCGCATGGACGCCAGCGTCCCCGTCTCCACCGTGCGACCGGATCGGATGATGGTGACCCGTTCACACAGCGCCTCGACCTCCGACAGGATATGGCTGGACAGCAGTACGGTCGCGCCCCGCTCGGCCGCCGCCGCGACGCATTCCCGGAATACCTGCTCCATCAGCGGATCCAGACCCGAGGTCGGCTCGTCCAGTAGCAGCAACCGGGCATGCGAGGAGAAGGCCGAGACCAGCGCCACCTTCTGCCGGTTGCCCTTGGAGTAGGTGCGCGCCTTTTTCCTGGGATCGAGTTCGTAGCGTTCGATCAGCTCGGCCCGGCGCGCGGTATCGAGACCGCCGCGCATCGAAGCCAGCAGGTCGATGGTCTCACCACCGCTCAGCGACGGCCACAGGGTGACGTCACCGGGAACGTAGGCGATCTCGCGATGCAGTGCCACCGCGTCCGCCCAGGGGTCGCGCCCGAGCATCCGCACTTCACCTGAGGTGCGCGCCAACAGCCCGAGCAGAATCCGGATGGTCGTGGACTTGCCGGCTCCATTGGGGCCCAGGAAGCCGTGGACTTCACCCTCGGACACTTCCAGGTCGAGTCCGTCCAGTGCCCGGACCTTTCCGAAGTGTTTGTGCAGATCCCGGATCCGAATTGCCGAAATCATCGTGTCTCCTCGTGGAACAGAGAGATGTGGGACAGAGAGATAGAGCGTTGATGGAAATGGGTTCGCGGGCGCGGCGGGTCGGACGCCGCGCGGGCTCAGTTCGCGTCGCCGGCGCTTCGGGCCGGCTCCGGCGTTTCTGGTGGTCGCGGCGCTTCCGGTGTATCCGCGGAAACGGCCTCCGGCGATTCGGCGGCTCGTTCCGCGCCGCAGGGGGCGGCATCCGTATCGGGTACTTCTCGCTCGGCGGCGGTGCGTGCGGCGGCGTCGGCGAGCAGGGCGTCCAGCATGGTCGAATCGGGGAGCAGCCCCTCGGTGTAGACCTCCACGGCGGGCAGCAACATCTGATCGCCGTACTCGCGCAGGGCCTGCCGGTAGTCGACGGCCCCGGAAGCCCCGGCACGCAACTGGATGAACAACAGCATGCCGCCGCCGTTGGCGGTCGCCAGGTAACGGGCCATCGCCTTCAGATCCCGTGGCCGGCGGATGGCACCGGCGCTGATGCCCGTCTCGAGGTACTGCTCGACATCCTCGACCATGTGCTCGAACAAGGATGAAGCGAGCTCACCTCCGGCCTGGAAGCTGCGCATCATATAGGCGATGATCGGCGCGTACTCCGCTATCTCGGCCAGTTGCTGCAGGAGATTCCCCGTTGAGGGCCGGCTCAGATAGCTCATCTTCGATTCACGGATAACCGCGCGTACATGGTCGTCGCATTCGCGCCGCAATCCGTCCTTGGAGCCGAAATGATGGTTGACCAAGCCCGGCGAAACTCCCGCCGCAGCGGCGATGGCGCGTACGCCGACTCCGAAACCCTCCTCCCCGAACCGGACGAGAGCCGCGTCGCGAATACGGGCCCGCGTGTTCAGATCATCGCTTGAACGCATGTTCAATACGCTAAACACTTGTTCAATCGTCGCGCAAGAGCCGACCCCGTAGAGATTCCGTAAAGAAACACACGACCGGCGATCACACCGGACTACCGCCACAAGTGGCGAGGTCAGCGCCCGGCGAAGTCGGCGAACGGCCTCGCTACCCCTTCGAGGCGCAGAGCAACCCGTCACCGAGCGGGATCAGGACACTGGTCAGACCGGGGTCCTCGGCGACATACCGGGTGGCCGAGCGCACCGCCTGGGTCGCCGCGTCACGATTGGCCGGATCGGGCACGCGGCCCCCGAGCAGCGCGTTGTGCAGCAGCACTGCCCCGCCCGCACGCAGCAGCCGCACCGCCTCGGCGATGTATTGCGGGTGCTCGATCGGCGCAGCATCGAGAAACACCAGGTCATAGGCACCGTCGGCCAGTCGCGGTAGCACATCCAGCGCGCGCCCGTTGATCAACCTGGTCCGAGCGAGCGGAATACCGGCGGCCCGGAAGGATTCCTTGGCGGCCCGCTGATGCTCGGGCTCGGAATCAATGGTGGTCAGCGTGCCGTCCTCGCGCATTCCGTCGAGCAGCCACAACCCGCTGACCCCGGCACCGGTTCCCACCTCGACCACCGCCCGCGCGTCCAGCAACTGCGCGTACATGCTCAGCAGAGCCCCGACAGACGGCGGTACCGGTGCCGCTCCCAGCTCGGTGGCCCGTTCGCGGGCGCTGACGAGTACCTCGTCCTCGACGACGGATTCCTCCACGTAGGCGAGATTGAGCTCCAGGTTCGATGCCACGCCCAAGAGGCTATGCCAAACGCGCGATTGCTGGTCGCAACATTCTCAGGTGTCCCTCAGGATCCCCATATCGGACCCACACCAGGAGACGGAAGAGTGAGGGCTACGCAAGACCACCTAACCGAACGCGCAGAAACGGGAACAACGGAGTACCGATCCGCCGTTGTAACCCATAAACGACGGCCCGAACAACGGGCCGCCTATTCGAGCCTACGCCTCGGTCCCGATCAGGAGGTTGTCACCATCCACATGGTCGATGCGGCACGCGAGTCCGCCACCTTGCCCGAACTTCCCCGGGCGCGCCCTTCGGCGACGACGGCCGGTCACGGCCTGCCCGGGCCGGACGAATTCGGTCCTCGACCGGTTACCGGGCCGGACTCGGAGGTAGCCGCACACCGCGACCCGGTGACCAAGGATCCCGCTCCGCCGGACGCCCTGATGGAGGTGCCCGATATGTCCAGTAACGACGATCGAGCCGAGGAATACGACGTCGTGCGGGCCGTGCAGGCCGCCACTGCCGACGCATCGTCCGAACTCGACAGCATGCTGCCGCTCACCGGCACCGCCGCCTTCGACGCCACCGGTGACCGAACGGTCATGCCGACCTGGGACGAATTGGTCCGCGAACACGCCGACCGGGTCTACCGGCTGGCCTATCGCCTGTCCGGTGACGCCCAGGACGCCGAAGACCTCACCCAGGAGACCTTCATCCGGGTTTTCCGTTCCCTGTCGAACTACCAGCCCGGCACGTTCGAGGGCTGGCTGCACCGCATCACCACCAACCTCTTCCTGGACATGGTCCGGCGCCGCGGCCGCATCCGGATGGAAGCGCTACCCGAGGACTACGACCGGGTTCCCGCCGACGGGCCCGGGCCCGAGCAGGTCTTCCACGACGCCAGGCTCGACCCGGATCTACAGTCCGCGCTGGACTCGCTGGCACCCGAGTTCCGCGCCGCGGTCGTACTCTGCGATATCGAGGGCCTGTCCTACGAGGAGATCGGCGCGACGCTCGGCGTGAAACTCGGAACGGTGCGCAGTCGGATCCATCGCGGCCGGCAGGCGCTGCGCGAGTATCTTGCGCATAATGGAGTCCAGGAGCGTTTCGCCGCCGAGGCGAGCTTCGGGTGATCCTGCGATCATGACGCCGGGATCACAGCAGTTCGTGATACCGGTCGGGAAGGATGGGCAGCGAATGAGTGGCGACTCCGAAACGCCCGGTCGTCGTTCCGCGCAGTTCCACTCCACCGAGCATCTGGCGAGCGAGGCAGTCGCCGCCTACGTCGATGGCGAACTGCGGATGAATCCTTACCTGCGTGCGGCCCAGCATCTTTCGGTGTGCCCGGAATGCGCCGCCGAGGTCGAGGCCCAGCAGCAGGCGCGAATCGCCCTGCGCCGCGCCTCCCACGTCTCGATCCCCACCGGCCTGCACGACAGCCTCTCCCGTATTCCGCTCGCCGAACCGCCCAGCGGGGCACAAACGCGGAATTCGGCCGAAAATCCGCGTAACGAGGCGGTATTCGGCTTCACGAGCCAAACTTTCTCGGCAACCTTCGACAGCTTCCGGTGGTCGGTGTGGTGGCGCAAGTAGAGTTTGCCGCGTGAGTTCCGAACCGACGCAGAATTCCCCTGCCGACAACCCTGATTCGGTGGACGAAAACGGTACGACGACCGATAACGGCACTCTGCGCCCGCGCGAGGCACCGGTACTGGCTCCCCGTCCGGTCTATCGACCTCATGTGGACTCACATACCGCGGGTGCCTTCCGCCGCCCGTCGGGTCAATCCGGATCCTTCGCCGCCCGCGGGGGGCGCCCGGACGCCGAGTCCTCGACCTCGATAGCACCCAAAGGTCCGCCCGAGGCAGTGCTGGCCGAAGCCTTCGGCCGCCCGCCCGGTTCCACCGAACTGCTGCAGCGCGACCCGGATGCCGACAGCGGACGTGAACCGGTGGCCGGCCCGGCCGATCCCTGGCGCGATCCGGAAGCAGCGGCCCGGCTGGGCGCCCCGGCTGTGCCCTCGCCGACCACACAGGAATTCCCGCACGCCGAGCAGCTCTCCGCGCGCCAGGTGCTGTTCGGTTCCCGGGTCGCACCCAAAGCCCTGCTCGTTCTCGGGGCGATCGCGCTGGCGATCGGCCTGGTCGGCGGCCTGGTGGGCCGATTGACCGCAGAGACGGCCTCGACTCTGACGTCGCGCAAAGTCAGCCTGGAACAGGCCGACAGCGATCAGCCGCACGGCCCGATCGCCCAGGTGGCCGATGCGGTACTGCCGTCGGTGGTCTCCATCCGCACCACGGTCGGCGACAACGGCGCCACCGGTTCCGGGGTCGTCATCGACGGCGACGGCTATATCGCCACCAACAACCACGTCATCTCCATGGCGGCCCAGGACCAGTCCGGGCGGGCCCGGATCCAGATCACCTTCTCCGACGGCACGCGGACCCCGGCCGATATCGTCGGCCGCGATCCCAAAAGCGACCTCGCGGTCCTCAAGGTAGATGTGAAAAATCTCACGGTCGCGCAGCTCGGTAAATCCGATGATGTGCAAGTCGGGGATGCGGTGCTGGCGATCGGATCGCCGCTGGGCCTGAGCAAAACGGTCACATCCGGCATCGTCAGCGCGTTGCACCGCCCCGTGAAACTCGAAGGCGAGGGCAGCGACACCAAGGCGGTCATCGATGCCGTACAGACCGACGCCTCGATCAACCCGGGTAATTCCGGCGGCGCACTGGTCGATGCGGACGGCCGGGTCATCGGTATCAATACCGCGATCCGTAGTGAGAGCGGCGGTTCGGTGGGTCTCGGCTTCGCCATCCCGGTGGACCAGGTAACCGAGGTCGCCCAGACCCTCATCCGCGACGGATCGATCCATCATCCGATGATCGGTGTGAGTGCCCGACAGAAGACGGTCGCCAACGAGGTCATGAGCGGTGCCGAGGTCGCCGATGTACAGCCGGGCAGTCCGGCGGCGAACGCGGGCATCGTCGAAGGCGATGTGATCGTGCGGATCGGCGATCGCGAAGTCACCAATCCCGACGAGCTGGTAGTGGCGGTTCAGTCGAACGAAATCGGACAAACGGTTAACGTGCAGCTCATCCGGGAAGGTCGGCAGGTGGATCTCCCGGTGACGCTGGCCTCCGACTGATCCGCTGGTCGCGGTGCCGGGTAGCCTGTAGGAGTGTTCAGCAGTATCGGGTGGGGCGAGATGCTCGTGCTACTCGTCGCCGCCCTCGTAATCCTCGGCCCGGAGCGCCTACCCGGCGCCGCTCGGTGGACTGCGCGAAGTCTGCGCCAGGTTCGCGATTACGCGACCGGCGCGACTTCGCAATTGCGGTCCGAACTCGGGCCCGAATTCGAGGAACTGCGTAAACCACTCGCCGATCTTCAAGAATTACGTGGGATGTCGCCGCGTTCGGTGGTGACGAAACATCTTCTGAACGGCGATGATTCCCTATTCCGGGATCTGGACGGCGCACTACCGGACAGCAAGAACGTGCTGGGCACCCACAGCGGTATGCCAGATTACCCGATGCCCAAGTTGGATAAACCCTTGGAACGCAACGAACGTCCCCCGATCGATACCGACGCCACCTGAGCGTCAACCAGTCTAGACGCAGTTCAGCGACTCGCTGTCTAGACTTCGCACATGTCGGCCGATGACGTGGCGCGGATATTCGCGATCGAAGACAAAGTCGAGCGACTCAAGGCCGCCACCGAAGGTGTCGCAGCGGCTCAGCAGACCATCAACGAGCTCACCCGAATTCGGCGTGCGGTGATCCGGGAGTTACACGCCGAGGGGTGGACTTTCGCCAGAATCGGTGCCGCCGCCGGGCTTTCCCGCGCCCGTATCCATCAGGTGAGCACGCAGGGCCCGGCGCCCGAAGGATTGTTCTTCGGGCACGGGCCGATGACCCTGCTGGTCCCGGATACCCGCGCGGGCAGGCTGATCGGGGCACCGGATCCGGCGGCCGCGCCGCGGCTCGCCGAACAGCTACGGGAACTGGGCTTCGCGGTCACCATCGAACCCTTCGCCCCGGGTCGGCCCATCGATCTACTGCGGGACGGCCTCATCGTGATCGGCGGTCCCGAACTCTCCCCCAGCCTGCGCCATCTCATCGCCGCCGACCCGCGGCTGCGTCGCGCCGTCGCCCGGCCCGGTGACGGCCGCCGCGGTATCGAGGATCGCGCCGCGCGGCGGATCTACCGTCCGGCCGGCCCGGAACCGCACGATATCGCCTACCTGGCCCGGCTCCCGCGCCCGGACGGCCGCGGTTCGATCCTCGTCCTCGACGGGTTGCACCCACCTGGCTCGCTCGGCGCGGTCCGGTTGCTCGCCACCAGGTTGGCGACCTTGCACGAGCGGGCAGCCAATCGCCGCTTCTCCGTGCTGGTCGGTGTCCGGTACGAACGCACCACCGGCGAGCCCGTGGACGCGGACCTGCTCACCCCGGTCTATCTTCACGAGCCGGTGGATTCCCGCCCACAGGCAGTACGCCAGCGGCGCTGACCGCACCGGAGAAGCGAAAGCCCGCGCACGACGGTTCCGACACGCCGAAACCGCTATAGCGACAGCGAATATCAGCTGGTCGAAGAATTGCTACTCTGTGCGCAGTAGGCCGATTTACCTTTACCGCGGCCGGTCGACCGAGCCCGGGGGTTCGATAGCCATAGAATTACTTTGCGCCGTTCGGTGCATCGTGGCGATGTCCGGCTCCGAAGAGATAATTCGTGGAGGCGCAGGTGAATGCGTTGATCATCGTGGCGATTGTCCTGGTCGCGGTGGGATTGCTGATTACCGTGACCCTGTGGCTGCGTAGTCCGGATTCCGCCGAGAGCGAGTATGTGACGGTCGCCGAACTCCAGGCCCGCCTCGAACACGAGCAGGAACCCGGCGAACAGGCCGCGGCCGAACGACCCGAGGAGCGGGATCGGGCGGAAACCGGCACACCCTCCGCCGAGGAATCCACGACAGATACCGACGAACCCGAGGTCCTCGGCCGCCCGACGCGGACGACCGGAGAGGACGAGGACCCGAGCACCGGAGACGAACTCCCGGGCGGAAAACCGGACCGGAACCACTGACGGCGACAGCGGCTCCGGCCGGTCGGCTCAAGCGGCCGCTACGCCCGGCCGGATGGTGTTCATCGGGGGTCGGTCGACCAGATCCACCGCGGTGCTGTGCGGGGTGAACTCGTCGCCGATCAACGGGAACTGGGTCAGGGCGACTCCGGAATCCGGGACGCCGCTGCGGCCCAGCACCGTGCCCAGGATCTGCCGGCTCATCACACCGAGATCGGCCAGCGGCCGGTTGCGATGGGTCCGAACGCCCAGATCGACCTGCCCGATCGCGCTCAGCCCCAGCCGATCGTAGGTGTCGAGCAACAACCCGATCTCCACCCCGTACCCCGGTGCGAACGGGACCGCCGTCAACAACTCCCGGGTACCGGCGTACTCACCGCCCAACGGCTGCAGGACCTGGGTGAGTCCGGGACGCAGCGCCGCCAGCAGCGGCCGCGCCACGAGTTCGGTCACCCGGCCGCCACCATGCTCGTCCACCCCACTGCCGTGCCGCAGCGGCCGGCGGTAATAGGCTTTCACCAGATGCAGGTCGGGGGTGGTGAGCAGCGGGCCGAGCAGTTTCGGCACGAAAGCCGGGTCGGGATCGATCAGATCGGAATCGACGAACGCCACCAGATCGCCGCTGGTCACCGCCAGCGAACGCCACAACACCTCCCCTTTGCCCGGGAAGGGCTCCAATTCGGGTACCGCCTGCTCCCGGGTGATCACCTCGGCCCCGGCCGCGCGGGCGCGTTCGGCGGTGGCGTCGGTCGACCCGGAATCCAGCACTACCAGTTCGTCCACCAGCGTGCCCAGCAGCGGCCGGATGCTGGCCACCACATCGGCGACGGTTCTCTCTTCGTTCAGCGCGGGCAGCACCACCGATACGGTGCGGCCGGCCTTGGCGGCGACCAGATCGGCCACCGACCAGTCGGGGGCGTCCCAAGTATGGGTCGACGCCCAGTCGGGCTCGTGCTGTGGAAATTTCATACGAGGCCTCGCAGAGTTCGTACAGGGGGCCGGATGCCCTGGATCGCGGCGATCATGTCCACGACGCGACGGGTCGCGGCGACCTCGTGCACACGGAAAACGCGAGCACCGGCCGCGGCCGACCATGCTGTTGCTGCCAATGTGCCCTCCAGCCGTTCGGAAAGTCCGACACCTAATGTCTCTCCGATGAAATCCTTATTGCTCAGCGCCATCAAGACCGGCCACCCGCTTTTAACAAGAACGTCCGCTGCCCGCAACAGTGCGAGCCCGTGATAGGTGTTCTTGCCGAAATCGTGGGTCGGATCGATCAGGATCGAATCCCGTCGCACCCCCGCCGCCGCGGCCCGCTCCGCTGCCCCGACCACTGTCTCGGTCACCTCTGCCACCACATCGGTGTACCGGACCCGATGCGGCCGCGTCCGCGGCACCGCCCCGCCGGTGTGACTGCATACGATCCCGGCCCCCGTCTCGGCGGCTACCGGCACCAGCTCCGGGTCCGCGCCCGCCCAGGTGTCGTTGATCAGGTCCGCGCCCTCGGCGACCGCGGCCCGCGCGACATCCGACCGCCAGGTATCGACACTGATCAGCAGGTCGGGGTACGTCTCCCGGATCGCCGCGACGAACGGCACGACCCGCCGCGACTCCTCGCCCGCGTCCACATGCTCCCCCGGCCCGGCCTTCACCCCGCCGATATCGACCAGATCGGCGCCCTCGTCCACCGCCCGCGCCACGGCGGCCAACGCGGCAGCATCGCTGAAGGTCGCACCACGGTCGTAGAAGGAATCCGGGGTGCGGTTCACAATGGCCATCACCAGCGCGCGATCCGTCGCGACGGTCCGGCCGCAAAGAGTCGGCAACGGCCGGACAGGCTCGAACATGGATCGAGTTTATGGCGACCGCTCGAACGCCGGAGCCCCGGGTACGGACCGGCTCCGACAAGTCGTGGACGGCGGCCGGCTCACGGAGGCGGAGTCCGGGTTCGCCGCAGACCGGCCTATCGAATACCGACGCGACCACATGAGTCGAGTCACACTTACTCTCCGCTCAGCGCGTCGAATGCCTCCGTTAGATCCGGTGTCAAGGTGATCCGGTCGAGGGCCTCCTGCGGGACGAAACCGCGGTCGTGGAGTTCGGTGAGCCAGGTGAACAGGCCGCTGTAGTGCCCGGCGGGATCCAGGATGGCCATCGGTTTGTCGTGCTGGCCGAGCTGGCCGCCGGTCCAGGTTTCGAAGAATTCCTCGAGCGTGCCGATTCCGCCGGGCAGCGTGAGGAAGGCGTCGGCGCGGTCCTCCATCACCTGTTTGCGCTGGCGCATCGTATCGGTCACGACCAGTTCGTCGGAGTCCACATCGGCCACTTCGCGGTGGACGAGATGTTTCGGGATGACCCCGATCGTGGCGGCGCCGCCGGCGCGGGCCGCGGTGGCCAGCGCGCCCATCATGGAGACGTTGCCGCCGCCGGACACCAACTGCCACCCGCGCTTCGCGATTTCGGCGCCGACACGGGCCGCCAAGGCGAGTTGTTCGGGGTCGGTGGTGCTCGCGGAGCAGTACACGCACAACGCGAAAGCTCGCGAGGTCACCATTCGTCCTCCGTACCGGATTTCTCGAGGGTAGCGTTGCCGGGCGCGTATTCCTGAATGATCCGGACCACTTCGTCGATATCGTCGGTGACGTGCAGCAGGTCGATATCTCCCGGGGAGATACGGCCGTCCGCGGCCAGCGAGTTCCGGATCCATTCCACCAGCGGCGCCCAGTACTTGCTGCCGAAGAGGATGATCGGGAATCGGGTGATCTTGCGGGTCTGCACCAGGGTGAGGGCCTCGAACAGTTCGTCGAGGGTTCCGTAGCCGCCGGGCATACAGACGAAGGCCTGGGAATACTTCACGAACATTGTCTTGCGTACGAAGAAGTACCGGAAGTTGATCCCCAGATCGACCCAGTCGTTGAGGCTCTGTTCGAACGGCAACTCGATACCGAGACCGATGGAGTAGCCGCCCGCTTCCGACGCCCCCCGGTTGGCGGCCTCCATCACACCGGGTCCACCGCCGGTGATCACCGCGAATCCGGCGGTCGCCAGGGCCGCGCCCAGCTCCCGCGCGGCCGTGTACTCCGGGTTGCCGGGGTCGGTGCGTGCCGAACCGAACACACTCACCGCACGCGGGACCTCTGCCAGGGCACCGAAGCCCTCGACGAATTCGGCCTGGATCCGCAGGACTCGCCATGGGTCGGTGTGCACCCAGTCGCTGTCGCTGCGCTGGTCCAGCAGATGCTGGTCGGCGGTCGTGCCTCGCGGGGTCCGTTCCCGGCGGAACATGAGGGGCCCGCGAAAGCGGGTCTTGGGTTTGCCGGCCATCCCGGATTCGGCGGCGTCGGTTGACATGGCCGACAGGCTACCGTGCACGCCGCATCGGCCTCCGGGGAGCGGATCCGGGTCGCGCCGCTACACCGACCCGGTGAGATACCCGCGCAGCATCTCGGTCACCGCGGTGATCTGTGCCAGCGGAACGTGCTCGTCACGTTTATGGGCGAGGTTGGGGTCGCCGGGGCCGAAGTTCACGGCGGGGATACCGCGGGCGGCGAAGCGGGAGACATCGGTCCACCCGTATTTCGCCCGGACTCCTGCCGAACCGTGCGCGCGTACCGTCTCGACGAGCCCGCGGGCCGCGGGGGCGGTGAGCCCGGGCAACGCACCGGCAGCAGCGTCGGTGACCTCGAGTTCGAGATCCAGCCCCGCGAACACCTCCCGTACGTGCTCGGTCGCCTGCTCCACCGAGCGGTCCGGGGCGAATCGGAAGTTCACCTCCACCTCGGCGGCGTCGGGCACCACATTGCCCGCGACCCCGCCCGCGACGCGGACTGCGGACAATCCTTCGCGGTAGCGGCAGCCGTCGATATCGACTTCCCGGGCACGATATTCCGAGAGCCGGGCCAGCACCGGCGCCAGCCGGTGGATGGCGTTGTCGCCCAGCCAGGAACGGGCCGAATGCGCGCGGACGCCCGCGGTGCTCAACCGGACCCGCAGCGTGCCCTGACAACCGGCCTCGATCCAGCCGCCGGAGGGCTCACCGAGAATCGCCAGATCGCCGTCCAGCCATTCCGGTACTTCCCGTTCGATGGCGTTGAGACCGTTGAACTCGGCGGAGATCTCCTCGCAGTCGTAGAAGATCAGAGTCAGATCGTGGACGGGTTCGGCGACGGTGGCCGCGAGATGCAGGAACACCGCGTCACCCGATTTCATATCGACCGAACCACAGCCGTAGAAGACCTCGGCATCGTTCTCGGTGGTGAACCGGCCCGGCACGTTGTCCGCGATCGGCACGGTATCGAGGTGCCCGGCCAGGACGACCCGCGACGGTAGCCCGCGGTTCGTCCGCGCGAGCACCACATTGCCGCGGCGCAGCACCTCGAAACCGCTGGTCTGGGTGCGTAGTGCCGCCTCTACGGCCGCGGTGATCGCGGCCTCGTCCCGGGATACGCTCGGGATATCGACGAGGGCCGCGGTGAGTGCGATGGGGTCGGCGTGCAGGTCGAGGGTCACGGGATACGAGCGTAGAGGGGCCCCGCCGTAACGGACCGCCGGTGGGTAGGCTTCGGTCTCGTGAGCACTCAGGGAGCATCCGCCATCGGCATCGCCAACGTGACCTCGGACGGGACCGTTCTGGACACCTGGTTTCCCAGCCCGGAGCTGGGCGAGTTCGGCGATACCGGCACCGAACGTCTCGCTACCGCACCCGCCGGACTCGCCGATCTGGTCGGCCCGGACACCGCGCGCGGCGTCGACGTGATGGCGGTACGCACCACCATCGCCGACCTGTCCGCCGCCCCGGTGGACGCCCACGATGTCTATCTGCGGCTGCATCTGCTCTCGCACCGTCTGGTCCGGCCACACCAGGTGAGCTTGGCGGGTCAGTTCGCCCTGCTCAGCAATGTGGTGTGGACCAATCACGGCCCGGCCGCGGTGGACGGATTCGAGACCACCCGCGCCAAACTGCGCGCGCGCGGACCGGTCACCGTGTACAGCATCGACAAGTTCCCGCGCATGGTCGACTACGTGGTCCCGTCCGGCGTCCGCATCGGTGACGCCGACCGGGTACGCCTGGGCGCGCATCTCGCAGCCGGAACCACCGTGATGCACGAGGGTTTCGTGAACTTCAACGCGGGCACGCTGGGCACCTCGATGGTGGAGGGCCGGATCTCCGCCGGCGTGGTCGTCGGCGACGGCTCCGATATCGGCGGCGGCTCCTCCACCATGGGAACTCTCTCCGGCGGCGGCACCACCGTCATCTCGATCGGTGAGCGGTCACTGCTGGGCGCCAACTCGGGCCTGGGCATCCCGCTCGGTGACGACTGCGTGGTCGAAGCCGGTCTCTACCTGACCGCCGGCACGAAGGTCACCGCCCCCGATGGCACCGTGGTGAAGGCCGCCGAGCTCAGCGGCAAGAACAACTTGCTGTTCCGTCGTAATTCGCGCACCGGGACCGTGGAGGTCGTCCCGCGCGCCGGCACGGGTATCGAACTCAACGAAGCCCTGCACGCCCACAACTAGTAACCGGGTCAGGCAACATTCGCTTCGCCGGAATGACGCTATTGGGACAATCGCTTCTTCTGGACCTTGCCCATGGCATTTCGGGGAAGGGAACCCACGAATCGGATTTCGCGGGGGCGTTTGTGGACCGAGAGCTCACCGGCCACGTGGTCGATGAGTTCCTGCTCGGTCGGCGCCGCCGCGCGCGGGACCACGAAGGCGACTATCCGCTGCCCGAGGTCCGCGTCGGGAAGGCCCACGACGGCCACTTCGGCGACCGCCGGATGACCCAGCAGCGAGGTTTCCACTTCCCCCGCACCGATCCGGTAGCCGCCGGACTTGATGAGATCGACCGATTCGCGCCCGACGATCCGATGGAACCCGTCCGCGTCGATGGCGGCGACATCTCCGGTGCGAAACCAGCCGTCTTCGGTCCAGCATTCCGCGGTGGCCTCCGGGCGGCCGTGGTAGCCGTCGAAGAGCATCGGTCCCCGCACCTGGAGTCCGCCGATGCCGGAGCCGTCGTGGGGAACCGGTCGGCCGGCTTCGTCGCGGAGCCGGGTCTCGACACCCTCGACCGGTACCCCGACCCAGCCGGGCCGTCGTTCCCCGTCCGCCCGGGCCGACAAGGTGATCATGGTTTCGCTCATCCCGTACCGTTCGACCGGCCGATGTCCGGTGAGTTCCGCGAGGCGTTCGAAGACCGGCACCGGCAGCGGGGCACTGCCGGAGATCAACAGCCGCGCGGCGGCCAGTTCTTTCGCCGCGGCGGGGTCCTCGGCGATCCGCGCCCAGACTGTCGGCACGCCGAAGTAGAGAGTGCCCGGGGCCGCCGCGTAATTCGCCGGGGTCGGTTTTCCGGTGTGCACGAGTGGGCTGCCCACCCGTAACGGTCCGAGCAGTCCCAAAATCAGACCGTGTACATGGAACAGCGGCAGGCCGTGGACCAGAACATCGGCCGCGGTCCAGGCCCATGCGCCGGCGAGTGCGTCGAGTCCGGCGGCGATCGCGCGCCGACTCAACACCACCCCTTTCGGGGCCCCGGTGGTTCCGGAGGTGTAGAGCACGAAAGCCGGTGCGCCCGCATCGGGTTCGGGATAGGTGTGCCAGGAGCGGGCGTGCAACCGCACCGGGACCACCGGCAGCGAAGTACCTTCCGGCGCTTCGCCCAGCCACGCCTGAGCCCCGGAATCAGCGAGCAGATGGTCGAGTTCGGCCGTTCCGGAATCGGGTGGCACCGGCACCACGGTCACCCCGGCGATCAGGCATCCGACCACGGCGAGCACCGTCGCCGCGGTCGGCCGGGCCAGCACCGCTACCCTCTCGGCTCGGGCGACCCGTTCGGCCACCGAGGTCGCGGCACCGAGGAGATCGCTGCGAGACAGCGTCACGCCGTCGATGGTCACGGCGTCCGGTATATCGGCGCCCGCGGCGACAGCGAGGGGGTCGAGTGAGCTGAGCAGGCGGTGGCCGTAGGACATGCGCCCAAACTACTGCCCCGGCCCGGTACGGATGGCCGACACCTGCCCGGCCGGTCCCGAGAATTCGGCGGAATTCGCGCGGAATCGAATAATTTCCGGCGCCACTTGACACATATAAGCTGCGGCGAGAGGGTGAAGCGTCAGCTTTCTCGAGCACTCGAAACGGTTGTTTCCATGACCAGCTCTCCCGCCGCGGAGCCGCCTGCACCCGGCTCCGCCGCCGAACCGCCCGATTCCGCCGGGCCGGCGCACGATGAGGAATTCGACTTCCGGCCCTATATCGATGGAGCCGCGATACTCGGCGCCGCCGCCAATGTCATCATGCAGCTCGCCGTACCCGGAGTTGGGTACGGCGTGCTGGAAAGCCCGGTCGACAGCGGAAAACTGACACTGCATCCGGTCAAACGCACGCGTACCACACTCACCTATCTCGCGGTTGCGCTGCTCGGCGACACCGATGAGCGAGCGGCCTACCGGAAAGCAGTAGACACTTCGCATCGCCAGGTGCGCTCGAACGCGCAGAGTCCGGTGCGGTACAACGCCTTCGACCGGGATCTGCAACTGTGGGTGGCCGCGTGCCTGTATCGGGGCGCACGCGATATCCGGGAACGGATGCGCGGCCGGCCCGATTCCGAACTCGAAGAAACGATCTATCGCCGTTCCGCACGATTGGGCACGACCCTGCAGGTACCGCCGGACTCGTGGCCCGCGAACCTGGCGGCCTTCGATCGCTACTGGACCGAAAACCTCGCGGCGACCAGGATCGATCCGCCGGTTCGGGACATGCTGAACGAGATCGTCGACCTGAAGATGTTCCCTCGTCCTGTCCAGCTCCTCGGCGGCCGGTTCAACCGGTGGGTCACCGCGGGCCTGCTACCGCCGCGTCTCCGCGCGGAAATGGGTATGACCTGGTCGGCGAGCGACGAACGCCGATTCGATCGCATGCTGCGTCGATTGGGCCGGGTATCGGCGGCGCTACCGGTGCCCCTGCGGAATTTCCCGATCAACGCGTATCTGTTCGATTTCCGGATCCGCCGCCGGTTCGGAACGAAACTCGTCTGAGCCGAATTCACGAATATGAAAACAACTCCGTTCGAATTTCAGGAATCGGTCACCTGGCTCGGCACCCGGAACGACACCGCCACATGATCGCGCGCGTATTTGCGCACGGCGATATCGTCGCCCAGCGGGATGACGGTCTGCGGCGTCAGTGCCAGCGACAGTGCGGTCCGCGCGATCATCTCGGCCAGCGGCAGTGGATCGTAGGCCGGCAGTTTGTCTTCGCCCTGGAGGCGGGTGATGAATTCGGCGACGTAATCGCGCCCCAATTCGATGACCGGCGCACCCTTGACGGTCAGGTAGGGCAGCACGATCTCCGGTTCGGTGTCGAGCAGCCGGTCCAAGAGTTCGTTACCGCGCAAACCGGCGAGGAACGCGACGAACAGTTCCACGATCTGGTCCTCGGCACCGGCGTCTCGCTCGATCTGCTGCTGGACCGCGGCGTCGACGCCCTCGATGAAATCGCGAGTCTGCGCCAGTCCGACCGCTTGGATCAGATCCGATTTACTGGAGAACCGCCGATACAGTGTGGCCAGCGAGAGGCCGCCACGCCGGGCGACCTCGACCATGCTCGTGCGTTTGATCCCGAAATCGAGGAACGCCTGCAAGGCCGCGGCCAGTACGGATTGATCCTGATCTCGGCGCGGCGATCGCACCAGGGGCAACAGTTGAGCCAGCGCACCCATCTCGGCACCTTTCCGCGCTCGGCGATGCAATGACGTAATAAGCATCGCACAACTTCACAAGCGGTTGACGCAAGATCGAGTGAATGAGATGGTTATCATATAATCGTCTCATAGGAAAGAGGTCGCCGATGACCGCTCCCCTGCCCGCTCCGATGAACGATCCCGAACCCCAGCGGCTGTACGCGCCCGACTTCGATGTGAACGATCACATCGTCGGGGTCACCGCCTTCCTCGGCGGCACGGCGAACGTCATCATGCAACTGGGACTGCGGCCGGTCGCCTACGGTGTGATGGAGAGCGACGTCAAGAGCGGCAACGTTATGGAGCACCCCTTCAAACGGCTGCGCACGACCCTCACCTACCTCGCCGTCGCAATGCTGGGGACCGAGGAAGAACGCAACGCCTACCGGCTCGCGGTCAACACCTCCCACCGCCATATCCGCACCAAACCCACCAGCCCGGTCAAATACAACGCCTTCGACCCGAAACTCCAACTATGGGTCGCGGCCTGCCTGTACTTCGGGTTCGTCGACCTTCTGGAGAAAGTCCGGGGCCCGATGGACGAAGCGACCGCCGACACCTTCTACGCCCACAGCATCCGCCTCGGCACCACCCTCCAGGTGCGGCCGGAGATGTGGCCGGCGGACCGGGCCGCGTTCTGGCAGTTCTGGGAGGACAACCTCGACGCGCTCGAGATCGACGACACCACCCGCGCCTACTTCGACGACCTCATCGACCTGAAGATGGTGGCACGACCGATCCAGTGGGTTTCGGCGAAATTCCACCGCTTCGTCGTCACCGGCTGCCTCCCGCCGCAGATCCGCGAGAAAATGCGGCTGACCTGGACCGAAGGTAACCAGCGCTGGTTCGACCGCACCATGAAGGCCATCGGCTTCGGCCTCAGATTCCAGCCCCGAGTCATACGCCAGTTCCCGATGAACTACTACCTGTGGGATATGCGCCGCCGCATGCGCAAAGGCAAACCCCTGGTCTGAATTTTCGGCGACGCCCGGCGACCTCTTACCGGTGTTCCGCTCAGTGCCCGGCAAGGGCACGTAGGAAGAACGTCAGATTGGCCGGCCTCTCCGCCAGCCTGCGCATGAGGTACCCGTACCACTGGCGACCGTAGGGCAGGTAGACCCGCACGAAATCGCCGCGGTCGGCCAGACGGAGTTGTTCGTCGGTGCGGATGCCGTAGAGCATCTGATATTCGAGGTCACCGGGGCGGCGGCCGGTGATCGTCGCGAGATCGGCCGCTGCCGCGAGCACCACCGGATCGTGGGAGGCCACGAGGGGCCGGCCCGCGCCGTGCATCAGGATCCGCAGGCAGCGCAGGTAGGCGCGGTCCACGTCGACCCGACGTTGACAGGCGACCGTTTCCGGTTCCCGGTAGGCCCCCTTGCACAGGCGCACCCGGGCGCCCGCGTCGGCGAGCTCGCGGCAATCGTCCGCGCTGCGGTACAGATACGCCTGGATCACGGTGCCCAGCCAAGGAAAGTCCGAACGGACCTCCCTCGTCGTGGCGAGAACGGCGGCGGTGGTGGTGTGGTCTTCGGCGTCCACCGTGACCCATACCCGGGCCTCGGCGGCTTTGGTGCACAGAGTGCGCAGATTCTCGGTGGCGATCGCCGGACCGTCGGCACCCAGCGCCTGCCCCAGCGCGGACAGTTTGACCGACACCTCGAGCGGTGCGGCCCCGGCGGGTACCTCCGCGGTCGGCAGGGCCGCGAGCTCGTTGATCAGCGCCAGGTATTCGGCTACCGCGGCCTCGGCCTGCGCGCGATCGGTGGTGTTCTCGCCGAGAAAATCGACGCTGACCGCACGCCCGCTCATGAGTAGCCTGCCCGCCGCCGCGACCAGATCCGAGCGGGCCTCGCCGGGTACGAAGCGCTGCACCATCGCGGCGGTGGCCGGACTGGTGGTCAGGGCACGTTTCACCCGATCGGAGCCGGCCGCGGCGAGGATCGCCGGACGTAGCGGATTCACTGTGTCGCCCGGCCATCGCGGCGAACCACGACCACATACCGCGCGACGGGCGGACAGGGGCCGCTCATCCTCGGTCCATATGCGGATAGCGGTGATCGGTGTGCGGAACGAAGGTTTCCTTGAGGGTGCGCGGCGCCACCCAGCGCAACAGGTTCAGTGGTGAACCCGCCTTGTCGTCGGTACCCGAAGCTCGTGCCCCGCCGAACGGCTGTTGCCCCACCACCGCACCGGTGGGCTTGTCGTTGACATAGAAGTTGCCGGCCGCGAAACGCAACACCTCGGCCGCTTCTTCCACCGCGTTCCGGTCCTGCGCGAAGACCGCGCCGGTGAGCGCGTACGGGGCGGCCGACTCCACCTCGGCCAGGATCGTCCGGTAGGCGTCGGGCTGGGAATCGTCGTACACGTGCACCGACAGGATCGGGCCGAAGTACTCGGTGGCGAACGATTCGTCGCGCGGATCGTCGGCGAGCAGCACGGTCGGCCGGACGAAATAGCCCTCGCTGTCGTCGTAGGTACCGCCCACCGGCACGTCCACGCCCGCGGCCCGCGCCCGTTCGATCGCGCGCACGCTCTTGTCATAGGCCCGCCGATCGATGACCGCGCCCCCGAAATTCGACAGATCCGCGATATCGCCGTAGCTCAGGGTCTCGGTGATCCCGAGGAAATCCTCGCCCATCTCCCGCCACAGCGATCTGGGCAGATACGCACGTGAGGCGGCCGAACACTTCTGACCCTGATACTCGTAGGCACCGCGGATCAGCGCTGTGCGCAACGCGGTGGGATCCGCCGAAGGATGCGCGACGATGAAATCCTTACCCCCGGTCTCCCCGACGATCCGCGGATACCCGTGGTACCGACCGATATCGGCCCCCACCTGGCTCCACAGATATCGGAAGGTGGTACCGGAACCGGTGAAATGGATACCGGCCAGGCGCGGGTCGGCCAGCGCGACTTCGGAGAGCTCTCGCCCGTCGCCGGTGACCATATTGATCACACCGGGCGGCAGACCCGCCGCCTCCAGCAGTTTCATCGTGTAATAGGCGGCCAGCGTCTGTGTGGGTGCGGGCTTCCACACGACGGTATTACCCATGAGCGCGGGCGCGGTGGGCAGATTGCCGGCAATCGCCGTGAAATTGAACGGTGTGACGGCGTAGACGAAACCCTCCAGCGGACGATAGTCGAGCCGGTTCCACACCCCCGCGCTCGATTGCGGCTGCTGCCCCAGGATGCCGCGGGCGAAAGAAACATTGAACCGCCAGAAGTCGACGAGTTCACACGGTGCGTCGATCTCGGCCTGCGCCGCCGATTTCGACTGCCCCAGCATGGTCGCCGCGGCCAGGGTTTCCCGCCACGGGCCGGCCAGCAGATCCGCGGCACGCAAGAGCACCGCGGCGCGTTCGTCGAACGGCAACGCCCGCCAATCCGGGGCGGCCGCGATCGCGGCGTCGACGGCGGCGGCGGCTTCGGTATGTGTGGTGTCGGTATAGGTCCCGAGTACCTGCCGGTGCCGATGCGGTGCGACGATCTCGCGACGCTCCCCGATTCCCGGACGATGCTTACCGCCGATGACCAGGGGGATCTCGGCCGTGCTGTCGGAGATATCAGCGAGCTCACCGAGCAACCGTTCCCGCTCAGGGCTGCCCGGTGCGTACGTGTGCACCGGCTCGTTACCGGGGGTGGGGACAACTGTGACAGCGTCCATACCCCAGGCTAGCTCCGCCCGACCGGCCCCGCCCGAACTCGACGCGCGAAACTCTGCGGAGTCGTTACCACACCGCCGCACGGACGCGGCTAATCAACACCGCCGCACGGACGCGGCCCATCCGCGCAGCCGCTGCGCGGCCGCATCGATCCGCTCGTCGGTGGCGGTCAATGCGATACGCACATGTTCGGCACCCGTAGGTCCGTAGAACTCGCCCGGAGCCGCCAAAATGCCCAGATCGGCCAGTCGATCGAGCGTGGACCGGCACGGCTCACCGCGCGTCGACCACAGATACAGTCCGGCCTCGGAGTGGTCGATACGGAAACCGGCGTCCAGCAGCGCGGAACGCAGGATCTCGCGGCGGGCCCGATACCGTTCCCGTTGCACCGATTCGTGCACATCGTCACCCAGCGCCGCCGCCATCGCGGCCTGGATCGGGAAAGGCACCATCATGCCGGAATGCTTCCGCACCGCCAGCAATTCGGCCACCAACGCCGGATCACCGGTCACGAACCCGGCCCGGTAGCTCGCCAGGTTCGACGTCTTGGACAGCGAATGCACCGCCAGCAGACCGGTATGGTCGCCGTCGCAGACCCGCGGATCCAGAATCGACACCGCCGATTCTTCCCAAGCCAACCCCAGATAGCACTCGTCGGACGCGACGACCGCGCCACGTTCACGCGCGAAAGTCACCACTTTCCGCAGATGCTCGACACCCAGCACTTTGCCGGTCGGATTCGACGGTGAATTGAGGTAGATGAGCGCCGGATTCTCCGGACCCAACCGGGTGAGCCCGTCGGCGCGCAGAATCCGCGTCCCGGCGAGCAGACCACCCACCTCGTAGGTCGGATACGCGACCTCGGGGATCACCACCAGATCCGCGGCGCCCAGTCCGAGCAGCCGTGGCAATCCGGCGATCAGCTCCTTGGTGCCGATCACCGGCAGCACCGCGGCCTCGTCCACCCCGGTGATACCGAAACGCCGAGTCAGCGCGGCCGCCGCCGCGGCCCGCAGCACCGGCGTGCCGTGCGTGGTCGGGTATCCGGGCACCTCGGCCACCGAGTTCAACGCCGAACGGATCAGCGGATCCACCGGATCGACCGGCGTACCCACCGACAGGTCGACGAGCCCGTCCGGATGCGCCGCAGCCCGCGCCTTCACCTCGGCGATGGTGTCCCACGGAAAGTCCGGCAACGCCGCACTCACCCGCCAGCGGGCGGAAACCTCGGTGTTCATCGGGACAGCGCCCTACTCATCTGCCATCGGAGGCAACTCTTTGATGAACGCCGGATCGGAATCGACCTTGCCCAGCTTGGTGGCGCCACCGGGCGAACCCAGCTCGTCGAAGAAGTCGACGTTGGCGTTGACATAACCGCTCCACTGATCGGGAGTGTCGTCCTCGTAGAAGATCGCCTCCACGGGGCAGACCGGCTCACACGCACCACAGTCGACGCATTCGTCGGGATGGATGTAGAGCATGCGCCCACCCTCGTAGATGCAGTCCACCGGGCATTCCTCGATGCACGCCTTGTCCTTCACGTCAACGCACGGTTCGGCGATGATGTACGTCACTCCCGCTCCTAGTCTTCCTCCGGGTAACTGCGCCCGCACACGAGTATCCCTGGCGCCCCACAGGCTACCCCCGGTGAGCCTGCCCTAATTCACGCGCGCTGACCCGCACGGGTCAGCGCAATGGCCCACGCGCCTAAACCAGTTCCAGTCCTGGCACCGCCGCACTCCTTTGGGGCGGGACACCGTAGGTGGTGGTGCGTTCCCGGACCGGGCGGCCGATTCCCTCGGCGATCTCTATGAGTTCGGCCACCGTCTTCGCCGACCCGTGCTGTGAACCGGCCATCCGCGAGATGGTCTCCTCCATGAGGGTGCCGCCGAGGTCGTTGGCGCCGCTGCTCAACATCACCCGGGTGCCGGTGGTGCCCAGTTTGACCCAGCTGGTCTGGATATTGTCGATCCGGCCGTGCAGCATGATCCGGGCCAGAGCATGCGCGGCGCGGTTGTCACGGTTGGTGGGCCCCGGGCGGGAGGCCCCGGCCAGGTAGAGCGGGGCGCTCTGGTGAACGAACGGGAGCAGGACGAATTCGGTGAAACCACCCGTCTCGTCCTGGATACCACGAAGCACGCGCAGGTGCCCGACCCAGTGGCTGGGGTTGTCGACGTGCCCGTACATCATGGTCGAGCTCGACCGGATCCCGACCTGATGTGCCGTGGTGACCACGTCGATCCAGGCAGAGGCGGGCAGCTTGCCCTTGGTGAGCACCCAGCGGACCTCGTCGTCGAGGATCTCCGCCGCCGTTCCCGGGATGGTGCCGAGCCCGGCTTCCCGCAGCGCGGTCAGCCAGTCCCGGACGCTCTCACCGCCGCGAGAGGCGCCGTTCACGATCTCCATCGGGCTGAATGCGTGGACATGAATCGACGGCACCCGCGCCTTCACCGCACGGACCAGATCCGCGTAGCCCGTCACCGGAAGATCAGGATCGATCCCGCCCTGCATGCACACCTCGGTGGCGCCGTCCACATACGCTTCCCAGGCACGATCCGCGACCTCGCCGGTGCTGAGCGTGAAGGCATCGGCATCGCCCTTACGCTGCGCGAACGCACAGAAACGGCAGCCGGTATAGCAGATATTGGTGAAGTTGATATTGCGATTCACCACATAGGTGACGTCGTCGCCGCAGACATCGCGGCGCAATTGATCGGCGAGACCCGCGACAGCCTCCAGATCTGCTCCGTCGGCGGTGGCCAGCGCCAGATACTGGGCGTCGGAAAGCCCGGCCGGATCCCGTTCCGCCGCCCGCAGCGCGGCCAGCACATCGGCGTCCAGCCGCTGCGGCGCGGCGGCCAGATCACGAACCTGCTCGCGGATGGTGTCCCAATCACCGAACGCGTTGTCGATATCGCTACGGGTATCGGTGTTGCGGCCGGCGGTATCGATCTCGGTGTTGAGATCGGTACGACCCGCCGACTCCCAGCTCTCGTCGGGTTCCTGCCAGGGCAGGCCCACCGGGAGCGCACCGGCCTTCGCCAGTCCGGTCTCGGCGTCGGTGAGGGCCGCGACGTGCGCACCGATCCGCGGATCGATCCACGGGTTCCCGGCCCGGACGTATTTCGGATGCGCGGAAGTGCGCTCGACCAGTTCGAAACCGGCGCCGGCGGTGATCTCGGCGAGGGTGTCCAGATTCGGCCAGGGCCGCTCGGGATTCACGTGGTCGGGGGTCACCGGCGAAACGCCGCCCCAATCGTCGATACCGGCTTCCAGCAAGGCGCGGCATTCGTCACCGGACACCAGATTCGGCGGCGCCTGGACCGAGACATCGGGCCCGAGCAGCAACCGGGTCACCGCGATGGTGGCCAGGAACTCGGTGAAGTCCGCGTCGGGCGCGTGCCGCATGGCGGTGTCGTCCTTGGCCCGGAAGTTCTGCACGATCACTTCCTGGATATGGCCGAACGCCTTGTGCTGTTTGCGGATCGCGGCGATCGTATCGGCGCGCTCGGCCATGTTCTCGCCGATACCCACCAGGATTCCGGTGGTGTAGGGCACCGACAGGCGGCCCGCGTCGGTGATGGCACGCAGCCGTACCGCCGGATCCTTGTCCGGGCTGCCGTAATGGCAGTTGCCCTTCTCGGTGAACAGACGCGTCGCGGTGGTCTCGAGCATCATGCCCATCGACTGCGCCACCGGCTTCAGTCGCGAGATCTCCTCCCACGACATCACCCCGGGATTCAGATGCGGCAGCAGCCCGGTTTCCTCGAGCACCAGGATGGACACCGCGCGCAGATAATCCAGAGTGGAGTCATAGCCGCGTTCGTCCAACCACTGAGCCGCCTCGGGCCAGCGCGCCTCGGGCCGATCACCCAAAGTGAACAGCGCTTCCTTACAACCCAGTTCGGCGCCGCGACGAGCGATATCGAGCACCTCGTCGGGTTCCAGGAACATCCCGCGACCCTGGGCGCGCAGTTTCCCCGGCACCGTCACGAAAGTGCAGTAGTGGCAGGTATCGC
This sequence comes from Nocardia sp. NBC_01329, assembly GCF_035956715.1. NCBI lineage: Bacteria > Bacillati > Actinomycetota > Actinomycetes > Mycobacteriales > Nocardiaceae > Nocardia > Nocardia sp. NBC_01329. The sequence continues at coordinate 316,892 of NZ_CP108381.1, read as the reverse complement.
GGCACAGATGGGTGAGCGGGATGAAAACGTTGCGCGAATAGGTGATCGTGCTCGGTCGCCCGGCCGATTCGAGCCCGGCGTCGCGCACCCGCGCAGCGCTTCGGCACAGATCGACGAGGTCGGAGTCGCGAGCATGCAACAGCACCGTGGCCTCGTCGACGTTCAGCGTGACCCCGTCGCGGGCCCGGCGCAACGCCCGGCGCATGGCGGACGGGGTCGGCACGGGGGTCGGGACGGTCGGTTCGGGGAGCTCGGTCACGCCCTCGATCATGCGGCACACATCCGGAACTGTCTCCTCCCAGGTTGTTGAGCGTTCACAACCGCGGTGTATCTCGGGCTATTCCTCGCAGGTCGGGCTGTGTCTATTTGCCCCGCCTTCGGCGGGGCGGGTCGGGGCCCTCGTGACCCCGGCCACGGAGGCCGACCATCCGGAGTAGACGGAACGTGTGTGCGGAGGTGGGCCTTGGCCACCTGGGTCGGGTCACGACGCTGTCGGTGCTCGATGGTCGCCGATCTGTGGGCCACTGGCCGCACCTCACACCGTGCGACGATGAATATATGTCGCCCGACAGTTCACCGCGGTCACCGATCCTCCTGGCCGATCCGTCGTGGCGGCTCAGCCCGCGCGCAAAGACCCTCTGGACCGTGCAGATCGCGCTGTCGTGGCTCGTCGTGTTCGCCGTGCTGCTCGGGTGGGTCGTCTTCGACCCCGAGCGCCGAGCCTGGCAGGCGGTGGCAGCGGTGGTCGTGGTGGTGGTCGCCGTGCTATCCACAATCGTGATTCCGCGATGGCGCTTCCGGGTGCACCGCTGGGAAGTGACCGACGAGGCCGTGTACTCCCGATCGGGCTGGCTGACCCAGGAGAGCCGGGTCGCGCCGATCTCCCGGGTGCAGACCGTGGACACCGAACGCGGTCCACTGGAACGGATGCTCGACCTGTCGACGGTCACCGTGACGACCGCCTCTTCCGCCGGGGCCGTGCACATCAGCCTGCTGGACCGAGCGGTGGCCGAGCAGACGGTGACCCGGCTGACCGAGATCGCCGCCCGGCATCGCGGTGACGCCACATGACGGGACCCGAAGCGACCGGCGACAGCCACCCGGTCACAGCGCGGGAGCCGGCCACCATCCTCGATCGCGATGACGACGAGCCGTGGCTACGACTCGATCGCCGAATGCTGCTGGTGCACCCGGTCCAAGAGGTCGTGAAGTTCCTACCCGCGGTGATCGGCGCGGTGATCCTGGGTGTCAGCTCCGGAAACCCCCTGTACAGCCTGCTGGGCTTGGTGGTCGTGATCCCGTACGCAGCCACCCTCTGGTTCACCACCACCTACCGGGTCGGGCCGACCCATGTCGAACTCCGCACCGGACTGATCCGGCGGAAACGACTGTCGGTGCCGCGGGCGCGAATCCGTTCGGTGGATATCGAAGCCGACCCGCTGCACCGAATCCTGGGCCTGGCCGTAGTGGTGATCGGCACCGGCCGGGAAGCCGACACCGATGACCGCTTCCGGTTGGACGCGCTCGCTGCCGAGCACGTCCGGCCACTGCGCGCCGAACTGCTCGCCCACACCCGAGATATCCACTTCGCCGCCGACGATCCCACCCCGGCCCGCCTCGCCGAGAAGGGCGACACCAACCCCGAAACCGAAGAACTCGGCGGCGAGGAAATCGGACATTGGCAACCGAGCTGGGTCCGGTACGCACCGCTATCGCTCACCGGGTTCGCTCTCGCCGCATCGGCGCTCGGCGTCGCGGCACAATTCGGTTTCGGTGCCGCCGAGATCAGTATCAGCCGCAACACCGTCGACAGCGTCCGCGATTTCGGGTTGTTGTCACTGCTGCTGCTCGCGTTCGGCGCGCTGGCCGTCATGGTCGCGGTCGTCAGTATCGCCGCCTGCGCCCACTACCTGGCCACCAACTTCGGGCTGCGCGTCACCGATCACGGCAGCACCCTGCAGATCCGCCGTGGACTGTTCACATTGCGCCGGATAACCCTGGACACCGCGCGATTACGCGGCGCCACCCTCTGCGAACCGCTACTCCTGCGCCTGGCCGGAGCCGCACAACTGGAAGCGGTGATGACGGGAGAGAACCCGCGCCAGAAGATCTTGCCGCAATCCCCGCGCGCGGCCGTCGAACGGACAGCGGCCCGGCTGCTGAGTCCGCACCGGAACACCGGGACCTCCGACGGTCCCACCACGCTGTCGGCCCTCGCCGATGTTCCCCTGACCCGGCACGGTCCCGCCGCCCGGCGGCGCCGCTATATCCGGGCATGCTGGCCGGTTCCGCTCATCGCGGCGATCCTGATCGTCATATCGACGGCCGGCCTGAACCTTCCGGCCTGGTGGTGGCTGCTGCCGCTCGTCCTGATCCCTGTCTGCGCACTGCTCGCCGAGGATCGCTACCGCGGCCTCGGCCACGCCGTTGTCCCCACTGCCGATGGCTCCCCCACCTGGCTGATCGTCCGCTCCGGATCACTCGACCGGGAACGCACCTGCCTGGAGGCTCCCGGCATCATCGGCTGGACTGTCCGGCAGACCTTCTGGCAGCGCCGAGCCGGGCTGGCCACGGTCGGCGCCGCCACCGCCGCGGGCAAGAAGCTCTACCGAATCGAGGACATCCCCCTGGATCGGGCATGGGCGGTGCTGTGTCTGATCGATCCCGCCTCCGGCAAGGTCTGATCGATCCCGCCTCCGGCAAGGTCTGATCGATCCCGCCTCCGGCAAGGCAAGGCCGGAGCCCTCCTGACCGTGCTTCGCCGGCGACGTTCCGGAGCCCCGGGATATCAGGTCTGGCAGTGCCGGGTGGCAGCCTCGCGCAGATCGGGTTCGTCTGCGACAACACGCAGATCGGGGCGGGTATCCGGACTCGCGTGATCACCCGTCCACGACAACAGGGACCAGCGGGACAATCCGGACAGCGCCGAGCCGAGACTCAGAAAAGACCCGCTGGAGATCGCCGAACCGAATGATCCGATGGAGCCGATCGACAGGATCGACCCCACGCTTCCGATGGACAGAATCGAATACGCGGAGCCGATGGACAGGATCGATCCCTCTGAACGGATCGACAGAATCGACCGTGACGAGCGCCGGCTCCGAATACTCGGCTTGCGCGTACTTTCGACAGTCGCCATCACCCCGGTCTACCACAGCGGACCGCGGTCTGCCCGGCACTGAACATGCGACGCTCCGAACCCGACCGCCCGCTTCGGGGAGACCAGGGATCAACTCGATGTTCGCGGTCCGGCCGCCACCGGATAGCCCGGGCATTCGATGCACCCACCCGCGATCAATCGCTCACGGCGCGATCGCCGCCGACCACTCACCGCGCAGGGTCACGAGCGCCCCCGGCCTCTGCGGCACTGGTGCCGCGGACTGCTCAGCCGACGGTGAAGAAGCCGATGGTGGGCATGAACGTGCAGCTGCGGGTTTCGGTTTCGGTGGCCTGAGTGGTGAGCCCGCCGCCGATCACCGCGACAACCCGGCCGGTGCCGGTGTTCGCGATGGCCGAGAGAGTGGCCGGACCGTCGGGGTTGATCTCGGCCTCGTCGGTCAGCGGCTGCGAGCCGGCCTCACCGGTGTCCAGGTTCCGCCACTGCACCATCAACGGCTGTGCCTGTTCGGCCGTCGGGCGTTCGGTACCCAGCGCGGTGAACACGAAACCGGTCTGGCCGGCGGCCGGTCCCGGCGGCGGCAACTGCGCCGGGCCGGGTACCGCGAGGGCGGTGCCGATCGAATCGCCGGACGGGGCGATGCAGCCCTTGCCGATGGTCGGGTACAGGAACTGGGCGATCGCCGGCCCCGTTTCGGGGATCTCCGGGCCACCGCCGCCGCTGCCGTCGAGGAACGTGATGACCCGTTCCAGTGTGGATTCGATCTGCGGGGGCAGATTCACCGTGTCCAGCAGCGCGCGGGCCTGGGCCAGGATCGCCGCCTGCGGGCTCCCCGGTGCGGCGACGTTCTTGGCCGCCGGAGCCGGTGCGTTGACGATGGCCGGGGCCAGGGCGGCGAGAACGTCGACGGGTACCCCTTCGGGGACCATCGGGACGCTGCTCACCGACGCCTCGGTGGCCGGATCCGCGACGGCTGTCGCGGGCGCCACGAGGGAGGCGCCCGCCGCAATGGCGAGCGCGGACATTGCGATCCGCGATCCTCGGGTGCGAAGCACTGGTCTAGCCGTCCTTACCTCGGGTACATCTGGGCGACGCTGAAAAGCCGTCGTTTCGGGGTCACTCTAAGGACACTGACGCGCGTTGTACAGCACCGGGGCCGGGATTGCGACCCCCGATTCGCTGTGCTACTGGACAGTAGCGGATAACGGAAGTGACAGGTGTGAAAATTGAGGCGATTGCGCACTCGTGACTCATCGGTTGCTCGATGGTTACCGGAGCCGGTGTGCCCCGTTTGCCGCCTCCGCATCGCGCACATTCCGGGCTCGCGATCGCCCGGAAAACGGTGGGGTTAATGTATTCCGGGCCGGAAAATCCGGCCGACGCGCCCAACAGCACCGGGTCCGGCCGCCGGCCCGAACCGACTCGAAAGCTCGTGTATTGACTCAGCCCAGCGGCGCCCGGACCGACATTCGGGGGTTCGTACCGTTTCGCCTGGCCCTGGTAGCGCTCGGGATCACCGTGCTGGCGCGGCTGTTGTGGATGCTGTTGACTCCGAACGGCATGAATCTGGTCGACCTGCACGTCTATGTCGACGGGTCGGCAGCCCTGCTCACCGACCATCTCTACGACTTCACCTACGCCGAGAAGACACCGGACTTCCCGCTGCCCTTCACCTATCCACCGTTCGCCGCGGTGGTGTTCTTCCCCCTGCATTACCTGCCGTTCACCGTGGTCGCGATGCTCTGGCTTTTCGCCATCGTCGCGGCGCTGTACTGGGTGGTGCGGATCGCGTTCGAACTGATGCTCGGGCGGGAGGCGCTGCGCGAACCGCGGTGGCGCACCACCATGGTGGCGTGGACCGCGGCCGGGCTGTGGTTCGAACCGGTTCGCACGACCATCGACTACGGACAGGTCAACATCTTCCTGATGCTCGGGGTGATGATCGCGATCCGCAGCTCCCGGTGGTGGCTGTCGGGAACTCTGGTGGGCGCGGTCGCGGGTATCAAACTGACGCCGGCGATCAGCGGTCTGTACTTCGTGGCCCGGCGGCGCTGGGCGGCCGCCGTCTGGTCGGCGGTGGTGTTCGGGCTGACGGTGGCGGCCAGTTTCCTCATCAATCCCGAGGAGACCCGCCGGTATTTCGGCACCCTGCTCGGCGACGCCGACCGGATCGGGCCGGTGGGCTCGGTGTGGAACCAATCGATGCGCGGCGCGCTGAGCCGGCTGCTGGGCAGCGATGTGGGCACCGGACCGTGGTGGATCGCGGGTGTTCTCGTGACATCGGCACTGGGCTGGTTCGCCTGGCGGGCCCTGCGCCGCGACGATCTCCTGGGCACAGCGCTGATCGTGCAGCTGTTCGGGCTGATGATCTCGCCCATCTCCTGGTCCCACCATTGGGGTTGGCTGCTGCCGACTGTGCTCTGGCTGCTCCACGGACCGTACCGGGCAGTGGCGGGCGCGCGGATCCTGGCCGGTTACTGGCTGATCATGACCCTGATCGGCGCCCCCTGGGTCCTGTCGTTCCTGCAGGATTCGATCTGGACCATCTCCCGCTGGGGCGTCTGGTCCTGGCTCGGCACGGTCTATGTGATCGGCGCGCTGGCGCTCTACGGCTGGATCATCTGGGCCGGCCGGACGGCCGCGCGGACGGCTAGGGCGCCAGTCGATCTATCTCCCGGGCCAGCGCCACGTCCTGTGCCGTGAGCCCACCCGCGGAATGCGTGGACAAGGTGAAGGTGACCTTGCGCCACCGGATATCGATATCGGGATGGTGATTCGCCGATTCGGCGATATCGGCGACCTGTCGCACGAGTTCGATTCCGGCGGGGAATGTGGCCGCCTCGACGGTGCGGGTCAATGCGTCACCGGCCCGGGTCCATTCCGGCAGCGATTCCAGGGCCGCGGTGATATCGGATTCGGAGAGCAGTGGTGTGGTCATCTCGGCGTGGTACCCCGGAATCCCTTTCCTACAACCCGACCGTCGGCCTTCATGCCGACGCCCCGAGCGTCGACAGAGATCGACTCAGGCGGCTCGCGCCTTCTTCAGCCCCTTCTTCAGTTCTTTGCCGGAAGCACCCCCGGCTTCCAGGCGCTTCATCCGCATGATGACCACAGGGCATTTCACGCAGCGCGTCTTCTTCCGACAGCACTTCTTCTTCGGCTTGAGGCTCGAAACCTCGCTCGCCTTGACCTTGCCCATGTGGGTTAGCATACCCTTACCTCTAGGCGCCGCCAGCAGGCCACCAGGACCCCGGTAGGGTGTAACCGGCCCAGATGCCCGGTGAGTTTCGAATCTCCCTGTCGCAGGGTCCGGCCGCAAGCAACAGTTAACCAGCAGGAGGAACCGGCGTGTCGTCTACACGCGATTTTCGCAACGTAGCCATCGTGGCCCACGTCGACCACGGTAAAACGACGCTCGTCGACGCCATGCTGCGGCAGTCCGGCGCATTCGCCGAGCGAGCCGAACCGGTCGACCGAGTGATGGACTCCGGCGATCTGGAGCGCGAGAAGGGCATCACCATTCTCGCCAAGAACACCGCCGTACACCGGCACCATCCCGACGGCAGCGTCACCGTCATCAATGTCATCGATACCCCCGGCCACGCCGATTTCGGCGGCGAGGTCGAGCGCGGCCTGTCCATGGTCGACGGTGTGGTGCTGCTGGTCGACGCCTCCGAGGGCCCGCTCCCGCAGACCCGGTTCGTCCTGCGCAAGGCGCTCGCCGCCTGCCTGCCGGTGATCCTGGTCGTCAACAAGACCGACCGCCCCGACGCTCGTATCGCCGAGGTCGTCGAGGAGAGCCACGACCTGCTGTTGGACCTGGCCTCCGATCTCGACGACGACGCCGCCGAAGCCGCCGAACTCGCTCTCGACCTGCCGGTGCTCTACGCCTCGGGTCGCGCCGGCAAGGCCTCCAAGGAGCAGCCGCAGAACGGCGAGGTACCGAACGCGGAGAATCTCGACGCGCTGTTCGACGTACTGTTCGAGAACATCCCCGCCCCCAAGGGCGATATCGCCGCACCGCTGCAGGCCCATGTCACCAACCTCGACGCCTCCGCCTTCCTGGGCAGGCTGGCGCTGGTGCGGATCCACAACGGCGAGCTCCGCAAGGGCCAGAACGTCGCATGGATGCACGCGGACGGGGTCAAGAGCGTCAAGATCACCGAACTGCTGCAGACCGTCGGCGTCGAGCGGCAGCCCGGTGAGGTCGCGGTGGCCGGCGATATCGTCGCGGTCGCGGGAATCACCGACATCATGATCGGCGACACCCTCGCCGATCCGGAGAACCCGGTCGCGCTGCCCCGGATCACGGTCGACGAACCCGCCATCTCGGTGGTCATCGGCACCAACACCTCGCCGCTGGTCGGCCGGGTACAGGGGCACAAGCTCACCGCCCGCATGGTGAAATCACGGCTCGATCAGGAACTGGTGGGCAATGTCTCACTGCGAGTCCTCGATATCGGCCGACCCGACGCCTGGGAGGTGCAGGGCCGTGGCGAACTCGCGCTGGCGATCCTGGTCGAACAGATGCGGCGTGAGGGTTTCGAGCTGACCGTCGGCAAACCGCAGGTGGTGACCCGGCAGGTCGACGGCAAGGTGCACGAGCCCTACGAAGAGCTCACCATCGACTGCCCGGACGAATACCTCGGCGCCATCACCCAGCTGCTGGCCGCCCGCAAGGGCAAAATGGTGCAGATGAACAACCACGCCGCGGGTTGGGTGCGGATGGAATTCATCGTGCCCTCGCGTGGGCTGATCGGATTCCGCACCGATTTCCTGACCGAGACCCGCGGCACCGGTATCGCCAATGCCGTCTCGCACGGGTACGCGCCGTGGGCCGGGGAGATCCGGGCCCGGCACACCGGATCGCTGGTCTCCGACCGCACCGGCAGTGTCACCCCGTTCGCCATGATCCAGCTCTCCGACCGCGGACAGTTCTTCGTGGAACCGGGCGCGGAAACCTATGAGGGCATGGTTGTCGGGATCAATCCGCGCGCCGAGGATCTCGATATCAATGTGACCAAGGAGAAAAAGCTCACCAATATGCGATCCTCCACCGCCGATGTGATGGAGACGCTCGCCAAGCCGTTGCAGCTGGACCTGGAAATGGCCATGGAATTCTGCGCGGCCGACGAATGTGTCGAGGTGACGCCGGAGTTCGTGCGGGTGCGCAAAGTCACGTTGGGAGCAAACGAACGGGCCCGGGAACTGTCGCGTCGCAAGGCGCGCGACCGGGCCGCGCTGTAAGCGGTTCCGCTGCCGGACGGGGCGGCGCGGGGTTGGGTAGAGTGCCGAACGTGATTTCGGGGAGGCGCGCGGTGTGGCGCGGGCTGCTTGTGCTCTCGGCGGTGCTCGTTCCGGTGCTGGCCGGATGCACCGCCGACCCGCCGCCGCCCATCGCCAGTACGGACAGCCCCAAAACCGAACCGGCGCAGCCCACCAAGAACACCGTCGTCGTCGCCATCGACGACATCGGTATCGGGTTCAATCCACATCTGCGCTCCGATCAGTCGCCCGCGACCGCCGCGGTGGCGGCCATGGTGCTGCCGAGCCCGTTCCGGCCGACTCCCGATCCGGCGCTGCCGGGCGGCACGCTGTGGGTACCGGATACCGCGTTGATCGACTCGGCGACGGTCACCTCCCAGGCACCGTTCACTGTCACCTACAAGCTGAAAGATCAGGCCAACTGGTCCGACGGCGCGCCCATCGCCGCCGAGGATTTCCACTACCTGTGGCAGCAGATGATCACGCAGCCGGGTGTGATCGACCCGGCCGGATACCGGCTCATCTCCGAGGTCCGGTCCTCGGGTGGTGGTAAAACGGTCTCCGTAGTGTTCGACCGGCCGTATCCGGCCTGGCCGCAACTGTTCGCGAATCTGCTGCCCGCACATCTGATGAAGGATTCCCCCGGGGGTTTCCAGCGCACGCTGGTCGAGCAGATCCCGGTATCGGGCGGGAATTTCACCATCGAATCCGCCGATCCCGGCCGCGACGAGATCCTCCTGGAACGTAACGACCGGTTCTGGGGCACGCCCGCCCGACCCGACCAGATCCTGCTGCGCCGCGGCGGCACGCCCGCCCAGCTGGCGGATTCACTGCGCACCGGCGATACCCAGATGGCGCTCGTACACGGCGGCGTGGCCACCCAGGCCCAGCTGGCCGCGATCCCCTCGGTTCGCACCGCGATAATGCCGCAATCCCGGCAACTGCGTCTCACTCTCAACGGACGGGACGGGGTCCTCGCCGACCATCGAGTCCGGACCTCGATCCTGGCGCTGTTGGATCCCGCGCTGTTGGCCACTGTCGGCGCGCAGACCGGCAACTGGGTGGAACCGGTGCGCGCGCAGGTGCTCTCCCCCTCCGACCCGGGCTACGCTCCGACCGAACCGCCCCGCCTCAGCCCCGACCAGGCGTTCGGCCTGCTGGCCGAAGCCGGCTTCGGCCGCGCCCCGGAGCCGCCGCCGGTCTCGGCGACCTCCCCGGCGCCGCGACCCCGCTCACTGGCCCGCAACGGGGAGCCGCTGGTGCTCCGGATCGGCGCGGTGACCGGCGACGATACCGCGCTGGCGGTGGCCAATACCGCCGCCGACCAGTTGCGCAGTGCCGGGATCGATGCGTCGGTGCGCAATCTCGCCGCCGACGAACTGTATGGCAAAGGCCTGGTCGACACCGAGATCGACGCGGTCGTCGGCTGGGAAGCGACCGGTGGTGATCCCGCCACGGCGCTGGCCTCCCGCTACGGGTGCCAGCCCGCGGCACCGACCACGCCCCCCACCGACGGTGAGAAGACCGAGGTTCCGGCGGCCGTGGAAGCGGCCCGCCGGGCACCGAGCAACCTGTCCGGTGTCTGTGATCAGCAGTTCCAGCCCGCGATCGACGGCGCCGTGCACGGTGTGGAGGTGCCGCGGACCTTGGGCGAGGCCGAACCACGGCTGTGGGGAGAGTCCACGGTGCTGCCGATCGTGCAGGACAATGTTGTGGCCGCCGCCGGTCCTTCGGTGGACGGCGCTTCACTGAGCGGCGCGATCCAGGCCGGGATCTTCGGCGATGCGGCGATGTGGCGGCGGGTCCCGTGACCGGATCCGGCGCCCGAGCTACGGGTGGACTGCTGCTGGTCCACGCCCATCCCGACGACGAGACCATCACCACCGGCGGCACCATCGCCCACTATCGGCGTCTCGGTATCCCGGTGACCGTGGTGACGTGCACACTCGGCGAAGAGGGCGAGGTGCTCGGCGAACAGTGGGCCGGGCTGACCGCCGACCGCGCCGACCAGCTGGGCGGGTACCGGATCGGCGAACTCACCCGCGCCCTGGCCGAACTCGATGCCGGGCCGCCGTATTTCCTGGGCGGCGCCGGCCGCTGGCGTGACTCCGGGATGGCCGGAACCCCCACGGCCGAGCATCCGCGGGCGTTCGTCGGCTCCGGTGCGGAATCGGTGCGGGCCCTCACCGAGGTGATCCTCGAACTGCGTCCGCGAGTGGTGGTGACCTACGATCCAGACGGCGGATACGGCCACCCGGACCATATCGAGGCCAACCGCGTGACCACCGAAGCCGTCGAAGCCGCCGCCGCGCAAGGCTGGGACACGCCCAAGTTCTATTGGACCGTGACCGACGCGGATATCCTGAGCGACCATCTGCGGGCCCTTGCCCGGCGCACCGTCGACGGGCTGCCCGGGGCGCTACCACACGGCTGGCGGCTGCCCGCGGAGAACGAGTTGGCCAGTGTGCCCGGTAATTCGGTGACCACGACGATCGATGTCGCCGACGTGCTCCCGAACAAACGTGCGGCACTACGAGCACACACCACCCAGCTCACAGTCGCACCATCCGGCCGGGAGTTCGCGCTGACCAATATGATCGCCCAGCCGGTTCTACCGGAGGAGCATTACATTCTGGTCCGCGGACGCGCCTGGACCGGCGGGCCGGACGGCCGGGAAGGCGATCTCTTCGCCGGGCTGGCGTAGCCGCATGACACCCACGCCGGAATAGACTCGCCATCATGCAGCACTCGGAATCGGACAGCGGGATCGACCCCGGCGCCGCGGCGACCACGCGGTGGTGTTCGACTCGGTGGCACCGGTGACCGCCGTGGACGCTCCGCCGGATGCGGATACCCGGTCACGCTGGGCCGCGCTGGCCACCGGGGTGTTCGGTCCGGTGCTGATCGTGATCCTGATCGTGGACGCGGTGCTCACGCTGGCGCTGGAGGTGCTCTATCTACCCCTCTATATCGGCGGTGTCGCGGTGCCACTGGCCGCGTTGATCGCCGCGCCGGTGAATGTGGCGCTGGTATGGGCGGCCGCGACGGTGACGACCCGGTCGACCGTATTGTTCCTGCCGATCGCCGCCTGGCTGGCCGCTTTCCTGATCGCGGCGAGCCGCGGCCCAGGCGGAGATGTCCCGCTACGCAGCGACTTGCCGACCCTGCTGTTGTTCCTGTGCGGAGCGGTGGCACCGCTGATCTACATGTACGTGGCCGCCAACCGGACCGAACGCCCGCTGCGCTGACCTGCCCGCCGAACGCCGGTTCTCACCACGCCCCGTACTCCGGGACAAGGATGTCGTTCACATCCACCCCCACCCCGTCGACCGTGCGGTCATCGATCTCGAACTGGTGCAGATGCGCGGCCGGGTGGACATATCCCGGCGCCGTCCCCCAGTCGTGCTGCCAGAACCAGGCACCCACCCCGGCCGTGCGAGCCAGATCGATGGTCGGCGCGTTGGCATACACACCGGTGTTCTCCCGGCCGATCACCGCCTGCCAGCCGAGCAGATACGGCAGGATCATGGTCGCGAACTCCACCGGATTCGGGTTGTCGTCGATCGATGCGTAGATCGGCCGGTTGTCCGGCCCGCCGGCGGCCCGGTGCAGAGCCAGCCCCCGCTCGCCGTGACGGCGACCGGCATCGTATCCACCGCGCCAATCGGCGGTAGGTCCCTTGCCGAATTGGTAACAGGACACGATCCGCAACCCTGCGGCCCGCAGATCCGCTACTTCGTCGGCCAGCAACGGTTTTCCGGCCATCCATTCCGCTCCCGGCCGCCGATCGGACACATAGCGGATGACACCGGTGTGGCCGGCCGCCCGGATCGCCGCCGCGGACGGCACGCCCCCGGCGTAATCGAGCAGAGTCCCCAACGAGGCAGCGCCGGCGCGAGAAGCCCCGAGAACCGAACCCACGGCACCCACGGCACCCACGGCGACGGCGGCAGCCGTATAGCCGAGCAGAGCACGACGAGACAGTGCAGAAACCATCGCGGACTCCTTCGCACACCCCGGGTGAACAACAACGGCGTGCCCGGCGCACCTTCCCCTGAGCACTTCGTGCGCCGGGAGCCTCGAACGTGCAGCCATTCCATCACATTCACACCCGAACCGCCATCACCAACTCCCCCACGATCTGGCCGAGTTTCCCACCCCTGGAGAACTTCGACCCGTGTTCCGAGCGATCTCAGAGCAGGCGGTCTATTCGTTCCCCCACGTCCAGGGTGCGCATCGCCGGGTCGGCCAGTTCGCCTCGGACTACCCGGACCACCTGCGCGACGATCTGTTTCTTGATTCCCGCCAGTACGCCCAGCACTGCCGCGCGCCTGCCTCGGGCCGCGTATTCGAGGCGGATGTTCTCCCGGATCGGCGGGTCTACTTCGACCACGATGAGCAGCGGATCCGCGGCGTGCGCGGTGAGTTGCAGCGGTATCTCGATATCCGCGCGGTAGTGGTTGTCCTTGAGGACGCTGACCGTGATGTCGAGGGAGACCGGGACGAGGAGCTCGAACCGGACCAGCGCGATATCGTCGTCGGCCGTGGTGGTTTCCGGTATCCGGTCGGTGAGTTCGGGTCGTCCGACCTCACCGCGCACCGCGACTTCCGCCGCCGCGCGGGGGCCGGCTCGCATGGGGCCGATCTCGATTCGGCGGCCGGCGAGGTGGGTCACGAATTGTTCGAGGCGGTCGCGGGTGACGATGCGGGGGAAGAAGCGCCGGCCGAATTCCGCGTAGTCGATCCAGTCGAATTCGGTGCGGGTGCGGTGCGGGGAGCGTTCGCGGGCGACGATGGCCTCGATGTCGTAGATCCGGCTGCGCATCACGCCCGGGTCGCGCAGCATCGCGTTCACGCGGTGGGCCACTTCGCGCTGCAGCAGTCCCGCGATCGGGTCGAGCAGCCATTCGGCCACCGATTCGGCGGCGGACAGACGCAGCAGCACGCTCACATCGGTGGGCTCTACCCGGGGTATATCGATAACGATCAGCAGCGGGTCGGCGGTGCGGGCGTGGAAGGTGAGACCGATCGATACCACGGTTTCCGACCGCAGCGGTTTGCCGCCGAGCAGTATCTTGACCCGCAGTGATACCGGTATCCGCACGTCGAAGGCTATTTCGGAGCCGCGCCGCACCACCACCGGGCGGTCGATCCGGCCTTCGGCGAGGAATCCGGCGAGCCCGGCGGGTACCAGGTTGAGCGGCCCGATGGTCAGTCCGCGCCCGGTGATCCCGGCGACCGCCGCCTCGATCCGCCGTTCGGTCACCGCGTGGGTGACGAACCGTCTGCCGAACTCGGCGTAGTCGATCCATCCCGGCTCGCCTACTTCGATCGGTTCCATGAGTCGTTCCGACACCTCTACCTCCACCGACTGAGCGTCACGCTACGCGATGAAGGTATCGATCCGGCAAGCCCGTCACCACCCGGGTGGCAGCTGCCCGTAACCGACGATGTGGATATCGGGGGACGGCGGTGGGGTCCCAGGGTTCGATACCGACCGCGTCGCCCTCGTTACCGCCGATCGTGGTGAAAGTGCCGTTGTCGGCCACAGCAGTCACGAATATGCACGTTACATACCCTGTGTATCGTGCACAATTTTGTATTCGGGCGAAACAGACGACATAGTGTCCGAATGTCCGATTCGGTTGCACTGCCCGCCCTCACCGCGGCGGACCGCCGGGATCCCGCCGTCCTGGCGCGGCTCGTCCTGGAACTGAACCTGCTGTCCCGGCAGTACCCGGCCGCCCGCCGGAATTCGCCGTTCCAGCTGGACAGATCCGCCTACCTCATCCTCACCCGGCTGCGGTTGGGTGACCCGCTGACCCTGCGCGAACTGGCCGAAGCGTTCGGACTGGATGTATCCACTGTCAACCGTCAGGTCGCCGCCATGCTCGACCAGGACCTGGTGGAGCGGGTTCCCGATCCCGACGGCGGGGTCGCCCGCAAGGTCCGGCCCAGCGAAAAAGGTCTGCGGCTGTTCGAAGCCGACCTCGCCCTGCAGCGCCGCGGCGTCGGCTCCGTGCTCACCGGCTGGCCCGACGACGAAGTCGAACAGTTGGTCCGGCTGCTGGGGCGGTTCAACGAAGGGGTCGAGGGATTGGCCCGCCACCCTTGGCCGCGACCCCATCCGAGCACCGGTTATCCGCTCCTCTGAGAGCGAACCCGGTGGTCACCCGGCGTTCTCCGGCAGCCGGTACCGTTGAGCCATGATCACGCTCAAAAAGGAAGACGGCGCAGCCGATCTCGCTGGGATCGCCAAGCTGAGTGTCGGTGTCAGCTGGGACCCCTCCGCGGGCGCCAGTGGTGGTGCGCTCGGCTGGGCGCGCCGCAAGAAAGGTGTCGACCTGGACCTGATCGCCATTCTCATGCAGGGCAGCGAACCCGTCCGTTTCGCCGGATTGGATTCGCTGGACCCGCTGGGAAACGGCTCGGTCCTGCACTCCGGCGACGAGCAGACCGGCGCGGCGGCCGGTGACGACGAAACCGTCCACGTCACCTTCGCCGAGGTCCCGGGCGGTATCGACGCCGTCGTCTTCGTCGCGGCCGCGTTCAAGAAGGGCAGTTCGTTCGAGAAGGCGAACAACATCTCCTTCAAGGTCTACGACGCCACCGGCGGCAGCAGCCAGCAAGTGGCCGATATCTGGCCGTCACTGCTGGGCAGCGACAATGCCAACGCCGTGGCCCGCGCGTTCCGTAACGGCGATATCTGGCAGCTCGAGGTGCTCAACCGCAAAGGCAAGATCAAACAGGGCGATAAGCAGGCACTGCTGCGGTTCGCCATGGGTGGTGCCGGCTCCTGAACCGGCGTGTGATCAGCTCGCCGCCCAGCCCGACCAGTGCGTGATATCGAGCGCGACAACCGGTCCGGGCGGCGGCTCCGCCACATAGACGGGGTAGCGCGCGGTCAGGTGATCCAGGCCCGCGCGCGCCTCGTCTCCCGTCAAAATCCGTGCCGTGCCGTCGGCGCGCACCCACCACAGGCGCGACCAGTCCTCGTCATAGAAATCGGTGAGTACGGCGATTTCCGGGTTCGCTTCGATATTGGCGAGCCTACGCAGCGCGGTGGTCGATTTCGGTTTGGCGTCGACCGCGGTGTAAGCCGTATCGCCGGCGAGCGCGAACACTATCGGCACCAGATGCGGCGTTCCCTCGCTGGTGACGGTCGCCAGCCGGGCCACCCGGGCCGCAGCGAATCGTGCCCGCGCCTGAGCCCGGTCCAGCCGCATCAGACCTCCTCGCTCACCGATTCCGCGCAGTCCCGGAACCGAATCAACGCCGCCGGCCCCGCAGATAGTCGCTGACCACCGCGGCACCGAGCCCGTCCAGATCGGGTGCCACCACTCGTCCGCCGCTGCGGCGGGCCAGCAGATCGACGAACGCGGCCAGGCGCGGTTCCTCTCCCAGCATGAACACCGAGATCGAGGCCCCCAGCCGGGCCAGCGAATCCACCTGGGTCATGGTCACGGCCAGGGTCCGGCGATCCGGCGGCCAGTTGAAGTAGGCCGTACCGTCCGGGTCCAGATGCGCGGTCGGCTCACCGTCGGTGACGACGAGCACGACCGGGACAGCGTCCGGATGCCGCCGCAGATGCCGTTCGGCCAGCAGTAGCGCGTGGTGCAGATTCGTCCCCTGCTCCCACACCGGTTCCAGCCCGGTCAGTTCCGTGATGTCCACCGTCCCGGCGTGCCGCCCGAAGGTGATCAGTTCGAGGGCGTCGGACCGGAACCGGGTACTGATCAGATGCTGTAGGGCCAGCGCAGTCCGTTTCATCGGCACCCAGCGCCCGTCCTGCACCATCGACCACGAGGTGTCGACGCACAGGGCGACCACCGCACGGGACCGCTGTTCGGTCTCGGCGATCTCCACATCCGCGACATCCAGGGTCACCGACGGGCTCCCGGTGGAAGCCGAACGCAGGACCGCGTTGCGTACCGTACGCGACACATCCCAGGGCTCGGTATCGCCGAACTGCCACGGCCGGCTCGCACCGGTAGGCTCCCCCGCCGCTCCCGCCAGCGCTGTTTCACGCCGGCCCGTGCGGCTACGCAGTTTCCCGACGATATCGCGGAGCGCGACCTCCCCGAGCCGCCGCAGCGCCTTCGGAGTCAATCGCAGGGAACCGTCCGGAGCCTGCTCGAACAGGCCCTGCCGCCGCAGTTCCCGTTCCAGTTCGGCCAGCCGGGCCGCATCCACCCGGGCGTCGGCGCCGATCTGGCGCTCCAGCATCTCCAGGTCGATGTCCTCCAGCCGCGCACCGGGATAGGACTGGGCGAGCTGGGCGGCGAGTTCGTCGAGTTCGCCGAGATCCTGCATGGCTGCCACGGCCTCGCCCATACCCAGCGGATCGTCACCGCGGAAACGCCGCGCCGACTCCCAATCCTGGCCGGGGCGCAGGTCCCGCAGCTTCGCGTCGAGGTCGGTGATCTGCTGCGCTATCCGCGGATCCCCGAACGCCTGCCCGACGAGCTCGTTCAGTTCCGCCCGCTGCTGCGCCGACATCGAATTCATCATCCGTTGCGCCGCCGCGGCACGCGCGGCGAGCGTATCGATCAATTCCTCGGTATCGTGCGGATTCTCCGGGAAGAACTTCCCGTGTTCGGCCATGAACTCGGCGAACCGCGCTTCGGTGTCCTCGCCACGGGCATGGGCGGCGAGCAGATCGTTGAGGTCCGACATCATCTGCCGGACCCGCTCCACATCCTGTGGTGTCGTGCTCCGCAGCGCCTGCTTCATCCCCTGGAAACGGGATTCCAGCAATTCCTCGCCGAGCAGGTCGCGGATCTTCTGGTAATTCTCCCGGCCGGTCTCCGAACGCCAGGGGTATTCGCCGAGCTCGTTCACCGCGCCCGCAGTACTCGACGGCAATGCGTCCAATCGCATTTCGGCGAAACGGGCATCGTCGGAGGGGTCCGGGAACAGCGCACGCCGCTCGGCCTCGAGCGCCCGATCCAGCAGTTCTCGTACCTGCTGCAGGGTGCCGTCCAGGCGGTGGGACCGCGAGATCTCGGCCCGCCGCTCCCAGAGACGGCGCGTGATCTCCTCCAGCCCGGGCATCCCGGATGTCCCGCGCCGCAACAGTTCCTCGAGCGCCGAACGCGGCGAGGAACCTTCCATCACCTCACGCCCGATCTCCGACAGCGCCTCCCGCAGATCGAGCGGGGGCGCCAGCGGATCGGGCCCTTCGTGATAGGGCCCGTAGGAGTATCGGTCGGACGCTGTCATCACACCTCTTCGAAACCGGGTGTGGCGGTCACCCGCCGTACACCGCACTGCCCTCGTCGTCGGAATCCTTGGCCACCTGCCGCGCCAGATACAGGGACTCCAGGGCGAATTCGACCGCCGCGGCGATCCGCTGCGGCGGATCACCCGCCACCACACCCAGCCGCAATGCCACTTCGTGCAGCACCGGCAGTTCCGGCAGCGCGGACAGGACCTGAGTACCCGGCACCCGTTCGCCCGTCGTCACCAGATGCCCCTCGTCCACCGCGTCGGCCAGCGGCCGTAGATCCAGTCCGCCGAGCCGGTCCCGGGCGGTATCGGCGACGGCCCGCCGCAGCATATGGGTGAGATGCTCCTGTTCGCGGCCCTCCTCACCGGATTCGAATTCCAGTTTCCCACGCAGTACCGCCGGCACCGATTCCAGATCCACCGGCCGGGCCACCGCCGGGTCCTCCCCGGTCAGCGCGGCCCGTCGCAGCGCCGCGGCGGCCACGGTCTCGGCGGCCGCCACCGCGAAGCGGGCCGATACACCGGAGCGCTGGTCGATGGCGGGAGATTCCCGCAACCGCCGCACGAAGCGGGCCAGCACCTCGATCAACGGATCACCCACCTCGGCGACCAGTTCGGCCTCCTGCCGCACCAGCGCCATCTCCGCTTCGACGGTCAGTGGGTAATGCGTGCGGATCTCGGCGCCGAAGCGGTCCTTGAGCGGCGTGATGATCCGGCCGCGGTTGGTGTAGTCCTCGGGGTTCGCGGTCGCCACCAGCAGCACATCCAGCGGCAGCCGCAGGGTGTAGCCGCGCACCTGGATATCGCGCTCCTCCATGACATTCAGCAGCGCGACCTGGATCCGTTCGGCGAGGTCGGGCAGTTCGTTGACGGCCACGATCCCCCGGTGCGCACGCGGCACCAGCCCGAAGTGGATGGTCTCGGGATCACCCAGGCTGCGGCCCTCGGCGACCTTCACCGGGTCCACATCGCCGATGAGATCACCCACCGAGGTATCCGGGGTCGCGAGTTTCTCGGCATAGCGCTGCGAACGGTGCCGCCACGCCACCGGCAGATCGTCGCCCGACTCGGCGGCCCGGCGCCGCCCCTGCGGACTGATCGGTTCCAGCGGATGTTCACCCAGTTCCGCGCCCTCGATGACCGGGGTCCATTCGTCGAGCAATTCGACGACGGTCCGCAGAAGGCGAGTCTTACCCTGCCCGCGCTCACCCAGCAGCACCACATCGTGACCCGCCAGCAACGCGCGCTCCAGCTGGGGCAGCACGGTCCGGTCGAACCCGACGATCCCGGGCCACGGATCGTCTCCCGACGCCAGCCGGGCCAGCAGATTTTCCCGGATCTCGGCCTTGACACTTCGCGGCGCGTACCCGGCCGCCCGCAACGCGCCCGCGGTGGTGGGCAGGTCTGTTGGCACAGTCACTTCACTGACGCTACGACGATTTGGCCCATCGGTCGACAAGTATCACGGCGGGCCCGCCGCTCGGGCGCTCCCGGCGGCGGCGCGAGAGCTTCAGGAGGCGCCGGACTCCAGCCGCCGACGCAGCGTATCCAGACCGTCTCCGTGCAGGTCGGCGACCGCGACCGCCCGCGCCGAGAACACCAGCAGCAGCGACAGCAGCGGGCCGCGCACCTGCGGCCCCGACCCCGAGGTGAACTCCGCGTCCTCGGCCGCCAAGGTGAGCCCGGCGGCGAGTTCCTTGCCACCGCCGAAACTCGCCGAGGTTCGCAACTGCAGCCGCAATGCGTCGGCGGTGGCCTGCACCGGGTACTCACGAGTGATCCCCAGTGGCCGCCGGATGTCCTCCCCGTGCACGATCATCTCGACCAGCCTGCTGTCACGCGGAGCGGGCGGTGTGACCGTTCGATCCAGTACCGCCCGTAACCGGTCCAGCGTCTCGGCGGGGGTCGCGGCGCGTTCCCGTTCGACGCCGTTCTCGGTGAACCGGTCGAAATCGAATCGCGCCCGCGCGAATTGCCAGCAGAAAACGGGTACCGACGTTTTCGCGGTGGCCACGATATGCGCGAGTACGTCGTGCACGGTCCACCCGGAGCACAAGGAGGGAGTCGCCCACTGTTCACCGGTGAGTCCTTCGAGATCCGCTATGAGCGCCGTCCGCTCGGACCGGACGGTCGGCCACACGTTCTCCACAGCGCCTCCAGATCGGCTCGGGCCCCGGTTCGCGGGGTGACGAACCGCACACTACGGATCGGCACCGACATATCCGCCCCTGTCCGACCCGCACACCCGAAGATCTGGCGATCCCGGGGCCACGGGGCACGATCGGCACTGGTCCATCGCCGGATCGTCGCGCAGTCGAGCTCGCGAGCCGGGCCCGCCGTCCGGACGGCACCGGGCGGCCGATCAGCCGCGCGCTGCTCCGGAAACCAGCGCCTCCTCCCAGAGCCGCCGCAGGATCGTCGGCGCCGAATCCGCCGATGCCTCCCGGAACCCCGTACCCGCCCACAGAGCCATATCTCCGGCGATGTATTTCTCGGCCGCGGCCGCCCGGATCGGACTGGTCAGATGATGGATCTGCGGATACGCGGCCGGCGCCGTGCCGTATTCGGCGATGAATTCATTGGCCAGCCCGCGGGCCGGTCGGCCGGAGAACACTCGTGTCACGATCGTCTCGGTGAACCGGGCATCGGCGAGCGCGTCCTTGTGCGCCGTTTTCGCCCCGGATTCGGCACTGCGCAGGAACGCGGTACCGAGTTGGGCAGCAACCGCCCCGTGTGCGAGTACCTCGACGATGCGCGCCCCGTCGGAGATCCCGCCCGCGGCGACCACGGGCAACGGGCACCACACCATGATCTCGTCGAGGAGATCGATCAGCGGTGTCGTACCCGGCTCGTCCTCGACCTCGAATGTCCCCCGGTGGCCACCGCCTTCGGGCCCCTGTAGACACAACGCGTCGACTCCCGCCTCCACCGCGGCTCGCGCCTCGTCCGGGCCGGTCACAGTCGCGATCACCGCCGACCCCGCGGCACGCAACCGTCGCACGGTTTCCACCGGCGGCAGCCCGAAGGTCAGCGAGACCACCGGCACCCGCTGATCGATCACCAGATCCACCTTCTCGGCGAACCGGTCGTCGTCGAATTCCCGGACCGCGGGTACTTCGATCCCGTACCGCCGCGCGGTTCCCCCGAGCCTCGTCCGGTACCGTTCCACCGCCGCGCCATCGTACGAATTACGCTGCGGCACGAAGAGATTCACACCGAATGCCGCATCGGTACGTTCGCGGACCTCGCGTATCTGCAGCGCTACCGCCTCGGGAGTCTTGTACCCGGCCGCGAGGAATCCCAGACCGCCGGCCTCCGCGACACCGGCCACCAGCTCCGGCGTCGAGGGGCCACCCGCCATCGGCGCCGCCACGATCGGCACAGCGAGATCTCCGAATTCGAACACCATCCACCTCCACGGTCGACTTCGAATCGAACGATATTCAGCCTGCTCGCCGCTCAGCGCGGCGCTGCCACCGGGTGGCCGTCACTGTTGCTTCCATCACGGACCAAGCCCGGTCCGGACCGTCGACCAGCCCGGTCACCGCTGGTCACGTAGCGTTTCGATCGGACCGGGTCGACCGATGGAAGAGTGCGACCATGACCGAGGAGCGACCATTGCCCGAGACCGCCCACGATAGCGCTTCGCCGGTGGACTTCCCGTACTACAACGGCCGCCCGGTACCGATCAGCGGCGGCCGGTGGTGGGCGGTGATGGCGGCGTGCGTCGCGGGTTTCGTCTTCCTGGTGCTGCCGATCCCGTGGGGAACGGCCGGCCGGATCGTCCCCGCCGTCGTGTTCTTCGCCCTGCCGCTGGCGGCGCTCGCTTATGTGGTGCCCGGGAACTGGAAGGCGATCTTCGGCCGGGTACGGGGCCGCGAGATACGGATCATGCTGGGCATCGGGGTGCTGAACGTGCTGGTCACTTTCGCCATCGGCCTGCTCGTGCACGCATTCTTCGATGTCGATCCCAACCCCGCCGTCGAGGGGTTGCGCGATACCGGCGCGGTCGAACGGATCGTGTTCTTCCTCTGCACTGTGCCGCAACTGTTCGGGGAGGAACTCGTCACCGTCCTGCCGCTGCTGGCACTCCTGTACGCGGGCACCCATCGGTTCGGCTGGTCGCGGCGTACCGCGCTCGTTGTCGCCTGGGTGGTTACGGCGGTGATATTCGCACTGCTGCATCTGCCGACCTACGACTGGAATATCGTTCAATGCCTGCTCATCATCGGGCCGGCCCGATTGATCCTTTCGACGGCCTACCTGTGGACGAAGAACATCTGGGTCAGCACCGGCGCCCATATCGTCAACGACTGGATCCTGTTCGGGCTCGCGCTACTGGTGGCCGGTTCCGGTGCGGCCGCCCTGGCTTGACGGGCCTATCCGTGCTCGTGGGATGACGCTGCTCATGAGATGACACTGCTCATGGGGTGACGATCGGGAAGGCGGGATCGAAATCGTCGAGTATCGCGGCCAGATCGGTCAGCGCCGCGTGATCGCCCGCGAGCCGGACCACACCCGAGGCCGCCAATTCTTCGGCCATCGCCGGTTTCAGTAGCATCCCGGTGAGTGCCTTCTTCGAACCGGTCACCGTGAGACGGGGTTCCGGCGTGCTTCCGCGCCGGGCGTTGAGCACGCCGCGGCGTACCCACATGGTCCACTGTTCTCCGAGATCGGTGAAGTCGAGAGCGATGGTGATATCGACCCCGTCGGCCCGATCCCCGACGATGTGCACCGCGACGAAGTCGAAGAGGATATCGATCGGCATGGCGAGGACGGAATCCTCGCTGGCGGTGACGTACGGTGCCGGCTGCACCCCGAGCCGCAGTTCCTTCGCGGCGCTGAGGAACACTCCACGCCATTGCGGGCCCTCGGCCTGGTACCCCATCTGTTCGTAAGAGTCGGCCTGGAGTTCGCGGGCCTCGGTGTTCTCGGGGTCGGCGAAGACCAGCGCGTGCAGGATCTGTGCGGCCCAGCGGTAGTCGGCCGCCGCGACGGCGCGCTTGCCCTCGGCCAGGATCGCGTCGGCCCCGGCGAATTCGACGAAACGGCGCGCCGATTCGACCGGTGGGTGCGGATGCAACGAGACCGGGTCGCCGTCCCACATACCCAGTTCCTTGGTGAACACCGCGCGCACATCGTGGTGCAGGGTGCCGTGGTAACCGCGGTTGGCCCAGTCGCGGCGTAATTCCTCCGGTAGTTCGATCACCTCGGCGGCCTCGAGCGGTGTGTAACCCTTGTTGGCCAGCCGTAAGGCCTGGTCGTGGATGTATTTGTAGGTGTCGCGCTGGGATTCGAGAAAGGCGGTGAGCCGGTCGTTACCCCAGACCGGCCAGGTGTGCGGGCCGTAGTGCACCTCGGCTTCGCCGCCCCAGCGTTCCAGGGTCTCGTCGAGATAGCGGGCGAAATTCCGGGCGTCGCGGGTGCGCGCGCCGCGCAGGGTCTGAATGTTGTGCAGTGAGTGGTTGGCGTTCTCCGCACAGGTGAGCGCCTTGAACTGCGGGATCCAGATATGCATCTCCTCCGGCGCCTCGGTATCGGGCGCGTACAGGAATTCGAATTCCACCCCCGCGATCTCGCGTTTCGTACCCGTCTCGGTGATCAGATCGGTGGGCGAGATATAAGAGATCAGCGGACCCGCGGTGCTGATGATGCCGATCCCGCAGGTGAGGTGGCCGCGCGCGTCGAGGTCGAGTAGGCCGCCGAAGGCATAGAAGCTACGCCGGGCCATGGCATTACCGGCGATGACGTTCTCACCGATGGCGTATTTGTCGAATTGATGTCCCGGCGCGATGATCGGCACCTTTCCCGAAGCGACGTCCGCGGGATCGACGACACCTTTCACACCGCCGTAGTGGTCGATATGGGTATGTGTGTAGATCACCGCGGCCACCGGTTTATCGCTGACATGTTCCCGGATCAGGCTCATCCCTTGCCGAGCCGACTCCACGCCCGCCATACAGTCGATGACGATCAACCCGCCGTCGCCCTCCACCACGGTGAGGTTGGCGATATCGTTGCCGCGCACCTGGTAGACGCTGTCGGTGACCTGGTAGAGCCCGCCGAGGGCGATCAGCTGACTCTGCCGCCACAGACTCGGATTCACCGATTCGGGTGCCGGATCGTCCTCGCCGATCCAGTCGAGCGCGTGCGCGTCGAATACGATCGATCCCCCGTCGTCCACGACATTGCCCGGGAGTTCGGCGATCAGTCCCCGGCGCACATCGCCGAAATCCTGCCGGTTCGCCAGATCGTAGAGGGCGGCCGCATCGTGGTTGGTCCGGGCCGTCGCCGCTGTCGCAGGTTCGGGTTCATAGCACATACCGGCAGTTCCTCCCTGATGAACGGGGTCGTTCGGCTCCGAAAGGGTAGGCCGGGACCCATCCGGCGGGATTCGCCCGAAACGGGTGAACCGTGGCAGCCGTACCCGGGCCTCGTATCGATGCATAATGCCGGTGACCGTGGCGCATCTCGTGACGTCGCGCCTACCTCCCCGCAGGAGAAGAGGGTATGTCCGATTCGAGTACGTTCGTCGTCGAACGCGCGACCACTATCGCCGCTCCCGAACCCCGGATACGTGCACTCGTCGACGACTTCCATCATTGGCGTGACTGGTCGCCGTGGGAGGACGCCGATCCCGACCTGCACCGGGCCTACTCCGGTCCCGGTTCGGGAGTGGGTGCCCGCTACGACTGGACGGGCAACCGCAAGGCGGGTGCCGGGGCGATGACGATCACCGCGTCCGAGCCCGGGCGGGTCGGGATCGACCTGGACTTCCGCAAACCGTTCAAGAACCGGAACGAGGTGACATTCCTGCTGGTACCGACCGGCGACACCACCGAGGTGACCTGGCGGATGACCGGCCGCAAGAACCTGTTCTTCACACTGTTCGGCTTCCTGTTCCCCATGGACCGGTTCATCGGGCCCGACTTCGAGAAGGGTCTCGTGCGGTTGAAGGGCCGAGCCGAGGCATCCGCCTGATCCACTCCCGGAATCGACCACGATGAACGACAGCGCGGGCGCGGTGGAGCTCACCGTGCCCGCGCTGTCGAAGCGGCCCGGCTTCAGCCCGCGGTGTGCGCGGCGGGATCCGGTACGGAGAACCCGGTGATCCGTTCGGGTGTCACGCGGACGATGAACCGGCGGAGATTCTCGGGTTCGGGAGGCGGGTTCTGGCCCAGGTATTTCTGCGAGAGTCGCACCGGCAGCGTCTTGTCCGGGTCCTCGATCAATTCGGCGGTGCCCTGGATATCCACGGAGCGATAGGGGTTCGCGGAATCGAAGACGGTGAGCCCGATCCGGGGGTCTCGGGTCAGATTCCGGACCTTGCGGCGACCGGTCGTCGAGGAGAACAGGATCGCGTCGCCTTCCCGGTCCATCCAGACCACCGAGGTCTGGGGCCGGCCGTCCGGTTCGATGGTCGCCACCGTGGCGAAGTTCTTCCCGTCCAGCAGACGGCGCGCTTCGTCGGTCAGTTCGATCGTCATGACAATTCCTTCGTTTCGTTTCCGGTGATATCAGGCGACCGGAGCGGCCGGGCGATCCGCGCGAGTCGGGAGAGCGGTGGTGGATACGGGCCGCAGCACGGTGACCGCGACACCGAGAGCGGCCACCAGTAGCGCGGCGGCGACGGCGAAAGCCACCCGGTACCCGCCGGTCAGTGCCTCGGAAGTGGGTGTTGCGGAGTCCAGCAGCGCACCGGTGCGGGCGGCGGCGACAGTGGTCAGCACCGCGACACCGAGCGCCATCCCGATCTGCTGGGTGGTGTTGAACAGCCCGGAGACCAGTCCCGCGTCACCGGCTTCGGCACCGGACATACCCAGCGCGGTGAGCGCCGGAAGGACCAGCCCGAATCCGGCGATCAGCACCATCACCGGCAGCAGGTCCGGAAGGTAGGAGGCGTGCACCGGCAACCATGCGAGCCGGACCATGGCTGCTGCCAAGAGCAGCAGACCCGCGATCAGCACTGCGCGTTCACCGAACCGGATGATGAGCCGGGCCGAGACGAACAGCGATACCCCGCCGATCGTGACGGCGGCGGGCAGCATGGCCAGGCCGGTCTCCAGTGCTCCGTAGCCGAGCACACGCTGCAGATAGAGCGCGAGCAGGACCTGGAAGGCGAACATCGCCGAAACCGTCAGCATCTGCACCAGGTTGGCCCCGGTGACATTGCGGGAGCGGAAGATCCGCAGCGGGAGCAGCGGGTCATCGATCCGGGATTGCCGCAGGACGAAAAAGGCCAGCAGCGCGAGAGATACGGCTCCGAGCCCGAGGGTGTGGCCCGAAGTCCAGCCGTGGTCTTCGATCTCGACCACCGTGTAGATACCGAGCATCAGTGCGCCGGTGACCAGCGCGGCACCGGGCAGATCGGCCCGGCGGGCCGGACCGTTCGCCCGATCCGCCGGCAGCACCGCGATCGCCAGAGCCACCGTGGCCAGGCCTATCGGCACATTGATCAGGAAGATCCAGTGCCAGCCGAAGGCGTCGGTCAGTACTCCGCCGAGGACCTGTCCGATCGCGGCACCGGCGGCGCCGGTGAAGCTGAAGACACCGATCGCTGCCTTGCGCTGCCGGTTCTCGGTGAACAGTGTCACCAGGATGCCCAGCGCGACGGCGGATGCCGAGGCGCTCCCGACTCCTTGGAGAAAGCGGGCCGCGATCAGCATCGCGGGAGTGGTGGCCGCACCGGCGAGCAGCGATGCCACGGTGAATATCGCGTTCCCGATCAGGAAGATCGTTTTACGGCCGACGAGGTCGCCCAGGCGGCCGCCCAACAGTAGTAGCCCACCGAAGGCGATCAGATAGGCATTGACCGTCCAGCTCAGTCCGGCGGCGGTGAATCCCAGGTCCCGCTGGATTTCCGGGAGGGCAACCGTGACGATGCTGCCGTCGAGGACGGTCATCAGGGTGGCGGCCGACAATACGGCGAGGGCGAGACGTGCGGGATAGCTCATGGTGTTCTCCTGTCCGGAACCCGACAGGAGAGACTGTAGTAGATAGTTTTGTTGCAGACAATCTGTTGGAGATCTACCGCCTGGCGCGGCGCGCGGCGGACGGCGCCTCCACCGCCTCGGCGAGATAGCCCTCGGTCAGATTTCGCAGCACCCGCAGCAGCGCCTCCCGCTCGGCGGGCGGCAGCGATCCGAGCGCCGCGCCGTGCACACCATCCACGATCCGCTGACTACGCTCGGCGACCTTGCGCCCCGCATCGGTGACGGCGATGATCCGAGCCCGGCGATCAGCCGCGGAAGGACGCCGTTCGGCCAGCCCGGCCTTCTCCAGCGCGTCCACGGTGACCACCATCGTGGTCTTGTCCATATCGCCGATGACCGCGAGTTGCGCCTGGGTACGCTCCTCCTCCAGGGCATGGACGAGCACACAGTGCATACGGGCCGTCAGCCCGATCTCCGCCAACGCCGCCGCCATCCGGGTACGCAGGACATGGCTGGTGCGATCGAGCAGAAACGACAGGTCCGGTTCGGCGCGGACAGGGGCCATTGCGGTCATGGGCCCATAGTAGTTCCGTTGCAGATCTTCTAGGGCGAGCCGATCCCGGAGCCGGTCGGCCCTCGGAGACGATATCGACGGTCGTAGCGATCTCGGCCGGCATCGCCGGAGGGCCGGAAGCGCGAACAACTCCTACGACGCCCGTGCCTCTAGACTTGCCGTACAGCTCGAAGCGCTATCCGTTCCTACTGGGTGCGCACCTCGTTTCACGGTGCGCCGACACGTGCGCCCGCCCCGCGGCGACCGCGCACGACACTTCGACCCGAGGCGGCGCTGATGACAGACGTCGACTATTGCGTGGTAGGTGGGGGATTTGCCGGACTGACCGCGGCCCTGCGACTGAAACAGGCGGGGCGGAGCGTGGCGCTGCTGGAAGCGCGCGACCGGCTCGGTGGGCGGACGTTCACCGAAACCCGGCCGGACGGGTCCTGGATCGATCGCGGCGGGGCCTGGATCGGGCCCGGTCAAGATCGGATCCGCGGTCTGATGCGGGACTACGGGGTGCCGAGCTACAAGCAGTACACCGACGGTGAGGCGATGATGCTCGTCGAGGGCAAGCAGTATCGCTACACCGGCACCATTCCGTGGTCGATGAGCCCATGGGTGTCGATGAATCTCGGCGCCGCCCTGCTCGACCTGGGACATCTCTGCAAGACCATCCCGCTCGACGCGCCGTGGACGGCCGAACAGGCCGACCGATGGGATCGCATCACCCTGGCGCATTGGCTGAATACCCATGTCGTGTCGAAAGCCGCCCACGAACTCCTCGAGACGGCCATCGCCGGCGCTTACACCTCCGCCGCGTCGGAAGTATCGCTGCTGTTCGCCCTGTACCAGATGGCGTCCGGCGGCGGGCCCGGCTTCGTCCTGGGTATCGAGGACGGTGCTCAGGATTCCCGGCCGGTGGGCGGAATGGGAGCCATCTATCGCCCGATGGCGGCCGAACTCGGCGACGCCGTCCATCTTGCCCGGCCCGTGAAACGCATCCAGCAGGATACCGACGGGGTCACGGTGTTCTCCGGCAAGACAACCGTGCGCGCCCGCCGCGTGATCGTGGCCGTTCCCTTGGCGGTCGCGAGCCAGATCCGCTACGAACCGATGCTGCCGGTCGACCGGTCGTTCCTGCACCAGCGGATGCCCAGCGGCGCCATCATCAAGATCGCGGTCGTATACGACGAGCCGTTCTGGCGGCACGACGGCCTATCGGGCCAGTCGGCGGCACCGGGCTCACCGGCCACCATCACCATCGACGCCTGCACCGACACCGGGCGGCCCGGCGTTCTCTGCGTCATCGTGGAGGGACCGATCGCACGGCGGATCGGACAACTCGACCACGCCGACCGGCGGCAGACGATCCTCGACGCCCTCGCCGAACGCTTCGGGGACCGGGCCCGCACCCCGGTCGACTACGTCGAACACAACTGGAGCAGCGAGCGCTATTCCGGCGGCGGCATGCTCAGTCACGCACCGACCGGTGTCCTCACGCAGTTCGGCCCCACCTTGCGGGAGCCGTGCGGCCGGATCCACTGGGCCGGCACCGAGAGTTCCGCGATCATGTGCGGATGGGTCGACGGTGCGGTCCGGTCGGGCGAACGGGCGGCCGACGAAGTGCTGGTAGAGGACATAGTGACCGCCTCCGGAACTCGCGCGAGCGGTTCCGGGACCCACCGCGATACGACCCGATGACCACGGTGCTCCGCCGCGGCTGTTCGAACTACAAGTTCCACTACCTGAACCGAGAACCGCTGCGGAATCTCACCGACCGCCGGCTGAAGGAGTAGAGGATGCGGATCAACATCACCAGCGTCTGGGTCGACGACCAAGCCGAGGCACTGACCTTCTATACCGACATACTCGGCTTCGTGAAGAAGACCGACGTACCGGCCGGTGAGTACCGCTGGCTGACCGTGGTTTCGCCACAGGCGCCGGCCGGGGTCGAACTGCTACTGGAACCGGACGCCCATCCGGCTGCGAAACCGTTCAAGAACGCGCTGATGGAAGACGGTATCCCGTTCACCTCCTTCGCCGTCGACGATGTGCACGCCGAATACGACCGGCTGCGGGAGCTGGGTGTGCGCTTCACTCAGCCCCCGGTGGACCACGGCCCCGTCACCACCGCCGTTCTCGACGACACCTGCGGAAATCTCATCCAGATCGCGGAGCACAAGGCCTGATCCAGATCGCCGCTGGAGTTCGGCCGCTCAGCCGTTTCCGCTCAGAACCGATCCCGGTTTTCGCGCACCCAGTCGGCGAACCGCCGGACGGGCCGGCCGAGGACCCGGTCCAGGGTGCCGTCGGGAATCCGCGCTTCCGGCGGCGGGTCGGCGTACCAGCCCACCACGTACTCGGCGTCGGCCCGCGAGGCTCGAGCCTGGTCCACGCCACTCCCGACTGCTCGACCGCTTTTTCGGCCGGGCCGACATAGCCGCCCCACAGGATAGTGATCCGCCCGACCCCGGCGTCCACCGCGCGGCGTCGGCCTATTCGATGACCGCAGTCGCCTCGATCTCCACCATCAGATCCGGCTCACCGAGACCCGCCACCCCCAGCAGGGTGATCGGTTTCAGCGGATCGATCCCGCGTTTCGCGGCTGCCCGGGATACTCCCGCACCGAGCAGCGGATATTTGTCGGCACTCCAGTCGACTACGTAGATCGTCAACTTCGCGATATCGCCGAAGGTGCCCCCGGCCGCCCGGACCGCGGTATCGACATTCAGCAGGGCCTGTTCGACCTGCGCGGCGAAATCGCCGGGCCCCACCGGATTCCCGTCGGCATCACGCGCCACCTGACCGGCGACGAAAACCAGTTTCGATCCCTGCGCCACCGACAACTGCCGGTAGACGTCCGGCTTCGGTAGCCCCTCCGGATTCATCAGAGTTACGGCCATGACATCCCCTCTCGGTCCGCGGATGCACTTAACATAACACTGATATATATTGTTGTGCCATGGTTCGCACGAAAGATCCAGCGGTCCGGTCGATGCTGATCGAACGAGCGGCCGCCATGCTCGTCGCCCGCGAAACCGTCACCATCCGATCGTTGGTGGCCGGTACGGGCGTCTCCACCATCGCGGTCTACACATATTTCGACGGGTTGCCCGGACTGTGGTCGGCAGTCCGGCAAGAGGGCTTCACCCGATTGGCCGCCCAGCTCGACAGCGTCCACCCGACCGAAGACGCGGTCCACGATCTCGCCGCGCTGGGCGCGGTCTACCTGGACAACGCACTCGCCGCCCCACACCTCTACCGGGTCATGTTCGAGGCCGATTTCGAGCTCGCCGACCCAGCCGCCGCCGACGCCACCCTGCACCATCTGGTCGTGGCCGTGGAACGCGCCAAGGACGCCTCCCGCTTCCGCCCCGATATCGACCCGCTGACCCTGGCCACACAGACCTGGCTCATCGGCCACGGCGCCGCCTCACTCGTCTCGAACGGACCACTACCGGCGGAGACGATCGAGCTGACACTTCCGGTGCTGGCAGCCCTTTTCACCGCCGCCGGCGACGACACCGCGCGCTGCCGGCGGTCGGTGGAAGCCGGATGGCGCTCCCGATTCCCGACCCGGCCCCGCACCTGAACCGTCGGCGGTGGGGCCTCCGGGAATCTGCCAGGATGGCCGCATGAGAACCACGGCTCGCCCCGGCACGATCTCCGCCGGGACTCTGGTTCTGCTGACCGCGCTCTATTTCGCGCAGGGCCTGCCGTACGGGTTCTTCACCCAGGCACTGCCCGTCGTACTCCGCGAATCCGGTTTCTCCCTGATCGAGATCAGCGCCACCGGAATCCTGTTCGCCCCGTGGGCACTGAAATTCCTGTGGGCACCCTACGTAGACCACTACGGCACCCGCCGGCAGTGGTTGTTATCGCTGCAGCTCACCGCCTCGGCGATAACACTCGGGCTCGCCTGCCTCGACCTGTCGTCCTCGCTGCGCTGGCTGCTGGTGGGCATCGCCGTGATCAACGCAGTCTCCGCGACCCAGGACATCGCCACCGACGGCCTCGCCGTGCAACTCCTCGGACCTCGACAGCGCGGCCTGGGCAACGGTATCCAGGTCGGCGCCTACCGGATCGGCATGATCGTCGGCGGCGGCGCGTTGCTGTGGCTGTTCGCACTCGCGGGATGGCGGAGCCTGTTCCTCGCGATGTCGATCCTGCTGCTGATCACCGCGATCCCGGTGTGGTGGTCACCGCGCACCACGATTCGCAGCGCATCGGAGAAGACGCCGGTGAGTCCGAGCCGGTTGACGATGGGGTGGTGGAACCGGCTGCGGCGACCGGGGATGATCGCGTTCATACTGCTCATCGGCGGTTTCAAATTCGGCGACTCTATGGGCTCGGCGATGGTCGGCCCGTTCATGTCCGATACCGGACTCACCCTCGGTGAGATAGCCCTGGTCAAAGGCGTCCTGTCCTCTGCGGGCGCGCTCGCGGGCGCGGCCCTGGGCGGCTGGCTGTGCTACCGGCACGGCCGGCGCCGCGCCCTGCTCATCGGCGGTATCACCCAGACCCTGAGCCTGGCCCTCTATCTGCTCGCCGCGCTGGGCATCGGCGGATTCGAGTTGATCGTCACCGCGAGCCTCGCCGAACACATCCTCGGCGGCGCCGCGACAGTGGCGGTGTTCACCCTCATGATGGACGCCGCCGACCCCGACCACGCGGGCAGCGACTACACCCTGCTGGCCTGCGCCGTCGTGACGGTGCAGGGGATCGCCGGTTTCGCCGCGGGGACAGTCGGCGAACTGCTCGGCTACCCGGCACTGTTCGGAACGAGCCTGGTGCTGTCGGGAATCGGTTGCACGGCGCTGATCATCGCGACAGATCGCGGCGCCGGACCGGCTGGGGTGCACGCCGTGTGGACGGTGCCGGGCCGGGCGGACGCGCACCGGCGCCCGGTCGGTCGTGGATGAGCGCCGGATCGGTTCGACGATCACGGCACAGCCGCTGAACCCGAGTCCCGCGCCCGCACTGCCGAACGTCGCGCATCGCGGGTTGCGCGGAAATCGCGTTGTTCAGGCTTCATCCCGTGCGCATACACGGAGCAGGGCGACTCGCCGGTAAGTCGGCGGCCAGGCGGCCCAGCGCTGCGCTATCGTCGGCCCCCTGATCGACCTCCCGAACCCTCGATCCGCGGCCGCCCGGGATCCCGCGTCGTACACCTTCGCTAACAGCGCATCGCTGAGCCGGGTACGCCGACACCCGAAGGCACGATCAACTCCGATGATATCATTGATTGCATGGCAAGCATAACGATTCGGGAACTGGACAGCGCCGTCAAAGAGCGCCTGCGCCGCCGGGCCGCCGCGCACGGACAGAGCATGGAAGCCGAAGCCCGGGACATTCTCGCTGCGGCGGTGCGCCCGACGCGGTTACTCCACGAACTCTTCGAGCGCAGCCGCCCCTACGCCGCCGAGCTCGACATCCCGGAGCAGCCTGAAGCAGGAGCAGCGCCACTGTGATCATCGCCGATACGAATGTGGTGTCGGAGCTGTTCAAACCGGAACCGGATGCCCGCGTACTCGCCTGGCTGGAGAAGTCCGTCGATGTGGCCGTCACGACGGTGACCATCGGCGAAGTATGGGCAGGCATCGAGAATCTGCCGGAAGGGACTCGCAAGGCAGGCCTGGCCGCGCTGGCAACGGACCTGTTCGAGGAATTCGGCGACGAAGTCGAGGTCTACGATTTCCGGGCAGCTCGCGCCTACGGTCGAATTGTCGCCGAACGCCGTCGTATCGGACGCCCGATCGGCTATGCGGACGCACAGATTGCGGCGATCTGCATGGTGAACGACTGTCCGGTGGCGACGCGGAACGTCAAGGACTTCACCAACCTCCGCATCGCCATCATCAACCCGTGGGAAGTCTGACCGATCAGGGATACAACCGGACTCGTTCGATCTGCTCGAGCGAACCCGAGCACGGAATGCGAAGGTCGACCGGTCCAGGGATGCAGCCGATCCAGTTGATGGCACGGGAAGCGACGCGGGGCCCCATTCAGGGCTGCGCGGGGCAGCAGGCGTGCCTGTCACGAACGGTTCGAGTAACAAGCGTGGCGCGTGTGCGATGTGATCCAGACAACATCGATTCAGGAGGTTCGGAATGCTTTCTGCGAAACGACTCGCTGCCGATACCGCCGTTGTGGCCGCAACTGCGGCCACTGTGCTCGCCGGTGGTGGCGTGGCCCAGGCCGACGTACCGGTGTGGCAGGCCAACTGTCACGTTTACAACGTCTTCAACACCGGCGGGATGGCCAATTGCGAGCTGCCGACCTGGCATCAGGTGAAGCTCACTTGCGTTGCGTGGCCGGTCCCGTTCACCTACTGGAAGTACGGCCCGGCGCAGTACGGCCAGAACCAGTCCTGGGCCAGTTGCGACTCATTGAACGCGATGGTGGGGATCGAGGTCATTCAAGCGTAGGTCGTTTTCGGGCCGATCTGCCCGGCGATCTCGTAGGTGTCGAGCCACCGCACTCTCACTCGCCGCGGTTCCTGTTCCACAGCTGATGCGTCAGACCGCTGGGGGTGCTGATGGACTCGACACTGAATCGCTCTTCCAGTCCGGCGAGGTGATCCCAGATCCGAACACCGGCACCGAGCACGATCGGAATGATCGACACGTGCAGAAAGTCGATGAGATCGGCTTGGAGGAACTCGCTCACGGTGGACGGCCCGCCGCCGATCCGGACGTCCAACCCGCCGGCCGCGTCTTGCGCCAAGCGAAGCGCCTCCTGCGGCGAGGCATCCACGAAGTGGAAACTGGTGCCGTTGTCGAACTCGAGTACTTCATGCGGGTAATGGGTCAGCACGAAGACCGGGGTGCGGAAGGGCGGCGCGTCTCCCCACCATCCCGTCCAGCCGTCGTCCGGCCATTCGCCCGCCTGCGGGCCGAACTTGCGACGACCCATGATCTCCGCCCCGATGCCCTGGCCCCACATACTGAACATGGCGCGATCCACGGTGACCGGTTCGTCGATTCCGTGAATGCCGTGGATGAAGCGGCCGTCGAACTTGCCGAAGAGTGCCCCCGCTCCGCCGATCGGCGCTTCGAGCGTCACGTGATCGCCGGCGGCATACCCGTCCGAGGAGACGAAGAGGTTGTGGACTCGCGTACGGGACATAACGACTCCGATACAGGTGGTTGCAAAATGAAATCACTCGCATCCTAACGTAGAGTGATTTCCATCTGCAATCACTTTGGAGGTCGGATGGCGAGAGAACAGCCCCGATCGGGGTGCGCAATCAATGCGGCGGTCGAGGTGCTGGGCGACGCCTGGAGCCTCATCGTGCTTCGCGACATCGTTTTCGGCGGTCGCCGACACTTCCGCGAGCTCCTGACGCGCAGCGACGAAGGCATCGCGTCGAACATCCTCGCCAACCGCCTCCGAAATCTGGTCGAGGAGGGCCTGCTTTCTCGTGACGATGCGACGCGGGGGCAGCGAGCGGCGTATTCGCTCACCGAGGCAGGGATTCAGACGGTTCCGGTGATGGTCGCCCTCGGGGCCTGGGGCATGCGTCATCGACCCACGTCACACGCCTTGACCGTGCGCGCTCGCATTCTGGCCGAGTCCCCGGAGCTCGTCGACGACCTCATCGACGAGCTCCGCGAGATTCACCTCGGCATTCCGCGACCCGCCCCCGAACGCCCCCTTGCGTCCGAACGACTGCAGCACGCGTTCGAGGCCGCCACAGAGGGAGCGGGGACCTGGTCCAGTGGCAGCGACGCGCCCGAACCAGCAACCTCGAACGCCGACGCCTGAACGTTCGGGCGGGGCGATTGCGGGAGCGTGGACATGATCCTGGCTACACAGATGACTTTCGGGTGGATCTCCCGTCGGTACCTCTGGGTAGACCGACAGACAGGAGTCCAGGCATGACAAGACCACTTCGATCTGACGTGACCTCGGTACGGACGAACGGTGTGGATCTGGGCATCGAGAGTTTCGGCCGCGCGGACGATCCGCTGGTCCTGCTCGTCGGCGGCACAACGATGTCCTGCGGGATCTCGCCGCCGACGCGGCCGCGCTCGTCGAGGCGCTCGGTGCCGGGACCGCCCATCTCGGTGGAGTCGGCGTCGGCGGGATGGTCGCTCAGGTGGCCGCACTGGACCACCCGGACGTGTTCTCCGCACTGACCCTCGTCGGCACTCGGCCGGTGGCCCCGGGCCCGGTCGACGAGGACCTGCCCGACCACGACCTCGCGGTCATGGCCCCGTTGTTCTCCCGCCCACGGCCGGACTGGACCGACCGGGACGCTGTCGCGGCGTTCGCCGCCTCCGGGTCCGAGGCGATGGGCAATAATCCGGAGGAGGCACGATCGACGGCGGCCCGAATCTGGGACCGGACGCGGTCGAGCCATCCCGTGGTGCACCAGGCGAATCAGCTCGGGATGGTGTTCTCCCGGATCGACTGCGCCCCACGCTGGCGTGGCCGGCTCGCTGAGCTCGACGTGCCCACGCTCGTGGTGCACGGCCGCGCCGACCCGTTCTTTCCGCTCGGCAACGGCGAGGCCCTCGCCGCCGAAATCCCTGAGGCGCGACTGCTGGTCCTCGACGACATGGGTACCGCTCTGCGACACACCGCGGCCGACCGGGTCGATGCCGCCATGCTCGCCTTGTGACCGCCGGTTGGGAGGCATCCGGAGCCGGCGGAACGCACCACAATGCCGCAGACCGCGACGACCGGATCGCCCAGCGTGCGGCGCACGAGAAACTGATCCCCACCCCGACACCACATGAGGCTGAGTAGAGCTTCTACCAGCAACGATAGATGCGCCGCACTACTTCCTCCCAGACGCTGACCGTCTACACGTTGAAGCGGAACTCGACCACGTCGCCGTCGGTCATGACGTAGTCCTTGCCCTCCATCCGGACCTTGCCCGCCGCCTTCGCCGCGGCCATGGACCCCGCCTCGACCAGATCGTCGAAGGCGACTACTTCGGCCTTGATGAAGCCGCGTTCGAAGTCCGTGTGGATAACCCCGGCCGCTTTCGGCGCGGTGTCACCCTGGTGAATAGTCCACGCCCGGGCCTCTTTCGGGCCCGCGGTGAGATAGGTCTGCAGGCCGAGGGTGTGGAAGCCGGCGCGGGCGAGGGCGTGCAGGCCCGGTTCGGTCTGGCCGATGGATTCCAGGAGTTCGGCGGCGGATTCTTCGTCGAGCTCGAGGAGTTCGGATTCGACCTTGGCGTCCAGGAAAACCGCATCGGCGGGCGCGACAGAGGCTTTCAGCTCCGCGACCTTCGCCTCGTCGCTGAGCACCGACTCGTCGGCGTTGAACACATACAGGAACGGCTTGGTGGTGAGCAGAGACAGCTCTTTGAGCAGTTCCCCGTCGATCTCCTTCGCCGCCGAGAAGAGAGTTCGGCCGCCGTTGAGGATCTCCTGTGCCTGTTTGGCGGCATCCGCGTACGGCTTGCGGTCCTTCTTGATCTTGGCTTCCTTCTCCAAGCGGACGACCGACTTTTCGAGGGTCTGCAGGTCCGCGAGGATCAGTTCGGTTTCGATGACCTCGATATCGGAGGCCGGGTTCACCTGGCCATCCACGTGCACCACATCGTCGTCGGCGAAAACGCGGACGACCTGGCAGATGGCGTCGGCTTCGCGGATGTTGGCGAGGAATTTGTTGCCCAGACCGGCGCCCTCGGAGGCGCCCTTCACGATCCCGGCGATATCCACGAAGGAGACCGTGGCGGGGACGATGCGGGCGGAGCCGAAGATCTCGGCGAGCTGGCCCAGGCGCGGGTCGGGCAGCGGGACCACCCCGACGTTGGGCTCGATGGTCGCGAACGGATAGTTCGCGGCGAGCACGTCGTTGCGGGTCAGCGCGTTGAACAGCGTCGATTTTCCGACGTTGGGCAGGCCGACGATTCCGAGGGTGAGACTCACGAGGACAGCAGTCTACGCGGGCGGCCGGGTGGGTCGGCGGTCGGCCGTGCCGTGTGCGCGAGCGCACGCTCGGAGGCTCCGCGAGCGCAACGCTCGGTGGCTCCGCGAGCGCACGCTCGGAGGCTCGCAGCGAAGGCAGCGAACTTCAGGCGGTCTCCGGTCTGCGGGGTGATCTGGAGCAATTCGGCGGGCGCTCGTGCTGGGCGGCACGGGCGGCGAACCCGGGGACGAGTCCGATGTCACCGGACCGGCGTAGCGTGACAGCCATGGAGCCGACCTCACAGGTGGTGACGGCCCACCCCGCCCCCGCACTGTCCGCCTTCATAGACCGGTATGTCGGATACCGCATGACCGGATACGAGGCGGGCCTGCATCGGGGGCTGCCGTCCCGGCACATGACTTTCATCGCCGCGATCGGTGCTTCCATCGATGTGATCGGCCAGACCGACACCCACCAGCCCCCGGACGACTACCGCTGTGTGCTGAGCGGGCTCCAGGACACTCCGGCGATGATCGCGCACGACGGCACCCAGGAAGGGGTGGCCATCGAGCTCACCCCGCTGGGCAGCCGCGCGTTGTTCGGGCTGCCCGCGGCAGAGTTGTGGAGTACCTCGATCGAGTTCGCCGACCTCATCGGATCGCCGGGGCGGCAGCTGTGGGAGGAATTGCAGGAACAGTCCGGGTGGACGCAGCGATTCGCGGCGTGCGATCGAGTACTGACTCGGCTGCTGGTGCCGGAGCGGGCGGTGGGGCCCGAACTCAGCTGGGCGTGGCGGGCGGTCGCGGGATCACACGGCACGATCGGAGTCGAAGCGCTCGCCGACCGTATCGGCTGGAGCCGCCAGTACCTCACCAAACGGTTCACCGGCGAATTCGGCGCCAGCCCGAAGGTGGCGGGGCGGGTGGCGCGGTTCGAACGGGCCAAACAGATGCTGCTGCACACCCCGTCGTTCGTATCGATAGCCCAGGTCGCGGCCACCTGCGGCTACTACGACCAGCCGCATCTGAACCGCGAATTCGCGCGACTGGCCGGTTGCAGTCCGACGCAGTGGCTGGCCGAGGAGATTCCATCTGTCCAAGACCCGGAGATGGTCGGAGAGCCAGGCTGAAACCATGACCTCAACAGCGAAAACCACCAAGACAACAGCCCCCGCGCCGACCGTCTGGCCGTGCCTGGCCTTCCGGGATGCCCGCGGCACCGCGGACTTCCTGGTCCGGGCGTTCGGCTTCGAACCGACGGCGATGTATGCCCGCGAGGGCGATCCGTCGGTGATCGAACACGCCGAGCTCCGCTGGCCGGAAGGCGGCGGAATCATGTTCGGCACCGCGGCCAAGGGCGGCGGACTGCCGGAACGCCGGACGCCGGGAACCGAGTCCGTCTATATCGTCTGCGCCGATCCGGACGCCTTGTACGAACGGGCCACCGCGGCCGGTGCCGAGACCATCGCGGGATTGAAGGATGAGGACTACGGGTCGCGCGGATTCACGGTCGCGGACCCGGAGGGCAACTTCTGGAGTTTCGGAACCTATCGGGGCCAGTGAACCGCGTCGTTGCACAGGATCGGGACCGGCGCATGGTTCGCTGATCCGGGTGGCCGCGGCGGTGTCGAGCCCTGCCGCGGCGCCTCTGCGAATCGGCACCCCATACAGCTTGACCTTCAGGTTGCTCGAAGCCCGATGATGGGCGGGTGCCCGAATCCGACCTGATCACCATCGGCGCGTTCGCCCGCTCATGCGGCATCACGGCGAGCGCGCTGCGTTTCTACGACGACTCCGGTCTGCTGTCCCCGGCCGGAGTCGACGAGGTCACCGGCTACCGCTACTACGCCCCCGCCCAGGTGACCCGGGCGGTGACCATTCGACGGCTGCGCAATATCGGTATGCCGCTGGACGGTATCGCCCGGGTACTGGCGTCCGACGCACACGATGCCGCCCGGTTGATCGACGACCATATGACGCGAGTGGTCGATCGCACCCAGCAGGCGCGGCGGACCGCCGAAGTCGTGAAAGCCACACTGGGCGAACCCTCCGGATGGTGGATGGCGACTGTGCGGGGGCCGGTACTGGCGGCCGCGGTCGAGCAGATACTGGCCGCCACCGGGACCGACCCCGAGATCCCGGTCCTGGCCGGTGTGCGCCTGGAGGCGACACCCGAATCACTGACCCTCACCGCCACCGACCGTTACCGGCTGTCCACCCGCACCCTCGTTCCCGAGCAGGCCGGGTCGGGCGACTGGGCCGCCACCGTGGACGGCACCGACCTGAGCGCGGCGCTGCCGGAGATCCGAGGCGCCCACCTGCTCGATATCGAAGCCGGTGAGCACAGCATCCGGTTCCGTACCGCCGAGGGGTTCGCGCGCGGCTGCCGGACACTGCCCGGCCCCTTCCCCGATCACCGTTCGCTGCTGGCGGCGTTACCCACGGCCCGGACCCATGTGACGGTGTCGAAGCAAGAGCTGATGGGCGCACTGGAAAAGCAGCGGGCGCGATACCTGCGGCTCACGATCGCGGCCGGCTCGCTCGCGGTCTCGAGTGCCGCGGAGCGACCCGGGACGGGGCTGCCCGCGCTGGTCACCGGCCCACCCGGCGATCTCGTCTTCGGTTTCACCAACTTGTACCCAGCCGTCGCCACCGCCATCGGACCCGATGTGCGACTGGATCTCGGCGGTCCCACCGACCCGATGGTCGTCCGGTCCGCGGACCACGGCGACCTCACCACCCTGGCCATGCCGGCCGGCCCGGCCGCTATCGACGCAGAGAACGGATCCCCCAGTTGACCTCCACCGAACCGCTGTCCCCCGACGCCACCATGAACGCGATCACCGAAGCGGTCGCGCTCGGCCGAACCGGTGATACAGCGACCGCCCGCGGCCGCCTCCTGAAGATCTGGCACGGAATCGGCACGGGCGGCGATCCGCTGCACCGCTGCACCCTCGCCCACTACCTGGCCGACCTCTACGACGACCCAGCCCTCGCCCCTGGCCTGGGATATCCGCGCCCTGGACGCGGCCGACGCCCTCACCGACGACCGGGTTCAACGCCATCACACGAGCCTGCGGGTCGCGGGGTTCTACCCCTCGCTGCACCTGAACCTGGCCGACAATTACCGGCGGCTCGGGTCGTGGGACGCGGCGGCGGAGCACCTCGCCGCCGCCCGGGCACGACTGGAGACCCTCTCCGACGACGGCTACGGGACGATGATCCGGACGGCGCTCACCGAGGTCGCGGAAGCGGTCACCCAGCGGTCCACCACGCGACGCGCGAGCGCGCCGGGCCCGCAGTCCTGACGATGGACACCGCGAGCGTGATCAGTCCGCGGTGAGCTTCGCGAAGTCGGGGGCGTAGACGGTCATCCAGTGCGGACGCAGACGGAAGAAGACCACATCGTTGTCCCAGTCGAAGGCCTCCTCGCCGTAGAGATCCTTGAAGTACGCGAGCAGTTCCGGCCACTCCGCGTCCGGTTCACCC
Source organism: Nocardia sp. NBC_01329 (assembly GCF_035956715.1). Taxonomy (NCBI): domain Bacteria; kingdom Bacillati; phylum Actinomycetota; class Actinomycetes; order Mycobacteriales; family Nocardiaceae; genus Nocardia; species Nocardia sp. NBC_01329. Next base: position 276,431 of record NZ_CP108381.1, on the reverse strand, counting down.
CCTGCCGGATTCAAGGTCTCCGCGGTGCCGTGGGTGAACACACCCAGCTCCTCACCTCGCATATGCGCGACACTGGCGGCCGGCCGAGCGGTGAGGTGGCGCGCCTTGGCCGCGGTGCGCGCGGTGCCGAAATACCACCGGCCGTGCAGGAAATGACCATCGACGCCACTGATCCGCGGTTCCCCTTTCACGGTGACCGTGGACAACGCCAGGGTGCGCATACCGGTGAGAATCGTGGTGAGCTGCTCGGCGGTCAGCGTTCGGTCGGGGGCGATGATCGAGCGGAGATGACTGGTCGACCCGGCGAGGGACGCGTCGAGCAGGGCCTGTAATGCGGTGAGTTCTTCCGGGGTTTCGCGCATTGCACCACCGTAAGCACGCCGGACTTGCCGTCGCCCGACCGAAATTGCTCGATTCCGCGTCGGCCCGAGTTATCCCGAGCTCCGGGATTGTCCGGTGAATCCCGCCTACCCCGATTCGTCGGCGGCCCGGGCGATCCGGGCAGCCAGTTTCCGGGAGTAGCTGATGAGTTCGTCCGGTCCTTCGATGGTATAGGGCACGCCGACCGTGGCGAGCGTGACGGACAGCCATTCCCAGGAGTCGGTACCGGCGGTGTAGCGGCAGCTGGTGTCGTCGATGGCTTCCAGCGATCCGGCGTCGGCGATGAGCCGGTCGGCGACCACTGCGAGCGGCGCCGCGAAGGACACCACACCGCGGTGGCGGGTGCGGGGAAACCGAGCGCTGTCCTGGACGAAGCTCACCGGGTGGGTGGCGGGCAGCTCGCGGGGAGTGAAGGTGGTGCCCGGGAGGGTGAGTGCGTCGATCCGGTCGATGCGGTAAGTGCGCCAGTCGGCGCGGTCGCGGTCCCAGCCCAGCAGGTACCAGCGGTGGCCGAGGAGTACCTGGCGGTTGGGCTCGACGCGACGTTCGGTGTGCTTTCGGCTGCGGCTGGTGTAGCCGAAGCGCACGTCCTGATGCAGGTGGGCCGCGGTGGCGAGCAGTTGCACGGTACGCAGATCAAGGGATCCGGGGGCATGGGAGGTGACTTCGGTGGCGGCGGTCAGCGCCTGTATGCGGGCGCGCAGCCGGGTGGGTACAACCCGTTCGAGGGTGCGCAAGGCGCCCTCCGCAGCATCTCCGGCGCGGCCCGTCAGGGTGAGGGCGGCGATTCGGAGGCCGACAACCGTGGCGGCTGCCTCGTCGTCGGTGAACAACAGCGGTGGCATGGCGCGCCCGGCGACCAGCCGGTAGTTGCCGCCGGGCCCGCGCGTCGACGAGACGGGGTAGCCGAGAGTACGCAGGCGGTCGAGGTCGCGCCGCAAGGTGCGTGGTGATATGTCCAGCCTTGCCGCCAGTTCGGTCGCGGGCCAACTGCGCCCACTCTGCAGCAACGACAGCAGCTCCAGAGTCCGTGTGCTCGGATCGGTCATCAGGCTCAATGTAAACGCAATTGTGGTCAGGATTCGACCACAACCTGTCCTATCGTCGCGGGCATGGCAAACGAACATCCGCGTCGGAAGATCGTCGTCACCACCCCCACCGGACACGTCGGATCCCGAGTCGTGCAACTTCTTCTGCAGGCAGGTGTGCGTCCGACACTGCTGCTGCGCGCGCCCGACCGACTCGATGCGCAGACGCGTGACCGCGTCGACGTCGTGCAGGGCGACCAAGGAGATGCCGATATCGTCCTGCGCGCAACTCGAGGAGCCGATGCCCTCTTCTGGGTGGACCCACCCACACCGGATGACGACCCAGCTTCCGGTTATGCCCGCATGGGCGCCAACGCCGCGCGCGCGGTCGAAGAGAACGGCATCGCCCGCACCGTATTCCTCAGCAGCGTGGGCGCGGAGAAGCGGCACGGGGCCGGTGAGATCGACGGACTGGCCCGCACCGAGGAAATGCTGGATGCCACCGGCGCCGGCGTCCTGCACCTGCGGTGCGGCTATTTCTTCACCAACCTGCTCATGGGGCTCGAGGCGCTACGCACGGGCGTACTCGAGACCACGTGGCCACTCGACTACTCCATGGCCTGGGTCGATCCCCGCGACATCGGCGATATCGTGGCCACCCGACTGCTCGCGGACAGCTGGTCCGGCCGCCGGGTACAGGCCGTGCACGGGCCCCGAGACCTGACCTTTGCGCAGGTGGCCGAGATCCTGAGCCGAGCGCTGGGACGCGAGATACGCGCTGCGCGCATCTCCGATGACGACGTCCGCACCGCACTGCGCGCCGCCGGCGCGAGCACCGGACAGATCGAGGGGATCGTAGGCATGTCGATCGGGCTGCGCGAGAACTTCGTCCCCGAGAACGAGCGGACCGTCCTCACCACGACGCCGACGACGCTCGAGGCTTGGGCCCACGCGCATCTTCGACCTGCGCTCTGAGATATTCCTGTCTCGGTCCGGGCAGTCCCGCTTGCCGCGTCGTAGCGACCGTTCGTCGCAATCATCGCGGCGCCGAACGGTGATCGGTTACGTTCTTGTGACCGGCATGTCCGCTCGCTGTACAGGAGTTGCCCGATGGGGACTATCGAATATCTCAAGACCGACCCCGGCCTACCCCCCGTGGGTGTGGTCGACCGGTCCCCGATCACGCCGGCGAAGAAGGCGATCTTCGCGGCCATCGGGGTGCTCGGCGCCGTGGCCTGGACGGTTCTCGCGATCGCCCGGGGCGAATCCGTGAACGCCGTATGGATCGTGATCGCCGCGGTGTGCACCTACATCGTCGCCTACCGGTTCTACGCGCGGCTGATCGAATACAGGGTCGTCAAACCCCGCGACGACCTGGCGACTCCGGCCGAGATCCTGGACAACGGCAAAGACTTCATGCCGATGGACCGGCGAGTGTTGTTCGGGCACCATTTCGCGGCCATCGCCGGCGCGGGTCCGCTGGTCGGGCCGGTACTGGCGGCGCAGATGGGATATCTGCCGGGCACGATCTGGATCATCGTCGGTGTCGTATTCGCCGGTGCGGTACAGGACTACCTGGTGCTGTGGGTGTCGATGAAACGACGCGGCCGCAGCCTCGGGCAGATGGCACGCGACGAACTCGGCGTGATCGGCGGCGTGGCCGCGATCATCGGCGTGCTGGTGATCATGATGATCCTGCTCGCGGTCCTGGCACTGGTCGTGGTGAACGCGCTGGCGCACAGCCCCTGGGGTGTCTTCTCCATCGCGATGACCATCCCGATCGCCCTCTTCATGGGCGTGTACCTGCGGTATCTGCGCCCCGGCGCGGTCGGCGAGATCTCGGCCATCGGTTTCGTCCTGTTGATCCTGGCGATCATCGCGGGCGGCTGGGTATCGCACAACGACACCTGGGCGGGCTGGTTCACCTTCCACCCGGTCACCATCTCCTGGATGCTGATCGGCTACGGCTTCGTCGCGTCGGTACTGCCGGTGTGGTTGCTGCTCGCGCCGCGCGACTATCTGTCGACGTTCATGAAGATCGGCACCATCGGCCTGCTGGCGGTCGGCATCCTGGTGACGATGCCGGTGCTGAAGGCACCCGCGGTCTCGGAGTTCGCGACCTCCGGTACCGGCCCGGCCTTCGCCGGGAGCCTGTTCCCGTTCCTGTTCATCACCATCGCCTGCGGTGCGCTCTCCGGTTTCCACGCACTGGTGTCCTCGGGTACGACACCGAAACTGCTGGAGAAGGAATCGCACGCCAAGGTGATCGGCTACGGCGGCATGCTGATGGAGTCGTTCGTCGCGGTGATGGCGATCATCACGGCCTCGATCATCGATCAGCACCTGTACTTCGCGATGAACGCCCCGGCCGGGGCGACCGGCGGAACCGCGGAAACCGCCGCCGCCTATACGAACGGCCTGGGCCTCTCCGGTCCGCCTACGACGGGCGCCGAATTGAGCCAGGCCGCGACGGATGTCGGCGAGGAATCGGTCATCTCCCGTACCGGTGGTGCTCCCACGCTGGCGATCGGGATCTCCGAAGTGTTCTCCGGGTTCCTGGGCGGCGCCGGGATGAAGTCGTTCTGGTACCACTTCGCGATCATGTTCGAGGCGCTGTTCATCCTCACCACCATCGATGCCGGCACCCGCGTGGCGCGGTTCATGCTCTCCGATTCACTCGGGAACCTGCGGGGTCCGGCGCGGAAGTTCGCTGATCCGTCGTGGCGGGTGGGTGCCTGGCTGTGCTCGGCGGTCGTGGTGGCGGCCTGGGGTTCGATCCTGCTGATGGGTGTGACGGATCCGCTGGGCGGTATCAACGCACTGTTCCCGCTGTTCGGTATCGCCAACCAGTTGCTGGCCGCGATCGCGCTGGTGGTGGTGTTGACCATCCTGGTGAAGAAGGGTTTGACGAAATGGGCCTGGATCCCCGGTATCGCCCTGGCCTGGGATCTCATCGTCACCATGACCGCTTCTTGGCAGAAGATCTTCTCCGCCGATCCGAAGGTCGGGTACTGGAAGCAGAACAGCATCTGCCGAGCCGCCCGCGACGCCGGTGAGCTGTGTTTGACGGCGAAGACGCCCGGCGACGTGGACGCGGTGATCCGTAATACGTTCATCCAGGGTGTGCTGTCCATCGTCTTCGCGGTGCTGGTGCTGATCGTGGTGCTGGCGGCGGCGTGGGTCTGCTACCGGACGGTGAAATCGGGTGATACCTCGACCACCGAATCACCGGAGGAGCCGTCGAAGATCTTCGCGCCCAGTGGTTTCCTGATCACCTCGGCGGAGAAGGACGTGCAACGGCAGTGGGACGAGCGGATCGCGAAGGGCGAGGCCGCGGTACCCGGCGCGGCGCACGCGGAGGTGCGGAGTTGACCGGGTGGCCGCGGCTGCGCGGGATTCCGGCGACGCTGGCGCGGGGTGTCCGGGCGGTGTTCTGGTATCTCGATTCCGTGGTCGGCGGACAGGACTACCAGCGCTACACCGCGCATATGCGCCGGACGCACCCCGGCCACGCGGTCGCGAGCGAGCGGGAGTATTGGCGTGAACGGTACGCCGACGCCGAACGCAACCCGGGCGCACGCTGCTGCTGAACACCTACCGCGTGAAACGGCGGGGCCGGTCCGACCGGCCCCGCCGTCGCGTTACCGCAGCACCCCCACCGGCCTCGGTGGACCACGCGGCAACTAGCGGACCTGCGCCTCCCGTTGCCGCGGCTATTACCCCGCGTTCGGCGGTGGTGTCCGTTTCCCGCTAGCTCGAGGCTCCGTGAGCTGACATCGTGTGTGGGGTGAGCATCACGGCCCTGGATTTCGAACGTTGCTATCGCGCGGTCTCGTCCCGCGACTCCCGTTTCGACGGACAGTTCTACACCGCCGTGCGCACCACCGGAATCTATTGCCGGCCGTCCTGCCCGGCGATCACTCCGAAGCGCACCAACGTGAGCTTCCTGCCGACCGCCGCGGCGGCCCAGCAGGCGGGTTACCGTGCCTGCCGCCGCTGCCTACCCGACGCCGCACCCGGATCCCCCTTGTGGAACACCCGTGCGGACCTCGCCGCCCGCGCCATGCGCCTGATCGGGGACGGCGTGGTGGAACGCGGGGGCGTACCCGCGCTGGCATCGGCGCTCGGCTATTCGCAGCGCCAGCTCACCCGAGTACTGACCACCGAACTGGGCGCCGGACCGCTGGCGCTGGCCCGAGCGCACCGGGCGCATACCGCGCGCCTGCTGATCCAGACCACGGCCATGCCGATGTCGGATATCGCCTTCGCCGCGGGCTTCGCGAGTATCCGACAGTTCAACGACACCGTCCGCGAGGTGTTCGCCGTCAGTCCGAGCACCATGCGCACCGAAGCACAGCGCACCGCCGGCCGCGCCGCCGCGGCCAACGGGACACTCGCCCTACGCCTCCCCTACCGGGCGCCACTGGACCGCGACTGGCTCGATTGGTTCATGTCCGCCCATGTGGCGCCCGGTCTGGAACTCTGGCAGACCACCTCCGGCGGCGAGAACCACTATCTACGCAATATCCGCACCCCACACGGCCACGCCGGAGTACGGCTGGCAGTACGGCCCGGATATGTCCAGGCGGAACTGACTCTGCGCGATATGCGCGACCTCGCGCCCACAGTCGCCCGCGTCCGGCATCTGCTCGACCTGGACGCCGACCCGGTGGCGATCGACGAGGCGCTCACCCGGGCCGGTGAGACGACCGGCGCACCGCACGCTTCCCGCACCCGATTCGATCCCGGGATACGGGTGCCCGGTTGTGTGGACGGACCGGAATTACTGCTCCGCACCATGATCGGTCAGCAGATCTCGGTGGCCGCTGCCAATACCCACACCGCGCGGCTGGTCGCCGCGCTCGGCGATCCGGTGGAGGGACCCGTGAGCCGTCTCTTCCCCACTCCGGACGCGATCGCCGAACGCGGCGCCGAAATACTCACCGGCCCGGCCCAGCGGGTCAGGTCCATCACCGCCGCCGCGGCGGCCCTCGCTTCCGGTGATCTGGTCCTGCACCAGGGCCGGACCGCGGCCGAGCTGCGGCGCGACCTGCTGGCCCTGGACGGGGTCGGCCCGTGGACCGCGGACTACGTCACGATGCGGCTGCTCGCCGACCCCGACATCATGCTGCACACCGATCTCGTCGTCCGCCGCGGCGCCGCCCGGCACGGTATCGATCCGACCGATACGACCCACTGGTCACCCTGGCGTTCCTATCTCTGTATGCACCTGTGGCGGACCGAACTGCGCACCCGGACCGAATCCGGGGCCCCCGCCGCGCCCGCCACCGATTCCGATGCGAAAGCGAGTACCGACTGATGTCCGCCTCCACCGCCACCCTGCCCGCACCGACCAACACCGGCACCGCCGATTTCGCGATCGTCGACACCCCGCTGGGCCCGTTCACCACGCTCGTCGCGTCCGACAGCGCGGTCCTGGCGTCCGGGTGGACGGCCGATCCCGAAGAGCTCCGCACACTGGTCCATCCCGGGCTGCGTCCGACCGGGCTGCGTGCCCGGCGCGAACTGGGTGCCGTGACCGATGCGGTCACCGCCTACCACCGCGGCGAAACGATCGCGATAGACCCGATCCCGGTGCGTCAGCGGTCGGGCGAATTCCTCCAGCACGCGTGGGATGTGCTGCGTACCGTGCCCGCCGGCGAACCGATCACCTACACCGCTTTCGCCGCGCTCGCCGGCCGCCCGGCGGCCACCCGCGCCGCGGCGAGCGCCTGTGCCCGCAACGCGGCCGCGCTGTTCGTCCCCTGCCATCGGATCCTGCGCACCGACGGCACCCTCGGCGGTTTCCGCTGGGGCCTGGACATCAAGCGACAGCTGCTCGATCTCGAAGCCTGAGGTCCGGGTCAGGCGATGGTGGCGTGCAACCGGGAACCGTTGCGGCCGCGCACGACGTGCAGGCGGCTGGGAATGCGCTGGCGCATCTCGTCGACATGGCTGACCACTCCGACCACCCGGCCCCCGGCACGGAGCTCGTCGAGTACGCCCATGACCGCGTCGAGGGTGTCCGCGTCCAGGCTCCCGAATCCTTCATCGATGAACAGCGTGTCGAGGATGATGCCACCGGCCTCGGCCGCGACCGTATCGGCCAGCCCCAGCGCGAGCGCGAGTGACGCCATGAAGGTCTCACCGCCGGAGAGGGTCCGGGCGGGCCGGATGGCGCCGGTGTAATCGTCGCGGATATCGAGGCCCAGCCCACCGCGCCGGCCGTGGGTGCCGGCTCGGTCGGTGTGCACGAATTCGTACCGGCCGCTCGACATCCGGCGCAGCCGGGCCGAACCCGCCACCGCGACCTCCTCGAGCCGCGCCGCGAGCACGTAGGAGCGCAACGACATCCGCCGGTTGTTCTCGCCCCGGCCGGCCACCACTTCGGCCAGATCCGCCAGTTCCTGATGAGCCCGCTGCGCGGGCGCGATCAGGTCCACCGCCGCCCACAACTGTCCGCACAAGGTCTCCAGCTGGGTGACCCGGTGCACGGCGGCCGAATGGGCGGCTACCGCCCCGTCCAGGGCGGTACGCGCGCTCCGCACAGCAGCGGCCGAGACTTCCGGATCGCCGGGGGCGACGGTCGCGGCGGCCCGGATCTCCGGTTCATCGAGTACGGCCTGGGCGGCGGCGCGGATCTCGTCGGCGGCGGCGAGATCCGCGCTCAGCGCATCCTGCCGCTGCGGGGTCCGAGTCGCGGCACCGACGAGCGGGGAGTACACACGCAGGGTCGCGAGCATCTCCGCCGAAGTGGAATCGGTTTCGCCCGCTCCGTTACCCGGATCCCCGGCTGCTGTGTCCGTCGGGGCGGCCGAACTCGTCGGCGGGACCAGCCCCGCCGATCTCGCCAGCCTTTCGACCCGTACGACGCAGTTGGCGACCCGCGCCCAGGCCGTCCGCACCCCGGCATACGCCTCCCGACGGTCGCCGGCGGCGCCGATCAACGCGTGCAGACGCTCCCGGCGACGCCCGATGGTCCCGTCCCGGCCGGCGGCGGTACGCAGCTTGGCTTCGATCTCGGCGAGCCGGGCCGCGGCAGCCTCGCTCCGGGCCGCCACGGATCCGGCTCGGGTCTCGGTGTCCCGCAACGTGTCGTGCAGCCGGGTCTCGTCGGTGCGCAGCCGCGCGAGCTCGCCGGCGCATGCCTCGGCCGATTCGGCCAGTTCCTCGGCGTCCTCGCACTTTTCGGTGGCAGCCCGCAGGGCCGCGGCGAGTTCGACCCGGTCGGTATCGCCGCCGCGCGCGAGCAGCGCCTCGATCTCCCGCTCCACCTCGGCCAGCGCCTCCTGGGAACGATCACGCGAGGCCTCGGCGGCGCGTTCCGTGGCGACCGCCGCCGCCTCGTCCCCTTTCGATACCGCGCCCGCCGCCTGCTGCGCGGGGTGGGGGTGTTCGGCCGATCCGCAGACCGCACACGCCTGCCCGTCCACCAGGTTGCCGGCCAATTCCGCCGCCATTCCGGCCAGCCGTCGCTCCCGCAGGTCCAGCACATGTTCGCGGGCCGTCAGGTGCCGGGCTCGTGCGGTATCGAGATCCACCCGAACCCGATCGAGCGTGGACCGCGCCCGGGCCAGGTCCACGGCCGCTGTCGCAGCCTCCTGCAACCGCTTACGTTCGGCACGCAAGCCGGGTAGCGCCGCCTTCGCGTCGTCGGCATCGCGCGCTCGCGCATGCGCTCCGGCGATGACCTCGGGCAGCCGGGCCCGGCGATCGGTGAGTTCGGCCGCCCGCCGGCCGAGCTCTTCCGCGGAGGTGCGCAGTGTGCCCAGTTCCTCGCGCAACTTGTCGGCGGTCGCCGCGTCGGCGCGGATCTCGTCGAGCTTGCCCAGTACCGTGCTCCACCCCCGGATCGCGGTGTCCAGGCCGAGATCCTCGTCATAGCCGGCCCGGTCGGGGTCTTCGGGCCCATCACCACGCTCCTCCTCGGAGTGATTCAGTACCAGGTGGATCCCCGGAACATCGGCGCTGTCGGGTTCGGCGGCCAGCCGGGCCAGCCGTTCGGCCGCGGCCACCGATTCCGTTTCACAGCCACGAACCGCGCGGACCGCGGTCTCGGCCTCGCCCAGCGCGGCGGCCACCGGTTCGGCCCGCCGGGCACGATCCAGCTCGCCCCGATCCGCGGCTCGCATCTCGGCCGCGGCGGTGTACTGCACCAGTTGCTGTCGCGCCGACTCCAGCCGGCGCCGCTGCTCGACGGCCCGGCGTTCCCGTTCCGCATTCTCGTCGGCGGTGGCCGACTCTTCCCGTCGCCGGTCCAGTTCGTGCTGTGTGGTCTCCAGGTCGCCGCGGGCACCGGTCAGCAGATCCTGTGACCATTCGACCGCGTCGAGGATATCGATCCGCTCGGTACGGTCGATCCCGGCCGTCACCGCGACCCGGGTGATCAGATCCTCCACATTGCGCTGCTGAGAGCCGATCTGCTCCCCCGACGCCTTGCGCTGGGCGGCGAGCCACTGTTCGGCCGATCCGAAACGACCCGTATCGAAAAGTTTCTCGAGCAGTCGTTCGCGATCCTCGTTCTCCGCGCGCAGGAACTTCGCGAAATCACCCTGCGGCAGCAGCACCACCTGGAAGAACTGATCGGCGCTCATCCCCAGCAGTCGCACGATCTCGTCGCCGATCTCGTTGATCCGCGACAGATTGGTGCCCTGACCGTCCAACCAGGCCAGGGTGGCCTTGGCGTTCTCCACCCGGGTCCCGCTGCCGCGCAGTTTCGGCCGCTCGAATTCCGGCCGTCGGGTGAGCCGGAGTCGCCGGCCGCCCAACGTCGCCTCGAGCATCACCTCGGGGCGGATATCGGCGGGCGCGTGATCGGAGTGCAGTCGCTTGTCGCCGCGAGCTCCCGGGACCCGCCCGTAGAGCGCGTAGGCGATGGCATCGAGCACCGTGGTCTTACCGGCCCCGGTCCGGCCGTGCAGCAGGAAGAGCCCATCCGCGCCGAGTTCGTCGAAATCGACCGAGGCCGTCGCGGCGAACGGGCCGAAGGCCGTCATCTCCAGCCGGTGCAACCTCATGCGGTGAGTTCCGTATCAGCGACCGCCGGCTCGCCGATATCGTCGCGAACCACCTCGGTTTCCCGTACAGCCGCGGCCATGGCGCGGGCCAGCCAGTCCATCTCGGCGGGGTTCGGCTCACCGCGCACATCGGTGAGGAAGGTGCGGGCGATATCGGTGTCGTCGCGGCCGCGCACCCGCTCCCGGTAGTGCAGGGCCGGGTCGCCCTGCGGTCGCTCCCATTCCACGTGTACCGCGTGCGGGAAGCGCTCGCGTAGTTTGCGCATGGCGTCGACCGGCCGGGCATAGTCGGTGAGCGTTACCGAGACGTAGTGCTGTTCGGCCGTTTCCCACGCGGGGTCGGCCAGGAGTTCCTCGAGAGTTCCAGTGAGGCGGCTCAGGCCACGGACCAGCGGTAATTCGTATCCGACGACGCGGGCGGGGCCCGCGGCGTCCAGTTCCACGAGCCATACCTGCTTGCGGTGGGTGCTCTCCCCGAACGAATACGGCAGCGGCGACCCCGAATACCGCACCGCCTCGGCGAGGGTCTGCGGCGAGTGCAGATGCCCGAGCGCCACATAGTCGAATCCCGGCTCGGTGAACATGCCCAGCGGCACTGTCTCCACTCCACCCACCGAGATCGACCGCTCCGAACCGGTCGCCGCGCCGCCCACCACGAACGCGTGCGCCAGCAGCACCGCCCGGATGCCGGGCCGTTCACCCATATCCGTCCGGATCCGGTCCACCACCGCCTCGAGCACCTCGGCGTGCGAGCGTGCCTGCGGTATCCCGAGCTCGCCGCGGCATATCTCCGGCTCCAGGTACGGGATGCCGTAGAAGGCGATCTCACCGTGCTCGTCGGACAGCAGTACCGGCCGGGCCGAATCGGCCACCGTGGTCCGCAGATACAGCCCCCCGGCCGCAGCGAAACTGGCGCCGGCGCCGAGCCTGGTCGGCGAATCGTGATTACCGGAGGTGGCCACGATACGAGCCCCGGCCGCGCGGATCGCCTCGAAACCCCTGTTGCACACCGCGATCGCGTCCGCACTGGGGATCGATCGGTCGTAGACGTCGCCGGGAACCACGACGGTGTCCACGGCTTCGGCCGCGACGAGCTCGGCGATCGCTTCGAGTACCCGCGACTGGTCGGCCAGCAGGTCCACGCCGTGAAAGGTGCGGCCGATATGCCAGTCCGACGTATGCAGGATTCGCATGACCGCGAATTTAGGGCAACTCACCGACAGCTTCAACGCCGGTGCCGATACCCGGGACGCCACACCGGCAACACGCCGAGGTTGTCCGCTCCGTTGACGGTGCCGAACCCATAACCCGCGGAGGACATGTCTCGAATGCGCCATCGTGTTGCGCGCCACCCAGGTCCGTGGCGCCGCCTGCGGCGATGAGGTCGGAGTCGTCGCGCCCCCGACTCGTCCCTCTCCCACTCCGCCGGTCCGGAGCCGGGGCCGGCTCCTGATCACTCGACAGGATGAATACCGCCGCCGACCACACTTTCCGGACAATCGTGGGACCGGACCCGCCGTGCCGTAACACGGTCGACCCTTCCGGACGATAGTGTTCAATCCGTGGCTGCTTCCCAACGAGTGAATTCCCGGGTGCCCGCGCCGCAACGTTCGTTATTGCCGACGGTGCCGGGTGTCCCGGCCTATGCCGCGGCTCTCATCGCTGCGGCCTGCACCTTCCTGGGTTTCCTCATCGATGCCCTCGGCGATGTCACGGACCTGACCGGCACCTTCAGCGCGTTCTACATCCTCGGGTGTCTCGCGGCGGTGGCGGCGGTGCGGTTCCGCGGCCTGTTCACCACGATGGTGTTACCGCCCCTACTACTCTTCGTGGCCGTACCGATCGCCTATCGCCAGCTCACCGGGACCAGCACCGCCTCCCTCAAGGACATCCTGCTGAACCTGGCGATCCCACTGGTGCACCGCTTCCCGCCCATGATGCTGGCCACTGCGCTGGTGCTGATCGTCGCAGGTATCCGGATCGCGCAGTTCCGCTCGGAGAACGCGGCCCAGGAGACCGCCGCCGCGCGGCGCGGGACGAGCTGGGGCCGCAGCGAACGGCGCGCGACGCGTGGCGAATCCAAGGAGCGGGCAGCGAACCGGACTCGGCGCGATACCGCGAAGCGGCCGAGCCGTGGACAAGCGAAACGTTCCACGGGCGGCGAGGGGAAACCGGCACGTGCGAACAAACTGTCGCGCGCCGAGACCCTCGCGGCCCGTTCGAAGACCAACGGCAAGACCAAGGCGAAATCGCGGCCGAAGCGGCCCGAGCACCCCGAGCCCGATTACACCCGCGAATCGTTCGACGAACCTCCACGCCGCGGGGACCGGGGCCGTCCGCCCGCCGAACCGACCGTACGGGGCGCCGCACCGCGCACCCGTGAGATGCGCCAGCACCGGCCCGCCCGCCCGGGAGCTCCCGTCCAGGAGGAACCGGCGCGCGCGAACGCCCGTCGTGGGGAGCCGGCGCGAGCACCACAGGCCGCCCGCGTCCGGGAACCGATCCCGGAGCGGCAGCGGCCCGAACGCGGGTGAGGGCGGCGGGTCAGCTCCGGGCGGTCCGCAGTTCCCGTGGCAACGAGAAAACGAGTGTCTCATTGGCGGTGGTCACCGGCTGGACCTCGCCGAACCCGTGTTCGGCGAGCATATCCAGCACCCCGCGCACCAGGATCTCGGGAACCGACGCGCCGGAGGTGATGCCGACCGTGCGTACACCCTCGAGCCACGCGGGGTCCACCTCGCGCGCGTAGTCCACCAGATACGACGCCCGGGCGCCCGCGCCCAGCGCGACCTCCACCAGACGCACCGAGTTCGAGGAGTTGCGCGAGCCCACGACGATCACGAGATCGCATTCCGGTGCCATCGCCTTCACCGCGACCTGCCGGTTCTGGGTGGCGTAGCAGATATCGTCACTGGGCGGATCCTGCAGCGCCGGGAACTTCTCCCGCAGCCGCGACACCGTCTCCATGGTCTCGTCCACACTGAGCGTGGTCTGCGACAGCCAGATCACCTTGGACTCGTCGCGCACGGTCACCTTCTCGACCGCGCCGGGGCCGTCGACCAGTTGTACGTGTTCGGGGGCCTCACCGGCGGTTCCCTCGACCTCCTCATGACCTTCGTGGCCGATCAGCAGGATGTCGTAGTCGTCGCGAGCGAAGCGTTTGGCCTCCTGGTGAACCTTGGTCACCAGCGGACAGGTCGCGTCGATGGTGCGCAGACTGCGCGCGGCGGCGGTCGCGTGCACCGCGGGTGAGACACCGTGCGCGGAGAAGACCACGAGTTCCCCCTCGGGCACCTCGTCGGTGGTGTCGACGAATATCACTCCGCGTTCGCGCAGAGTCTCCACCACGTGGCGGTTGTGCACGATCTCCTTGCGGACATAGATCGGCGCGCCGTGTTTCTCGAGTGCCTTTTCCACGGTCTCCACCGCGCGGTCCACACCCGCGCAGTATCCGCGCGGTTCGGCGAGCAGCACTCGTTTTTCTTCGGGGCCGGCGGGCGCGGCGCCGGCCGAGCGAGTGATTCCGACATTCAACGGTATGGCCGAGGACATGCCCCACAGAATACGTGCGTACCGCCGCGGCCGCTCCCGGCGTACGCTCCCCCGCTCGCGGCGCAGTCCATACCCTTGTCCGGCTATATTCGCGCCGGTCATCCGCCACCCGCGTCGCCAACGCGGGATGCGAGCGAGCGGTTGTCCCCGTGCCGTCAGGGTGGGCGGATTCACCGCCGAGAGCACAACGCCGAGCGGTCTACCTCAGAAGTCGGGGCCCGCCCCGGTTCTGGAGCGACAGAGCGAAGGAGCGCAGCGACTGAGCGCCGGAGTGAAGAACCGGGGTCACGAGGGCCCCGACCGCCCCGCCGCAGGCGGGGCAATCAGACACAGTCGGGGCCCGCCCCGGTTCTGGAGCGACAGAGCGAAGGAGCGCAGCGACTGAGCGCCGGAGTGAAGAACCGGGGTTAATAGGGCCCCGACCCGCCCCGCCGCAGGCGGGGCAAAACAACACAGCCGCCCTCTTTTGCTGATCACGCCATATCGGGCAGGCTATTACTATGTTTCGACCACCGTTCCTGGCCCGCGTCGCCGCCGGAGCCGCCGTCTACGTTCTCGAGGAGACGCGACGGCTGCCTTCGACCGCGGCGAAACTACCTCTGACCGCGGTGAGCCAATTACTGCAGACGGGTATGCACGTCCAGCAGTTCGTCACCAGTCTCGCGATCAAAGGCGATTCGGTTTTCGACCGGATCGTCAATCGTCCGGAAGAGCGGCCCGAATGGGCCACCTTCGAGGAGGACGACGACGACCCGCCGGTCCGCGAGCCGGGCGCCGCCGCCCACGGCCGCAGCAGCGGTTTCGACCGTTTCGAATCCGATCCGGTCGAGGTGGAGCTGGCCCTGCAGGAAACTCTGGCGGGTTTGCGCGCGATCCAGAACAACGGTAGTGCGGTGCCCGCGGCGCACATCTTCGACGCCGAGGCCACCTTCGATATCGGTGCCTCGGACGATCCGGGCGATGACGTGGTCGTCGGCGCTGCCGCGGTCGACGGGCCCGAATCCGCCGCGTCGGCGGATCCCGAACCGGTTGCCGAACCGGAGCCGGCGGCCGGACCCGTACTCCCCGAGGTCGGCGCCCGCTACGACTATCCGAATATGACCCTCGCCCAGCTGCGCGGCCGGCTGCGCACGCTCACGGTCGCCGATCTGGTCACCCTGCTCGACTACGAGCAGCGCACCCTGGACCGCGCGGCGTTCGTGACGATGCTGACCAACCGGATCGCCACCGTGCGAGCCCAGTGACCGGGGCCGATCCCGCGCCCGCGGCCGGCCCGACCCGTTCCGGCCGGCCCGGGCAGGCACCCGCCCCCGCCAATTCCGCCGAGCAGCCGTGGCCGGTGCGCTCGGTGTCGATGAAGGTCGTCCAGTGGATCGACCGGCTCGGCAGTATCTGGGTGGAGGGGCAGCTGACCCAGATCAATCTGCGGCCCGGCACCCGCACCGCCTTCCTCGTCCTGCGCGACCCGGCCGCCGATATGTCGCTGTCGGTGACATGCGATCCCGCGCTGCTGCGTAATTCCGCCGTTCCGCTGCAGGAGGGCAGCCGGGTGGTGGTGTACGGCAAACTCTCCTTCTTCCCCGGCCGCGGCACCCTGTCGTTGCGGATCTCCGAGATCCGCCCGGTCGGTATCGGCGAACTGCTGGCACGGATCGAACAGCTCAAGGCGCTGTTGGATGCGGAGGGCCTGTTCGATCCGCGGCTCAAACGCCCGGTCCCGTTCCTCCCCGGCACGATCGGGCTGATCACCGGCCGCGGCAGCGCCGCCGAACACGATGTGCTGAGTGTGGCCCGGGATCGTTGGCCCGCGGTGCGCTTCGAAATCCGCAACACCGCCGTGCAGGGTCCGTCCGCTGTCCCGCAGATCCTCGACGCCCTGGGCGCGCTGGATCGCGATCCGGCGGTCGAGGTGATCGTGCTGGCCCGCGGCGGCGGCAGTGTGGAGGATCTACTGCCGTTCTCCGATGAGACGCTGTGCCGGGCCATCGTCGCCGCGACGACCCCCGTCGTCAGCGCCATCGGACACGAACCCGATTCGCCGGTCTCCGACCTGGTCGCTGATCTGCGGGCCGCCACTCCGACCGATGCCGCCAAACGGATCGTCCCGGATGCGGCCGCGGAGACCGCGACCGTGCGTGAACTGCGTTCCCGTTCGGCGGCGGCGCTGCGCGGCTGGGTCGAACGGGAGACCGCGGCGCTGAAACAGCTGAGGTCTCGACCCGTGCTGGCCGACCCGCTGCGCGATCTCGGTCACCGAGACGAGGAGATCGAACGTCTGCGCACCGCGACCCGCCGGAGCGCCGAGAGCCTGATCCGGACGGAGTCGGTGACCACCGGCCATCTGCGGCGTCAGCTGACCGCGGTCGGTCCGGCCGCGACCCTGGCCCGCGGCTACGCTGTCGTGCAGCGGGTGAACGGTCCCGAACGGCATGTGGTGCGTGGAATCGGCGATGCCCCTACCGGAAGCCAGTTGCGTATCCGGGTCGGCGACGGCGCGATCTCCGCGGCCGTTCTCGGCACCACCCCGCTCGGTGAGCGCGGCTCCCCGACCCGCCGGACCGACGACCCCGAGAGGACTTGACCGTGTCCGACACCAGCGCCGACGACCTGGCCGATATTGCGGGCCTCGGCTATGAACGTGCCCGTGACGAGCTCGCCAACGTGGTGAAGATGCTGGAGCAGGGCGGGATGGATCTCGACGACGCCCTCGCATTGTGGGAACGTGGCGAGGCGCTCGCCGATCGTTGCGAGGAACATCTCGCCGGGGCGCGACAGCGGGTCGAGAAGGCACTCGCCGAATCCGCCGACGCGGATTGACCGGCCATCGTCGCGGCCTACGGATCACCCGCCCGCAGTGACCTGAGCGGCACCGGCTTGCGGCAGCCTAGGTGGCCGGCAGCGGCCGCGCGGTCCCCACCGCGGCAGCCAGCGTCTCGAACGCCTCGGCGTTACCGGCGCCCCGGATCAGCACCCGACTGTCACCGAAATCCGCGACCCACGCGGGTTCGGCACCGGGCTCTTCGTAGACCACCCATTTCTGCCCGGCGATCTCCCGGGTCCCCGCGGGATAGCGGCCGGCGACGATATGCCCGGCCAGCACCTCTTCCTTGGCATCGCTCTGGTCGAGTTCCATATAGGTGCCCGCGCCGGTGACGTATCCGATGGTGCTCACCGTGCCGCCACCACGTTGGGTGATGGTGTCGCGGCTGCCGGAGTTGGCCTGCCAGTTCGGCGGGAGCTCCGGTTCGCGGATCGGGAACGAGAGGTTCTGTGCGTCCGAGCGGAGTGCCGCGGGGGCGTCGAAGCTGGGAACCGTGCCCTGGGTCGGCCCGCCCGCGGAGAAACTGCACTGGCTGGTCAGCCCGGCGAACACCACGGCGATCAGCACCAACGGGATCAGCGACCAGACCAGATCCCGGTAGTCGTTCATGATGCGTGGCTTCTTGTTCGGCACGATTCCAGTATCCATTGTGGTAAGAGCGAGGCCCCGCGCCGCCCCCGGTACTGCCGTACCAGGTGAACACCGGCACGTATTCCGGCGATGCGACAATTACGGCAAGTTACACAACCTAGGAGGCACCCGCTATGACGGCATCTTGGACCGCTTCGAGCCGCCGCGAGGCACCGGATCGCAACCTCGCGCTCGAACTCGTCCGCGTCACCGAGGCCGGCGCCATGGCGGCGGGGCGCTGGGTGGGTAAGGGCGACAAAGAGGGCGGCGACGGGGCCGCCGTGGATGCCATGCGACAACTGGTCAGCTCGGTTTCCATGAGCGGCGTGGTGGTGATCGGCGAGGGCGAGAAGGACGAAGCGCCCATGCTGTACAACGGTGAGGACGTAGGCGACGGCACCGGTCCCGAGGTCGATTTCGCGGTCGATCCGATCGACGGGACCACCCTGATGTCGAAGGGTTCGCCAGGCGCCATCTCGGTGCTCGCGGTCGCCGAGCGCGGTGCCATGTTCGACCCGTCGGCTGTGTTCTACATGGAGAAGATCGCCGTGGGACCCGACGCCGCCGATGTCATCGATATCTCACTGCCGATCCGGGAGAACATCCGCCGGGTGGCCAAGGCCAAGAAGGCGTCGGTCTCCGATATCACCGTGTGTGTCCTGGACCGCCCTCGGCACACCGGGCTGATCCAGGATATTCGCGATACCGGGGCCCGGATCCGCCTGATCTCCGACGGTGACGTGGCCGGCGCGATCGCCGCCGCCCGACCCGATTCCGGCACCGATATCCTCGTCGGTACCGGCGGCACCCCCGAGGGCATCATCGCCGCGGCGGCGATGCGCTGTATGGGTGGTGCGCTCCAGGGCAAGCTCGCGCCCAAAGACGACGAAGAGCGGCAGCAGGCGATCGACGCGGGTCACGATCTGGACCGGGTGCTGAGCACCGAGGATCTGGTGGCCGGTGACAATGTCTTCTTCTGCGCCACCGGCGTCACCGATGGTGATCTGTTGCGCGGAGTCCGTTACTACGGTGGCGGCGCGTCCACTCACTCCATCGTGATGCGGTCGAAATCGGGCACCGTGCGGATGATCGACGCCTACCACCGGCTCACCAAACTGCGTGAGTACTCGTCGGTCGATTTCCACGGCGACGAGCACGCGGCCCCGCCGCTGCCCTGACCTCCCCCCGTGGTCCGGGGCTCGAGAGTGCCGGACCACGTGCCGGAGTTCCACCGATCGCGATCGCTACCGCCAACCGCCGCGTCACAGCAAATTTCCGGCATCCGGCCAAATCCTCGACTGTTGCGGGTAATATCCGCGTGGCCACCGAACTGGCAGCGTCACGGATCTTGCGCTGGGTAGCCGTTGCGTTGCCGAATTCACAGCCGGAGTGATGAACCACCAGGACCAGTCCGTCCATCACACCGGCCTGTCGCGAGAGGATGGACATGCACCACTTCGCTCGACGTTCGGCCGGATTCACCATGGCACTCGCCGCCGCGGGCCTACTCGTCGCCGGCTGCGGTGACGACGACACCTCGGTGTCGGACACAGCCGGCTCCCTTACCTCGGCGGTCATGCCGGGCAACGGCAGCGCCACCAACGAACCTTCCGCGTCCCCCGGCGCCGAGGGTTCGGCCACCGAGACGACGGGCGCCGAGGGCTCGGCGACCCCCGACGAGGACCCCAATGCCGATGCCGGGGAAACCACCGTGCAGACCCCGGACGGTACCGATGTCACCGTGAAGGGCAGCATTTATCAGAAGTACACCGACGCGGGCGGCCCGACCGGCACACTCGGTATGCCCGAGGGCGAGGAGCAGGTCGCCGGGGACGGCGGTCGCTACCAGAACTTCGCCGGTGGCACCATCTTCTTCAGCACGGACACCGGTGCCCATATCGTCTGGGGCGATATCCGCGAAGCCTGGGAAGCCAACGGCGGCGCCGATGGCGAACTCGGGTTCCCGACCTCCGACGAGGAGACCACCCCCGACGGCAAGCAGAGCCAGTTCGAGGGCGGCACCATCACCTGGAACTCATCGGACCGCTCCACCACGGTCACCGAGAACTGAGGACCACGGCACGGGGCGTCCGCTACGGCGGGCGCCCCGTCGCTGCCCGGGGGCTTCGCACGGCGCTTTCCGGAATCTGCGTTCACATCCTGTGAGCAGCGCGCATTGTGCGCGGACCTCATCCGGGACGGCCGGATCGCCCATATCCCCCAACCCGACCCCGGGGCTCACGCCATTCTCCGGACAACCCGCTACCGTGTGTGCGTGCAGAAACTGTTGACCGACCGCGACCTGCTCGAATCGCTCGCGGTAGAGGTGGAACTGACCATGCGGCGCCATACCGAGATCGCCGATGAATGGCAGCCGCACGACTTCGTCCCGTGGGACGACGGCCGCAACTTCGCGTTCCTCGGCGGTGAGAACTGGGATCCCGCACAGTCCGAGATCGGCGATACGGCCCGGCTGGCGCTCACCGTGAGCGTGCTGATCGCCGACAATCTGCCCGCGTATCACCGGGAGCTCGGCAAGTATCTGCGCACCGGTGCGTGGTGGCGCTGGGTCGGCCGCTGGACCGCGGAGGAGGCCCGGCACTCCATCGTGATCCGCAACTACCTGATGGCGACCCGGGCCTGTGACCCGGTGGAGCTGGAGCGGTTGCGGATGGGCCATATGACCGACGGATTCCGGCGCGAGCCGCTGCATCTGCTGGATGTGCTGGCCGCCTGCGCGT
Source organism: Nocardia sp. NBC_01329 (assembly GCF_035956715.1). NCBI lineage: Bacteria > Bacillati > Actinomycetota > Actinomycetes > Mycobacteriales > Nocardiaceae > Nocardia > Nocardia sp. NBC_01329. Next base: position 256,261 of record NZ_CP108381.1, on the reverse strand, counting down.
TCGAGGAGACCGCCGCGGCCATCCGCCACCGCAATACGGCCGCTCTCGGGGAGAACCCGCTGATCACGGCGATCAGCGAGCAGATCGCGAAGGACGACGAGAGGCAGGCCGCGGTCTTCGCCGACCTGGTGGCCGCCGGTTTCGCCGAGACCCCGGACCAGACCATGCGGGCTGTCGCCGATCAGGTCGCCGCATTCCGGGTCCCGTCGCTCATTCTGCCCGACGGGCGCAGCAGCGACGTGGCGCTGGCCGAAGCCGGGATCTACGATCCGGCGAAACAGGACGAACTGGTCCTCGCGCCGTTGCTGCGCCGCTGGGATGTGTTCGGCCGCACCGATCTCGGCGAGACCGGAGAAGCGGCTCGCGAGGAGCTGGCGCGGTTCCGGTCCTGAATCCCCCGGTGCGACGCGATCGATGATTTGCGATCGCGTCGCACCGCACCTCTCCGCGCATGCCGAGGCGACGCACGCCGTCCCGCGGGCGGCGGGTCCGTTCGTCTGCTTCAGCTGTTGTCGATATTCGTCATGGACAGAACATCCAGGCGTCGATCGAGTTCGGCTTCGCTGAGCTGGTCCCCGATCAGCCCACGATCGATCACCGTCTGCCGGATGGTCTTCTGTTCACGCAGCGCCTGTTTGGCCACCGCCGCCGCCTCCTCGTAACCGATCACCGAATTCAGCGGAGTCACGATCGACGGGGAGGATTCGGCCAGCGTCTGCAGGCGTTCGACGTTCGCGGTCAGCCCGTGCACACACCGGTCGGCGAACAACCGCGACACCGCCGCCAGCAGCCGGATCGATTCGAGCACATTACGTGCCATCACCGGGATGTAGACGTTCAGCTCGAAATGTCCGCCCGCCCCGGCGAACGCGACCGCGGCATCATTTCCGATCACCTGTGCTGCCACCTGGGTAACCGCCTCCGGCAGTACCGGATTCACCTTCCCCGGCATGATCGAACTACCCGGCTGCAGATCGGGGAGTTGCAGCTCACCCAGTCCGGTCAGCGGACCCGAACCCATCCAGCGGATATCGTTGGCGATCTTGGTCAGGCTCACCGCGACGGTCCGCAGCGCCCCGGAGACCTCCACCAATCCGTCACGGGCCGCCTGCGCCTCGAAATGATCCTCGGCCTCGGTCAGCGCGTCGATCCCGGTGGTCCGGACCAGCTCCGCCACCACCTTTTCGCCGAACCCGGCGGGCGCGTTCAGGCCGGTCCCGACGGCTGTGCCGCCGATCGGCAGTTCACCCAGCCGCGGCAGCGTCGCCAGTAGCCGCTCCATACCGGCTGCGATCTGCCGCGTATAACCGCCGAACTCCTGACCGAGCGTCACCGGAACGGCATCCATCAGATGAGTGCGCCCCGATTTCACCACTGTGCGCCATTCGGTCGCCTTGTCCAGCAGCGCCAGCCGCAGATGTTCCAGGGCCGGCAGCAGATCCTTGATCACGGCCTCGGTGGCGGCCAGATGCGTCGCAGTCGGGAAGGTGTCGTTCGACGACTGGGACATGTTCACATGATCGTTCGGATGCACAGTGACCCCGTGACCTGCCGCGATCGAGGCGATCACCTCGTTGGCGTTCATATTCGAACTGGTCCCCGACCCGGTCTGGAATACGTCGATCGGGAACTGGTCGTCGTGACGCCCCTCAGCGATCTCACCAGCGGCCGCGACGATCGCCGCGGCCCGCGCCTCGTCGAGCAATCCCAGGTCGCGGTTGACGATCGCGCAGGCACCTTTCAGCAGCCCGAGCGCCCGGACCTGCGCCCGCTCCAGCCCACGCCCGCTGATCGGGAAGTTCTCGACCGCCCGCTGAGTCTGGGCACGCCACAACGCGTCCACCGGAACGCGGACCTCGCCCATAGTGTCGTGCTCGATGCGGTACTGCTTCTCCTCGCTCATGATTCCGACCCTATGCCGCTTCCGGGCTGTGTCGGCGTGCCACGCGTGAGGTCTGGGTCACCGGGTTACCGAACCGGCTCGACATCGGCGAGGCTCCCCCGCTGCCTCGACCGGCAGCGACGCTTCCGACAGGGAGTGGCGGTACTACGCCCGGCATCCCGGCCGGCTTCGGCCCCTACTGCCTTCCGGACGAGATCAACCGTTCGATCTCACGGCTCAGCTCGGCATGCGAGATCGGGTCGATATGAAAATCCTGATAACGATGCTGGTAGACATAGCGCCCGTCATCGGCGATATCGAACCAGCTCAGATACCGGGGCGGCGGTGGATCCGCTTCTCGCACCCGGTGGCGTGCCTTGAGAAAACCGGAACCCGCGCGCGGCGCCTTCAGCAACCGGCGCATCCGGTCGGCAGGCTGTGGCGTTCCGCCGTTCCAGACTTCGTAGGTGTCCCGGAGCCTGTCGATACTCTCCACAAGTGGTGGCCGGGTCCCCTTCGGCAGTTCACCGAGAATCTGCAGGAATATCTTGGGAACGATTGCGGGCGAACCGGTCTGGATCACGAATTTTCCGTCGAAATCGGTAGTGGTGCCGGGGAACTGCACTGCGGTGACGGCGGTATTGCCGGCGAACGCGCCGTAGGCGCGGATCCGGAGCCGGCGGGAACCGGAAAGACTGAGCGTGTACTCGGGATCGGCCGCGATCCGCAGCGCGCCTGTGAGATTCGGGTCACCGCCGCGAGGGTATGCGGTCGCGATCCTGGCAGCCAACTGCTGGAACTCGTCCTCCCAGCGCATCGACGACCGCACCTCCATCGGGTACGGATACCGGTCCATACCCGTCTCCTGCCAGACGTGCATGAACTCGTCCGGGGTGAACTCCCACTTCACCGCCGGTCCCCGCGATCGTCGGCAGGCTGCGCGGCGGGCGCGTCCGCCCCGAGAACCCCGCCCAGGGAGACGATCCGAGGTCCGAACAGTTCTTCCTCTCGGTCCTGGATCAGGTAATCGGGAGTCTTGTGCTCATCGTCGTCCTCGCCGCGTTTGCCCGCGCCCGGCGACATCATGCCCGGCATCCCGGACGTACCTCGGTTGGCACCTGCGGCGGTAGAGGCCGCGGCAGGACCACCCGTGGAAGTGCCGGGGGTGCCGGGTGCGCCCGCGACCGTCTTACCCGGGGTCCGGGTCTGGGGAGTACCACCCGGCGTTCCGGAAGGCGCCCCCGACGGCACCGACGGTGCGCCGGTGGTCGTGGTCGATGAGGTGGTGCGTTGCGGATCGCCGGTCGGGGTGCCGGTGGTGGCGCTCGGCTGCCGAGTGGTCGGGCTCTCGTCGGTGCCCGCGGCTGTGGTCTGGGAATCCTCCTCGTTACCTGCGGTTTCCGTATCCTCGCCCGGAGTTTCGTTCTCCCCGGGCGTTTCGGCACCGGGAGTCTCGGTGGAGGGGTTGGCAGAGGTCGTATTGCTACCGTTGGGGCCGGAGGTCGAGGTTCCCCCCGGAACAGACGAATCCGACTGATCCCCCGGACCCTGGACAGGTACGAAAGTCGGAACACCTTCGCCCGCAGGCTGATAGGTCGGTTTGTAGGCCAAATTCATGGCTTCCACCGCGACCAGCCGCTGCTCTTCCTTGAACCGATCGAGTGCGGCGGCGGCGACAGGGTCGGTGGCGCCGACGACAGTCTGGGCAATCTGGGCCGGGTCGTTTACGGACGTGGTGATCGCGGGGTCGGTTCCGGGTATTCCCGGCAACTGGGTAGGCGGTGGCGGCACGGATTTGCGCACGACCTCGGCACCGTATGCGGCCGCTTTGATCCGCAAGCCGACTGAACGGATCACTTCCTGCACATCGGTCGACTGGTCGTAGAACTTGCGGGCGGCCTGGTTGGCGGCGTCGGCGAACTGGCCATCCATACCATCGGAGAGCTCGCGCTGGATGGCCAGGTGGGCGCCGAACAACCCGCCACTGAGAGCGATTGCGACTTCCTCGTATGTATCTGAGAACTGTCGCATAACTCCCGGGCGCATTTTCCCGACTTTCTCATATATCTCTTGATGCGAGAGCCCCTCGAACTGCTCCATAGCAGTGATATAAGAAGGATCACGATCGCCATGAGATACTTGGCTTCCGAAGTACTCCGCACCCGATTGACTCTGCTGCCCGGAGAGCCGTTGCTCGACCGCCGAGGGAGCGATTCCGAGCCCTGGACCGAAGAGCCCCGGCAGCGCAGGCTGCTGTTCTCCGCCCACCGCTAGTTCTCCATTCCGATCGACGGCTCCAGAGTCTCCGCGATGTGCAGAACGCCATCGCAACGCGCGAGCCCGGCTTCTGAACCCTCGAAAGTCATTTCAGTACTGAAGATTACAAAGCCGACCTCGGTTCGTACGTGAATATCGCAAGTCTTCACCAACTGCGGGTCGCGAACCCATACCGCTTCACGACCATTGACTTTCAACGGCTCACTGTTTGCACTGTTCTTGTCCAGGTCTTCTTGCCAGCTCACATTGCCTGAATCGATCTGCAAGTCCCAGTTCGACCCATCAAAATCGCAGGTCAAAAAGGTGTACTCCGCGACGAGATCCCGGCCTCTTCGCCGGCTTTCAGGATCCAAGCCCGCAGCTGTGATGGCGTCATCGCTGATCCAGGTGCACGGGTCGAAAACGACCTCCGGCCGTCCCTCGGTCGTGTACTCGTTCTGCTGCGAAGGCGGCTGCAACCGGGGTGCGGTGAGAGTCGATCGAGGTGACGCACTCTCCGAACTGCCCGACACAACTGCCGAGGCCGAGGGCCCTTCGGTAGGCGTCTGCGACTCCTGCGCACATCCAGCGCTCAGCAACACCAGAGCACAAGACGCGGCAGCTGTCGCAAGTTTGGATCGTGTCGTCACTATTGGACCTCCGCCACTGCGGCGATTGCACGCCGGTTCATTTGATCGGCCTCTTCGAACGCACCACCGGCCTGGAGAAAGGCTGCAGCCATACGCAAGGCAGCTTCTTTCAACCCAACCATCGCCTCAATCGTGCGGGAGTGCTTGCCGTCGAAACCGTCTCGGAGTTCCGAGGCCGAGTCGAATCCTCCGAAGCCATCCAACCGGTCGATGCGTCTCATCACGTTGAGCTGCTGGTCCACACACGAATCGACCAACCGCGTGTACACCGCCGCACACCGCTCCGCGGCCCCCCGCTCCATCCGGAATGTCCCCGCCACAGCCTGCTGATACAGCGCGGTCGCGGTCCCCTGCCCCACTTCCATACCGCTCGGCCCACCCTTCCGTAAACTTCACTCACCATACTGGACGCACCCGACCCCACTCCGGTTCCCACAGAGCCTCCAGAACCGCCACACCACAGATCGACTCGCTCACCCGGCGGCTTCCGGGTGACCGTGCGATCAGTCGACCCAGAGCACCACGCAGCCTCGGCAGCCGCCGTTCATCCGAGTGGGTTGCCGCCGACGCGGGCTTTCGTCGGGATGAACCTTTCTCTCCTCGCGCGACAGACCGATCCAGAACTGTCTTCGCTCGGTAGCAGGAAAGACCGTGCCGGCTCTCGAGCACACCACTGTCCGAACCGGCGCGCATCAACCCGCGGCAACGCGGGAATTCCCGACTCCGCTGCCCGCACCGGCCCGATCTCCCCGCCCACGGAATCGAACCCACGATTCACCGCGAACGCCGCGTGGCGCCCCGCGATAGGCGGCATAGTGAGGTACATCACGCTTATCCGGCGTGCGTTAAGCGCCCGAGTCGACCGAGGAGTTCGTTATGACCTACGCCAAGCCCGGTGCCGACGGCAGCATCGTCAGCTATGCCGCCCGATACGACAATTTCATCGGCGGCGAGTGGACCGCGCCGGTCGAGGGTAAATACTTCGACAATCCGTCACCGGTCGATGGCCGGACATTCTGCGAGGTAGCCCGCTCCACCGCCCCCGATGTGGAGTTGGCTCTCGATGCCGCGCATGCGGCCACCGACAGCTGGGGGGCTACCTCCACCACCGAGCGCGCCAATATCCTCAACAAGATCGCGGATCGGATCGAGGAGAATTTGGAGGCTCTCGCCGTCGCCGAGACGTGGGAGAACGGGAAACCGGTCCGCGAGACGAAGGCGGCGGACCTGCCGCTGGCCGTGGATCATTTCCGGTACTTCGCGGGGGCGATCCGCGCCCAAGAGGGCGGGATCAGCGAAATCGATGCGGATACCATCGCCTATCACTTCCACGAACCACTCGGCGTGGTGGGGCAGATCATTCCGTGGAATTTCCCCATTCTCATGGCCACTTGGAAATTGGCACCGGCGCTGGCTGCCGGTAACACAGTTGTGTTGAAGCCGGCGGAGCAGACTCCGGCGTCGATCTTGAAAGTGGTCGAGTTGATCGCGGATCTGCTGCCGCCGGGTGTACTCAATGTGGTGAACGGGTTCGGGGTGGAGACCGGCAAGCCGCTGGCGTCGAGTCCACGGGTCGCGAAGGTGGCGTTCACCGGCGAGACCACCACCGGCCGATTGATCATGCAGTACGCGAGCGAGAACATCATCCCGGTCACCTTGGAACTGGGTGGGAAGAGCCCGAATATCTTCCTGGCGGATGTCATGGCGGCCGATGACGATTTCCTGGACAAGGCCGTCGAGGGTTTCGTGATGTTCGCGCTGAACCAGGGCGAGGTCTGTACCTGTCCGTCGCGGGCGCTCATCCATTCGTCGATCTACGACGAGTTCATGGCCCGCTGTGTGGAGCGCACCGAAGCGATTGTCAGCGGTGATCCGCTCGACGACGCGACCATGATCGGCGCGCAGGCGAGCAACGACCAGTACGAGAAGATCATGTCCTACATCGATATCGGCAGGAAGGAAGGCGCCGAGGTGCTGACCGGTGGCGGCTCGCGGTCGGTCGAGGGCTATCCGGACGGCTTCTATGTGGAGCCGACCATCTTCAAGGGCAGCAACGATATGCGCATCTTCCAGGAGGAGATCTTCGGCCCGGTGGTTTCGGTCGCCACCTTCGATTCCACCGAGGAGGCTCTGAAGATCGCCAACGACACCCTCTACGGTCTCGGCGCCGGGGTGTGGACCCGTGACGGCAATACCGCCTATCGGCTCGGCCGGGGAATCAAGGCCGGCCGGGTGTGGACGAACTGCTATCACGCCTACCCGGCGCATGCGGCGTTCGGCGGCTACAAGAAGTCGGGTATCGGCCGCGAGAACCACGCCCAGATGCTGGACCACTACCAGCAGACCAAGAATCTGCTGGTCAGCTACTCACCGCAGAAGCTCGGTTTCTTCTGATGCCGGATCCGAACCGAGTGGAACTCACCGGCGGTGCCGCCGATCTGCTGCACGACCTGATCGAACGGCACGGCCCGGTGATGTTCCATCAGTCCGGCGGCTGCTGCGACGGCAGCGCACCCATGTGTTACCCGCGCGGCGAGTTCCGGGTCGGCGCGCAGGATGTGCTGCTCGGCCGGGTGGACGTGGACACTCCGTTCTGGATGAGCGCTGACCAGTACGAATACTGGAAGCACACTCATCTGACGGTGGACGTGGTGCCCGGGCGCGGGAGCGGGTTCTCGCTGGAGGCACCGGAGGGTGTCCGGTTCCTGATCCGTTCCCGGCTGCTCACCGACGAGGAATTCCTCCGCCTCGAAGCCGCATCGCCACCTCCGACGGGCGCGGATATCTCCGAATGACGTGCCCTTGCCGGACCCGGATCGGAACCGACCGGGTCCGGCGAGTCGGGCCGTCTGCGAGACGCCGGTGCCGGAGTATCGATCGAACCCGCCGGCACCGATCAATTCCGGCTCCGGGATTCGTCGTCAGTACATACCGGCCGTCCGCTGAGGAGGATCGTCATGCAGAAGATCGTCACCAATCTCTGGTACGACACCCAGGCCGAGGAGGCCGCCGAGTTCTACTGTTCCCTGTTCCCCGACAGCAAGGTCACCGGGGTCCAGCGCTATACCGAGGCGGGTATGCGCGAGGCGGGAACAGTGATGCTGGTCGATTTCGAGCTCGCCGGGCAGCAATTCACCGCGATCAACGGTGGCGGCGACTACCACTACACCCACGCGATGTCGCTGCAGGTCAACTGTGACGATCAGGCCGAGGTGGACCGGTTGTGGGAGGCTCTGCTCGCCGACGGCGGCGCGGAGGTCCAGTGCGGCTGGCTCAACGACAAATACGGTGTGCCGTGGCAGATCTGGCCGAGCCAGGCCAACGAACTGCTCTCCCGTGACGACCCGGCCGCCGTCGATCGTGCTCTCGCGGCCATGTACCAGATGAAGAAGATCGATCTGCGGGTGATGCAGGACGCCTTCGCCGGCGGGTAGACCGCCGACACGACCCGGCCGCCGGTCGGTTCAGGCGCGTTTCCAGCGCCAGGCGAACTCGCCCGGCCGCGGTGGCGGACCCGGCAGGTCGCCGTCGGTGGTCAATCCATCGACCAGGACGGCCAGTACCCGACGCCGCAATTGTGTGGTGCGCTCCTTGCGGGGCACCGCGATGGCTGCGCACGCCTCCAGCATCAAGCCGATATCCTGCGGCGTCACCCCTTCGCGCAACCTCCCGGTCTCGCCTGCTCTACGCACCAACTCGGCGGTTACCGTGTCGGCGTGCTCGACATCGGGCCCCATTTCCGGGTCCGGTGTGAAGGTGCCCGCCAGGTGGACCGTGAGCGAGTGCACATCGGCGTCAACGATCCGCTCCAGGAACCCCACCAACGCCTGCCAGCCGTCCGGTTCGGCCAAGGCCGCATCGGCCTCCGCGTTGTAGCGACGCAGCCCTTCGTGGCAGAGCGTGCGCAGTAGCGCCTCTTTGCTCGGGTAGCGGCGGTAGAGCGCGCTGATCCCGACCCCGGCCCGTTCGGCCACCGCGGAGATCGGGGCCTTCGGTTCGGCGAGGAACACTTCCCGCGCCGCCTCCAGGACAAGGCTGTCGTTGCGTGCGGCCTGCGCCCTACGGCCGGACAGTGGCTTGTGTGCAGGCGTTTCCGCTGATTTCGGCATACATCGACCCTACCATTTGAAACGGAATGCTCCATTCTGATATCGTTCTAACAGAACAAAACATTCCGTTCCGAAGAAGAGGATTCGACATGGCCACCGTTCAGCCCTTCCGCATCGAGGTCCCGCAGGCCGATATCGACGATCTGCACAACCGGCTCCAGCGCACCCGCTGGGCAGATCAGATCCCCGGTTCCGGCGACGACTACGGCGTGAGCATCGACCGGGTGCGCGCGCTGGCGGACCACTGGCTACAACTCGATTGGCGGAAGCTGGAGGAGCGGCTCAACACCCATCCCCAGTTCGTGACCGAAATCGACAGCCAGCGGATCCATTTCCTGCACATCCGCGCACGGCAGGGCGTCGGCTTCCCGCTGGTCCTGACCCACGGCTGGCCCGGGACCTTCGTCGAATTCCTGGACCTGATCGATCCGCTGACCGCGGCGGGCTTCGATCTCGTGATCCCCTCGGTGCCCGGTTACGGGTTCTCCGGCCCCACGACCGAGGCGGGCTGGAACGACCAGCGGATCGCCCGGGCCTGGGCCGAACTGATGAGCCGATTGGGCTACGCGCGCTACGGCGCGGTCGGTAACGACGGCGGCTCGTCGATCTCGGTGGAATTGGGCCGGGTCGCACCCGATCGTGTGGTGGGCATGCATGTGGCGCAGGTGTATTCGTTCCCGTCGGGCGATCCGGCCGAGATGGCGGACCTCGATGCCGACGAGCAGCGGTCGCTGGACACCCTGAACTGGTTCGTCGAAAACAAGATGGGGTTCAATGTGCTGCAGTCACAGCAGCCGCAAACCCTCGCGCATGCTCTGGCGGATTCGCCGTCGGGCCTGCTCGGCTGGAACAGTCAGCTACTGGGCCCGGATCTGGACGACGAGTTCGTGCTCACCAATATCGCCGTGCACTGGTTCACCGGCACCGCGGGTTCGTCCATCCGGCACTACTTCGAGAAAGACAAGGCGACCACCCCTGTCGAGCCGTCGACCGTACCGCTGGCGCTGTGCGGGTCCGCGGGTGATTTCCACGGAATCCGGCGGTTCGCCGAACGCGACCACAACATCGTGTCGTGGCGGACGCACGAGGTGCACAGCCACTACCTGCATCATGTCGCGGCGGATCTCATGGCCGCCGAGATCACGGAGTTCTTCGGCGAGCACCGGAGGTCATGAGTGCTCGTTCAGATATTCCAGATAGAACCCGCGCAATGCCTCCGCGAGTTCACCCTCGCCGGCGTGTGCGTAATCGTCGAGCATCGGCACCACCCATTTGATATCGGCTTCACTCTCCCCCGTTCGCCCCGCCGTGGCCTCCGCGGCCGGGATTCGGGTCAACAGGTCCCAGAGGAAGCGGATATCACCGTGCCGCACCGCGAGCTTGACCGCGCGGTCGTGCAGCTCCTTCGACGAGAGCTTGTCCAACTCCTCGTGCTGGGTCATATCGCCGACTCTAATCCCGGAACGCGGGTCCGGGTCCGTTTTCGGCCCGGGTCGCCAGGGACGAACGCCGCGTGGCGCGCCCGCTTCCGCCGGATACCGTGTTGCGATGACCGGATGACCGACGAAACCCTGACCACGCCCCCCGGCTTCCAGGTCAAACGTCACTCTGGTCACGGCCGTCAAGGAGCCGGGTCACAGTCATGTTCCGGTACTGATGGAACAGTTGCACGATTGACACGACACGGAGGCGAACCCGGAGCGAACACACCGTCGGGATGAGAGACACGACAGATTGGACCCATACCCGATCCGAATCGGCCGAGAGTCGAAAATATCCATCCTGAACTGCGCAAATCCAGCCAACCCGAGCCGCGTTCACAGCGAATTCATCAAAGCCTCCCGCATTTCTCCGAGCGCTCAGGGGTGGTGACGAGGTAGCTTCGGAGTGGCGGGTCGCACGTTGCGGTTCGCTCGGGAGGTCCTGACCGTGACTGAGAAACTCAGTACGAGGGGGCCGGCACCCGGTCCTCGTGGCCGCTGACGCACTCCGCCAGCCGCCATCCGGACCTACCGGCCCAGCGAGACTGTCTGTGTGGGTGCCGCGCAGACCCTAGGAGCCTACCGTGACTGATAATCGCTCCGTATCCGCCCCATCGGCGAATTCTCGCTTCATTCAGAAAGGTTTGAAAACCTTCGTCATCGACACCTCGGTACTGCTGTCCGATCCCTGGGCGGTAACCCGATTCGGCGAACACCATGTGGTGTTACCGCTGGTCGTGATCAGCGAACTCGAAGGTAAACGGCATCACCACGAACTCGGCTGGTTCGCCCGCGAGGCCCTGCGCATGCTCGACGATCTACGCGTGGCCCACGGACGGCTCGACGAACCGCTGCCGATAGGCACCGAGGGCGGCACGTTGCAGGTGGAACTGAACCACACCGATCCCTCGGTGTTGCCGATAGGCTTCCGCACCGAGAGCAACGACTCCCGCATCCTGGCCTGCGCGCTGAACTTCGCGGCCGAGGGACGCCAGGTGGTGCTGGTGTCCAAGGACATCCCGATGCGGGTGAAGGCCAGCGCGGTAGGTCTACGGGCGGAGGGCTATCACGCACAGGATGTGGTGACCTCCGGTTGGACGGGCATGGTCGAGATCGACACCGCCTCCGAAATCGTCGACCGGCTCTACAGCGAATCGGTGGTCGACCTCGACGATGCCCGAGAACTGCCCTGCCACACCGGAATCCGGCTCCTGGGCAGTAGTTCGAGCGCTCTCGGACGGGTGACCCCGGATAAACGGGTGCAGTTGGTACGGGAACGGGAGGCGTTCGGCCTGCACGGCCGGTCGGCGGAACAGCGGGTCGCACTGGACCTGCTGCTCGACGAGAGTGTCGGCATAGTCTCGCTGGGTGGCCGGGCCGGCACCGGTAAATCGGCGCTGGCGCTCACCGCCGGTTTGGAAGCGGTGCTGGAGAAGCGCACTCAGCGCAAGGTCGTCGTGTTCCGGCCGCTGTACGCGGTGGGCGGACAGGAACTCGGCTACCTACCCGGCACCGAGAACGAGAAGATGGGCCCGTGGGCGCAGGCCGTCTTCGACACCCTGGACGGCCTGGTCAGCCGCGAGGTGATGGAGGAGGTACTCAGCCGGGATATGCTAGAAGTCCTTCCGCTGACCCATATTCGCGGCCGATCGCTACACGATTCCTTCGTGATCGTCGACGAAGCCCAGTCGCTGGAACGCAATGTCCTGCTGACGGTGCTGAGCCGGCTCGGCGGCGGTTCCCGGGTCGTCCTCACCCACGATGTCGCCCAGCGCGACAATCTACGGGTCGGCCGCCACGACGGTGTCGCCGCGGTGGTCGAAAAGCTCAAGGGGCATCCCCTGTTCGCACACATCACCCTGACCCGCAGTGAACGGTCCCCGATCGCCGCACTGGTCACCGAGATGCTGGAGGAATACGGGCCCAACTCCTAGGACCGACGCACAGCCGTTCGGGAGCGCCGCGGCGTTCCCGAACGGCGTGGCGTGTCACCGGGACCCGGAGGATCAGCGACCGAAGAGCGCCTTCACGACCCCGACCGCGGTGCCGCGCAGGAAGTTCTCCCAGCTGAAATGGTCGTGCCACAACACGATCCGGCCGTCACGCAGCTCGAACGTCCCCATCACCCAGAACGAGATGTTCACCGGCCCGAACCGCAGCACATCGGTGCGATCGGTGAGCACCACCGATCCTTCCGCGGCGATATGGTGCATCTCCGCGGCGAAACCGAACTGATCCCGGTCCAGCCCGCGCAGCACCTTCCCGACCCGGCGCGCCCCGCGCACATCCGGCAGCGAGGTGTTCTTCCAGACGATATCGGGATGCACCAACTCCAGCGCCTCGTCGAGCGCGCCGATCTCCATCGCGGTGAAGAACTCACGGACGGTGGTGACAGCGTCCTGATTCAGATCGGTATCCATCACCCGAGCCTAAGGCCGTCGCCGGGCAGGGGCCAGGGTTGAAGAAGCGGACTGTGTCTTTCGGCGCCGCCCGCGGCCGCCACGCGATCCGCTGACCGGCGTTGCACGTCCGACCGACGACGACTGACCCACGGACCAGGAGTGAAGCCAGCGGTGAACTCGAGCCCCGCGGTGGTCGTCGACACAGGCCGACCTGTGCGTACCCGCCACCCCGGACCGGCGTTGCACGTCCGACCAGGAGCACGCCCCGACGCCGACAGCGCGAGCAAGCCACATACAGACCGAGACCTCGAGTCCCGACGCAACCCGCATGAGTCGAGTTTTACGAGACACCCCAAAGGGTTGAGGCCGTCTCGCCGTTCAGCGCCCGAAGCGCATGCGACGTGCGGTCGGCCATCCGATGGACCGACCGTTGAGCACCTTCGGCCGAGGTGAACCCACCCAGGCCAGGGTGCGAGTCTCGAGGCCTGAACGGCGAGACCTCAGGGCCTCAGCCCCCGCGCCGCCGCAGGCGGCGCCGAAAACACAGCAACATCACAGCAGGTTCCAGTCCTCCAGGCCCTGGTAGAGCGGGAAGTCGTTGGCCAATTTCTTGACCCGGCCGCGGAGGGCGTCCAGGTCGGCGTCGCCGGCGAGGGCGGTGGCGATGATATCGGCGACCTCGGTGAATTCGGTATCGCCGAAGCCGCGGGTGGCCAGAGCGGCGGTGCCGATACGCAGGCCGGAGGTGACCATCGGCGGGCGGGGATCGAAGGGGACCGCATTGCGGTTCACCGTGATGCCGACCTCGTGTAGCAGGTCTTCGCCCTGCTGGCCGTCGAGGGCGGAGTTGCGCAGATCGACCAGGACCAGGTGGACATCGGTGCCGCCGGTGAGGACGCTGATGCCCTTACCCGCGACGTCGGTGCCGGTGAGGCGTTCGGCCAGGATCTTCGCGCCGGATACGGTGCGCTGCTGGCGTTCGGCGAACTCCGGTGTACCGGCGATCTTGAACGCGACCGCTTTCGCCGCGATGACGTGCATCAGCGGCCCGCCTTGCTGGCCGGGGAACACCGAGCTGTTGAGCTTCTTGGCGTAGTCCTGCTTCGCCAGGATGAGTCCCGAACGGGGGCCGCCGAGAGTCTTGTGGACGGTGGAGGACACGATATCGGCATGCGGTACCGGGGAGGGGTGCAGACCGGCGGCGACCAAACCGGCGAAGTGCGCCATATCCACCCACAGGTAGGCGCCGACCTCGTCGGCGATCTCGCGGAACGCCGCGAAGTCCTGGTGCCGCGGGTAGGCCGACCAACCGGCGACGATCACCTTCGGCCGCGATTTCCGCGCGATGGCCCGCACATTGTCCATATCCACCCGGTGGTCTTCTTCGGAGACGCCGTAGGAGTGGACTTCGTAGAGCTTGCCGGAGAAGTTCAGCCGCATACCGTGGGTCAGGTGGCCACCGTGGGCCAGGTCGAGGCCGAGCAGACGGTCGCCCGGATCGAGCAGCGACATCAGCACGGCGGCATTGGCCTGCGCACCGGAATGCGGCTGCACATTCGCGAAGTCGGCGCCGAACAGCGCCTTGGCGCGCTCCCGGGCGAGGTTCTCGACCACGTCGACGTGTTCGCAGCCGCCGTAGTAGCGGCGACCGGGATATCCCTCGGCGTACTTGTTGGTGAGCACACTCCCCTGTGCTTGCAGCACCGCGCGCGGGACGAAATTCTCCGACGCGATCATCTCCAGGGTGTCGCGTTCACGGGCCAGCTCACCCGCCATCGCGGTGGCGAGCTCCGGGTCGAGCTCACCGAGAGACTGGGTATTGACAGAGGCGGTCGTCTGCGTCACGAGGTAAGTGTATGAGCCACCTCCGTGCTGTGTTCAATTGCCCCGCGGCTTCGGTCGTGGAGATGAGAGCCGGTCGATCGCGGATTCGTCTTCGCGGGCCGGCGCAGCTGACTACGCGGCAGCGCGCAGGGTAGAGGGGATGAGGGGTTCGTCGAGCAGGCGGCGGAAACGGTCGGCGCGTTCGTCCTCGTCGGCGGCGCGGTCCAGCCAGCCGCCGAGCAGCTTGTATCCCTCGACGTAGGTGCTCGTATAGGCGCGCCACAGCGGCGAGGACAGGAAGCGCAGGGACTGGCGGGCCCGGTCGGCAGTGGTGAGCGACCAACGTTCCAGGAAGGCGGCCACCTCGTCGGCGTCCTTGCCCTGGTCGTGCAACATGAGCGCGGCGTCCTGGCGGACTCCCAGCAGCCGGCCCGAGGCCTCGGACAACCGCTCGGCGCGTTCCCCGTCGAATCGCAAGCCGAGGTCCGCGTAGATCTCCTGCGCCCACCGACCCCATCCGGGTCCGACGATCGAGCGCAGGGCGAGATCCGCGAGCCCTTCGGCCATCAGGCACTGCGGGGTGTTCACCAGGAAGATGGTCTGCTCGGCGTGTCCGGCGGCCACGAGTCCGGCTTCCTTGCGGCAATGTTCGGTGTGGTGACCCGGGTAGGACTCGTGCGAGATGAGCCGCGGCAGGTTCGCCATATGCTGGCGCAGATCGGAGTTGATCGCGACCGTGGACCGGTAATCGCCGAGGTAATAGTTGAATCCGGACCACGGTTTGTCGCCGACCACCTCGTAAGTGACATGTTCGTGGTCGGGCAGCGGGTATCGCGCCCGCACGAGTTCGCGCAGCGCGCCGGAGAACGCCTGCACGCAGGCTTCGAGCCGGTCGGGTGGGATCTCGTCGGCTTTGCGATGGGCCGCCATCCGTTCGGCCAAGGGCCCCGAGCCGCCCAGGACCTCGTCGATCCTGCGGTGTGCCTCCTGGTAGTCGTCCGGGTTACCGGCAGCGATATCGACATCGAAGTAGGCCCGGACCTCGTCGACGAAGCCGATTTCGTCGCCGGCGAATTTGCGGCCCGAACATTCCAGTGCCCGCAGATGCACATCGATGAACTCGGTGCGCTCCGGGGTCAGGCCCGCGTTCGGCAACTCCGAGCGCAGGCGCGCGGCCGCCCGGGCCAGATCCCGGGGTTCGGGCTTCGGCGCGTTCTCGACCTCCTGCCGCAACCGGGGATCGGCCGTGTAGGCGTCGACGAATCCCTCTTCGATCCGGTCGAATGCCAGACCGAGCCGCAGGTATTCGATCACCAGAGGATGGGCTTCCATGGCACCGACCCTATCCGGCACGGTTGGGCGAAACCATCCGCGATCCGGGCGCAGCCGGAGCGAAGACGGCGCCGCGCGGGCGATCCCGCTGGACGCTCTTGCCACGACAACCGGTAATGGACCCCCTCGTGCGCCCGCTCCCCCATGAGGGGCAGAATTCAGCCATGAGGGCACAGCCAGAGCGCCGGACCTGCCGGGGTCGCGACAGCCACAGCGGCGGAATCCCACGAGAACGACACCGTGAACACGAGTGTCCGGCCGAGTGGGAGCGCTGAATAGATGGCCAAGGCGAGCGAGCCGAGTCCGTATGTGGAATTCGACCGGAAACGGTGGCGGGAACTGCGCAAATCGACTCCGCTGGTGCTCACCGAAGAGGAACTGATCGGGCTGCGGGGTCTGGGCGAACAGATCGATCTGGAAGAAGTGGCCGAGGTCTACCTGCCTTTGGCGCGACTGATCCATCTACAGGTGGCGGCCAGGCAGCGGCTGTTCGCGGCCACCGCCACCTTCCTCGGGGAATCGCATCCGGACAAACAGGTGCCGTTCGTGATCGGGGTGGCCGGCAGTGTCGCGGTGGGCAAATCCACCACCGCCCGCGTCCTGCAGGCGCTGCTGGCCCGCTGGGATCACCACCCCCGTGTCGACCTGGTGACCACCGACGGATTCCTGTATCCCACGGCGGAACTCACCAGACGCGGCATCATGCATCGTAAAGGTTTTCCGGAGAGCTACGACCGCCGCAAACTGCTGCGATTCGTCACCGAAGTGAAATCGGGCGCCGAAGAAGTGTGCGCGCCGGTCTATTCACATATCTCCTACGATATCGTCCCGGGCGAATTCCACTGCGTACGCCAGCCGGATATCCTCATCGTCGAAGGTCTGAACGTATTGCAGACCGGCCCCCGGCTCATGGTTTCGGATCTCTTCGACTTCTCGATCTACGTCGACGCCCGGATCGAAGATATCGAAACCTGGTATGTACGCAGGTTTCTCAGCCTGCGGGCGACCGGATTCGCCGACCCGAAAGCTCATTTCCACCACTACGCCAAATTCACGGACGCCGAGGCGACGGCGGCCGCGAAAGACATCTGGAACTCCACCAACCGACCCAATCTGGTGGACAATATCCTGCCCACACGGCCACGAGCGACGCTGGTCCTGCGCAAGGATTCCGACCACACCATCAACCGGTTGCGGCTGAGAAAGCTGTAGTACGGGAGGGGCTGGGGTCGCGAAGGTGAGAAGTGGGCCCACTGGCGAACGTCAGAGGCGAGCCCACCCGCGAACCTCAAAGGCAAGCCCACCCGCGAAGGTGAAAGGTGAGCCCACCCGCGAAGGTGCTGTGTTTTTGGCGCGCTGGCGCGCGCGGGGTTGAGGCCCTGAGGTCTCGCCGTTCAGGCCTCGAGACTCGCGCCTTCGGCGCATGCGCTTCGAGGCCTGAACGGCGAGACGGCCTCAACCCTTTGGGTGTCTCGTAAGACTCGACTCGGGTGGTTGTGTCAGCGGTCGCGGTCGCGGTGGCATGCGGACCGGCCGGGAGGGGCGGGACTCGTATCTGGGCATTTTATGAACAGCCGCGCGATCACTGTGATGATTTTGCGAGGCTCGCGAAGGTCGAGGGCCTGTGGCCTGTGGCGCGGCAGTTAGGTGCCGTAGCGGCGGTGGCGAGCGGCGTAGTCGCGCAGAGCTCGCAGGAAGTCGACCCGGCGGAACTCCGGCCAGTAGACCTCGGTGAACCAGATCTCCGAGTAGGCGCTCTGCCAGAGCAGGAAGCCGGAGAGTCGTTGTTCGCCCGATGTGCGGATCACCAGGTCGGGGTCGGGCTGGCCCGAGGTGTAGAGGTGCTGGCCGATGGCGCTGACCGTGATGGACTGGACCAGGTCTTCGCCTGTTTCCCCGGCCGATATCTCCTGGCGGACCAGTTGGCGGACCGCGTCGGCGATTTCTTGGCGGCCGCCGTAGCCGATGGCGACGTTGACGTGGGTGCCGGTGCGTTCGCGGGTGCGTTCGGTGGCGGTACGCATACGTTTGGCGACGAGGTCGGGGAGGCCGTCGAGGGTGCCGACGATACGGACTCGCCAGTTCTGTTCCGGGGCGGCCAGTTCTTCGACGACGTCGGTGATGACTTCGAAGAGGGTTTCCAACTCTTCTTGGCCGCGGCTGAGGTTTTCGGTGGAGAGCAGGTAGACGGTGACGAGCTCGATTCCTTCGCCTTCGCACCAGCTGACCAGTTCGGCGACTTTGAGGGCACCGACACGGTGTCCGTGGGTGATATCGGTGAACCCGTTCTCCCGGGCCCAGCGACGGTTACCGTCGCACACCACGGCAACATGGCGCGGATGCTGTTTACCCGCAAGCTGCTTGGCCAGACGGGCCTCGTAGATGCGATAGGGAAAGCCCCGCAGCCGACTCGGAAATTCCACGACGACCAACAGTACGCCTTTTCCGGTCCGTGCCCGTAGTTGCCGCGGAATGCGCTGGCGCCCACGGCCGGGGACAAGACTGCCCGTCTCCGGTATCGAGCCGGTACAGTAGGCCGAGATAAACCTACGCTGCCGTAGGTTACCCACGGGTTGTCTATCGATCGCTGGTCGGGCCGCGGCTACTGTCCGCGGGCCCGACCGGCGGCCGGACCCGTCGTGCTGCGGCCGGAGGCGGTCCAGCGCAGAGCCGACCAGGAGGTAACGTGCCCGACCAGTCCCCCGGCGGTCCTTTCGATCCCGGCAAACTCGATCCACCCGGCGCTGTCCTCGATACCGGGAGCGATCCACGGCCCCGCCCCGACAACGACGATCCCGTTCCGAATCCGGCCGACTCCTTGGTCGCGCTGGTCAAACCCACGATGCGCGGCTGGATCCACACCTGGGCCGCCGGTATCGCCGCGCTGGCCGTGATCGCCCTGGTCGCGAAGGCGACCACGGTCTCGGCAACCGCGGTGGTGGCGACGCTGATCTACGGGCTGACCATCTGCGCCCTGTTCGGGGTCAGCGCCATCTATCACCGCATCACCTGGACCACGGTCCGGGCGCGAACCCGGATGAAACGCGCCGACCATTCGATGATCTTCCTTTTCATCGCGGGCACCTACACCCCCTTCGCGCTGCTCGGACTGCCCGAACCGACCGGCCCGATCCTGCTCGCCGTGGTGTGGACGGGAGCACTGGCCGGGGTGGCACTGAAGGTGCTGTGGCCGCACGCCCCACGCTGGGTGGGGGTGCCGCTGTATCTATTGCTGGGCTGGGCGGTGGTGCCGGTGGGCGGCGAACTCTATCGGTCGGTCGGTCTACCGGCAGTGTTGCTGCTGGTCGCCGGTGGGCTGGCCTACAGCTTCGGCGCGATTCTCTACGCGACCAAATGGCCGAATCCGTGGCCGAGCACCTTCGGTCACCACGAGTTCTTCCACGCCGCCACCGTGGTGGCCGCGCTCTGCCACTATCTGGCTGTCTGGCTGGTGCTGATCGGTTGAGCAGGTCGTGTCGGTAGGGAGCAGTCGTTCACGGACATATGCCCAGCTGCGTCGATTAGGCTCCTTGTTCGTGTCCTCCGATACCGGCCGCCCGTGCTCCAGCGGCCACCGCGGGTAGCTGTCCGATGGCCTACAGTCTCGGGTCCCGGCCCCGGTCCAGGTCGATCACCCGGCTGATGCAGTGGACCGTCCGCGCCCGCTGGGGGCTGGCATCGGTCGTCATCGCCGCGCATCTGAGCGGTCTCGCGGTGATCGTCACCCAGCTTGTGCTCATCGGGTTCCCCGGTCGCGTCGGCGCCCATCAGCTGGCCGGGCTGGCGCTTGTCACCGTCTACCCGATCTTCGCCTCGCTGATCGGTATCGGTCTGGCCGTCCGCGACCGGATGAGTTATTTCTCCTGGCTGGACGGGGCACGCAAACCGACACCGGAGGAAGCCCGGCGGATCCTGCACCTACCTGCCGGAGTGACTCTGCGGTCGCTTGTGCTGTGGGTTCCCGGGGTGGTGCTGTCCGCATATCTGCTGGCCCGGCTCACGACCGAGAACGATTTCACCGTCCTGGTGGCCATGTTCTCGATCGGCGGGCTCGAATCCGCCGGTCTGACCTACCTGATCGTGGACCGGGTGATCCGGCCCGTGGTGCCGATCGTCGCCGGAGTGCTCGGTGTGACCATGCACTGGAGTTCGTCGGTATTCGTCCGGGTGGCACTGGCCTGGGCGGTATCCGGTGCCATGCCACTCAGCGCGCTGATCGTGGTGCTGGCCGATCCGGCCACGACCATGGAACACCGCATCCGGACCGGCATCTACCTCGCGGCCATCAGCCTCCTCGTCGGAGTGCTGGCCACCTGGGCGCTGGCCCGCGCGGTGGCCGCGCCGCTGCGGACGCTGCGGATCGCGGTGGACCGGATCACCCGCGGCGATCTCGATGTCCGAGTCTCGGTCGGCAGCGCCAGCGAGATCGGGCGGCTCGAGCATTCGGTCAACGAGATGTCGGCGAATCTGCGCGAACGGCTGCGGATGCGCGATGTGTTCGGCCGACACGTAGGCGAGGAGGTGGCCGAACGGGCGCTGGCCGGCGGTATCGATCTCACCGGTGATGTGCGGGAGGTCTCGGCGCTGTTCGTGGACGTCACCGGATCGGTGGCGATCTCCACCGGTCTGCCCCCGCAGGAGTTCGTGGACATGCTCAACCGGCTGATGGCCACCGTGGTCGCCGCGACCGAGGAGAACGACGGGCTGGTGAACAAGTTCGAGGGCGATGCGGCGCTGTGTATATTCGGTGCCCCGATCGCGCTGGCCGACAATGCGACTCCCGCCCTGCGGGCGGCCCGGCGGATCCGTGACGAGATCCTGGCTGCGGGCGAATTCGATATCGGGATCGGCGTGGCGCGAGGGCGGGTGTTCGCCGGGGATATCGGAACCGACACCCGCCGGGAGTACACCGTGATCGGGGACGCCGTGAACGCGGCAGCCCGGCTCACCAGCCGGGCCAAAGAGGTGCCACGACGGATTCTGGTCTCCCAGAGCGTTATCGACGCGGCCGACCCGAGCGAACGCGCCGAATGGGTGAAGTACGGCGCCGTGGCGTTGCGCGGCATCGACGCGCCGACCCCGTCCTGGACCGACCGCGAAGACACCCCGCCGCACTGACCCCCCGCGCGAAGGTCACAGCATCGTCAAGCTCTCCGCGTGGAAGACCACCGCACCGACCGGGTTTCTACGCCGAGGCCGCAGGCCCGGTCAGCGCGGCACGCAGCGCGGCGGGGGTGGTCACCGGCAGATCGCAGACCGAGCCGCGGCAGACGTAGGCGGCCGCGGTGCCCTCGATCGAGGGCCGATCGGCGAGCAGCGGGACGGTATCCACATCGGCCCGGACGACGACGGTGCCGCCGGGCGCGTAGGCCCGCGCGATCTCCAGCAGTTCCGCGTCACCCACCGGTTGGTAGCCCGTGGTGGAGATGGCGATCTGCAGCGGACCCTGTAGTGCGGCTTCGGCCACCGTCAACCACTGTCCGGCCGAGCGGGGCGCCTTCGCCAGCACCACCGCACCGCGTGCCAGCGTCTGTTCGGCCAGTTCGCGGTAGCGGGCAGCGCGGTCCGGTTCGACGACAGCCGATGCGGTCAGCAACGCCTCGGCCAGTACCGACGCCCCGGCCGGGGTGGCGCCGTCGATCGGATCGCGGGGGCGCGCGATGAGCGTTTCGGCGTCATCGGCGGTATCGAACCAGCTGCCGGGTTCGTCCGGGTCGGCGAAATGCGCGACGGCCGAGTCGAGGATGCGGTGGATATCCGGTAGCCAGCCCGCCGAGCCGGAGTACTGGTGCAGGGCCAGCAGCGCGGTGGCCAGCCAGGCATAGTCCTCGAGTACCCCAGGCGCGCTACCGGCGACTCCGCCGAGCGAGGCCCGCAGCACCCGATCATCGACGACGTGCAGGTCGAGGATCACCCGGGCGAGGTCGTAGGCGGAGTCGAACCAGTCGCGCCGGTCGAGGGCGCGCGCCGCCTCGCACAGCGCGGTGATCGCCATACAGTTCCAGGCGGTGACCGCTTTGTCGTCGCGATCGGGTTGTGGGCGACGTTCCCGGGCGGCACGCAGCGCGGTGCGGGCCTGCGCGAACCGGTCCGCGTCCTCCGGATCGGCGCGCAGGGTCAGCACCGAACAGCCCTGTTCGAAATTCCCGGCCGTCGTGACCCCGAATACCTCCCCGGCCCAGGCACCTTCGATAGGCCCGAGCTCTCCGATCAGCTCGGCGGGGTTCCAGACATATGTCGCGCCCTCCACACCGGGCTCACCCGGTTCCACATGGGTGTCGGCATCCAGGGCGGAGGCCAGACCGTGCGCGGTGGACAGATCGTCGAGCAGGAACCCGACCAGTTCCTCGGTGATCCGGCGCGGCAGCCGGTCGTCGGGACTCCGGCGCGCGAGGTGCGCGTAGAAGCGCAGCAGTTGCGCATTGTCGTAGAGCATTTTCTCGAAATGCGGGACCACCCAGGCCGCGTCCACCGCATAGCGGGCGAACCCGCCGCGCAACTGGTCGTAAATACCGCCGCGGGCCATGGCCTCGGCGGTGCGGTCCACCACGGCCCGTACCGCGGGATCGCCGGTGCGCTCCCAGCTGCGCAACAAGCCCTCGAGCAGCGCGGCGGGCGGGAATTTCGGGGCGCCGCCGAAACCGCCGTGGGTCTCGTCGAAATCGCGCAGGACGGTGCCCGTGGCATTGTCCAGCAGCTCGGCGGTGACGGTGAGCTCGGATTTCGGGATCCCGCCCGCCTGCTCGCGTAAAGCCGCGGCCACCTGTTCGGAGGCGGTGTCGACATCGGCTCGGCGGTTCCGCCAGGTATCGGTGATCGCGGTCAGTAACTGGGTGAACGACGGCATCCCGCCCCGCGGCACCTTGGGGTAGTAGGTACCGCAATAGAACGGTTCGCCCGCCGGGGTCAGAAAGCAGGTCATCGGCCAGCCGCCCTGGCCGGTCATCGCGACGGTGGCGTTCATGTACACCGCGTCCAGGTCCGGACGCTCTTCGCGGTCGACCTTGATGCAGACGAACTCGTCGTTCATCTGCGCGGCGGTGGCCTCGTCGGCGAATGATTCGTAGGCCATCACATGGCACCAGTGACAGGACGCGTACCCGATCGACAGCAGGATCGGCACATCGCGCGCCGCGGCTTCGGCGAGCGCGTCGGCATCCCATTCCCGCCAATGGACCGGGTTGCTCGCGTGCTGACGCAGGTACGGCGAGGTGGCACCGGATAGACGGTTCATACCCTCCAGCCTTCCACAGTCACCCGCGACCGCGCCCCGGCAAACCGGTGCACGATCTCTCGACAGCCGGGTCTCGCTGATCAGCTGACCACCACTGCCGATTCGACAGCCTGCCGCCTCTTGTCCACCTTCCCGCGCCAGAAGCCCGTTGAAAACAGGTTTCAGTATATTGCGGAATCGCTGACTGTTCCCGAAGGAACAGGCGGGCAGCCCAACCCTACGACCCCGGCAGCCAAACCATCTGTCAGTACCGCGCGGACCTGCGCAGCGGCGTCCGCAAGTGTGCGGAGCCCCGCGACCTGATCGTCGACGGCATTCATGGTTGTGCCGATCCAGCGTTGTTCCTCCAAGGAAGGAAGGATGATCGTCTGACAACCCAGCGCATCCTTGCTCAGGGTAGCGACCGCAGTGCCGGTCGTACGGGCGGCTATGTCGGCCAGAATCCGGGGACTCGACAGGTAGACGAGCAGGTAGAGCGGATCGACCTCGGCATTGCCCTGGACTCGAATTCGAATCAGGTTATTACCCAACAACATCCGAGACTGATCGGCGTCGACAATGGCCGGTGGGATCATGGAACCGGAGCGGGCCAGCAAAATATCGTTCGGTTCGAGGAGGTACTTGCCGAGCCGGTCGGCCGCCCTCTCACCGATCGCCTCGGCAGAGGCGCCATCGACCCGGAAGTCGCGCAGATGTTTCCGCTTCACCACCGGCACCGAGCGTTCCTCAGCGGCCTCTCCTTTCGGCATGAGGTCGTGCGAGAGTCCCGGTTGAATGTCACAGATAGCGTCCAGCCGGACTACTCGCCGGGCCTCCGGATCGTCTCGTAGAGGTCCGTCATCTGAACACAGCCGATCGAGCACGGCCCGCGGCTCAGTCGATTCCCGTGATCGCCCGAATGCGGCGATTGCTCGACCGATATCGCCCAGCAGAGCATCGGTCCCGTTCTGCGCCGCACGACGGATATAATCCGCGGGGCGCAGCCCGAACCCTGCCTCACCGATCATGTCCAGGTCCGCGTTGATCGCCGACCCACCCCCCGCCAGTTCCACGACGTGCTCCGGCGGCAGAGAGCGCCGGTTACGGAAGCAGTCGGTGATCGCTGCCACCGCGTGGTCCGGCAACCGGATGCGGTTACCATCCCGCACACCCATGTTCCCTGCGTCCATTAGCAACACAGCTTCAAAGTCCGTCACGCCACGGGCGACGATCCACACCGATGCCGCGATATCGGTGTTCGGGAATATTCTGGCTGGCAAAGTGACCACTGCGCGTACCGCGCCCGCTGCCACCATTCGACGACGGATTTCCATCTCGGAGCGGTCGGCGGAGACTGCTGCCTGCGCGGGCATCAGCACCACTGCCACGCCGTCCGGCGCCAGACTCGCCACAGCGTGCTGCAGCCAAGCAAAGTTGTCATTGTGTGACGGCGGAACACCGAAATCCCAGTCTTCGGATCGATAGTCCGAGCGGCGTTCGGTCCGATTGTTGAACGGCGGATTCGTCAGGACTATGTCCGCGCGGACACTGTCGGAGTCCTCATCTTCCCACGGCGCCGAATCCCTCTGCCGAAAGTCGCCGGTTCGGCCCGCGATCGCGGTCCGCATGGCAGCTATCCGCAGTGATTGCATTGCCTGACCGACACCCCGGACACGGACATCTGCGTCCGGATCACACTCGCCTATGGCGGCCAGCAGCAATTCACCACCGCGGGCATATGGGTCGTACAACAGCCCGGATACCCGGCCGTCGGCGCTCGCGAGCGCTGACATGAGAGCGGCCGGCGAGGCCGGTGTGAAGTACCCGGCGCTGCCCGAGTCAGTGATGGCGGCGTAGCGGTCGACTAGGCTGGAGAATGCGTGCGGACCCAGATTTTCGCATCCATCGAGCATTTCCCGCACATCGCGGACCCGCCGCGCGTGCAGTCGTTCCATTACTGGACGCACACCTGGTGCGATGGCGTGCGAGCGGAGCACGACGTCGATGCGCCAGCCGGCCTCCCGAAGCAGTTCCTCACCCTGTTGCTGCCCTGCCGCACGCCGCAACTCGCACCAGGAGTCGTTATCGCGCACCCGAAGAAATATCAGGCACATCAGAATGACCAGGTAGTCCGGTTCGGACACCGCTCCCGCACGTAGCCGGAACCCGCTCGGCCCCAGCAGATTCGCCAGCACACGATTCCGGCTCTTCGCATCGACTTCACTGTTGACCGCGGTGGTGTGTTCCGCTTGCTCGGCAGCGAAGCGGCCACGGACCCGCTGCCCGTAGGTGATACCCGCCGGCTCTCGCACCGCATCCCGCTCCTTGTCTGGAACGGTACGGTCCGCCAACCAGTCGACAATCTGGTCGAGCCGGTAGTACGCGCCTCGGTCATCGGAACCTTCCGGGCGCGGAAAGGTCGCGGAATGCCGTTTCTCCCACATGGTGACGGTGGGCCGGCGCACCCCCGCCAACCTGGCGATATCCGGCTTGTGGACATAACTGAGGCGCTGCGTCCGGTCGGCGTGGTTCAATTCTGTCCCTCGGGTGAATCGTGTTTCTGATGGCATTCAGCGCGGCACGCGTCCGGCGCGCCGGGGTCGCAATCGCACCGCCGGGCCGGTTCGATCTCTTCAGCCAGATCCTTCGGCAGCAGACGATCGAGTACGCCACCGGCATCTCGGCGACGCGACCGGTCCGGATGCCATACCGCGCACAGCGCGGCCATGAGTCGTTCCGGCCCGAGGTGAGTGGCCCACCAGGCGACGGCAGGAGTGGCTGAGATGGCGATCAATTCCAGCACCATCGGCGGCATTCCGTTCCGGGCCGCCGAGACCGGCAATATAGCGCCGCCGGCAGCGGCGCGAGTCGACGAGTCATGACCTCTCGTTCAGGGCGTAGTAGTGGGTTGACACCAAAGACGCTATCGTCTCCGGCACCGCTCGACCGATAACCTGATTATCACCAAACCAAGCCGACTCAGCAAAGATTTCACATGGCGATCCGGGCAACTGCTGGCAGATATGCACTTCACAAGGCATTTACGGCACCCACGCAACAGGCCAGTGCACGCTGAAACATATCTGAGCACCGCCAATGGTCAGCAGGTCAGTTCGTCAGTAACTCCGGACCGATTGCTCTCCGTACCGCCCTTACCGACCCTTCGATAGGGTTCACCGGTGATCACCGGCGAACTCCGCACCAAGATAGACAGCCTCTGGGATGCCTTCTGGTCTGGCGGCATCTCCAACCCCCTCGAAGTGATCGAGCAGATCACCTACCTGATCTTCCTGCGGCGATTGGATGACATCCAGACCGTCAAGGAGCGCAAGGCGAATCGCACATCCAGCCCGATCGATCGGCCTATCTACACCGACGAGACCGACTCGCTACGGTGGTCGAACCTGAAGAACCTCCACCCGGACCTGATGTTCCCGCGGTTCCAGGACGGGGTGTTCCCCTGGTTGCGTAACCTGAGCGGCGCGGACGCCAGCGACGAATCCACCTACGCCCACCACATGCGCGACGCCCGCTTCACCATCCCCACCCCCGGCCTGCTCGGCAAAGTGGTGGACCTGATCAACGAACTTCCGCTCGACGCGGGCGACACCAAGGGCGACCTGTACGAGTACATGCTCGGCAAACTCGCCACCGCCGGCCAGAACGGCCAGTTCCGCACCCCTCGCCACATCATCGACCTGATGGTGCGAATGATGGCCCCCGGCCCAAACGACGAGGTCTGCGATCCGGCCTGCGGCACAGCCGGGTTCCTAGTCGGCGCGGCCGAGTACATCGCCCAGACCCACCACGAGGACCTGCTCGATCCGGCCATCCGCGACCACTACGACCACGGCATGTTCCACGGCTTCGACTTCGACCGCACCATGCTGCGCATCGCCAGCATGAACATGCTCATGCACGGCGTCGACCAACCCGATATTCGCTACCGAGACTCCCTGGCCGAAAGCGCCGCCGGCGAGGCCGACAAGTACTCCATGATCCTGGCTAACCCACCCTTCGCCGGCAGCCTCGACTATGCGACCACCGCCAAGGACCTCCAGACCATCGTCAAAACCAAGAAGACCGAGCTGCTCTTCTTGGCCTTGTTCCTGCGCCTGCTCAAACCCGGCGGCCGGGCCGCCGTCATCGTCCCCGACGGCGTGCTGTTCGGATCCACCAAGGTACACAAGGAACTTCGCAAGATGCTGGTAGAGGGCCACAAGCTCGACGCTGTCGTGAAACTCCCGAGCGGGGTGTTCAAGCCCTACGCGGGTGTATCCACCGCCATCCTGTTCTTCACTAAAACCAACAGCGGCGGCACCGATTCCGTATGGTTCTACGAGGTGACGGCCGACGGATTCAGCCTCGACGACAAGCGCACCCCGTTACTGCCGGACAGCAAGCTCGGCGCGGCCCCCACCACTGCTCTCGCTGATGACGAGCATGCCGAGAACAGCCTTCCCGACGTACTGACCCGCTGGGCGCTGCGCAACGGCAGCGAGCACGACCGGCCCCGGACCGCCCAGAGCTTCTGTGTGCCAAAGGCCGATATCGCCGCCCAGGACTACGACCTGTCGCTCAACCGGTACAAGGAAATCGTCCACGAGGAGATCGAACACCGACCACCGATGGAGATCATCGAGGAACTGGAGCGGATCGAAGCGGAGATCCAGCAGGGCATGTCGGATTTGAAGGGGCTGCTGGGGTGAAAATACCTGCAAGGCTAGACGAAGTCGCAGAAATCATTATGGGCCAGGCACCCCCCGGAGAGTCGTATAACTCAAATTTTCACGGTCTACCGCTAATCGCTGGAGCGGGCGATTTCAGCAAAAATGGGATCCAGCCGAAAAAGTATACAACAAGCCCATCCAAACAGTCTATTCCAGGCGATATAATCCTTGGGATCCGGGCGTCGATCGGCGACAAGAGAATTGCCGACAAAAAGTACGCCTTAGGCCGGGGAGTTGCTTCGATTCGCCCGACCGATCAGCTCTCCCCTAGATTTCTGTGGCATTGGATCGGCCACTTTTCAAAGAAACTCTCAGAAAAAGGAAAAGGTGCAACCTTCAAGCAGGTGAACCGCAAAGATATCGGAGAGTTACCGATCCATGTGCTCCCATTATCCGAGCAACTCCGGATTGCGGACGTGCTGGATCGGGCGGATGAATTGCGAGCGAAGCGACGGCGGGCTATCACCCTCCTCGACGACCTCGCCCAATCCCTCTTTACTACAATGTTCGGAGACCCGGACAAATATCCGGTGGTATCTCTCGGCGAACTGGCGGAGGTAACTTCAGGCATCACCAAAGGACGAAAAATATCGAGCAATATCGCGACAAGAAGAGTCCCATATCTTGCTGTCCTCAACGTGCAGGACAAATATCTCGACCTCACCACCGTGAAAAGCATTGATGTTACACATTCCGAGCTGGATAGATACCGACTTAGACACGGAGATCTAGTGTTGACCGAGGGCGGTGACCCAGACAAGCTAGGTCGAGGAACCGTGTGGCAGAACGAAATTGAACAATGCATACATCAGAATCACATATTCAGAGTACGAATCAACAGCTATTCACCCATAAAGTCAACGTATCTAAATTGGCTGATCGCATCTAATCGCGG
The DNA here is from genome assembly GCF_035956715.1 of Nocardia sp. NBC_01329. Classification (NCBI taxonomy): domain Bacteria; kingdom Bacillati; phylum Actinomycetota; class Actinomycetes; order Mycobacteriales; family Nocardiaceae; genus Nocardia; species Nocardia sp. NBC_01329. Next base: position 227,487 of record NZ_CP108381.1, on the reverse strand, counting down.
CAAGCAGTACTTCCTCCGATCAGCCAAACAAACCACCGGCATTGCGTCGATCAACGCAACACAACTTCGCAATTTCCCGGTCGCGGTTCCGTCCGCGGATCTTCAGGAACGGTTCATCCAACAAATAGAAGCTGTGGCCGCGGAGAAGCGCACACACCTTTCACACCTCGCCCACCTGGACGCCTTCTTCGCCTCTCTCCGATCCCGTGCCTTCCGCGGCGAACTCTGGCAGACTGACCTCGAACACCTTGAGGGGGAGGGATTGTCGTGAGCAACTTCGCGTTCCTGCGGGCAGAGTGGCCGAATCTGTTCGAGGAAGCGGCGCGGGCCGAGCGGGCCGGGGTGGCCGATCCACGGGTTACGTGCATCTGTGCCCGTAGAACGCTGGAGTTGACCGTCGAGTGGTTGTACGACGCGGATTCCACGCTGAAGAAGCCGTACTACAACGACTTGAACGCCAAGATCAATGATCCGTCCATGGTGGCGCTGATCGGTCTCGATATGCGGGCGAAGATGGAGCTGATCCGCAAAACCGGCAATGACGGGGTGCACGGGAAGAAGCCCATCGCCGAGAAGTCCTCGATGGAGACTCTGGGTGAGCTGTTCCAAGTGATGTACTGGGTGGCCCGGCGCTATGCCCGCAACCCCGCGAATCTCCCACCTGCGGCATTGGCTTTCGACCCGAACCTGGTGCCCCGGCCGGTTCCCTCGGAGGTGGGGCGTAAGAAGCAGGGCGAGATTCAGGTGATGCTGGCCGAATTCGAGCGGCAGCGCAAAGATCTCGCCGCCCAGCGAGCAGCAAACGCCGATCTCGAGGCAGAGCTGGCCGAGTTGCGGGCGCAGATCCAGGCGGCCAAGCAGGCCAACCGGACCGTACCCGACACACACGACTACACCGAGAACATCACTCGGAAGCTGTACATCGACCGCCTGCTGGCCGAAGCCGGGTGGCAGCTCGACAGTCTGGAGGATCGGGAGTATCCGGTAACCGGGCTGCCGACGCCGAGCGGCAAAGGACGTGTCGATTATGTGCTGTGGGACGACAACGGCAAGCCGTTGGGGCTGATCGAGGCCAAGCGCGCGTCGAAGGACCCGGATGTCGCCGGCAAGGAGCAGGCCCGCCAGTACGCCGACGCGCTGGAGCAGCAGACCGGCCAGCGTCCGGTCATCCTCTACACCAACGGTTTCGAGACCTGGATCTGGGACGACCGGCTCTATCCGCCGCGCCGGGTTCAGGGTTTCTACACGAAAGACGAGCTACGGCTGCTGATTCAGCGGCGCGCCGGCCGCAAGAAGCTGGCCACTGAAACCATCAATGAGCAGATCGTCGACCGGCATTACCAGACTCGCGCAATCCGCCGTATCGCGGACAGCTTCGAGTCCGATAATCGACGCCAGGCCCTGCTGGTGATGGCGACGGGCACGGGCAAGACTCGCACCGCCATCGCCCTGGTCGATCTGCTGGCCCGGTCAGGCTGGGTGAAGCGGGTACTGTTCCTGGCCGACCGGCAGGTACTGGTGAATCAGGCGGCAAAGGCGTTCAAGACCCACGTTCCGGGGCTCACCACGGTAAACCTGCTGGCCGACAAGAAAGCCACCGGCCGGGTGTACGTCTGCACCTATCAGTCGATGATGGCGCTGGCCGACGAAACCGACTCCGGCGGCGTGAAGCGTTTTGGGCCTGGTCATTTCGATCTGGTCATCATCGACGAGGCACACCGGTCGGTGTATCAGAAGTACGGAACATTGTTCACCTACTTCGATTCGCTGCTGGTCGGATTGACCGCCACCCCGCGCGACGATATAGACCACAACACATACCAGCTTTTCCACCTCGAAGACGGGATGCCGACCGACCACTACGACCTCGATGAGGCGGTGTCCGACAAGAACCTGGTGCCGCCCACCGTCGTCGACGTGCCCTTGAAGTTCCCGCGCCTCGGCATCAAGTACGACGAACTCCCACCTGACGAGCAAGACCAGTGGGAATCCACGGACTGGGCCCCCGACGACGGCGATATTCCCGACGTCATCGAGCCCGACGACCTTAATAAATTCCTGTTCAACGCCGACACCGTCGACAAGATGCTGGAAACAGTGATGGAATTCGGGTTGAAGGTCGATACCGGCGATCACATCGGAAAGACCATCGTGTTCGCCCGTAATACCAAACATGCCAAGCTCATCGCCGAACGCTTCGACAGCCTGTACCCGCATTACCGGGGCGACTTCGCGACCATCATCACGAGCAAGGCCGACAACGCGCAAAGCCTCATCGATACGTTCGAGAAGCCCGGCAGCTCGCCCTATCTCGCTATTTCGGTCGATATGCTCGACACCGGGTTGGATGTACCCGCCGTAGTGAACCTGGTGTTCGCCAAGCGAGTGCGCTCGAAGACCAAGTTCTGGCAGATGCTCGGACGCGGGACCCGACTGTGCGAGAAACTTTTCGGCCCCGGACAGCACAAGACCGGATTCGTCGTGTTCGACCTGGGCCAGAATATCGAGTACTTCAACCAGAACCTTCCCACCACAGCCGGCCGGTCGACGCTCTCTTTGCGCGAGAAGCTGTTCCGGCAACGTGCTGACCTGTTGTTGGAGCTGGATCAGCTGGAGAATCCCGGCGATACACCGGCCGAGATCCCGACAGGTGAACCGGAAAGCACCGGTGATGTGCGTTGGCAGTTCGCGCAGGCACTGCACCAGCAGGTGGCCGGAATGAATCCCGACAGCATCGAAGTACGCCACAAGTTGCGGCAGGTCGAAGCCTTTGTCGATCCCGCCACCTGGCGGCGGATCACACCGCAGAGGCGCAGGGAACTCGATGAGATAGCCGGGCTGCCGACCGAATTCGTGGAGGATGGCAACAGCCCTCAGGCCAGACGCTTCGACTACCTCATGCTGCGGCTGGAGTACGCGTGTCTCAATGGAGAGCCAAGCTTCGCTGCGCTGCAGGAGCAGGTGCGCGATATCGCCACAGAATTGCTCAGCCCGGCGTTGCAGAACATCCCGGCAGTCTCGAAGCATCATGACTTCCTCGAGGACGTCTGCTCCGATGCATGGTGGGATGATGTCACCCTGCCCATGCTCGAGATCGTGCGCCGACGCCTGCGTGCCCTGATCACCAATATCAAGCCAACACGGCGCAGCCCGGTCTACACCGACTTCACCGACGAGCTCGGTCAACTGCACATCCAGGAACTCACCGCGCTCAGCGGCATTCGTGGCAAGTCACGATTCGAGGCGAAAGTCCGCGCTTACCTCACTGAACACGCCGACCAGATCGCGGTGCAGAAGCTGCGGCGTAACCGGCAGATCACCACGATGGACGTCGCCTTTCTGGAGCAAGTATTCCTCGCCGAGGGCTTCGGCACGGCCGAGGACCTGGAGCAGGCGAAGTCCGAGTACGACGGGCAGCTGGGCCTATTCGTACGCGCGATCGCGGGCCTCGATGAAGAAGCCGCCATCGCCGCGTTCGACAAGTTCCAGGCTGGTCGCACACTCTCGGCGAATCAGCTCGACTTCGTCAAACTGTTGATCAAAGTGATCACCAAGAGCGGTGTCGTCGATGTCGGCGCGCTCTACGATCCCCCGTTCAGCAGCATGGCTCCACGCGGCCCCGAGGAGTTGTTCTCCGACAAAGATCTCGACGCGATGCAGGAAGTGCTCACCCACCTGCGTACCACAGCCATTCCCGTCGATACGCAGACAGCTTGACTGGTTCCATGCTCAGCACGGACCGGCTACAACCCTGGACGTGACGCAGTGGCAACTATCGACGTGACAGCCCTACGATCACGCCGTAACTACACTCGTAGGGCCGGAACTGGCGATTGGAACCAATCCGATCATGCGCTATGCACCGGGCTCCCATCGCCGAGCTCCGGCCACCCATGTTCCGCCGATCACTCTGCCTTCGATAAGCGGGTCCGCAAACTCGGCGACCAGTTCGAAAACGTGGAGGAACAGATCAGGGTAGCCCGCCCCTGCCGGGCCCTGACGGCGGCGCCAAGCCACGTACGAGCGCTGACGGAGCTCAGGGAGCTGGGTTACCGAGCTACTGAGTGATCTCAAGGTGATTCCTCGATGGGTAGCGGTAGCCTCCAGCGCGTTCGCCAGTTCGTTGCCGAGGAGGTCATTGGAGGAGATCAAGCGATGCAGGTCTGCGTAGTCGCGATCGCGGGTGTTCAGGTCGCCCAGTGCCACCGCGGTCGACAGCTTCCCGGCGATAACCGTGGCGAGCGGATATCCGAAAAGCTGAAAACTGGTGCCATCGAGCTGTTGCGGATACTCGATCAGCATCGGCTCCGGAGTGACCGGATCTCCGAAACTGACGTCGAGCTGGAGCTTGAGGCGGGCCCGGGAAATGGATGCGGCCATCGTCAGACGTAACCCGTGGTACTCGTCGCCCTCCCGGATCGGGACAGTCTTCAGTGTGCTGGGATCGAAAACGACCCCGTCATCTACCTCGGTCGCCGCGATCATCGAGATCCGCCGGACAATCTCATCCTCATCACCGCCGAAGAACCGCCCGAGGATGTCGATGTCGCGGGTCATCCGGCGAGCACCGAACTGAGCCAGTAGTAGACCACCCTTGAGAACGAAGAACGGGCCGCCCATCGGTGACAGCGCAAGCCGGAACAGGAAGCGTTCGAGCACATACTCCACCATGAGCTCGTCCGCCGACCGCGCACCACGGCGAGCCAGATTGCGCAGGTCGTTGTAGATACGGCCTGCTGTGCTGTCACGTGCCGGATTGGGCATCAGGCGATCACCGCCTCAACAGCGGGACGAATGATCGACATCGCATTGAGTTCGCCGGCGATGCCCTGCAACTCGGCCACACCTGCGGAGCCGGCACGACGTAAGTAGCGGCCGAGTGCGGCCAACGCGAGAGTTTCACCGATGCGGTGACGATGACGCATGGCGTCGACCACAGAGCGTGCGGCGTCATACACCGGGACGGTTTCGCCCGGAGCCACCTCGTAACGCTCAACATTGAGCGCAAAGGTCTTTGCCGAATACTGGGAGACAACAACGGGAGGAAACGAGATCGAAGGGCGCCGGGCGCCTCGTGCCACAGCGATATGCACTGACCAGGGAATATCGTCGATCAACTCGTGCAGCGCGAGAGCAGACTCACCGCAGACAACCGCATGTGGTGCTCGTGTGCACACTGCGAGAAGGTCAATGTGCGCGGACTTCGGGGCATCGGTACGGCGATAGACACCACGTGATAGCTCGTCCACTTCCCCGCGGTCCAGTAAGAGCGATAGGTCCCTGGAAGAAAGCGCGGTCTGACGCGCCTGCGCCGAGGTAAAGGTCGGGGGCAGCCCACCCAGCCTGGTCGGCAGCCTCGAATCCCCAGTAGAACTCATGTATCAAATCGTACCCACAGCATGGTTCCGTGGGTACGAATTGATACAAACGATCTACAACCGACTCGGGGACCGAGCCATACAAAACTGTGACTTACCTGCATAAATGCAACTTGCAACCTTAAACCATCACATGACACCAGTGGCAGGATGCGTATCCGATCGAGAGCAGGATCGGCACATCCCGAGCGGCTGCCTCCGTAAGCGCCTCCGCACCCCATTCGCGCCAGTCGACGGGATTATCCGCGTGCTGGCGCAAATACGGCGAAGTGGTACCGGCCGATCGGTTCATATTTCCCAGCCTCCCGCACCCGCCCGGCGGCCGATCCGAAAGACAATCGGCGCTGGTGACCGCGCTGTTCGGGTCGAGCGGAAAACCGCCGGGTGAGAGGCTCCCACCGCGACGATCACCGCCCTATCGGGCCCCGTACCCTTCGCCGCCGGGCAGCACCCGGCACCAGGTCTCCAGCACCGCCGCGCGAGCAACTGCGGCATCCTGTTCGAACCGGGCGAACAGCTCAGCTACTCCGACGGCGGCATGATCGTCGCGGGCCGCCCGCTGGTACGGCGCTTACGATGCCTCGGCTGAAGCCGGGATCCTGCTGGTCGCTGTCTCCCGCTCTGCCCGCCACGCGGCGGCGCAATCCAGCGTGGCCAGCGGATGCAGCATCTCGAAGTCGAAGGCGTCGAGTTCCTCGCCGGACGACACACGCTGCGGCAGATCCGGATTCGCCAAGGCACCACGCCCCAGCGAGAGCACGTCGGCATGCCCGCCGGTCAGTACGTCGGCGGCCTGAACTAGATCGTGCATGCCGCCATTGGCGATGACCGGGCGGCCGGACACCTCACGAGCCAGCCCGGTAATCGTCGCCCCGCTCGGGAAGCGCGCAGTCTCGATGAAATTCCGTCCCTCGCTGGCGATGTGCAGATAACTCGCCTCGCTCAGTGCCTCGAAGACGACCCGTGCGTCGGTCTCGCCCCCCGGCCAGCGATAGGTGAAGTCGTTGACCTTGGTCTGCGACAGCCGCACCCCGACCGGGAAATCCCCCACCGCATCCCGCACCGCCGCCAGCACCTGCGCGATCAGGCGAACCCGATTCCGCACCGGACCTCCGTACTCGTCGGTGCGTAGATTGGTGTAGTCGGTGAGGAACTGGTCGAGCAGGTAGCCGTTGGCCCCGTGGATCTCGACACCGTCGAAGCCCGCGTCCCGGGCGTTCGCGGCGGCCACCGCGAAGCCGGTGACGACCTGGTCGATATCGCGCACGGTCATCTCCCGCGGCGCGCTCCACGGCCCACCCGCACCGCCGTAGTCGGCCATCATCTGCCCGCGCGGCACTACCGCAGACGGCCCGATGGTCTCGAACCCGAGCGTATTGCCTTGCGAGATCGCCCCCGCGTGCATCAACTGCGCCACAATGGCAGCCCCCGCCTCGTGCGCGGAGTCGGTCACCGCTCGCCACCCGGCGATCTGCGCGGCGGTGACCATGCCCGGCTGACCGAAGTAGCCCTGACTGTGCGTGGCGTCGGTGTAGACGCCCTCGGTCACGATCAAGCCGAATCCACCTGCGGCGTATTCGCGGTAGTACTCGGACATCTGTGCGGTCGGCACGCCTTCGGGCGTTGCCGAAACACGGGTCATGGGCGCGACGGCGAACCGATTGCGCAGCGGTAGCGAGCCGAGGCCGAAGGGTTCCAGCGCGGGGTGGGCGGATCCTGGCCCGGCGGTGGTCATCGTTGCTTTCACAGGAAGCAGCCTCCCCGACCGCGAGACCCGGGACCAGCGCCTGGTTCACCGCTGTCCCGCGAACCAGGGTCTCGCGGACCTACCCTTCGCCCGATGTGAGGAGCCCGCGCAGGCCCTGTTCCGTCGCGCTGCCCCGGGGCGCCGTGTAGGTCACCAAGGCCCGCACGCCGGGATCGGCGACCAAGGGCATGAACTCATAGTCGACCTCGATCGCACCGAGCCGCGGATGCCGGAAATGGTAGGTGCCGTAGGCGACCTCGGTGACATCGTGGCTGGTCCACAGCTCGTCGAATTGCGTACTGGCGAAGCGCATGTGACCGATCAATTCGCGCAGGGCCCGATCGTTCGGACGGTGGCTGTTGCGCAATCGCAGATCGGAGGCCACCTGCCGGGCTATCACGGGCTGATCGTCGGCGAACAGCGCCTGTATACGCGGATCCATGAAGAGCAGGTACGCCCAATTGCGTTGCGTCGGCGGCAAATCAGCGAAATCGATGCCGAACAGCAGTTCGGCGGCCCGGTTCCAGCCGAGGATATCGGTGTGATGCCCTACGACGTAGGCCGGAACATGTTCCATGGCGTCGAGCAGCGCGCGCAGGGCGGGCCGCAGCACCGGCCGATCCTCACCCGAGTCCTCCGACCGGGGCGGCCGGGCCAGGTTGAAGAGGTGAGTGCGTTCTTCGGCGCTGAGCCGCAGGGCGCTCGCGACAGCATCCAGGACGGCGGGCGAGACGTTCTCCAACCGACCCTGCTCCAACCGGGCGTAGTAGTCGACACTGACGCCCGCGAGCTGGGCGAGTTCCTCGCGCCGTAGTCCCGGCACACGGCGGCGGGTGCCGAAGAAGGGCACGCCGACGTCCTCCGGACGCAGACGGGCACGCCGGGAGACGAGGAACTCCCCGATTTTCTGAGTGCTGTCCACGATTACCGAATCTTAGGCTGGGTGTCCTGGACCTAGGTTCGGTGGCCAGCGGTTCAGCAGGCGCTGGTTCGTTTTCTCGCGGATCGTCAGGCTGGGCGCATGAGTATCCGCAATGCCCGTATCGAGAAGATCGAAACCAGTCCGGACTGGTATCACCCGTACCGCATCTCGCAGGCGATCGCCGTCGACGGGCTGATCTACGTGTCCGGCCAAGCCGGTTTCACCGAGGACGGCCGCACCGTCGAGGGCAGTTTCCGTGCCCAGGGCCGCCAGGCGTTCCGCAATCTCGAACGTGTCCTGGCTGCTGCGGGCGCGGGCCTCGGCGACATCGTGAAGGTCGGTATCTTCGTTCGGGATATGGCTGCCAACCTGTCCGAGGTGATCGAATTACGCGGCGAATTCCTCAGCGAGCCTACCCCGCCGACACGCTGCTGGAGGTATCCGCGCTCGCCCAGCCCGACTGGCAGATCGAGATCGAGGCCATCGCGCTCGCTCCGCGCTGACCGATCGTTTCGAGGACCGCCCCACCTCGGCATCCATGAGACGCCGGTAAGCGGGCAGACCTGAGCCGAGCCCGCGTCCGCACCGGATCTACCGTGGACCCGTGATCAGAACCGCCGCCCTGGCCCATATCCGTCACCGCCGCCTGATCCAGACCCGCTCGACCGGAAAATCTGTCTTCTACATGGCCGGCGGCAAGATCGACTCCGGAGAGAGCGCGCTACAGGCGCTGCACCGGGAGGTCCGTGAGGAACTCGGCGTCGGCGTCACCGACGTCAGCGAACTCGGTGTTTTCGAGGCCGAGGCCTACGGCCACACAGCCGGGACACGGCTGCATATGACCTGTTTCCTGGCCGAGGTCACCGCCGAACCCGGCGCGTTCGGCGAGATCGCCGAGTTCCGCTATTTCACCGGCGGTGAATACGCGGCCATGTCCGAGGTCGCACCCGGTTCACTACTCGTCTTCGAACACCTGCACCGGTTGAGCCTGATCGACTGGTAGCCGGGTACGACCCCTACCACCAGCACTACAGCGATCGACCGCGGTCGTCGGAGCCACCGTCGATCGTCGGCTCCGCACGTTTGGTCACCCCGGGTTCGGTGCCCTCATCGGCCTCCTGATCCGGCTCCGGATGTTCGGGCTCGAAGGTCTCCGGCAGGTTCTTCAGATGCTTGTTCATCGAACGGACCAGCAGGAAGGTACCGGCCAACAGGATCAGCACCAGCGCCAGACCGAGCGGGGACGCTTTACCGAATTCCGGTCCGGTCGGTGTACCGGGCGTCTGTGCCAGCAGCGCGGTCGCGAATACGGAGAGCTGGGCGGTCGCCATCAGCGCTTCTCGTCGGTGATACCGGCGAACAGGTCGGTTTCCGGGATATCGGTGCTCACCCGGGTACGCGCCAACTCGAATTCCTCGGTCGGCCACAGCCGCTGCTGCATCTCCAGTGGAATGGCGAAGAACGCACCGTTGGGGTCGACCTGGGTGGCGTGCGCGCGCAGCGCGTCGTCGCGGCGTGGGAAGTACTTGCCGCATTCGACCTGGGTGGTGACCCGGGCCATGATGTCGCCGCGTTCCACGGCGTACTTGCGGGACCGGTCCAGCCATTCCTGCAGCGGGAAGGGTTCGCCCAGCTTCTCGTACTCCTCGGCGAACAACTCCATGCGCCGGATCGAGAAGCCGTGGTCGTAGTAGAGCTTCAAGGGTGTCCACGGAGCGCCCGCATCCGGGAACTTCTCCGGATCGCCCGCCGCCTCGTACGCGGCCACCGATACCTCATGGCACCGGATATGGTCCGGGTGCGGGTAGCCACCCATCTCGTCGTAGGTGGTGATGACGTGCGGTCTGAACTCGCGGACCACACGCACCAGCGCCTCGGTGGCCTCGTCGAGCGGAACAAGCGCGAACGACCCCTCCGGCACCGGCGGCAGCGGATCGCCCTCGGGCAGTCCCGAGTCCACGAAGCCCAGCCAAGTCTGCCGGACTCCCAGCGCCGCGGCCGCGGCCGCCATCTCCTCACGCCGGATCTCGTCCATCCGTTCCAACACCCCGGGTGTGTCCATGGCCGGGTTGAGGATGCTGCCACGTTCCCCGCCGGTCAGCGTGACGACGAGGACATCGTGTCCCTCGTCGGCATAGCGGGCGGTGGTCGCACCGCCTTTACTGGACTCGTCGTCGGGGTGGGCGTGCACCGCCATGAGGCGAAGGCCACTCACTTCTCGTTCACCGTCGCTCTCGGTCGCGGGCGTTCGGACTTCATTACCTATAGTTCCATCTGGACCGATTCTGTTCCGACCTACCCCCCGGGAGCACGCGATCATGACCGAGCCCACGCCGGACCCCGGGCACGCCGACTCCACCGGGTCTCCCACGACGGCTTCTCCGGAGGCCGCCGATTCCGCACGGGACCGGTACGCCGACCGCTACGGCCGCCGTACCGCCCGGCCGAATCGACGCCTGCTCGGCGCGGCGCTCACGGGTGTGGTGGTCCTGGCCGGTATCGGTGTCGCCTACCTGGGCTGGACAAAGTTCGGTCCCGAGGACATCGAATTCGAGGAGCTCGGCTACACCGTGCTCGACGATTCTTCGGTCGAGGTGCAGATCCGCCTCACCCGAGACGACCCGTCGAAGCCGGTGGTGTGCCTGGTGCGCGCCATGGCCCGTGACCTCGAAGAAGTGGGCCGGCGTGAAGTACTGGTCCAGCCGGCCACGGGCGAGAAGACAGTCCGGGTGAGTACGGTCGTCGAAGCGTCCGAACCCCCGGCCTCCGCGGCGATCTACACCTGTACAGACCAGGTCCCCGGATACTTGCGCACCGAATAATTCGTGGTCACAGCGATCCGCGCCGGGGTAGTGCCCTGGCCCGCGGAATCAGGTCGAAAAAAGCGGACCCACCGGTAAAAACTTCTCCGACCTGCATTTTTGTGAATCATGCTAAAATGGCCTGACACACGGTTCCGGGGCTCGGAGCCGTGTTTGCTGCATTGGCGGCCAGCGCGGTCGATGCCGGGGAGGGTCCCGGCTCACACCTGTCGGGGTTCTTCGGACTTCCCGCAGATCGCGATAGCCGTCTGCTGAAGCATGCCTGCCTGCGGGTGGGTTGTGCCGCAGTGACAGGGAATCCCGGCCTGCCGGGGACAACTACTAGGGAGTGATCGAGATGACTGAGACCCAAGTGACCTGGCTGACCCCGGAGTCGCACGACAGGCTCAAGAGCGAACTCGACGCGCTCATCGCCAATCGTCCGGTCATCGCCGCCGAGATCAACGAGCGTCGCGAAGAAGGCGACCTCAAGGAGAACGGCGGCTACCACGCGGCGCGCGAGGAACAGGGCCAGCAGGAAGCCCGGATCCGGCAGCTGCAGGAACTTCTGAACAATGCCAAGGTCGGCGTGGCCCCCACCAAGTCCGGTGTCGCTCTGCCCGGGTCCGTGGTGAAGGTCTACTACGACGGTGACGAATCCGATACCGAGACCTTCCTCATCGCAACCCGCGAGGAAGGCCTGGGCAACCCCGACCTGGAGACCTACTCCCCCAGCTCCCCGCTCGGCGGCGCGCTGATCGACGCGAAGGTCGGCGAGACCCGCGAGTACAACCTGCCCAACGGCAACCTCATGAAGGTGACGCTGGTCAGCGCCGAGCCCTATCACAGCTGAGACCACCGGCCGGGCCGCGGTGCAGACCACCACCGCGACCCGGCCGTATGACGACACGAGCGGCCGCATCCGACTTCCCGGATACGGCCGCTCGTTCATATCGTGCGTGTACTCCCGACTGTTCTGGTGGCGCCCGAGCGAGTCAGCTCAGGGCTTGTTCGAGGTCGGCCAGCAGGTCGCTGATGTCCTCGATTCCTACAGACAGCCTTACCAGATCGGCCGGGACCTCGAGATCCGACCCCTCCGTAGAAGCGTGGGTCATGGCCGCCGGATGCTCGATCAGCGACTCCACACCGCCCAGTGATTCGGCGAGCGTGAACACCTTCGTCCGCGAGCACAGATCCCGGGCCGCCTCGACGCCGCCGGCCAGCCGCACCGAGATCATCCCGCCGAAGCGCCGCATCTGCTTGTCGGCGACGGCGTGACCGGGATGCTCGGGCAGACCCGGATAGATCACCTGACTGATCGCGGGGCTGCGGGACAGGAACTCGGCCAGGGTCTCGGCGTTGTCGCAGTGCCGGTCCATCCGCAGCGCCAGCGTTTTGGTGCCGCGCAGCGTGAGGAACGCGTCGAAGGGACCCGGTACCGCGCCGGCACCGTTCTGCAGGAACGCGAAGGCAGCGTCGAGTTCGGCGTCGTCGGTGATGAGGGCGCCGCCGATGACATCGGAGTGACCCCCGAGATATTTCGTCGTCGAATGCAGCACGACATCGGCACCGAGCAGCAGCGGCTGCTGCAGGTACGGAGTAGCGAAAGTGTTGTCGACGACCAGCTTGGCGCCCGAGGTGTGCGCGATATCGGCCAATGCCGGGATATCACCGATATTGAGCAGCGGGTTGGTCGGCGATTCCACCCAGATGAGTTTGGTGTTCGGCCGGATGGCGGCGCGCATCGCGTCGATATCGGTGACGGCCGCCGGGGAATGTTCGATACCCCACTGGGTGAACACCTTGTCGATCAACCGGAAAGTGCCGCCGTAGGCGTCGTCGGGAATGACGATATGGTCGCCGGGCCGCAACATGGCGCGCAGCGCACAGTCGGTGGCGGCCATACCGGAGGCGAATGCCCGGCCGTAGCGGCCGGACTCGAGCGCCGCCAGATTGGCCTCCAGCACCGTGCGGGTGGGGTTGCCGGTACGGGCATATTCATAGCCGTCCCGCAATCCACCCACCCCGTCCTGGGCGAAGGTGGAACTGGCGTAGATGGGCACGTTCACCGCGCCGGTCCGGGGATCGGGATCGTAACCGGCGTGCACAGCCCTGGTGGTGAATCCCAGTTCGCTCATACCACCACCCTAAACGGCCGGGACCGTGCATCCGCACGCCGGTCGGCCTTCACGTGAACCATTTCACGCGCCGATCGGAGCCCGTCCGCACGGCGGCCGTTCCGATTACCCTGGGGCCATGCTGACCGTCGCCGAACTGTTCGCCACAGATTCACTGCTGACCGGGGAGGAACGGGAGATCCGCGATACGGTGGCCGCCTTCACCGAACGTCATATCCGCCCGAATATCGCGCGGTGGTTCGAAGCGGGGGAATTCCCGGTCCGCGAGATCGCCCCGGAACTCGGCAAGCTGGGCGTGCTCGGGATGCATCTCGAGGGTTACGGCTGCGCCGGCCTCCCGGCCACCAGTTATGGATTGGCCTGCCAGGAGTTGGAGGCCGCCGACTCCGGGCTCCGGTCGCTGGTCTCGGTGCAGGGATCGCTGGCGATGACAGCGGTGCACCGATACGGCTCCGAGGAACAGAAACAGCAGTGGCTACCGGACCTGGCAGCGGGCCGGAAACTCGGCTGTTTCGGTCTCACCGAACCGGATTTCGGTTCCGATCCCGGCGGAATGCGCACGCGAGCCCGGCGTGACGGCAGCGATTGGATCCTCAACGGATCGAAGATGTGGATCACCAACGGGTCGGTGGCCGATATCGCCGTGGTGTGGGCCCGGGCCGAATCCGACGGCAAGAACATCGTGCGCGGTTTCCTGGTGCCCACCGATACTCCCGGATTCACGACCCGGGAAATGAAGGGGAAGCTCTCGCTGCGCGCCTCGATCACTGCCGAATTGGATCTCGACGGGGTTCGGCTGCCCGCCGATGCGGTACTGCCCGGCGCATCCGGTCTATCGGGTCCGCTGTCCTGCCTGAACGAGGCCCGGTTCGGGATAATCTTCGGCGCGCTCGGCGCCGCCCGGGACTGTCTGAGTGCAGCGATCGAATATTCGCGTAGCCGCGAGGTTTTCGAGAGGCCCCTGGCGGCGTATCAACTCACCCAGGCGAAATTGGCGGATATGGCATTGGAATTGGGGAAGGGTCAGCTGCTGGCACTGCATCTGGGTAGGCTCAAGGATCGTGGCGAACTGACACCGGAACAGGTGAGCGCCGGAAAACTCAACAGCTCACGTGAGGCCATCGCGATCGCCCGGGAGTGCCGCACCATATTGGGTGCCAACGGAATCACCCTCGACTATCCGGTATTGCGGCACGCGAACAACCTCGAATCGGTCCTCACCTACGAGGGCACCGCGGAAGTCCATCAGCTGGTACTCGGGAAGGCGCTCACCGACGCCTCGGCGTTCCGCTGAGGGTCGAGGACACCGGGAACCACCGGCCATTTCGCGCGCATCCACATTCCGTTGTCCGATATCCGGCGCCGAACCGGTCCGGTGTCAGGCCTGATCCGCTTACCGGCTGCTACCTGCGAGAATGCGCGAAATATCACAATACGATAAATGAAGGCGCGTTGTTACCATTGGGTTATGTTCGCCCTGGTTCCCCGCTTGTTCGAAGTCTCCGCCCGCCGTTATCTGGAGGGCATCCACCGGACCCACGGGGCGCCGGCGTTCGCCGCTGCCACCGCATCGCCGGGGCTGTCCGCGGAGCTCGACCAGCATGCCGCCGCCGTACGCGACATCCTCGACCTCGGAGTGACGACGGCGGGCCGGGTCTCCCCGGCCGTGCTGCTGGCCGGGTACATGCGCGGGCTGCTCGAGGACCGGACCACTCCCCTCACCGGACCCGCGGATTGGGCATGCGCCGAATGGCTGCATCTGCGGCTGGCCGGAACCTGTCTGCAGGCGGGTCTTCAGGACCGATGAACGACTTCCGCCGTGAACCGGAGCCCGGTTCACGGCGGAAGTGGGTCGATACCGGACGCTCAGCGCAGGTGGCGCGGTTCACCGCCGCCGTAGGGCGGCTGACCAGCATCGCCGTAGGGCGGCTGACCACCATCGCCGAACGGCGACCGACCGCCGTCGCCGTAGGGCAACTGCCCGCCGCGGGGTGACTGCGGGCCACCGTAGGGCGACTGACCGCCACGGTAGGGGTTGCCGAACTGGCGGTACTCACCGCCGGACATCTGCTGCCCGTAACCACCGGATTCGCCCTGTTCGCCCCGGTAACCGCCCCCGCGGGCGGGCTGGGGTTCGTCCCACTGTTCCGGATCGCGACCGGCAGGTGCCTGTCCACGCCCCGTCTGCTGCGCACCCGTCCGCTGCCGCTCCCGCGACGCGTCCTCGCGGCCGCGCTGGTAGGCCTCGGCATGACCACGCACCGCCGGCATCTCCTCTTCGAGCCCGGTCAGCCAGGACTCCCAGCGCTGCTGCATCGGCCGCACCAGACCACCGCCGACACCGACCACCAGAATGCCGCCCAGTGTCGCCAGAACCGCGATGAGGACGGGCGTGGTGACTGTGGTAGCCACACCGATCTGGTTCAGCGCGGCGACGATACCGATACCCCAGATGAAGACCGCGGCGATCCGGCCGATCATCGGGCCGTAGCTCAGTCCGCCGAGCGCGTTGCGCACCAGATCGCTGACCGCGTGCGCGATAGCGCCCGCGACCACCACGATCAGAATGGCCACCGCCGCCCTGGGCAGCCAGGCGACGATCCCGTTGATCAAATTGCTGACCGGGTTGGGCCCGAAGACCCCGAAGCCCATCTGCAGCGCGATCAGCAGAATCGCGTAGAAGGCCAGCTTTCCGAGAAGATCCGAAGCGTCGTACTTACTGCGCGACAGCATCCGCTGGATTCCGCCCCGCTCGACGAGCCGATCGAAACCTACTCGTTCGAGGATCTTGTCGACGATCTTCTCGACCACTTTGGCGATGATCCAGCCGATGAGCAGGATGACCAGGAAGCCGAGGAGCTTGGGTACGAATGTCGCGATCGAACTCCACGCGTCAGAGAAACCCTGCTGGAAATCGATTGCCAAACTTGAGGTTTGCACAAGCCCTTCCCTTCGCTCTCCGATCGGACGCAGCGTTTGCCACGAACGGCATACGAAACGTTATACCCCGCCGGAGCTGGATGAACCTGTGATTGCGGAATAATTGCTAATGCGCCGTACGGCCGGTGCTGACAAATCCCAGCAGATCGTGGCGGGTGATCACCCCGACCGGTTTGCCGTCCTCGACGACCATCAGCGCGTCGGTATCCGACAGCGCCTTGGTGGCCGCGGAGATCGGTTCACCCGATCCGATCAGCGGGAAGGATTCGCTCATGTGCTGGGCCACCGAATCGGTGAGATTCGCACGACCGGTGAACACCGCCGAGAGCAGATCCCGCTCCGAGACGCTGCCAGCCACCTCACCGGCCATCACCGGGGGCTCCGCGCCGACCACCGGCATCTGCGAGACGCCGTATTCGCGGAGGATCTCGATGGCGTCGCGCAGCGTCTCCGAGGGATGGGTATGCACCAGATCGGGCAGTTCCCCGGATTTACCGCGCAGTACATCGCCGACCAGAGTTTCCGCGGTCGACCCGTCGAGCGGGGTGCGCAGGAACCCGTAGGAGCTCATCCAGCGGTCGTTGAAGATCTTGGACAGATAGCCGCGCCCGCCGTCGGGCAACAGCACCACCACCACGGCCGCCGGGTCGCGGCGGGCCACCTCGAGTGCCGCCACCACGGCCATCCCACACGAACCGCCGACCAGCAGGCCCTCCTCACGGGCCAGGCGGCGGGTCATATCGAAGGAATCCGCGTCGGTGACGGCGATGATCTCGTCGGGGATCGCCGGGTCGTATGCCGAGGGCCAGAAATCCTCGCCGACACCCTCGACCAGGTACGGGCGTCCGGTGCCACCCGAATACACCGAACCCTCGGGATCGGCGCCGATGACCTTCACCTTTCCGCCGGATACCTCTTTGAGGTAGCGGCCGACACCGCTGATGGTGCCGCCGGTACCGACACCGGCGACAAAATGGGTCACCGTACCGTCGGTGTCACGCCAGATCTCGGGGCCGGTGGTCTCGTAATGGCTGTTCGGACCGCCGGGATTGGAGTACTGGTTCGGTTTCCAGGCGCCGTCTATCTCCTGGACCAGACGGTCGGAGACGCTGTAATAGCTGTCGGGGTGCTCCGGGGGCACCGCGGTCGGGCAGACCACCACTTCGGCACCATAGGCCCGCAGCACATTGCGCTTGTCCTCGCTCACCTTGTCCGGGCAGACGAAGACACAATGGTAACCACGCTGCTGCGCCACCAGCGCCAGACCGACACCGGTATTACCCGAGGTCGGTTCCACGATCGTCCCGCCGGGACGCAACTGTCCGGACTTCTCCGCGGCCTCGATCATCTTCACCGCGATCCGGTCCTTGGAGCTGCCACCCGGGTTCAGGTACTCGATCTTGGCGGCCACCAGCCCGGCGCCCGAGGGAACCACCGAGTTCAATCGGACCAGTGGGGTGTTGCCGATGAGGTCCACGACATGATCCGCGATGCGCATACCCCCATCGTTGCAGAGGCGTTGCCGAAGGCTTCGGTGTGGTCCGCCACGGGTGCCGCACCGCACTGCCGAATCCGGCGAGTTCGTCGGCCACCCTCTAGTATCTGGGACCTATGAGGCTGCCGAAGCTCGCACGCGCCACTGTGCTCCTGGCCGGGTCCGCCTTCGCGCTGGTCGCCGGTCCGGCCGCGACGGCCGGTGCCGCGACCACCGCGTTCCCCGATGTACCGACCCTCACCTACGGCGGTCTGTGTGGGACCAGTATCCGCACCTGGGCCGATACCAGTCCACAGTGGCCGGGCCGGGCGGTGCTGAATGTACGCGCCAACCCGGTCACCGGGATCGGTCCCGGTGCGTATCCGCTGGCACCGCTGTGCGAGGTACTGACCACGGTGACCTGGCGCAACCTCGACACCGGGGCCACCGGCACCTACGTCAACAATGTGGCGACCGGGATCTACGGCAGCATCCAGTACTCGCTGTTCCAGGACACCGGCCCCGGCCGGGTGGACGTCGTCGTCACCACGAACCATGCGAGCATCCCCGCGTACGGCAGTTTCATCGTCCCGGCTTGAGCCCCGCCGATCGAATACGAACTCGGGGCTCGCGCGCGGTCGCACGAGATCATTCCCGCTCGTAAAATTCCGGCTCATGGGCGAAACTCGGATCGGTTGGCGCACTGCCGCGGCGGCCGGCGCCGCCACGGCTCTGCTCGGCTCCGGGGCGGGGACCGCGTCGTGGGCGGCCTATCGGCTACTCACCACCCAGGCGGGCACCGCGCGCGGAATGATCGGCCGCGACACCTCCAAACCACCGGAAGCCGACGGCATCTACGCACCGCACGGATACGAACGCTGGCGGAGCGGTATGCACGCCGACCTGCACCTGATGATCTTCGGCGACTCCACCGCAGCCGGTCTGGGCTGCCGCAGCGCCGCCGAGGTTCCCGGGGTCCGCATCGCGCACGGCCTGGCCGATGCCACCGGGCAGCGGATCCGGCTGAGCACCAAAGCCATCTCCGGCGCCACCTCCAAAGGTTTGGCCGGGCAGGTGGACGCGATGTTCGTGGCGGGACCGCCGCCGGACGCGGCGATCGTCCTGGTCGGCGCGAACGATGTCACCAAGAAACACTCGATCGCACGTTCTGCCGAGCGCCTCGGCTCGGCCGTCGGCCGGTTGCACGGCGCGGGCAGCGTCGTCGTGGTCGGCACCTGCCCGGATCTGGGCAGTGTCACCGCCATCCCCGAACCGCTGCGCTCGGTGGTGCACCGATGGAGCGTCCGGCTGGCCCGCGCGCAGATATCGGCCACCCGAGCCGCCGGTGGGCGCGCCGTCGCGATGGGCGACCTGCTGAGCCAGGACTTCCGGGCCGCCCCGGAGCAGTTGTTCTCGGCCGACGGTTTCCATCCCTCGGCCGCGGGCTATGCCCTGGCCGCCAACCATCTGCTGCCCGAAGTGATGAGAGCGCTCGCTGACCGGGATATGGCCGCAGCGGATATTTCCTCGTAGCCGGGCGCGACGTAGATTCGAAGGGATCGTACCCGCGAGTAGTGTTCGGTCCGGCCTTTTCGGCCGAGCACGCTCCTCGACAAAGGAGTCCTCATGCCAGAGGCCGTCATCGTTTCCGTTGCTCGCTCCCCCATCGGCCGGGCCAACAAGGGGTCGCTGGTGAGCATGCGGCCCGACGACCTGGCCGCGCAGATGGTGCGCGCCGCACTGGACAAGGTCCCCGCCCTGTCACCCGCCGATATCGACGATCTGATGCTCGGCTGCGGCCAGCCCGCCGGCGAATCCGGTTTCAATATGGCGAAGGTCGTCGCCACCCAGCTGGGTTACGACTACATGCCCGGCACCACCGTGAACCGCTACTGTTCCTCGTCGCTACAGACCACCCGGATGGCATTCCACGCCATCAAGGCCGGTGAGGGTCACGCGTTCATCTCCGCCGGGGTGGAAACCGTCTCCCGGTTCCCGAAGGGCACCTCCGACGGCTGGCCCGACACCCACAACCCACTGTTCGGCACAGCCGAGCAACGCACCGCGACCTCCGCGCAGGGCGGAGTCGAATGGCACGACCCGCGCAACGATGACGCCATTCCCGATGTCTATATCGCCATGGGCCAGACCGCGGAGAACGTCGCCTCGTTCACCGGGATCTCCCGCGAAGACCAGGACCACTGGGGTGTGCGCTCGCAGAACCGTGCCGAAGAAGCCATCGAGTCCGGTTTCTTCGAACGCGAGATCACCCCGGTGACCCTGCCGGACGGCACCGTCGTCTCCACCGACGACGGCCCCCGCGCCGGCACCACCTACGAGAAGATCTCGCAGCTCAAGCCGGTCTTCCGCCCGGACGGCACGGTCACCGCCGGTAACGCCTGCCCGCTCAACGACGGCGCCGCCGCCCTGGTGGTCATGAGCGACACCAGGGCCAAGGAATTGGGCCTCACCCCGCTGGCCCGGATCGTCTCCACCGGCGTCTCCGGCCTCTCCCCCGAGATCATGGGCCTGGGTCCGATCGAAGCGGTGCGCAAAGCGCTGAAACTCGCCGGTAAGACCATCGGCGATATCGACCTCTACGAGATCAACGAGGCGTTCGCGGTGCAGGTCCTGGGCTCGGCCCGGGAACTGGGCATGGACCTGGACAAACTGAACGTCTCCGGCGGCGCCATCGCCCTGGGCCACCCGTTCGGTATGACGGGCGCCCGCATCACCGCCACTCTCCTCAACAACCTCCAGACCCACGACAAGCAGTTCGGCCTGGAGACCATGTGCGTGGGCGGTGGCCAGGGCATGGCGATGATCATCGAACGCTTGAGCTGAGTCGTCTGCCCCGCCTCCGCCGGGGGCAGTCGAGAAGAAACCGCCCTCCACAGACATTCGCAATCTGTGGAGGGCCTTTTCTTCTCGATAGCCTGCGAGACCCGAGAGCTTGCTACTCGCCGTTCCGCCGACGCACCATCTCGGTGATCCAGATGGGCGCGAACGGGGAAGTGCAACCCGGGGACGTCGGATAATCCTCGAGCACCTTCAGGCGTTCACCGATTTCGATCGCCCGGGCCCGGTACTCGGGGTGCTCGATCCCGATCTGGGCCAGGCAGGTGTTCATGGCCCACTGGAGACGGTCGGGCGCGTCCTTCATATCCGCCTCGACGATATCGAGCAGTCCGGTGAGGTCGAGTCCGGCGGGCTTCTTCGCCACCCGTTCGGCGGTCAACCCCCAGCTCGCGCTCGCCACCACAGGATCCGGATCGTCGAACCAGGTGAGACGCAGTTCTTCGACATGCGGGTTCTTCTTCACCACATAGTTCACGAGCCAGTCCTGCACCTTGGGGGTGCATGCCTCGCGCAGCATGGCGTCCAACTCGTCGCGCTCGAACGCCTGGGGACGACAGATCAACAGCGCCAGCAGTCGTGCTGCCGTGTCGCCGGTGTCCCACAGCCCGCGCGCGAGTTCCTGCTGTGTTCTCAGCCGCTTCGCGACCGCACGCAGTTTCGTGAGATTCACACCGTGATCGTCGCCGTGCCGCTCGTTCACCTCGCGGATCCTCGGATCCTCTAGGGCAGCGAGTTCTGCCATCACCTCGGCCACAGTCGTGCCCGGCGTCGTCTCGGTCACCACGGCCTCCTGCCCGTCACATGGGACTTCAGCCTAGGGCGACACGCAGAACCGGGACAACGTATCGCGCAGCGCGGCCTCGCCGGGCGCGTCCACTGTGCTGGTGACTGTGCGCCCCGGACCGACCCCCACGATCGGGGTCGGTCGAGCTTTATTTTCATAGCCCGCATCCGAGGACCCCGGTCGCGGTCACCAGATCCGCGAACCAGGTGACCATCCGCCAGGCCCCGTTTTCCCGCGCCTCCCGTGCGGTCAGGTACGGGATGACGATCGCCTCCGCGTCGTGGTCCAGTATGTGTTGAACAGCGATCCGCACCGCGAGCTCCGGCCCGGTGTCGGTGTACACCGTGTACACCACCCGAAGGCCGTGTGCCCGGGACAGCTGCTCGATATGCCCGCTGTCGCTGCCCGGCCGGCAGAGCACGACCGCCCGTCTATCAGGAGTCACCAGTTCGACCCGGCGGCGTACTCCGCTGCCGCCTCGTAGCGCGGGCAGCGATGTGCGGCGTGGACGTCCATCACCTGGTGCGCGTGCGCGTACCCGCGGATAGGTTCCCGCGAACGGCAGTAGGCGGTCGAATGGTCGAGGGGTAACGCTCGGAGGCCGTCGGCGACCCGGCGTAGCACCGCCGGGTCGGCGGTGACCCACTCCATGCCCGCTTGCCACAGACGAACAGTGGCTGCCATGGCGAGATTGTGCGGGGCTCGGGTGGGCAGGGACGGTGACTCCTCACACATCAGGACCTCGTCTCGTAGTCGTTGTCGTGGCGCCCCACTCCCGATCAGAGAATTCGAACCGGGCGGCCGGATGACCGTAAGAACCCGTCAACCGCGCGAGGGGTACGGTTTGTACCCCTCGCCGTTACCCTTGACAGACAGGATCACCAGCGAAAGGGGCTGCGGTGGCGATCAATTCCTCTGAATCCACACCGGTCGGTACTCGGATAAAGAGGCTGCGTGAGAGAGCCGGTATGTCCCGGCCCGTTCTCGCCGGACTCCTGGGACGGTCTCCCGAATGGCTGAAAGCCGTGGAGAACGGGCGCTTACAACCGCCCCGGCTACCGATGCTGCTGCGGATCGCGCGAGCGCTGGAGCTGGAGGACTTGGCGGACCTCACCGGAAACGGGCACGCGGTCCCGGTCTCGGTATTCGCCGGCGAGCAACACAGCGCCCTGTCCGATGTTCAAGCGGCGCTGACCGACTACCGCATGTCCCCGCCGACGTCCCCGCCGAACGTCCGACACCTCGAGGAACGACTACGGCAGGCATGGATCGTCCGGCATGCCAGCCCGGACCACCGAACTCAGCTCGGCGCGCTACTCCCCGGCTTGATCAAGGACGCCCAGGGTGCCGCGCGGGTGCCGGGGGACGGCAGCAGGCAGGCCCGTCGCGTGCTGGCCGGCGTCTATCAGCTGGCCGATTTCTATGTCGCGTATCAACCGGCCACGGAACTGGTGTGGATGGTGGCCGACCGCGCACTGTCCGAGGGATACGCGGCGGACGACCCGTATGTGATCGCGTGCGGGGCCTGGGCGATGACCCAGGCATTACGGGATTCGGGGCGCTGGGAGGAGGCCATCGCCCTGGCTCGGGCAGCCGCCGAGCAGTTGGACCCGTATCTGGATCGCGACGGAACTCCGGACGATTGGCGTGGAATCCACGGCGCGCTGTACGCCGAGATCGCTTATGTGCACGCGCGCCGCGGCCGGCACGGCGACGCCTGGGCGAATTGGGAGAAAGCCGAACTGACAGCTCGGGCACTCGGCCCGGGGTATCGACACGTGCAGACCTCGTTCTCCGTGCCGGTGATGACCGCGCACGCGACGACCCTGGGCGTGGAGTTGCGCAGGCCGGGCGAGGCGGTGCGGTCCGCGCATTCGTTCGATGCCGACCTGATCGCCTCAGTCCCACGGCGCAGCAGGCATTTCATCGAGGTGGCCCGGGCCCATTTCCAGCGGGAGGAGTCGGTTGCCGCATTGGCCCTGCTGGACAAGTCGGCCCACACCGCACCGGAAACCATCCGCTACAACGGGTACGCCCGCCAGATCCTGCACGCGCTGAGGGAGCAGCCGCCATCGGGTATGCGCGCCGAGGTGATCGAGCTGTGTGAAAAAGTCGGGCTCGCCGCAGCGTGAGGCGTCGCCGCGACAATCGGTGAACGACCGAGTCGATCGACGACCATTGAACACCTGCGCGACGAAATGGCGGGCTGAAAGATGATGGCGCAGAACGTGTTCCCGGCCCGGAAGCTGCCGGATGCCACGACCTGCACCGATCTCATGGCCGGCGACTCCTGAGCCGGACCCGGGCCGCGGCAGGCGACGGATCCTGGTAGACGGGTTGTTCCGGCAGCGAACAGTCCGGGTCTCTGCACGGCGGCTTCCCGCTACGCTGCTTGGTTACTCGAACAAGGACAGGCGATGGGGAGGACACCGAAATGCCGAATCCCGATGGGCAGCTGCTGATTCACACCGACGGCGGCCCCGACACTGCCGCGCAATTGCTGGACTGGCTGTACGACGACGACAGCCTGCGAGGCCGAGCCCGCTTTCAGGGCACCCCGGGCCGCGAGGGCGAAATGGGTGCGGTATCCGAAGTCGTCACCATCGCACTCGGCTCGGGTGCCACCGTCGGAATCGTCACCGCGCTGGCTCGATCGCTGACGACCTGGCTGACCCATCGCCGCTCCGACGTCACCGTCACCGTCACCCGTGCGGATGGCAGCTCGGTCGAATTCAACGGCAGCCGGGTCGATGCCACCGACGTGCTTCGCGGAATCCGAGATCTGACCGGCCCTGCAGACGCCCCCCGATGAGCTCCCGACACCCGGACCGGGAGAACTCCCGCGCCGTCCTGATCGGCGTCGGCGCCTACGACCACTACGAACGCCTGCACCACATCCCCGCCGCCACCAACAATCTCACCGACCTGCGCCGACTACTCACCGCTCCCGACGGCATCCTGAGCCCGGAGAACTGCTGGACCGTCGCCGATCCGAGCAGCAGCGCGCATATCGGCCACATCCTCGAAGACGCCGCCGAGCAGGCCGGCGACACCCTGCTGGTGTACTACACCGGTCACGGCGTGCTCGACCGCCGCGGACGCCTGCATCTGGCACTGACCGGCACCCACCCCGACCGGACCCGCTGGACCGCGCTGCCCTTCAGCACCTTGCGCGAAGCGGTCCTCGACAGCCCCGCCGCCACCCGCATCCTCATCCTGGACTGCTGCTTCTCCGGCCGCGCGTTCGAAGCTCTCACCGACGGTCCCGACGCCGTCCTCGGCCAAGCCGATATCGCCGGCACCTACACCATTACCTCGTCCGCCCGGAACGAACCTTCGTTCGCCCCGACAGGGGACCGGCATACCGCCTTCACCGCAGCGCTCCTCACCGCAGCGACCGCCACCCCCGGGCTCGCCCTGGACGATCTCTACACCCACACCCGACGCCACCTCCAACGCCACGGGCACCCCGAACCCCAACGCCGCACCACCAATGCCGCTGGCCGGATCGTCCTGTTCCCCAACGCGAGTTCCGCACCACAAACCATCGAGGAACTCGAGAACGTTCTCACCAACCAGCGAGAATCCCTCGGTGATGACGACCCTTCCACCTTGCTCACCGGGCACAATCTCGCCTACGGCTACGAGCAGGCGGGGCGGGAGGAGGAGGCGATCGAACTGTACGAGCAGATCCTCGAAAATCGCCGTCGAGTACTCGGCGAGGACAATCTCGCCACCCTGATCACCGGGCACAATCTCGCACACACCTACCAGAAAGTGGGTCGGGTCGAGGAGGTGATCGAGCTGTACGAACAGGTCTTCGCCAGTGAGCGTCGGATCCTCGGCGAGGACGACCCTGCCACCCTCACCACCGGCCACAACCTCTCCCACAGCTACCAGAAAGTGGGTCGGGTCGAGGAGTCGATCGAGCTGTACGAGCAGATCCTCGAAGCTCGCCGCCGAGTACTCGGCGAGGACGACCCCGAAACCCTCACCACCGGGCACGGCCTCGCACACACCTACGAAAAGGCGGATCGGAACACCGAGGCGATCGAGCTGTACGAACAGGTCCTCGAAGCTCGCCGCCGAGTACTCGGTGAACAGCACCCCGACACCTCGGCCACCGAACGAGGACTTGCTGCTGCTCGAGACGCAGCGAGAAAACTCGATGAAGCAGTTGCGCTGCTCGATGAAGTTCTGGGGCCCTTGGAAAAAATCCTGGGACAGGATCACGTCAAGGT
This sequence comes from Nocardia sp. NBC_01329, assembly GCF_035956715.1. Taxonomy (NCBI): domain Bacteria; kingdom Bacillati; phylum Actinomycetota; class Actinomycetes; order Mycobacteriales; family Nocardiaceae; genus Nocardia; species Nocardia sp. NBC_01329. Next base: position 202,203 of record NZ_CP108381.1, on the reverse strand, counting down.
CGAGGACTTCCGCGCTTTCCTCAGTACCTTCCGAAAGCGTTCGAATTCTTGATCGGACCGGCTACGCGCAGCCGGTGACGGGGCTCGAAGAATGCGACTGATCGGCACCCGGAATGTGCGACGGCCCCCACCGGAGTGGGGGCCGTCTTCATACGGTTGCGATTGCTACTAGTCGCTCTGGAAGTAGCTCAGCAGGCGCAGGATCTCCACGTAGAGCCAGACCAGGGTGACTGTGAGGCCGAGGGCGACGCCCCATGCCGCCTTCGGCGGAGCCTGGGCGCGGATGAGCTGATCGGCGGCGTCGAAGTCCAGCAGGAAGCTGAACGCGGCGATGGCGATGACCACGAGACTGAAGATGATGGCGATCGGGCCACCGTCGCGCAGGCCGAAGCCACCGTCGGTGAAGAAGCTCGCGACCAGGTTGCCGACGACCAGGACCAGAATGCCGATCATGGCGCCGATCAGCATGCGGGTGAATCGCGGGGTGACCCGGATGGCTCCGGTCTTGTAGACGACCAGCATGCCGGCGAACACACCGAAGGTGCCCAGGACGGCCTGGCCGATCATGCCGGCGCCGCCCGCGCCACCGAAGCTGATGTCGGTGAACATGAACGACAGGGCGCCGACGAAGACACCTTCGGCGACCGCGTAGGAGAGCACGAGCGCCGGGTTGTCGGCCTTGTTGCCGAAGGTGGCGACCAGTACGAGAACCAGGCCGATGAGGCCACCGCCGATGACGAACAGCGGAGCCAGACCGGTGTTGGCGCTGGTCAGCAGATAGGTGACCAGCGCGGAGAGCGCGAGGACACCCAGCGTGATACCGGTTTTGGTGACCACGTCGTCGATGGTCAGCGACCGGGTCGGCGCCTGCGGATACGGCTGCTGATATTGCTGCGGGTACTGCTGCTGGTTGCCGTACTGGTAGCCCAGCTGTCCCGCGCCGGCGGCCGCCGAGCCGAAGCCCGCGTAGCCGGTTTCCTGCTTCGGCAGATTCTTGAATACCGGATTGCTTGTGGCGCGCACCGCAAATCCCTTTCTCGGAGTTCGTTGGCCATACCGGGGCACGACCGTCGGCTCGAGCTGTTACTCGATATCCAACTGTCCATCCAACGATCACGGACCCCGGTGGAGTTCCCGGCGAGACGACAAGACAGACAAACCGGACCTTACCGCCGGTCGGGTCCCAATGGACCACGGACCGGCATAAACGCCGACCGTAACCACTTCGAATACGGATATCGCCTGTCCCGGAGTGTCCTATCCAATTGTGCAATCACCTTGCCTATAATGGTGCGCCGCCTCGGTCGGCTCATATCCAGGCATCGGCGGAATACGGAAACGAGGCGATATGCTCCCCGGAGCGGAGAATCGGTCGTCATGAGCGAGTCCACCGCCGCGACATCATCGCCGGCCGTACTGATGTACCGGCTGACCCGCGCCACCAGCGTCCGGCTGGCCACGGCGTTCACCGCCGCGGGTATGACCGATCTCCATCCACGCCACGCTCTGCAACTCTTCCCGCCGCTGCTGGCGGGCGGGCAGCGGGTGTCGGAGCTTGCGCCACGGATCGGGGTCACCCGGCAGGCCACCGCCCAGGTCGTGGGCACACTGGAACGCGGCGGCTATCTCATCCGCGCCGCCGACCCCACCGACCGGCGAGCCAAGCTGATCTGTCTGACCGACCGCGGGCGCGCGGCGTTCGGCATACTGCGCGACAGCATGGTCGCGGTGGAACGCGATTGGGCGCGGATCCTGGGCGCCGGTCGCGCGGCCGAATTCCGGGAGACGCTGGGGCTGCTGCTCGACGAATCCGCTAGCGGCGGAACGCTACCGGGCTGATCCGGTTCGGCTCTACATCACCATGACGAGGATCATGATGATGATGAGCAGCCCGATCAGCAGGCCGACGGTGACGGCCACGGTCGGACTGAGCTGACGCGCACCGGCTCGTGGGGCCGGAACCGCGACGGCGGCGGGCCGCGGCTGGTGCGGCTGCGCGCGCCGGGGCAACGGCCCGGAGCGGGGGCTGCGCAATCCGGCGGCGGAGTTACGGGCCGCCCATGCGGGAATGGTGCCGTCCTCGGTACGCACCGGCGCGCCGAGGATATTTCCGGCCGCACCGGGACCGAACGCGGCGGCCAGGATCTCGTCGCGCGCCTCGGCCATGGTGGGTCGTCGCTGCGGGGCGGGTTCCATCATGTGCAGCAGCGCCCGGGTGAGCACCCCGCTACGACCGGGCGGAATGATCTGCGCCATGGCGGCGCGTTCCACGATGGCACCGGTGTCGTCGTCCATCCCGAACGGCGGCTGCCCCTCGATGGCGGTGTAGAGGGTGGCGCCGAGGGAGAACACATCACTGGCCGCGGTGGGCTGGTGGCCGCGCGCCACTTCCGGCGGTAGATAGGCGGGCGTACCGGTGATCATTCCGTCCGGTTCGTCGTGGGCCTCGGTGACATTGCGGGAGATACCGAAATCGCTCAGCTTCGCCATCCCGACTCCGGGTCCGCGGTCGGCGACGAGGATATTTCCCGGTTTGATATCGCGGTGCACGATCCCGACATGGTGCGCGGCGGCCAGCGCGTCGGCGACCTGGGCGCCGATCTGGGCCACCTCGATCACCGGGAGGGCGTTCACCAGCGAGAGCGCCCGGGCCACGCTGCGCGAGGGCAGATGCTCCATCACCAGCCAGGGCTCACCGGCCTCGAGCACCACGTCGTAGACGGCGATGGCATGCTCGTGGGACAGTTTCGCCGCGACCCGGCCCTCGTGCACGATCTGGTCGCGGATGCGCCGGGCCTGCGCCTCGTCCATTCCAGCGGTGGACAGCACCTGTTTGATGGCGACTTCGCGGTCCAGCAACCGGTCCTTGGCCAGCCATACCGCACCCATACCGCCCCCGCCCAGTTTCGACTGCAGGCGGTATCGGCCGGCGACCAGATAGTCCGGGCCGACGATGGGACGGGCGCGATCGATCATGGGAGTGAGACTAGCCGAATTCGGTGGTAGCTGGCCGGATTCGGAGCCGGACCGTATAACACGTGACTGCGTTCACTACAGCGGGTCGTAGCTATCCCGCGACGGTGCTTCCGGGGGCGGGTTCCAGCCGATAGGCTGTCGAATGTATGTTCGAAACAGGAGGTAGCTGGGGCGGTGCCGGCCACTTCGGTGCGACCGGCCGACTGTCCGGCATCCGTCGCGGAAGTGGGTGAGGAGTATGACGGCACGGCCCCCGAAGGCCAGCGGCGCGCAACTGCGTGAACTGGCGCAGTTGCGGCGGGCGCGGGCGGCGAGCGGCGGATGTGTACCCGGCCCCGCGGCAGCACTACGCGGCGAGAACGGCCTGTCCGCGCCGGTGGCCCCGGCAGCGGGCCTGCGGCGGGAGATCCTGCCGGTCCCCTCGGCCCTGTCTCCCCTGTTGCCCGAAGGCGGCCTGGTCAAGGGCACGGTAGCGGCCTACACCGGTGCCGGGTCGTTGCTGGCCGGTCTACTCGCCGCGGTCACCGAATCGGGTGGGCACGCGGCCGCTGTCGGACTTCCTCGGCTGGGCCTGCTCGCGGCCGTCGAGATGGGCGCCCGGCTGGACCGGCTCGCCGTGATCGCCGACGCCGGCCGGGATCCGGTGGAGGTGGCGGCGGTATTGCTCGACGGTATGGAGTTGGTGGTGCTCGGTCTCGGCGGCGGCGCGGTGGCGCCCGCGCGCGCCCGGGTACTCGCCGCGAAAGCCCGCGGGAAGGGTGCCGCACTGATCGTCACCGGCGGTTCCTGGCCGGCCCCGGACCTGAGCCTGGAAGCGAAGGTATCCGGCTACACCGGGCTCGGCACGGGCAGCGGGCGTATCCGTTCGATCGCCCTCGACGTCGAGGTCCGCGCCGAATCCGGTATCCCACAGCGGGGCAGGCTGGTCGCCCGCCCGCTGAGCGGCCGGGTGGAGTGGACCGTCCCCGGCGACGCGGCGACCGGCGACGGGAACGCCCCGCAACGACGGGAGCGTTCGGTTGCCTCCTGACCGGACCGCAGCCACAACGCGCGGCGGCCCCCGCGTACTGGCGGTGTGGTGCCCGGACTGGCCGGCGGTCGCGGCGGCGGCGAGCGCGGGCCTACCACCGGAACAAGCGCTGGCGGTCCTGCACGCGAACCGGGTCGTCACCTGCTCGGCCACCGCCCGCGAAGCCGGGGTCCGCCGCGGTATGCGCAAACGCGAAGCCCAGGGCCGCTGCCCGGAACTGGTCGTCGCCCAACAAGACCCGGACCGCGACGCCCGGCTTTTCGAGCCGGTCGCCGCGACCGTCGATACGCTCGCCTCCGGCGTGGAAGTACTGCGGCCCGGCCTGCTGGCACTGTCCGCGCGCGGTGTGATCCGCTACTTCGGTTCCGCCGAGGCCGCGGCCCGCCGGTTACTCGCCGCGCTGGCCACGGCCGGAGTCGAGGCCAGGGTGGGTATCGCCGACGAACTGTCCACCGCGCTCATCGCCGCGCGGCACGGAACCCTCGTACCCACGGGGCAGGACGCACAGTTCCTGGCGCCGCTGCCGATCGGGGAACTGGCGGCCGAACCCGGCCCGGCCGCCGCGGAACGGGCCGCGCTCCTGGACCTACTGCACCGGCTGGGCCTGCGCCGCATCGCCGATTTCGCCGAGCTGACCCCGGCCCAGGTCACCTCCCGGTTCGGCACGGACGCGATACTCGCTCACCGGGTGGCCCGCGCCCTACCGGAACGACCACCGGCGCCGCGACGACCAGCACTCGAACTGGAGGTCCGGCTGCCCTGCGACCCGCCGATCGACCGGGTCGACCGGGCCGCGTTCGCCGGACGGATACTGGCCACCCGGCTGACCGCGACGCTGTCGGCGGCCACCCTGGCCTGTACCCGGCTGGAGATCCGCGCCGAAACCGAAACAGGCGAGCACCTGTCCCGGGTGTGGCGCTGCGCCGAACCGCTGACCGCCGACGGTATCGCCGACCGGGTGCGCTGGCAGCTGGACGGCTGGCTGACCCAGCCCCCGGACGGCCGTCCCACCGGCCCCATCATCCTGCTGCACCTTGTCCCCGTGGAGCTGGTACCGGCCGCCGCCCTGCAACTGGGCCTGTGGGGCGATACCGGATCGGGTGACGAACGCGCGCTGCGCGCACTGGTCCGGGTCCAGGGCCTGCTCGGCGGGGACGCGGTACAGATGGGAGTACTCAGCGGGGGGCGCGGACCGGCCGAACGGGTCACCATGGTCGCCTTCGGCGATGAACAGGCCCCGCGTACCGATCCGGCACCGCCCTGGCCGGGCCGGATCCCCGAACCCGCCCCCGCCGTGATCATGCTCGACCGCCCACCGGTCGTCCTGGAATCCGCCGACGGGGCACCGGTGCGCATCACCGGACGAGGGCGGTTCAGCGGACCCCCGGTCCGGTTGCGCTGGGGACGATCCAGCTGGCGGCTCACCGCGTGGGCCGGACCCTGGCTGCTGGACGAACTGTGGTGGTCGCCCGGCGCGACGCCCAGCGCTCGAGCGCAGGTGGAACTACCCGGCCCACACAGTCTGCTGCTGCTCGTCCAGGACGACCGATGGTATGTGGAAGGGCTCTACGAGTGAACGGCGGGTCAGTACCCGTCACACGAGTCGAACGCGCCGTCCTTGTCCTTGTTGAAGGTATCGATCTGACCGTTCACCTCTTCGACCGAGGCGTTGCGTTCCAGCAGGTCGGCCAGTGATTTCAGATTGTCGCGGTAAGTGCGCATCGGGGTGGAGACATCCTTGGGCACATCCGGGTTCAGGCTTTGATCGATCTTGTTCGCAGTATTGCGCAGCGCGGTGATCGCGGCCTGCTTCTTCGGCTCGAGATCGGGCGCCTTCGCGTCACTGGCGTCGATGTAGGCGTTGAAAGCGTCGACCGCGGGATTGTTGTTATCGCGCAACGCCTCGCAGACATCGGTGGCGGCGGCGGCCGCCGCGGCGGCCCGAGAGGAGGAGGCCGCGGCCGACGACGATTCGACCTCGGAGGTGTACAGCTGCAACTCGGACTGGTTCACCTGGGCGGTACCGGTCACGGTGTTCGCGCAGGCAGCGACGAAACCGCCCGCGACCAGTGCGGTCACGGCGGCGGCGAGGCCGGCTCGTTCGAATCGTCGCATAGGTGTTGAACTCCCCTCGGATGCCCACGACCCCGTATTTCGCACCGGCGCGCCGGACATCTGAGCCACCGGTGCTGTCAACCGTACTGTGTCGGGTCGTATTTCGACTGCCCAGCCTGGCCATTGATGATCAACCGATACCGCGGTCCGCCCGCGCTAACCCGTCGCGATATCGATGACCAGGCGATTCGGCATCACGGCGCTCGATACCGTGAAGCCGGGTTCATCGGCGGCGACCCCGATGAACGACTGCGTGACCCCCTCGTAGACGGTGGTCCGGTACACCCCGGCGATCCCGGGGACCGCCGGATCGGTGGCCGGGTCCGGGCCGGCGTACGGAACCACCGCACTGTCGAAGGGATAGGCCGACCCGGTGATCCGCACCTCGAGCACCGAATTGCCCGCTACCTCCAACTCCCGGCCGCTGCCGTCCTGGAGAGCCCGCCCGGTGTACCACACGCTCCAGCCCGGAGTGCCCGCTCCGCCGAGTTCGTACTCCACCCGGTCGAACCCCGGGTGCCGGCTCAGCCGGATATCGGTCACGGTCAGCTGCGCCCCGGGCGAAGCTTCGGCCTGTTTGGGCACCGTATCGTCCGGCGCGGGCACCGCCACGCCCGGCAACGGAATCGGCGGCACCGGCAACGCCGGCGTGTCCACCTCCGATGTCGGCACCGCCGGCACCAACTCCGGGGAGCTGACCGGTGGTGTGGACCCGGAGTCGGCGCATGCCGAGAGACAACCCAGCATCGCCGCCACTACCAGAACCCGCCCGGTACGCATAGGGCCGATGCTAACCGCCGTGGCTGCTGTCCTGCGGGAATACACGCTCCTCCGGTGTGCCACGGGGGGCACGTGCACCGGTCACGGGCCCGATGACCGAGGAGCCCGGATCTGCCGCGCGATACAGCCGGAGCCGGACCGGAGAGCCGGACGCCGCCGGGCACGGACGGATCCGACGGGGTGGTCGGCGGGCCACCGCAACGATCTAGCACACTTGTCGCGTGCGAGACGTGGAGGACCTATTGGGAAGGTTGCGCCGCTATCCGGATGTGGAGGCCGCCAATCTGTATGCCGTCGATGCCGCCGACCGCCTGATTCTCGACGTGGCAGCCGTCGCCCTGGCCGAAGCCGCCGCCGCCCGGGAAACCGTCGCCGTGATCGGCGACGGATACGGCGCCCTCACCCTCGGCGCGGCCGCAGCCCACGACCTGCACGGAATCCGGGTGCACCAGGACCTGCTCACCGGCGAACTCGCCCTGGCGGCCAACGCCCGCGCCCTCGGACTGGCCGACCGCTACACGGCACACCCACTGGACGAAAACCTGCTCGGCGGCGTAACCGTCGTACTGCTGCGGCTGCCGCGGGTACTGGCCGGTCTGGCCGAAATCGCCGAGGCCGTCGCCCGCTACGCCCATCCCGGAGTCCGCGTCATCGCCGGCGGCCGCGACAAATACCTCACCAAGGCCATGAACGACGTACTGGCCGAATCGTTCTCCGAGGTACGGGCCAGCCGCGGTCGACAGAAATCGCGCACTCTGCTGGTCAGCGGCCCGAAACCGGTGGGCGAGTCCCAATTTCCGCTGCACGAGCACATCGGCGAACTCGGTATCGACGTCGTCGCCCACGGTGCGGCGTTCTCCGGCACCCGCCTCGATATCGGCACCCGCTTCCTACTGGAACACCTACGGGCCATGAAGCCCGACGCCCGCGACGCCGTCGACCTCGGCTGTGGCACCGGGATACTGGCTGTGGCCCTCGCCCGATCCCGGCCCGGCCTCACTGTGGTCGGCACCGACCAATCCGCCGCCGCCGTCGCTTCGGCCACCGCCACCGCCGCCGCCAATCAGGTCACCGATCAGGTCCGGGTGGTCCGCGACGACGCCATGTCCGGCGCTCCCGACAACAGCGCCGACCTGGTCGTATGCAACCCACCGTTCCATGTCGGCGCGGCCGTGCACACCGGATCGGCCATCAAGATGTTCACCCAGACCGGCCGGGTGCTGCGCCCCGGCGGCGAACTGTGGACCGTGTACAACAACCATCTCAACCATCGCACGATGGTCGAACGGATGGTCGGGCGCACCGACGTGATGGGCCGCAACCGGAAATTCACCGTCACCCGCTCGGTCCGCGGCCTGCACGACCCCGCCCGCCCCTGAGACCCGGCGCGTCAGTCGATACGCCGCCGATGCGCCCAGCGTGTCAACGCGTTCCGGTTGGACTGCTGGGTTTTGCGAAGCACATTCGAGGCGTGGGTCTCCACCGTCTTCACCGAGATGAACAGTTTCTCGGCGATTTCCCGATAGGTGTAACCACGGGCCAGCAGCCGCAGAACCTCCAGCTCGCGCGGTGTCAGCGAATCGAGTTCCGGATCCAGCGGCGGCTCGGGCACCGGCGACTTCCCGGTGAACGAATCCAGCACGAAACCGGCCAGCCGCGGACTGAACACCGCATCACCCCCGGCCACCCGGCGGATCCCGTCGGCCAGTTCGGCCCCGGAAATCGTCTTGGTCACATAGCCCCGGGCACCGGCGCGGATCACCGCGATCACATCCTCGGCGGCATCGGACACGCTCAACGCCAGACATACCGGCCCACTGTCGATACCGTGCAATACGGCCACGCCGCCCCCCTCGGGCATATGCACATCGAGCAGTACGACATCGGGTTTCGCGCTGTTGATCCCCGCCACGGCCTCGACCACACCGCCTGCCTCCCCGACGACCTCCATATCCGTCTCCCGGCTCAACTCGGCCCGCACACCGGACCGGAAGACGGCGTGATCGTCCACCAGAAAAACCCGCACACTCAACCTCGCTGTGTTCATGGCGCCGCCTTCGGCGGCGCGGGGTCGAGGCCCCGGAAAGTCCCGCCGTTGCGCGCCCGAGACTCGCGCCTTCGGCGCATGCGCTTCGGGCGCGCAACGGCGGGACGGGCCTCGACCTCTGTGGGCCTCGTAAGACTCGGCGCCGGGTGGGCGACCGGGGCGGACGGGGCGTTATCGGTAACTATTGTGCGGCCCATCGTTCCAGGTGCGGTGTGGCGGCAGCTCGGGCACCGGCGAATCGGACTCGCGGCGACCGTCGCGGCAGCCGGCCGTGGCCGAGTCCGTATGCCGGTCGGCGGCGCACCGGCAGTACGCGGGGGCACACGGCGACGCGATCGAAATCGGCCGGGCCCCGAGGGGCCCATCAGCGGTGACCGTACGGGCGCGCCGGGTCCGCGGCAGCCCGATGCGTCCCGGCAGTGACAACCGCACCGGAACCTGTCCGTTCACGGGAGAGCCCGTCCGCCCCGGCGATCGTGGCAGGTCCGGAAACCTCCGTGGCAGCGGCACTCGCCGCCTCGTCCCGGACGCCGTTCGCCGAATCCTCAGGTTCGGAGGTCCCGGAATCGCTGCGCGGCATGATGATACGTACCTCGGTACCCCGCCCGGACTCCGAGACGATCTCCACCGTGCCCCCGCGTCGCTCGACCCGGGCGCGAATGGAACGCGCCAGCCCGTGCCGGTCCTCCGGGACGGACTCGGGATCGAAACCGGCGCCGCGGTCGCGAACGAACACACTGACCTGGTGCGGTTCGGCCTCGGCGAACAGGTCGATATCGGCGACGCCGGCGTGTTTCGCGGCGTTCACCAGGGCCTCCCGGGTGGCGCCCAGGACTGCGGTGAAATGTTCCTTCGGCAGGCCGGAACCGCGCTCCGCCCCGTCCATCGCCACATCGCCCACCGTCACCGGCGTGACCTTCACCCCGTGCTGATCCTCCACCTCACCGGCGATCGTGCGCAGGGCGGCGGCCAGACTGGATTCGGCCGGCCCGGAATCGGCGAACAGCCAACGGCGCAGTTCGCGTTCCTGACTGCGTGCCAGCCGCAGTACTTCCTGCGGATCGCCGGCCTGACGCTGGATCAGCGCCAGCGTCTGCAAAACCGAATCATGCAGGTGGGATGCTATTTCCTCACGTTCCTCATTGCGGATTCGGGCGGCGCGTTCGGCATTGAGCGAATGCATCAGCCGCAGGCCCAGCGGAACGGTCAGCAGACCCACCCCGATCAGGGTGGCGGCCACCGCCAGCAACGCCGAGCCGAGTGAACCCCAGTCCACCTGCGACAGCACCACCACGGCGAGGCCGGTGACCACCAGCGTCACGCCCGCGATGATCCGCGACCAGGTCACCATCGACGGTTTCGCCGGCATCCCGACCAGCGACCGCGGACCGTCGGCATCGTATTCCCGCCATACCAGCGCCGCGCCCACCGCGATCACCACGAGCGGCGCGATCACCCGGGCCGCCGCCCCGCTGAACGCCCACGACACCGCCACCGACAAACCCAGGCCGAGCAGCGCCAAGCCGATCGCCTGCCGGCGTTCGGTGCCCGACGGGCGCCCGGAATCGGCACCGTCGGGGGTGAAGATCCACAGCAGGCCGTACGCGACTATTCCGGCCCCGGCCAGCGCGGCCAGCAGGACGAACACCATCCGCACCTTGAGCACGTCGATACCGAGATGGTCGGCGATACCGCCGGCCACCCCGCCCACGATCCGGCCGCCGGAGCGGCGTACGAGCCGTGGTGTGTCGGTACCGGGAACCGCCCCGGACCCGGCAGCGGCCCCCCGCGTGTAGAAGGCAGGTCCGAACGGGCACATACCCTCGATACTGGCACGGGACCGCCTGCGGCAGCCATGGGGAAACACCCTGATATCCGGGTCGACCGCCCTCATCGACGGTGCTCAGGAGGTTTTCCGGATCAACTTCAGGGTTCCCCCCGATGCGCGCGCCGGTATTCCGAGCGGACCATGGGATCCATGACGAGAACGAGCTTCGGTGATCAGCTCCAGCAGATGTGGCAGACACGGCCGGTTCGGCTGCCCCGGCGGGGCCCGATCGCCGGAGTCGCGGCGGGATTCGGCCATCGCTACGGGGTGGATCCGGTGCTGGTGCGGGTGGCCTTCGTGGTGTCCACCATTTTCGGTGGTGCCGGAATCGTGCTCTACCTCGCCGGATGGCTTCTTTTCCCGGAACCCGGGGGCGGTGGTTCGATGGCGGAGTCGCTCACCCGCGGAGACCGGCAACCACAGAATCAGACCAAGACGATCGTGCTGATCGTGGCGCTGGCGATCGCGGTGAGCACGATGGGCCCGGTGGGTATCGGGCTCGGCGGGTCCGGGGTCATCGCGCTCGCGCTCATGCTCGCCGCCTGGTGGATGCTACATATGCGCTCCCCCGAACCGCCGCCACTGCCGCCCGGGATGTTCGAGCCACAGTCACTGGGCAATCCGGGTACGACCGGATATCCGGGCGCCATGTTCCCGCAGGGCGGAGTCGACCCCCACGCGACCTCCGATATCTACACGCCGTACACGAGACTGCCGGACCGCTATACCCCCGATCCCCCGGCCGCCGGGCCGCAGCAGCCCGCCGATTCCGGCGACAGCCCCGCGGAACCCACCGGTGAGCGACCGCAGCAGAGTCGCCCGCTGCTGACCAAGAGCGGCAACGCGACCACTGGCCACTCGATCGGCACCGGAACCGAGCAGCTCGCGGGCCCGGCCGACGATACTGCCGCACCTTCGGGCGACCACGGCCCATCCCCGGCCACCGGCGCCACGATCGATATGAGCAAGCCCGGCACCGAACGGTTCGAAACCCGCACCCCGCCCTCCTGGGATCCGCTGGGTGCCGCCCCGCTGGCCTGGGATCTTCCCGAACCGGCTCCGGCCCGCACGATGGTCGCACCGGCCGACGAGCAACGCCCACGGTCCCGTTTCACCCCGGTCGTGCTCGGGCTCGCAGTCCTCGCCGCAGCGGGCGCCGGCGCGGCGGCTGTGGCCGGAGTCGAATGGATGACGCCGGGCCGCATCGCCGCGATCGCGCTGGCGGTCGTCGCGCTGGGGCTGGTGCTCGGTTCCTTCCGGCGCCGCGGGCACGGGCTGCTCCTGGTGACCGTGCCCCTGGCTGCCTTCGTCCTGCTGGCCGCGGTGATCGGGCCGGTGGACCTGGACAATTCGACCATGGGCGACCGCACCTGGGCTCCGGCTTCGGCCACCGAAATACGACCGGAGTACAAGGTCACCATGGGGTCGGGCACGCTCGACCTGCGCGGTATCGACCTGACCGGGGACAAAACGGTCGATGTCGACGTGCAGATGGGTGAGGCGGTCGTCCTGGTGCCCGAGAACATGAACGTACGCACCGATTGCGCCGTCCGAATGGGTGAGACGAGCTGCCCCGACGGTCTGACCGGGCCCGGCGGCGACGCACCGATCCTGAATCTGAATGTGCACGTACAGATGGGCAATGCGGAGGTGCGCCGTGGCTGAACAGCAGACGAGTCACCGACCCGGCCGGCGTGGGGCGTGCGGACGCGTGCAGGATCCCACCTTCACCCCGTCGGGGCGACGCGGCGGCTTCTCCCCCGGACTGTTCTTCGCCGGTCTGCTGGCACTCGTACTCAGTGTTTGGGCGATGGTCGGGGCCGGCCGCTGGGAACTCACGACCATGGTCCCGATCGGCTGGATCATCGTCACAGTCGCGATCGTGGTCGGTCTGGTGCTGGTCGTCTCGCCCCGGAGACGCCGCTGACAGACCTGCCGGAGACCTGGCCGAAAGAATCGGCCGGACCCGCACAGGTCCGGCCGATTCGATGTCACTCCCATTCGATGGTGCCCGGCGGCTTGCTCGTCACGTCCAATACCACTCGGTTGACCTCGGCGACCTCGTTGGTGATCCGGGTGGAGATCCGTTCCAGCACCTCGTAGGGCAACCGGGTCCAGTCCGCGGTCATCGCGTCCTCGCTCGACACCGGCCGCAGCACGATCGGATGCCCGTAGGTGCGGCCGTCGCCCTGGACACCGACACTGCGCACATCCGCGAGCAGTACCACCGGGCACTGCCAGATCTGTCCGTCCAGGCCGGCCGCGGTCAGTTCCTCACGCGCGATGGCGTCGGCCTGCCGCAACGTGCGCAAGCGGTCCTCGGTGACCTCGCCGATGATCCGGATCGCCAGACCCGGCCCCGGGAACGGCTGGCGAGCCACGATCTCCTCCGGAAGTCCGAGTTCCCGGCCGACCGCCCGGACCTCGTCCTTGAACAGCAGCCGCAGCGGTTCGACGAGTTCGAACTCGAGGTCCTCGGGCAGCCCGCCCACATTGTGGTGCGATTTGATGTTCGCGGTACCACTGCCGCCACCGGACTCCACCACGTCCGGGTACAACGTGCCCTGGACCAAAAACTCGACGGTCGGCGTCGTTTCGCCCGCCGTCTGTTCACCGACGACCTCGGCCACCGCGTCCTCGAAGGAGCGGATGAACTCACGGCCGATGATCTTGCGTTTCTCCTCGGGGTCGGTGACCCCCTTCAGTTCGCCCAGGAACTTGTCCACCGCGTCCACAGTGACCAGCCGGGCACCGGTGGCCGCCACGAAATCCCGCTGCACCTGCTCCCGCTCTCCGGCACGCAACAGACCGTGGTCGACGAAAACACAGGTAAGCCTGTCGCCGATGGCACGCTGCACCAGGGCGCCCGCCACCGCGCTGTCCACGCCGCCCGACAGAGCGCAGATCGCGTGCTTGTCCCCGATCTGCTCACGAACCTGCCCGATCATGGCCTCGGCGATATTGGCCGGCGTCCAACTCGGTGCGATACCCGCCATCTCGTGCAGGAACCGGCTCAGCACCTGCTGCCCATGCGGCGAATGCAGCACCTCGGGGTGATATTGCACGCCCGCCAGCTTCCGCGCCCGGTTCTCGAACGCCGCGACCGGCGCACCCACCGTCGTACCGGTGACCTCGAACCCCGCCGGCGCGTCGGTGACCGCGTCCCCGTGACTCATCCACACCGGCTGCACTCCTGGCAGCCCCTCGTGCAGCAGACCACCGTCGATATCGAGCTCGGTGCGCCCGTACTCCCGCGTCCCGGTATTGGTGACGGTCCCGCCCAGCGCCTGCGCCATGGCCTGGAACCCGTAACAGATCCCGAAGACCGGCACATCCAGATCGAACAGCCGCGGATCGAGCGCAGGCGCACCGTCGGCATACACACTCGAGGGGCCGCCGGACAAGATCACCGCGAGCGGCTGCTTCGCCGCGATCTCGGCAACGGTGGCGGTATGCGGTACCACCTCGGAGTAGACACTCGCCTCCCGGACCCGGCGGGCGATCAACTGCGCGTACTGCGCACCGAAGTCGACGACAAGAACGGGCCTCTGGGAATACGTCACCCGCGTGATTCTAGTGATGCCCCAGCGGACCCTCACAGGTCGGTCATCAGGGGCCGAACCGGGGGTCTGTCTACCGCACGCTGAGCCCGACCTTCTGGAATTCCTTCAGGTCGGAGTAGCCGGCCTTGGCCATGGACCGGCGGAGGCCGCCGACCAGGTTGAGGGAGCCGAACGGATCGTCGGAGGGTCCGGTGAGTACCTGTTCGAGGCTGGGGCGCACCGTGGCGGGCCGAGAGGCATGTCCGGAGAGGAGTTCGTCGGCGAAGTCCCAGGGTTCGTCCAGCGACAGCAGTGAGCCGCGCGGTACCGACGGGTGAGCAGCCGCGGAGGGCCAGTACCAACCGCGGCCAGGGGCTTCGGCGGCCAAAGCGAGCGGGGCACCGAGCATGGCGGCGTCCGCCCCACAGGCGATGGCCTTGGCCAGGTGGCCGGAAGTGTTGATATCGCCGTCGGCGATGACGTGGACGTATCGGCCACCGGTCTCGTCGAGGTAGTCGCGACGGGCTGCGGCGGCGTCGGCGATGGCTGTGGCCATCGGTACGCCGATTCCGAGGACTTCCCCGGTGGTGGTGGCACCTTCTTGGGATCCGTACCCGACGATGACACCCGCGGCGCCGGTCCGCATCAGGTGCAGCGCGGTCCGATGATCACTCACGCCACCGGCGACAACCGGTACGTCGAGTTCGGCGATGAAGGTTTTCAGGTTCAGCGGTTCGCCCGCACCGACGTGTTCGGCCGAGATGATCGTGCCCTGAACTACCAGCAGATCGATTCCCGCCCGCAGCAGGCCCGGGGTGAGGCTCTGCGCGTTCTGCGGGCTCACCCGCACCGCGACGGTGACCCCGGCAGCCCGGACCTGCGCTACCGCGGCGGCGAGGAGATCGGGCTGCATCGGCGCGGCGTGCAGTTCCTGGAGAAAAGCGACCGCCCGCTGGTAGCTGCCCTTGTCGGCGAGCTCCACCAGCTGTTCGATCTTGCTGGCGACATCGGCGTGCCGCGCCCACAGACCTTCACCGTTGATGACCCCCAGCCCGCCGCGCCGCCCGATCTCGATGGCGAATTCCGGGGAAACCAGTGCGTCGGTGGGATGGGTGAGGAACGGGATATCGAATCGGTAGGCGTCGAGCTGCCACGCCAGCGAGACCTGGCTCGCCGAGCGGGTTCGGCGCGACGGAACGATATCGACATCGTCCAGTCCGTAGGTTCGGCGGGCAGTCCGGCCCATTCCGATCTCGACCATATCGCGCACGAAATAACTCCTGTGTTGATGGCGCGCTGCCGCGCGCGCGGTCTGGGCCCCCCGGCCTCACGTTCTCCGTCCGCGATGCGCCTGCCGCGCATACGTTCCGAGGGCGGAAACGCGGAACGGGCCGAGACCCTGTGTCGCCCCGTGCAACGGGGCACCGATGTCATGGTTTCACCAGGTGAACCGCGTAATTACACGTAAACCTTACACAGTGTTTTCGGCGCCGCCTGCGGCGGCGCGGGGTCGAGGCCCCTGAGATCCCGGCGGAACCGGGGTGAGGTCATCGGCGGACGGTCACAGACACCGAGTAACGGGCAGGCACGCCGACCCCGCGACACCCGGATCGACGTTGTGCGGCCGCCCGGGAACAGGAGTCCCACTTTCGCGGTGCGCGCATCGCACCGGAATCCGGCCCATTCGTTCGCGGCCGGATCACCACGAGCGAATGGGCCGGTTTCGTCTACCGACCGGTGTAGTTCGGAGCCTCGACGGTCATGGTGATGTCGTGCGGATGACTTTCCTTGAGGCCCGCCGCGGTGATCTGCACGAACTGCGCTTCTTGCAGGCCGGGGATCGACTGGGCACCGGTGTATCCCATAGCCGCGCGGAGACCGCCGACCAACTGGTGGATCACTTGGTTGACCGGTCCGCGGAACGGCACCCGGCCCTCGATGCCCTCCGGTACCAGTTTGTCCTCGGCGAGCACATCGTCCTGGAAGTAACGGTCCTTGGAGAAGGATTTCGCCTGACCGCGGCCCTGCATAGCGCCGAGCGATCCCATTCCGCGGTAGCTCTTGAACTGCTTACCGCCGACGAGGATCAGTTCGCCCGGGGATTCGGCGGTTCCGGCGAGTACCGAGCCGAGCATCACGGTGGAGGCGCCTGCGGCGATGGCCTTGGCGATATCGCCGGAGAACTGGATACCACCGTCGGCGATGACCGGGACCCCGGCCGGTTTGCAGGCCGATACCGCTTCCAGGATGGCGGTGATCTGTGGGGCGCCGACCCCGGCGACCACGCGGGTGGTGCAGATGGAACCGGGGCCCACACCGACCTTCACCGCGTCCGCACCCGCTTCGACCAGTGCCGCGGCGCCGGCGCGGGTGGCGATATTGCCGCCGACGACCTGGATCCGGTCGCCGACTTCGGCCTTCACCTTGCTGACCATGCTGAGCACCTGACGCTGGTGCCCGTGCGCGGTATCGACCACGAGGACATCGACGCCGGCGTCGGCGAGGGTCATCGCGCGCGACCAGGCGTCGTCACCGACACCTACCGCGGCGCCCACCAACAGCCGGCCGTCCCGGTCCTTGGTGGCGTCGGGGAACTGATCGGTCTTGACGAAGTCCTTGACGGTGATCAGTCCGCGCAGCCGGCCTTCGCCGTCGACGATCGGCAGTTTCTCCACCTTGTGGCGGCGCAACAGTCCGAGCGCGGCCTCGGCGGTGACGCCCTCTTGAGCGGTGATGAGCGGCACCTTGGTCATCACATCGGCGACACGCCGGTTCTGGTCGACCTCGAAGCGCATATCGCGGTTGGTGATGATGCCCACCAGCGCCCCGGTCTCGTCGACCACCGGCAGACCGGAGATCCGGAAGCGGGCGCACATGGCGTCGACTTCGGCGAGGGTATCGGTGGGGCGACAGGTGACCGGATCGGTAACCATTCCGGCTTCGGACCTCTTGACGGTTTCCACCTGGCCCGCCTGGTCGGCCACCGACAGGTTGCGGTGCAACACACCCATACCGCCCGCCCGGGCCATGGCGATGGCCATCCGGGCTTCGGTGACGGTATCCATGGCGGAACTGACCAGCGGGGTCCGCAGGGTGACCTCGCGGCTGAGCTGGCTCGATGTCTCGACCGAGCTGGGGATCAGGTCCGAGGCCGCGGGGAGCAGCAGTACATCGTCGAAGGTGAGGCCGAGCATGGCGATCTTGTCCGGATCGTCACCACCCGTATGAGGGCGGACTACGGTGCGCTCGCCCGGTACGGGATTACTCATTCGGATCGACCCCTCCTGGACGTCGGCAGAGCTACGGGGTACGACAACCCGATAGCGAACTGTTACTGGGATTGGACTGCGGCACCGGTTGTGTTCTTTGCCGGTGGTGGCCGGGTGATCGGTACTCGTCGGCGCCGTGACACCATGGTATCGGTCCGCTCGGACCGTGGATCAACTGAGGGCTGTGGCGTTCGATAGAAGGGCAGCGGCGAAACTGACGGCGCGGACGGCTGGCGCAGACCACCCTGTTCTGCGTACCGTGGGGATGTGCGTGACCATCTACCACCTGGCTTGCCGCCGGATCCGTTCGCCGGAGACCCCGCCGACCCGTCCGCCGCGCTCGATGCCATCGAGCCGGGGGAACCGCTGGATCCTCACGAACGCCTTGCGGTCGAGGAGGATCTCGCCGATCTCGCAGTCTACGAGGCACTACTGGCCCACCGCGGAATCCGCGGGCTGGTGGTGAGCTGCGAGGATTGTCGGCAGGATCACTACCACGACTGGGACATGCTCCGCGCCAATCTGTTACAGCTCCTCGTCGACGGCACGGTCCGCCCGCACGAGCCCGCCTACGACCCGACTCCGGAAGCCTACGTCACCTGGGATTACTGTCGCGGATACGCCGATGCCTCGATGAACGAGGCGTTCCACGGCGACGGGTTCGACGCCTTCGACAGCTGAGTCCGGGGCCGGCCCGTCCGGCGTGATCGGCCCGTATGACGCGGCCGATCGATTTTTCATGGCTACGACTTTTCCTGGCTACGACCGGTTCCACCGGCACACACACCGACCGTGGCCCGACATACGAATGGCCATCCACCTCTCGCCGAGATGGATGGCCATTCGTATGTCCACCGCTCAGTTCGTGCCGACTCCCGGCAGGGTGGTCGGGACCTGCAGCGGGATCGACGGAGCGGGAACTCCGGTCTGCGGTACCTGCGGCGCGGACGGTTGGGCCGGTCCGGGCGAACTGATCGTGGACGGCGGCGCCTGGGTCGGCGGTTCCACCGAGTCCACGCCCGGCCCGCTCGGAGTGGACGTGCCCGGCCCCTGCGGGACGGTGGTCACCGGCGGGGCGATATCAGGCGCCTGGGTATCCGGCGCCTGGGTATCCGGCCGGTCGGTGCCGGGTCCCGGCCGATCGGGCGACTGGACGTCGGGCGTACTCGGCTTGTCGCCGCCACCGGGACCGCTCGGGCGGTCGAACGGCAACTGACTGTCCGGCCCGGGGGTCGTGGATACCGTGCTGCCGGGACGCTGTGTGCTCTCACCCGGCGAAGTCGGTTGTACCGGCGCGCCGGGGTCGGGAGAGGGTGCCGACTGCTCCAGCTGGGCGGCGATCTCCGGGGGGATCACCTTGCGGACCTCTTCGAACAGCTGGTTCCAGCGATCGACGAGTTCGTTGCGCTTGGCCGGGTCGTTCACCTGAGTGGTGTTCGCCGAAGCCTGTTCCAGCCGTTCCCGGGCCTCGTCCGGCTTGCCCTGATCGAGCAATGTCTGCGCGGCCGCCAGATCATCACCGGCGTACTGCACGACCGTGCTCTGGGCCTGTTCGCTGAACACGACCTCTTTGACCCGCCACAGCGCGTCACCGGGTTCGGCCTGATACGAGAACGCGGAGAGCCCACCGAACACCAGCGCCAGTGCGGCGGCGGTCGTCGCTATGGGCCGGAGTAGCCGCAACTTTCCGCCGGATTGCGCGCCGATTCGCGCTTGCCGGGCACCTATCTCCTGGTTGACCGCCGCGACCACGGTGTCGAGGTCGGGCGCGTCGGGTAACGGCGGTGCCACGATCTCGGCCCGCCAATCCGCCAGCAATGTCGCCAGCTGGAGTTCCTCGGTGCTCTCGGTGGGGACGGGTCCGCCACGGGCGATAGCATCGATCAGTTCGTCATCACTACGAACCGCGACGATATCCACCGGTTCGGATCCGGCACCGGAGCCCTCGGCATAGGGATCGGTGTTCCGCGATGCACGCCGCGCCCATTTGTCGCCCCGACCGCGCCCGCCATCCCTAGCCATACATTTCACCTGCCCTCGCCACTTGTGCCTTCAATTTTGCGAGCGCCCTGTGCTGGGCGACCCGAATCGCGCCCGCCGTACTGCCCACGGCGATTGCGGTTTCTTCTGCTGACAGACCCATGACCAGACGCAGGATCAAGATCTCTCGATGCTTCTCCGGAAGAGTGGCCAGCAGGGTGTTCATCTGCCGGCTGGTCTCCGATTCGAGAGCTCGTTGTTCCGGGCCGTGGTCGGTGGATATGACATCTGGTACTTCGGCCATCGCCTCCGCCTTGTTACGGGAGGCGTTGCGATGGGCGTCGGCAACCTTGTGCGAAGCGATTCCATATACAAAGGCCATGAACGGCCTACCCTGGTCCTGATACCTGGGTATCGCGGTCATGACCGCTAGACAGACCTCCTGTGCGACATCGTCCGCGGAGAGTTGTCCACGCTCCGCGGCACCGATCCGCGCGCGGCAATAGCGCATCACCAGCGGGCGGACCATTTTCAGTACCTGAGCTAGAGCAGACCGGTCGCCCTGCGCAGCGGCGGCGACGGCGCGGTCCAACTCTTCGCCCGTATGCGTCATCGTCAGCGGAATTCCTGGCGTTACAAGTGGCACGGTCTGTGCTGACCGATGCTTCCGCCGGTCCAGCGGAACGGGTCCACAATAGGACACCGGTGGTGGTACGGGTCGAGACGGTAGAACTCGGGTTACCGACCGACGTCGCGAAATAGCCCGCCACGCCGGGAGATCACTGCTCGACACGCGGCTGCGTCGCTGGTCGCCGTGTCGCGATCACCCGATGTGGCGGCCAGGCCGCCGCGCAACATGGCGCAGGCCCAGCGCAACGGAACGAGCCCGGCGGCGCGGCACTCCTCATCTATCCGGTCCGCCAGCGCGCGAGCACGATCCGGCTGCCCGGTGGCGCTCGCGGCCGCGGCGAACAGCAACCGCGACTTGACGCGATGGCGGGCCGACGGCCCTTGTTCGGCCAGCGTCAGCGCGGCGTCCGCTTCGGCCAGCGCGGGCGTACCACGACCGTCGGCCAGCGCAGTTTCGGCACGAACCCAGTGCAACCGCACCCGGGCACGTGGGCGCTGGGTTACACCGGTGCCGAGCGCGGTGTATCCGCCGGGGTCGGGTGCCGCTCGGTCCAGCAGAGCGGTACAGCGATCCAGCAGCCGGGCGGAAAGGGCGGTCCGGCCGACCCCCAGAGCATCCGCCGCCAAACCGATCAGCGCGTCGGCCGCGGCGTCGACCGCGTCGGGCCGGTCGCCATAACCGACCGGCGCCACGGTTCCCTCCGAACCTGGATGTGGCGGCCGCGCCGCGGCCGCGGCCACCGCCGGGAGCACAAGCGCGGCGGCCTGTCCGTCGTATCCGGCGGCCCGTTCGTGCCAGCCGAGCTGGCGCAGTAGTGAACCCCGGGTCGACGCGGCGAGTGAGAGCAGTACCGGATCGGTGGTCGCCGCGGACAAGCGGCGCAGCGCGGTGCGGCCGGCAGCGTAGTGACCGGCGCCACCCAGCGCCACGGCTCGCCACCACATTTCGAGCGGATCGGACGGCTCCGGCAACTCGGCAGCGGATCGATCCGGTCGCGGGCCGAACGCGGCATCGGCGAAGGCGGAGAAAACGGGTACGGGGCGGGTGACAGGGTCGATCACCGATGCACTGTACCGATCACCGAATCGGCCGGTGGGGATTATCGACGACCCGTATCGAATCGGCGATGATCCAGCTATCTTTCAGCACAAACCGGAAAGACAGTGTTTCCATCAGGTTAATCTCCGCCTATCAATCCATGAGCGACCGCGCATCGAATTCGGTGACGTTTCGCTTAATTAACCCGAAGGCCTCCCGGTGGCCATCTGTGATGGTATCGAGATCGGGGCACCTTAACCCACCGAAGCGATCCATGGCGGGGAATTCGGTCCGGACCTATCGAAGATCCCGCGGCAGATCGCGCTCACCTGCAAATACCTCGACCAGCAGGTACATGCCGAAGACACCACGATCAGGGCAACCCCACAGTATCGCCCGGCGATTAGCAAAAGTAAACAGTCAACGAGGTTAAATTCAGTGCGTAAAGCAGCCGATAAATCAGGGCGTCAAACTGTTGACGGAATTTCCTCGGTACCCTTAACGTAACTCATCGCCACGAACGGCGCCGGGTGAAACGCAGGCGGCCGCCGGCCGGCAGCGGCGCACGACGACCGACGCATGTGGCCCCGCGCGCTCATACGAACGCCGGGCACCGCCCGAGAAGCTGTACCCATCACTCGCTCGACAATGCCGACGAGCTCGCGTCAACGAGGAGTTCCCCCATGCCCATGCCCACCCACCTTCCCGGACCGAACGCCGATATCTGGGACTGGCAGATGCGCGGTTCCTGCCGGGGTGTGGACTCGGCGGTGTTCTTCCACCCCGACGGTGAGCGCGGCAGAGCCCGGGCCGCACGCGAACTGCGCGCGAAAGAGATCTGCAGGTCGTGTCCGGTATTGTTGCAATGCCGTTCGCACGCGCTGAAGGTCAGCGAGCCCTACGGAATCTGGGGCGGAATGTCGGAAACCGAGCGGGAGACGCACGCGCGACGCAACCGCCGCCGGATGGCGGTGTAGCGAGCCCGGAACACGCGCCACGCCCGGAGCGCGCGACACCACGTGTTCTGCGGGGCCGCATACGCTCTCGGTTATAGCTTGTGGTTATTGTTATGACCGATGACACAGGAGAGTATCGAGCTCTCAGCGCTCCTGCAGCGCTGCGGCCACTCGGATGCCGAGGCCTTCGCCGAACTGTACAACCGGACCCGCACCCGGGTCTTCGGTCTGGTGTTGCGTGTTCTACAGGATTCGGGGTTCGCCGAGGAGACCACGCAAGAGGTCTACCTGCAGACTTGGCGCACGGCGGCGAGTTTCGATCCGTCGCGTGGTTCGGCGGTGACCTGGCTGATGACCCTCGCCCATCGCCGCGCGGTGGATCGGGTGCGTGCTGAGCAGGCACATACCCAGCGTGAGATCGCCTACGGTGCCCGGATACTCGGGCACGACTACGACCAGGTCATCGAGGAGGTCGAGCGCAAACTCGACCATCAGGCGGTGGTCGTCGGACTACGCACCCTGACCGACACTCAGCGTGAGGCGATTTCGCTCGCCTACTACGACGGCCGGACCTACGCCGAGGTGGCTCGCCATCTCGATATCGGACTACCGACCGTCAAATCCCGGATCAGAGACGGGCTGACCAAGCTCAAGAAGAGTATGGGGGCCCCGGCCCCACTGGGCGGACCCATACGAGAACGGGCCGTTCACATTCCACAGCGGATGTGAACGGCCCGTTCCGGTTCGGTGGCCGGTTCTCGCGGCTACAGCGGGAACCGATGCACCGAACTGCGATCAGTGGGCGTGGCCGTGCCCGTGGCCGTCTTCGGTTTCCGCGGGCTTCTCCACCACGGCACTCTCGGTGGTGAGCACCATGCGGGCGACCGAGGCCGCGTTGATCACGGCCGACCGGGTCACCTTGACCGGGTCCACCACACCGTCGGCGAGCAGATCACCGTAGGTGAGCGTGGCAGCGTTGAAGCCGTCTTTGCCGTCGCCGACCTTGCTGACGACGACAGCGCCGTCGACACCGGCATTGGTGGCGATCCAGTACAGCGGCGCCTTCAGCGCGCCGCGCAGCACCTCGGCGCCGATGGCCTCGTCACCGGACAGTCCGGCGATCAGCCCGTCGAGCTTGGTGCCCGCCTGAACCAGCGCGGTGCCACCACCCGGGACGATGCCTTCTTCGACCGCGGCCTTGGCAGCGCTGACCGCGTCCTCGACCCGGTACTTGCGCTCTTTGAGCGCGGTCTCGGTGGCCGCGCCGACCTGGATCACCGCGACACCGCCGGCCAATTTGGCCAGGCGCTCTTCCAGCTTCTCCCGGTCCCAGTCGGAATCGGTGGCCTCGATCTCGCGGCGCAGCTGGGCGCTGCGGGCGGCGATATCGTCGCCACTGCCCGCACCGTCGATAATCGTGGTGGTGTCCTTGGTGACCACCACCCGCCGCGCGGAGCCCAGCACGTCCAGACCGGAATCGCGCAGATTGATACCGAGATCCGGGTTGACGACCGTGGCCGCGGTGACGACAGCCAGATCGTCGAGGAACGCCTTGCGGCGGTCACCGAAGAACGGCGCCTTGACCGCGACAGCCTTGAGAGTCTTGCGGATCGAGTTGACGACCAGGGTGGACAGCGCCTCACCCTCGACGTCTTCGGCGAGGATCAGCACCGGCTTACCGGATTCGGCGATCTTCTCCAGCAGCGGCAACAAGTCCGGCAGGGAGCTGATCTTCTCGCGGTGCAGCAGGACCAGAGCGTCCTCCAGCACGGCTTCCTGGCTGTCCCCGTCGGTGATGAAGTACGGCGACAGGTAGCCCTTGTCGAACTGCACACCCTCGGTGACGACGAGTTCGGTCTGCAGCGTCGAGGACTCCTCGACGGTGACCACGCCGTCCTTGCCGACCGTGGTCAGCGCCTTGCCGACCATTTCGCCGATGACCTCGTCCCGTGAGGAGACGGTGGCGACCTGGGCGATGGCCTTTTCGCCGTCGACCGGGGTAGCCGCGGCCAGCAGCGCCTCGGAGACCGCGTCGGCGGCCTTGGCCAGGCCCGACCCGATCGCGATCGGGTTGGCACCCGCCGCAATGTTCTTCAGTCCACCGCGCACCAGCGCCTGGGCCAGCACGGTGGCGGTGGTGGTGCCGTCGCCGGCGACATCGTTGGTCTTGGTGGCGACGCTCTTGACCAGCTGGGCGCCGAGATTCTCGAACGGGTCCTCGAGATCGATATCACGCGCGATGGTGACACCGTCGTTGGTGACGGTGGGGCCGCCGAACGATTTGGCCAGCACCACATGCCGGCCACGCGGGCCGAGAGTGACCTTGACCGCATCGGCGAGCTTGTCGACACCGCGCTCCAGTGCCCGGCGAGCCTGCTCGTCGAACCGGATCTGCTTTGGCATATGTCTTCGCTCCTGTATCTGGTGCGCTTCGAGTTGTGTGGCACAACGCACTCCGCCCCGGGCCAGATTTCGACACCGGGGCGGAACGCATGCGCGGGAGTCGAATTACTTGCCGACGACAGCCAGCACGTCGCGCGCGGACAGGATCAGGTATTCCTCACCCTGGTACTTGATCTCGGTACCGCCGTACTTGCTGTAGATGACGGTGTCGCCCTCCTGGACATCCAGCGGGATGCGCTTCTCACCTTCATCGGCCCACCGGCCGGGGCCGACGGCGACAACGGTGCCCTCCTGCGGCTTCTCCTTGGCCGTATCGGGGATGACCAGGCCGGAGGCGGTCGTCGTCTCGGCCTCGTTGGCCTGGACGAGGATCTTGTCCTCGAGCGGCTTGATGTTCACGCTCGCCACGTTGAGCCCTCCACTTTCAGGGGATAACGGTCGTCCGGAACTGTTGTCCCGGACCATCGATTCGGTCACGATGCTGACCCTGCGCAAAGCCCCGTCGTCGCGGGTGCCGGGACCGTCTGCTCAGTAGTCAAGCCTGGCACCGGGCAACAATCGGTGCCGACTAGCACTCTATACATGCGAGTGCCAGCACTCAAGACCGGGCGCTGCCGATATCGTGCCGATCTCGATCGAGTCGACCCCGCTGTCACCAAGACGCCACCCGCTGTGCCTCCCTGGTCGCCGGGTCGGCGGCATATCCGCCGGGTAGGCCGAGACAGAGAGGGCTTCCCAATAATTCGCCGACTCTGTAACGTTCGGATAACAGATCGTGACACCATGTGTGATGGTTGTTCGCGAAGCCACCGTTCACCGCTGACAACGACGGTTTCACGAACACCTTTCGGTATGTCCGGACATCGCCGTCCACCACGACCGCCGCATCCACTCGAAGGGAGGTGAAGAGAGTATGCGCACATCGCTCGGCATCTCGGCCGGCAACGAAGTGGTGTGCTCCGCACTGGTCACCACCGCCACCAACGGCGCGCGCACCTTCGACTACCGGGTGGTATCCGCGGACGCGCATTCCGATCTGGGGGACATCGTCGCCTCGTCCATCGAGTTGATGACGACCCAGCTGCCCGCGAGCCACCCGCACGAGGCGGTTTTCGGTGCCCAGGTTCCGGCGGCCAAGACCTCCGGACTCGATGTGATAGCCGATCGTCCGCCCACCGGCGTCGCGGTCGCCTACCGCAGCAAGGAACAGGCGCAGGCGATCCGGCTCGCCACCGGAAAACACCGCGACCCTCAACTGGTTCCGGAGACCACAGCGGCACTCACCTTCCTGCGCGACACCGGATTACTGGACCGCTACGGCACCGTGGCCGTGGTGGATCTGGGCGCGTCCGGCTGCACCGTCTCGGTGGCCGACCCGGCCGACGGCGCTGTACTGCACACCGCGCGTTCCAGCGCCGTCAGCGGCCGCGCGATCGACGATCTGCTGTACCGGCATCTGGTCGATCAGCACTACGCCCGGCGCGGCACCCGGCCCAATCGCAGCGTGCTGGTGAACCGGGCCCGCACCGCCAAGGAACACCTGTCGGTGACCCAGGCCGTCACCATCGACCACATCGCGGGCCGCCCACTCAAACTCACGCGCACCGATTTCGAATCGCTCACCGCCGCTCTGATGCGCGAACTCGCGCGCTTCGCCTCGATGACCTTCGGCCTGGCCGACCGGGCCCCGGAGGCGGTGGTGGTGATCGGCGGCGGCGCGAACATCCCCGCGGTGCTGGAAACACTGCGCGCCGAACTGGATCTACCGGTGCTCACCGTGCCGGATCCGGACGCGGTGATCGCCAAGGGCGCGGCCCTGCTCGCCGATACCGCGCGGTCCAACGCACCGATCGGCGCCCTGACGTCGGACAAATCCGGGAACACGCTACTCAAGGCGTTCGGCACGGTGGCCGGCGCGATCGTGGTGGTGGGATTGATCATCGGATACGGGGTGAACACCATGGCCCCCAGTTCCGATGAAGAGGTCTCCCCCGCCGGCACCACCAGCAGCGCCCAGTTGCCGACCACCACGACGATCGCTCCGACGACCACGAGCGTGGTGCAGGGCACCACCGAGGAGGTCCCCCAGCAGACCGTGGAGGAACCCGCGGACGCCGGTGAGCCGGGTACGACCTATACCGAGCCGCCGGTGACCGCCGACCCCACCACGGGCGGCTATCCGTCGACCGGAGACACGCCCACGACGTCGGGCGAACCGGCACCGCCGACGAGCACCACACCGTCGGGGACCGAACCGCCGACGCTGCGACCGGATCCGAACCTGCCGCATATCCCGTTCCCGGAGGGTATCGGGCCTGCCCCGTCGCCGCCGCCATCGGACCAACTGCCGACAGACGAACCCTCCACCCCGGATGTTCCGCCGCCGACCGGTTCGCAGCGAACCCAGACAACGCTGGAGATTCCGCCCCCGGCGCCGCGTCCGCGGCTGCCCGGATCCGGTTCGGCGGGATAGTCGATCACCCGGGACGGGGACGCCCAGCAGCCGCGTCCCGGCGGCGCGCCCTGGCGTCCCGGACCGGCTGCCGACGTACTGCGTGGCCTCCGGCTCAGCCCACCTGACTGACCGATACCGGCAGCCCGGGATCGGAAGCCACCGACAACGCCGACGGTGCGGCACCGCCGCCTATCACATGTGCTCCCAGCGCCGCGATCATCACGCCGTTATCGGTGCACAGCCGCGGCTTCGGGATGCGCAATGTCAAACCGGCTGCGGCACAGCGTTCTTCGGCAAGCGAACGGATCCGGGTGTTGGCCGTCGCGCCCCCACCCAGCACCAGGGTGTCCACGCCCACGTCCCCGGCCGCGCGCACCGCTTTCATGGTGAGTACATCGGCGACCGCTTCCTGGAACGAGGCAGCGATATCGGGTATCGGCAGCTGGTCCGGGGCGACACCCTGCCGGGCCTGCGCTTCCACATAGCGCGCGACCGCGGTTTTCAGACCGGAGAAGGAGAAGTCGTAGCGCGGATCACGCGGACCGGTCATTCCGCGCGGGAACGCGATGGCCGCCGGGTCACCGGCGGTCGCGGCCGCGTCCAGGGCCGGACCGCCCGGATAGCCGAGCCCCAGCAGCCGGGCGACCTTGTCGAACGCCTCCCCGGCGGCATCGTCGACCGTACTGCCCAATTCGATCAACGGCTCGGACAGATCTTTCACGTGCAGTAGATGGGTATGCCCGCCGGAGACCAGCAGCGCCACGCACGGCGGCATCGGCCCGTGCTCGAGCGTATCCACCGCGACGTGCCCGCCGAGATGGTTCAGGGCATAGAACGGAATATCCCAGGCCGCCGCATAGGCTTTCGCGGCAGCGACCCCGACCAGCAGCGCGCCGGCCAAACCGGGACCGATCGTCACCGCCAACGCGTCGGGCGCGGCGATCCCCGCCGTCGCCAACGCACGCCGCATCGCCGGCACGATCGCCTCGAGATGTGCCCGCGAAGCGATCTCGGGCACTACACCGCCGAACCGGGCATGTTCGGCGACACTGGAGGCGACCTCGTCGGCCAGGAGGTCACAGCTGCCGTCGGCATTGCGGCGCACGATTCCGACGCCGGTTTCGTCACACGAACTCTCGATTCCCATGACGATCACGACAGCACCCCGTCCGGGGTGCGAGTGCCGAAGACCACGGGGACGTCTTCCAGCGCGGGACGGCGCATCGTGTACGCGTCGGCCCCGCTGGGATGGTAGTAGTTCTTGCGCAGACCGATGATGTGGAAACCGTGTTTGGCATACATCGCGATCGCGGCGGCGTTATCGGTGCGCACCTCGAGGAAGACCGGCCCACCGCGGCGCCCGGCCTCGGTGAGCAGCGCCTCCAGCAGCAACGTGCCGATACCCGCGCGGTGGCACGTCGGATCGACGCCGATGGTGTGCACCTCGGCCTCCGGGTGCTCGGCATCGCCGAGAAGCGCGATCCCCGCGTAGCCCACCATGTTCCCGGCATCGTCGCGGGCGGTGATGTAGCGGTTGTACCGGGCGGCGAGTTCGGAGCGGAACGATACGGCCTGCCACGGATCGTCCTCCGGGAACAGCAGTTGTTCCAGTTCCACGCAACCCGCGATATCGGTCGGCTCCATGGGTTCGATACGAATTCCCGTGGTACGGATTCCCATTGTCACGCTCCCATCCGGTCGAGAGTGCGGTAGCTGCGTTCGACCGCGTCGGGGCGGCGCAAATACAGCGGGACCAGCGGTTCGGGCGATGCACCGGACAGCAGCGCGGACGCCGCCACCTGCACGAGAGCAGCGGGCGAAGGTGTCTGCACGGACAGCGCGGGAAGGTCGAACAGCACGGTATGCGCGGGCGATCCGGCGACCGCGGTCGCCCCGGCCACCGGCAGTTCGCCGGGCTTGCAGACCTCGGGTCCGACGACCCGGGTCCGGCCACCGTCGCGGTAACGCGCGGCGTACACCTCGCGGCGACGTGCGTCGGTGACCACCAGCAATTCATCACCGGGCCCGAGTCCGGCCGCGCATTCGACGGCGATCGCGTCCAGACTGCAGACGCCGTACACCGGGATACCCAGCGCGTCACCGAATGCGGCGGCGGTGGCCAGCCCGACCCGCAAACCGGTGAACGGACCCGGCCCGATACCGGCGACCACAGCCGCGATATCGGTACGCGACACCCCGGCCTCGGTCAGGCATTCCAAGATCTGTGGTGTGAGAGCCTCGGCGTGCGCGCGGGCATCGACGAGCACCCGGGCGGCCAGAGTGCGCGAGAGAGCGGCGTCCGAGGTGTTCGCACCGGCGGCCGCCTGCTCCAGTTCGACAAGGCCCGCCGTGACGGCAGGCGTCGCGGTGTCGACAGCAAGTGCAAGCATGGTCTGGTCAACGATACCGGGTGACCCGCTTCACACGGCGGTGGCGCACGGCGCCCGAACAGCCCGGTTGCCGATTCCGCCCGACCTATCCGGTCTCCGCGGTGTGCACCCACTCCCAAGATGCCGTACGGACTTCGGATTCCGGCTCCCGCGACATTCGCACCAGCAGATGCCGACCGGTGAGCCGCTCCGCCATTCCACTACCCCACTCGACCACCACGACCGCATCGTCGAGTTCGGTGTCCAGATCCAGGGCGTCGAGTTCGTCCAGACTGCCGCCGAGCCGATAGGCGTCGACATGGACCAGCGGTACGGGCAGACCGTCGGCGCGCACACCCGCCGGGTGCCGGCGAGCGATGACGAAAGTCGGCGAACTGACCCGGCCCCCGACGCCCAGACCGGCCGCGATCCCGCGGGTCAGGGCCGTTTTTCCGGCCCCCAGTGGCCCGTCCAGCACCACCAGATCACCTGCTCGGAGTCCGGTGGCCAGTTCCCGCCCGAGACCCTCGGTATCGGCGACCTCCGGAAGTCGGCGCTCGCCGCGGTCAGCCACCGGTCGCCTCCCACCGGCCGTCCTCGCCGACCACACCGGCGCGGATCAGCAACCGGTCCAATGCGGAATTCGTCTCGTCCGGATACTGCAACTGCGGCATATGCGCCGCGTCGGGCAGCCGGACGAGTTCGCAATCGTCCAATTCGCGTGCCAGCACACGGGAATTACGAAAAGGGATGACCAGATCCCGGGTACCGCCGAGGACCAGCGCCGGGGTTTCGCGCAACACCGGCAATGCCGCCGCCTCATCGTGTAATTCGATGGCCTTCAGGAATTTCACGACCGTCTCCACCGGCGTGCGGTCGATCATCATGGTGGCGAACCGCGACAGCGTCGGGCTCACTGGCCCGTGAAACGAACTCACGTGCAGTATCGGCGTGATCACATGCCGCGCGGTGGCCCGCCCGGCCTGCACCAGCGCGGGCGCGGTGTGCACGGCCAGGCGGAATCCGTCGATCGCCGGGTTGCGCAGCAGTTGTCCGATACCCGCGGAGGTCACCTCGGCCGCAGCGGTGGACAGCAGTGCGACGCCACGAACCCGCTGCGCGAACAGTCCGCCGGCGTGCGCGGCCGCGGCGAGCACCGCCATCCCGCCCAGCGAATGTCCGACCAGGATCAACGGTCCTCGCGGTGCCCGGGCGTCGATCACCGTGAGCAGATCCCGGCCGAGCTGGGAGACCGTACAGCTATCGGTTTCCGGTGTGCCCGAACGGCCGTGGCCGCGTAGATCGAACAGCACCAGGCGCACTCGCGAACCCCAGCGTTGCGCCAGGTGGCGTCGCTGGAAATGGAACGACTCCATGCTGTTGCAGAAGCCGTGCACGAAAACCACTGTGGCGTCGGCGTCACCGGACCCCCATTCACGGGTGGCCAGGCACACACCGTCGTCGGCGATCACCTCACCGGCGCGGTCGAGATCGACCAGGGCGAAGTTCTCGTCCCGGTATTCGTCGCGTACGGGGGGCCACAGCACCTTCGCACCGGCCCGGCGCAAAGCGTGCACGCCGGCCATGGCGCCGACCACTCCGGCGGTGGCCAGTCCCCCGCGCAACAGGGTTGTTCGTCGTGTCATCGCGTACCCCCTCGATACCGCCGGTGTACCCGGCCACGCGGCGCGCACACCACCTCGTAGTGGATCGTGCCGAGCAGATCAGCCCAATCCTGGGCTCGGGGCTCGCCGCGGTCACCCGATCCGAACAGGATGGCGGTATCGCCCTCGACGACGCCGTCGGCATTGTCGCCGAGGTCCACCACCAACTGATCCATGCAGACCCGGCCGCGATTCGGGTGACGGCGGCCACCGACCCACACTTCCATCCGCCCGCCGAGCGGACGGAACACACCGTCGGCGTAACCGGCGGGGATCAGCGCGACGTTGGTGTCGGCCGGGGCGATCCATTCATGCCCGTAGGAGATGCCCTCGCCCTTCCGGACTTGTTTGACCAGCGCCACCTCGGCTCGGAACGTCATCGCGGGCCGGAGATCGAATTCGCCGATATCCGGTACGGGGGTGAGGCCGTACACCGCGATACCCGGGCGGACCATATCGAAAGCCAGATCGGGCCGGGTGAGCGTGGCCGCGGAATTGGCCAGGTGCACCAGTTCCGGCTCGAGCCCGTATTCCTTCGCCGCGGCGATGGCGTCGAGGAAGCGGTCGCGCTGTACATCGATGGTCGGGTGATAGGGCTCGTCCGCATGCGCGAGATGGGAGAAGATCGCCCGGAATCGCACGACCTCCTCGTCCACGAGTTTTCGCAGAGCCGCCAGCACCACGGGGTAGACACCCTGCTCTATCCCGTTGCGATTGAGCCCGGTGTCGACCTTGAGGCTCACGACGGCCGGTTCGCCCACTTTCCGGGCGGCCGCGCCGACCGCGGCCAACTGCTCCGCGGAAGAGATCCCGATTTCGATATCGGCGGCGACGGCTGCGGCGTAATCGGAATCACAGATATTGAGCCAGCACAGGATCGGTGCCGTGATCCCGGCCTCACGCAGGGTCACCGCCTCGGCCACCGTGGTGACCCCCAGTTCCGCCGCTCCCGCGGCCAGTGCGGTCCGCGCGACCTCGACAGCGCCGTGGTTGTAACCGTCCGCCTTGACGACCACCATCACTGCGGCGTCGCCTGCGTGCGCACGCAGTACTCCGACGTTGTGTGCGATGGCGTCCAGGTCGACGACTGCTTCCACTTGACCGTTCACACCTGCCGATACTGCCATCTCTGCGGGTGGCCCCGACGGGGGCCACCCGTGGGTCCCGGCGATGCGTATCTCAGGCGGCCGACGCACGTAACGTCGCGATGGCGGCGGGCAGATGACGCTGCAACGGTGACGCCGAGATGGGAGCGGCGGTCCCACCCGGGGTGTCGTGGGCTGCCAGCCCCGCGGCCAGCGCGTGTACCCGAGCTGCGGCCGCCGCGGCGAGAACCGAGTCGCGGCCCGCGGCGAGGAGCGCACCGATCACTCCGGAGAGCACGTCACCTGCTCCGGCCGTGGCGGCCCACGAGCCGCCGGCTTCGTTGACCAGCACCTGGCGGCCCGGCGCGGCGACAAGAGTCGCCCGGCCCTTCAGCAACACAGTGACCTGCCATGATTCGGCGAACTCACGGACCGCGGCGACCCGGTCGGGCCCCGGCTCCACGCCGGTCAGTCTGCGGAACTCCCCGGCATGCGGGGTGAGCACGGTGGGCGCCCGGCGGCCCCGGGCCAAGTCCGGTTCGCTCGCCAGCAGCGTCAGCCCGTCGGCATCGACGACCACCGGAAGATCGGTGGCCAGGATCGCGGCGAGATGATCGCGGGCGGTGCGGCCGGTACCGGAACCGGGGCCGAAGACCCAGGACTGCACCCGCCCGACTTCGGCCGGATCGGATACCGCGATCACCTCGGGATGCTGCGCGAGCACAGCCGACGCGGCGGTGCCCACATAGCGCACCATCCCGGACGTGGCGGCCACCGCGGCACCGGCGCAGAGCACGGCCGCGCCCGGATACGTCGCGCTACCGGCGTGCACACCGGTGACACCCTGCGAGTACTTGTCGTCCGTGGCCTCCGGAACGGGCCAGTCCGCACCCACCGCCGCGGGATCCAGTGCCGCCAGTCCCGCGGCGGGCAGCCGTAAATCGATGGGCACCAGCTCTATCCGGCCGCACCACGGCGCGGCCAGCGCGTGCACCGGTTTGAGAGCGCCGAAGGAGACGGTCACCGCCGCCCGGACAGCCGGACCGGTCACCGCACCCGTATCCGGGTCGACGCCGCTGGGCAGATCGGCGGCGACGATCGGAACATTCAGTTCCGCAACGATTCTCGCCGCTTCCGGGCGCAGCGGGCCGCGCCCCGATATTCCGACGATCCCGTCCACGACCAGATCCGCGCGAGCCGATTCCGCCACTGCCGCAGCTGGATCGATGCACAACTGTCCGCCGGTACGCCGCAACGCAGCCAGTCCGGCCGCATGCGCCCGCGCCGGATTCAGCAGGACCGCCGTCACGGCGACACCCCGCCGGCGCAGCATCGACCCCGCCCACAGCGCGTCGCCGCCGTTGTCGCCCGACCCCACCAGCAGCACGACCGACCGCCCCGCGACTCCGCCGCTGCGAGCACGGAGTTCGGCCGCCACTACGGTCGCCAACCCGTAGGCGGCGCGGCGCATGGGCACTCCGTCGGGAACTCTGGTGAACAATTCGGCCTCGGCGAGGCGCACCTGGTCGGCCGTGTAATAGCCGCGCGGCTGGGTCACCGAACACACCTCCGCAGTTGGACGGGCAGCGATGCCAGCAGACTACGCTTGACCTCCATGCCCCGAGCTCACCGCGCCGTAGTCGTCCCGGTCGCCGGATTCGCCCTGGTCGCGGCACTGTTGTCCGGCTGCGATTCCGGTGGTTCGGCGGAAGGGCCGGCGAAATCCGAAACCTCCGGCGTGCATTCGCAGCGGGAACCGGAGGCCACCGTCACAGTGGAGGTCGAGGAGGACCGCTTCTCACCGACCGATATCACCATCGCCGCCGGCGATACGGTCTCCTGGCATTTCGACGGCGATCTGCCACACGGCGTGCAGGGCATCGGCGACAAGGCGATGGGAATCAACAGCCCGTTGTTCGAGGTGGGCGATTGGAGCCACACCTTCACTCAGCCGGGCGAATACCGCTATCTGTGCCCGATCCACCCGGATATGCGCGGGACGATCACGGTCGAGGAGTGACGGGGGTAACCGGCGAGCCCGCTACCCCCTCAGCTATTCCACGGTGACGGATTTCGCCAGATTTCGCGGTTTGTCCACGTCGTAGCCGCGCGCCTGCGCCACCTCGGCGGCGAAAATCTGCAACGGAACGGTGGACAGCAACGGCTGGTACAGGGTCGGCGCGGAGGGAATCTCGATCAGATCGTCGGCGAACGGCCGCACCAGATCGTCGCCTTCCTCGGCGATCACGATCGTGCGCGCCCCACGGGCTTGGATCTCGCGGATATTGCTCAGCAGCTTGGAGTGCAGCACCCCGCGCCCCTTCGGCGACGGCATCACGATGATCACCGGCAGCCCGCCCTCGATCAGTGCGATCGGACCGTGTTTGAGCTCACCCGCGGCGAAACCCTCCGCGTGCATGTACGCCAGCTCCTTGAGCTTGAGCGCACCCTCGAGCGCCACCGGGTATCCGACATGGCGACCGAGGAACAGGATGGTCCGCTCCCGGGCCAGTTCCCGCGCGATGGCCCGCACCTGCGGCGCCGTTTCCAGCACCTGCTCGACCAGCTTCGGCATCGCCTCGAGCTCGGCGAACTCGCGCGCCACCTCATCGGGGTACTTGGTCCCGCGGGCCTGCGCCAAAGCCAGCCCGACCAGC
This sequence comes from Nocardia sp. NBC_01329, assembly GCF_035956715.1. Taxonomy (NCBI): domain Bacteria; kingdom Bacillati; phylum Actinomycetota; class Actinomycetes; order Mycobacteriales; family Nocardiaceae; genus Nocardia; species Nocardia sp. NBC_01329. Next base: position 167,378 of record NZ_CP108381.1, on the reverse strand, counting down.
AGGTTCGCCGTCACCTGTGCCAGGAACGCCTTGGTGGAGGCGACCCCGATCTCCGGCCCCGCCCGGGTGTAGAGCACCGCGTCGGATTCCCGCGGGATCTGCGCGCCGTTGGTATTGCAGACCGCCAGCACCCGAGCCTTCTGGCTCTTGGCGTGCCGGACGGCTTCGAGGGTGTCGGCCGTCTCGCCGGACTGGGAGACCGCCACCACCAGAGTCGAGCGATCCAATACCGGGTCCCGATAACGGAACTCACTGGCCAGCTCTACCTCGACAGGCAGCCGGGTCCAGTGCTCGATGGCGTACTTGGCGACCAGGCCGGAGTGGTAGGCGCTACCGCAGGCCACCACGAAAACCTTCTCCACATCACGCAGTTCCTGATCAGATAGGCGCTGTTCGTCGAGCACGATCCGACCGGCCCGGCTGGGGGTCTGATCGAAATGTCCGATCAGCGTATCGGCGACCGCGCCGGGCTGTTCGTCGATCTCCTTGAGCATGAAGTAGTCGTGGCCGCCCTTCTCGGCGGCGGCCAGATCCCAGTCGATGGTGAACGGCCGGGTGCTCACACCATCGGTGGAACCGTCGAAGTCGGTGACGCGGTAGCCGTCGGCGGTGATGACCACGGCCTGGCCCTCGCCCAGCTCGACCGCTTCGCGGGTGTGCTCGATGAACGCGGTCACATCGGAGGCGATGAACATCTCGTTCTCACCGACACCCACGACCAGCGGGGTCGAATGACGCGCCGCGATGATCTTTCCCGGGTGGTCGGCGTGCGTGAACACCAGCGTGAACGCACCCTCGAGCCGCCGCAGCACCGAGAGCGTGCTGGCCTCGAAATCACCCGCGGTCGGCCCCTCGGCGTATGCCCGGGCGACCAGATGCACGGTGACCTCGGTATCGGTCTCGCTGCGCAGTTCGACCCCGGCGTCCTCGAGTTCACGCCGCAACTGGGCGAAATTCTCGATGATGCCGTTGTGTACCACCGCGACTTTGCCGCTCACATCCTGGTGTGGATGGGCATTACGGTCGGTCGGCGCGCCGTGGGTGGCCCACCGGGTATGCCCCATACCGGCACTGCCCGCGAATTCGTCGACGCTCACGGCCGCCAGAGCCGCTTCCAGATTGCTCAGCCGCCCGGCGCGCCGCTCGACCGCCACGCCGCCGGCACCGTCGAGAATCGCCACACCAGCCGAGTCGTAGCCTCGGTACTCCATGCGGCGCAAGGCAGCGACGACGACGCCCAACGCGTCCCGGTACCCGACGTACCCCACGATTCCGCACATGGCTCCCCAGCCTACTTATCGGCTAACGTTCTCGTCGTGTCGGCGTCTGTGAAATCACTTCTGAGCACTCTGACCAGCCGTGGCCCGCATCGGGTGCTCCGCGGCAATCTTGCCATCGCGGGGCAACCCGGGGTGGTGTACACGCCGGAAACCGGCCGCGACCTACCCGCGGTCGCCTTCGGCCACGGCTGGTTGAACGGTGCCGGTAACTACCGCACGCTGCTCGAACACCTCGCGTCCTGGGGGATCGTGGCGGCGGCACCGAACACCGAGCGCGGCCCGGTGCCTTCCCACCTGAACCTTGCCACCGACCTGATCACCACCCTCGATATCTGCACCGGGGTCCGGCTGGGCGACGGCACTCTCACCGTGCACCCTGACCGCCTGGCCCTGGCCGGGCACGGGATGGGAGCGGGCGCAGCCGTACTCGCCGCGGCGCAGCGCCCGGTGGCCGCGGTGGCTCCGCTGTTCCCCGCACCCACCGCACCCGCCGCCACCTCGGTGGCTGGTGAACTCACCGTCCCGGCCTTGATCCTGGCCGGCGTGAGTGATATCGACTCGCTGAGTTCGGACGCGGTCCCGCTGGCTGCCGCCTGGGGCGGTCCGGTGATCCTGCGCACCCTCGACGGCGCGGGCCCCAACGGTCTCGCCGAGGGCCGCCGCCTGCTGTCCGCGCTCGGCGGCGGCAAACACGAGGAGAAGACCTCCCGCGCCACCCGCGCCCTGCTCACCGGCTACCTGCTCCACACCCTGCTCGGCGACAAAGCCTACAAGCCGCTCGCCGACCCGGAGGCCTCGATCGAACACACACACGTGGTCGACCCGGCGGCTGCCCTGTTGGACCAGGAAGCGAGCCGGCGGGCGGCGGGGACCCCAGACCCGGCTACGGTCGGCAAGCTGGTCCGGTCGCTCCGCAAATAGCGCCTCGCCGGAGACGAACCGTCCGGACGCCCCCTGCCGAGCTGTCTACATGACCGGTTGAAACCAGCGACGTTCCAGCCGGGACAGCAGTGGCACGGAAGCCGGCTTCATCGGTTCGATTCGCGCCCGCGACTTCCGATATCGCAGCGGCGGACACTCACGATATTCGGCACGCCGTTGCGACCCACCGCACGACCTGACAACAGATCACCCCAGCCGGGCCACGCCCCGTCACGACCGCGAATCTCCACCAGCCCGAAAATCAACCCCCCGACACTCGCATGCACCCATTTCCGCAGCAGGATCCGGTTCCCGCCGATGATGGCAAGTGGTATCGGCAGCAGCGCATAGCTGTACGCTTCCGGCATTTCCACCACCAGTTCCAGCACGCCGAACACAAGAATCGAGCCGACCAGCAAGACGAGGTCGATCGACGCGGCACCCACCGACCGCAGTTTGCGTGGCGACGGATATCGCGTATCCCCGTCGGACCCGTGGTATCCCGGCAGAAAATTGGGCGTATCCGTCAACCCGAAGGTATCCCCCAGACTCATCGGATGATGATGACACAGCAGGCGAAGTCGCCCTCGGCGGAATGACCGGTCGCGCCGGAATTGATCGGCTCCGACACCCGTCGTAGGATGCCGAAGCAATTGGCGCTCAGATTCTTTCGTTGCCGGGTCGGGCAAGCTGGAACGTTCTGTGAGGGGGAAGTTGTCGATGGCCGCCGAGATGGATCTGGACGGCGCGATAGCAGGTTTCGCGCGCATGGCCGCCGATGCGGAGCGGAGAGCTCAGCAGTTCGCCGAGTTACAGCAACGGATGACGGCTCTGACGGCGACCGAATCCGGGGCCGGCGGACGAGTCAGCGTCACCGTGGACAGTAGCGGGGTTCCGACAGCGATCGATCTGGCACCGAGTGTGCGGGAGATGGATTCACGTGTGCTGTCCGCCGAGATCCTGACGTGTATGCGGCGAGCGCAAGGAAAGCTTCGGCCGGGCGTGGCCGGACTGGTGCAGGATATCGTCGGCGCAGATCCCGCTGGTGCCGCACTCGTCGACGGCTTCGATCGGCGCTTCCCGGAGCCGGAGACCGGTGCGGCGTCGGCGCAGAACTCCGGTCCGCCGCAAGCCGACCGTCCGCCGCCGCCGGCCGCCGACCCGACTTCCCCTCGGCATCGTCCGACGCCACCCACATGGGGCTCCGCGTTCGCTCAGCAGGCCGCCGACCCGACTTCCTCCCAGCATCGTCCGACGCCACCCACAGGGGGCTCCGCACCACCTCCGGCGCCGCGCAAGCCCGACCGCGATCAGGTCGTCACTCCGGACGAACCCGACGAAGAGGATGAGTACTACCGCCGGAAATCGTGGTTGGAGTGAGCGATGACCGATAATCCTGACAGCGTCTCGGTCGATCCCGAGGAAGTGCGAAATCACGCGGGCAATGTCCAGGCCCTCATGGGCAGCCTGGACAAAAGCCTCGAGGCCGCGAACTATCTCGCATCGGCAGACGATGGATACGGCGCCTGGCTACAGCCACTGATGGCTTGGCTCTTCGAGGACAACCATCAATCGATCGTCGAGCTCATCCGCGCCGCCGGTGAGCGTGCCGCCCAGGTGCCGGAGAAACTGAAGGCGACGGCGACATCCTTCGAAGACGCGGACGGATCGTTCGCCACGACGCTGCAGGGACTGCAGGCAACGATCGGAGAACCCCGATGAGCTTCGACGACGCGGCGCCGCCCGCCAACGAGCTCATCGACAACAGTTCCCATCACAGCAATACGTACTTCCAGGAGGATGTCTCCTGGCTGTCCAATGTCGGGCTCGAAGGAGACCAGAAGACGGGCGGTCTGGGTGTACTCAAAGGCACTGCCGCGGGCGACGCGTGGGATATCTACGGAAACCTGCGAAACGCCGACTACGGTGCGGCGGTCTTCGGTGCAGCCGGTCTGTCGGCGTCCGTTGCCGACGCGGTCAAGGATCCGTTCGGTTTCGCGGGTACCCAGATCGCCAAATGGATGTTGGAGCATATCGAGCCGCTCCGGCAAGCGTACGAGGAGCTGTCCGGCAACCCCACGATCGTGGAGGGGTATATGCGATCGTGGCAGGAGATTTCGAACGAACTCTCCACGATGAAGAACAACTGGCTGAGCACCATAGAGAAGGACATCAGCACTTGGTCCGGTAGTGCGGGCGATGCGTACCGCAGTCATACCGAAGAAGTCCTCATCGGGATCGACACCGCTGCGGCCGCAGCCGCTTCGCTCAGCAAGCAGATGGAGTTGGCGTCGAAAGTCATTGCCATCGTCCGAGATCTGGTGCGCGATATCATCGCGGCTCTGCTCGGCGCGGCCATCGGATACACCATCGAGCTCGCGGTTACCGCAGGCGCCGCGGCGGGACACGTCATCGCCTCGTTCCTGGCGAAGCTCGCAAAGAGCAGCCTGGACACCATGAACTACCTGAAGAAGCTCAAGGACGTGATCTACAGTTTCGGCACGTATCGCGAGCCACTCACCAAAGTCCTCCAAAACTTGCGGCCTCTTATCGAGTCCTGGTGGAACTCCCTGAACAACGAGGGCGAGCAGCCCGCGGCGGCAACGTAGCCGGGCCGGTACTGCTCGCCTTCGTGCCGACCGCGTTCACCGCCGCAGTTCCAGGGTGAACTTCGGCTGCCCGGGCCGGATCAGACGAGCCAGCTGTTACGCCGGTAATACTCGCCCTCTTCGTCTCCGTCGTCGTCGATGGGGGTGACGACATTCCGGCTCTGACGAGCGGCGGCCGCACGAGCAACCGCTTCCTGCTGTTGCCGCAGTTCCTCTGATTGCGTCCTGTGGGCGGGCCGGAGCATTCCGGACTGTTGCTCCTGAGCCGGCCACGGTTCTTCCCGGTGCGGCGATTGCACCTCTTCGGCCTGGCGTTCGCGCGCTTCGGCTTGCTGAAGCGTCCGCCGAATACGCTGAGCCGACTGTTCGACCAACGCCCGATTCTCCGCTGAGATCCGCTGATTCGCGGCGCGCAATTCGTCGAGTCTGGCTGCGCTCCGCCGGTAGACGGTCTCGGCTATCTCATCGATATCCCGGAAACTCATCGGGTCGGTCCTCCTCGGATCACAGCGGTCCCGCCTCGGCCAGTTGCGCACCGGTATCGACCGGCACAGCGGGGGGCGGAGGCTGCGCACTTTCAGGTGGCGCGGCGGCGACATCGTCTTCCGGTGCGACATCGTCTTCCGGTGCGACACCGCCTTCCGGTTGGACGTTTTCGCCCTCGGCGGGTGCCGGATAGTCCTGCGGGTGGTGTTCACCATCCTCGGACCTCCGTCCGGCGGGCATACCCGGCGCACCGGACGGTTGACCGGAATTCTGTTGGTCTCCGGTGTTCGAATCATCGGTCCCCGAGCCCTGCTCGCCTTCGGGTGTTTCGGCGACGATGGCCGGCTTTCCGTCGGGCCCGATCTCTACCCTGTACTGCTGCGGTTGTCCGTCCTCGCCGGTCACCACCAGTTGAAGCCTGCCATCGGGCCCGAGTTCGAGCTTGTACTCTTTCCCGTCCAGCTCGATCCCGGAATCCCTACCGGGTTCTTCACCCGGGCCGGCCGGATCGCCTTCGGCAGATTCGTCGGGTTGCCCGTCGCCATCTTTGTCTTCGTCCGGCTGCCCGTCTCCGTCGAGGTCTGTTTCCTGTTCGGCTTCCGCGCGCAGTTGCTCCAGAGCCCCCGAGACCTGCTCGGTCGCGGAGCTCACCAGCTCACTCAACCCGGTGGCGAGCTGAGTCCCGAGGCCCGATGAGGCGAGCTGTGTACCCAGATCCGTCAACGCCGACAACGGATTGTCCTCGTCATCGGCGTTCTCGGGATCCTCGGTCTCGGTTCCGGGGACGTCGGTGGTGCTCGGCGTACCGGTACCCGTCGGCGTACCGGACGGTGATCCGGACGGCGCCTGGGTCGTCGGAGTATCGCCGCCGGGTGTGCTCGGAGTCGGCGCAATACCCTGCGGACACGGGTACGGCGTCTCCGACAATGTGCCCAGGAGGTCGATGAGCGAGCCGTATTGCGTCTTCACCCCGTCGTTCACCTCCGTGCAGGTACGAACGAACTCGGTCACCTTTGTCTCGTAGTGGCTCTTGAATTTGTTCAGCCAGTCGCGGCAGTGATCTTCGATATCTTCTGTCCCGGCCCAAGGAGTGGAATAGGGGAGATATTCCCCCGGACCGGGAAGATCCGGAAATATATTCTGAATACGTCCCAGCAGATGACCATCGGAACTCGTACTCCACCCGATACCTTGCGCAGCCGAGATAATGGAATCGACGTCTTCCGGAGACTTCTTGTCGTAAGTGATCTGGTAGATGTCCTCCAAGATTCCCTGTACCAACTCCGCTTTACCTTTGACGGCCTTGCGGAGGGCGTCGGGGGCCATGTCGAACTGCTCGTGGATCTTTCGCACCGCGTCGATATCACCCGACGACAACGACAGCTGTGTCGCGATCATGTCGGCTGCGTTGGCCGCACCCTGGCCCGACCATATCGATGGTAGGTTCTGCGCATATTGATTCAGAACGTTGTGCTGAACATCCACATTGTTCAATACATCGGCCAGAGCATCCGCAAAGTCGCGAAATCTTTGCTCATCCAGCCCGTTCTGCGCATAGAAAAGGGTGTGCAGATCTTTATATCCGAGAATGTTCGCGGGGGGATTCGAAACCCACCGGAGATAGCGGGGTTCGAACTTTTCGAAATAACGCAGAGACTTCGAACCTTCGTCGAGAAGCTGGGAAACAGTCCAGCTCTCGCCGATCGGCGGATACCCGACGCACTCTTCGATTTCCGCCATCGGAGTCAGCTCGCCGCCTTCTGGGTCCCGTCGGAGTTCTCCTTGTCCACAGTGGACATGGAGACGACATCCTGCCCGATGGCATCACCGGTCAGCTCCGTGGCCTCGGCCCAATCGTTCAGCCACGACTCCACTTCCCGGAGGCCGGCCTCGATCTTCGCGCCCTCGCTCTCATAGGCAGCGCCGACGTGCGCCTTCCCTATGATGTTGTCGGCCACTTTCGTGGCCTGGCTCTTGATAACCCCCGCGCTGGTGCAGAAATCGGCACCCATCTTCTCCAATGCGTCGGGCTGCATCCCGACCGGTTGATCGCCCGTACTCATGCGCCGATTCCCCTCCGCCCCCGAGCGGGACCTCCCCGCTTCGGCCGAGCTGTGCTGTCACTGATTCCGACGCGCCCGTCGTCCGATTGGTTCCGTCACGCGCGATTCGGCACCCGGATACGGGGCTACCCCCCGGGGGAACTCTCCTGATGTAGGCATAGATCCTCCTGAGCTCCACTGGCCGATTACGAACGATTCCCGTCCATCTTTCCATCGTCGACGGTACAGCGCAGCCCCGTTCCCGGATGGGGACGGGGCTGCTGATGAGTATGGGGCGCAGAGGGTTACACCGTTGCCGCGCCGAGCCCGGTGACCGGCGATGTCAGCGTTTCGGCATGAATATCCACAGCGCCAGATAAATGAGGAACTGGGGGCCGGGCAGCACACAGGACACCACGAACAGCAGCCGGACGAGTCCGGAGCTCCAGCCGAAGTATTCGGCGATACCGCCGCAGACTCCGCCGATCCACTTATCGGCGGTGGAGCGGGTGAAACGGCGTGCGGGGGCGGTCATGGCGGTCCTTTCGATCGCGGTTGCTACACCGTCCACTATCCGCACCGCTACCGGCCGCTCGCATCGGTAGCGCTACCGACCCACACCCTGATTTCCGGGGTCCGCGGCTCAGGGTGGATCCCTGAGCCGCGGATCGGTTCAGACCGCCGCGACCAGTTTCGCGAGATCGTCGGCGAGCTGCTGGGCTCGGTCGTGATCGGTGGCTTCCACCATCACCCGGACCAGTTGTTCGGTTCCACTGGGCCGCAGCAGGATTCGCCCGGTGTCACCGAGCAGGGCCTCCGCGGCGCGGACCGCGTCGAGGACTCCCGGGTCGGCGGTGACGGCGGCCTTGTCCGAGACAGGGACGTTCACCAGGACCTGCGGCACCTTCTCGATCACTCCGGACAGCTCGGCCAGCGGCTTTCCGGTCCGCGCCATCCGAGCCATCAACTGCAGACCGGTGAGGATACCGTCGCCGGTGGTGCCGTGGCGTGGGAAGACGACGTGCCCGGACTGCTCACCCCCGAGCGTGTAACCACCGGTACGTAACTCTTCCAGTACATACCGGTCGCCGACGCCGGTGGTGCGCACGGTGATTCCGGCGGCGCGCATCGCCAGATGGAGTCCCAGATTGCTCATGACCGTCGCAACGAGGGTGTCGTCCACCAGGGCCCCGGATTCCCGCATACCGATGGCCAGGATCGCCATGATCGCGTCACCGTCCACGACATCACCCGCCGCGTCCACTGCCAGACAGCGATCGGCATCGCCGTCGTGGGCCAGGCCCAGGTCGGCCCCGTGCTCCCGGACAGCCTGTTGTACCTGCTCGATATGGGTCGACCCACATCCGGCGTTGATATTGAGCCCGTCGGGGTCGGCGTTGATCGCGATGACCCGGGCACCGGCCGCGCGGTAGGCGGCGGGCCCGACCTCGGACGCGGCACCGTGCGCACAGTCCACGACGACCGTCAGCCCGCTCAGATCCTGACCGGTGACCTCCACCAGATGCTCGATATAGCGCTCATGGGTATTGCCCACACTGAACTGTCCGAGCAGATCCGAACCGGGCCGGGGCGTTCCGGCGGCACCGAGCACCCGGCCGATCGCTGACCCGGTCGGACGATCGAACCCACCGGCGGCAACCCGCGCCTCGATACGTTCCTCGACGGCGTCCTCGAGCTTGTGCCCGCCCGCCGCGAAGATCTTGATTCCGTTGTCCGGCATCGGATTGTGCGAGGCGGAGATCATCACACCCAGACTCGCGTCGTACAGACCGGTCAGGTAGGCGACGGCCGGAGTCGGCAGCACGCCGACCGGTAACACATCCATTCCCGCGGCGGCCAGACCCGCGGTCACCGCGGCTTCCAGCATCTCCCCGCTGGCGCGCGGATCCCGCCCGAGCACCGCGACCTTGCGGTGACCGGAGCCAACGTCCCCGCCCAGTACCTGCGCCGCCGCCCCGGCGACCCGTAACGCCAGCTCCGGGCTCAACGAATCGTTGGCGAGCCCGCGTACGCCGTCGGTGCCGAACAGATGTCCCATACCTTGCCCCTCGTCAGTGAATCCACAGCGCGCGACGATCCCTGCCGAGACTGTTCCCGGAACAGCCGCCGACGAACACCGCGGTAGATATAGCACGAGAGCAGGCGACCGGCCGGGCCGGTCGCCTGCTCTCGGAACCGACACCGGCACGTCCACCCGCACGCGGCGGGCGGACAGCCGACATCGGTGATATCAGCGCTTCGAGTACTGCGGCGCTTTACGTGCCTTCTTGAGGCCGTACTTCTTGCGCTCGGTGGCACGCGGGTCACGAGTGAGGAACCCGGCACGCTTGAGCGCGGGACGATCGTCCGCGTTGACCACGGTCAGCGCCCGGGCGATGGCCAGGCGCAGCGCGCCGGCCTGACCCGAGGGGCCACCGCCGTGCAGGCGGGCGAACACATCGAAGGATTCGACACGCTCGACGGTGACCAGCGGCGACTTCACCAGCTGCTGGTGCACCTTGTTGGGGAAGTAGTCCTCGATCGAACGGCCGTTGAGCACGAAGTTGCCGGTACCCGGCACCAGGCGCACGCGAACCACGGCTTCCTTACGGCGGCCGACGGTCTGTACCGGGCGGTCCAGCGGGACCGCGTACTCGACGAACTCGGCCTCGTCGTCGTAGACGACGCCTTCGTCCAGCACCTCGGCCGCGGCGTCCTCGACGACCGCTTCGTCGTATTCGGTGAATTCCTCGGGAGCGGTCACTGGGCCACCTGCTTGATCTCGAACGGAACGGGCTGCTGAGCGGTGTGCGGATGGCTCGGGCCCGCGTACACCTTCAGCTTGCCGGCGATCGCGTTGCCGAGTTTGTTCTTGGGGATCATGCCCTTGACGGCCTTCTCCACCAGCCGGTCGGGGCGGGTTTCCAACACCTGGCCGACAGTGCGGGACTTCAGGCCACCGGGGTGCCCGGAGTGGTGATGGATGAGCTTGTCCTGCCGCTTGTTGCCGCTGATGGCAACCTTGTCGGCATTGATGATGATGACGAAATCGCCACCATCCATATGCGGTGCGTAGGTCGGCTTGTGCTTACCGCGCAGCAGATTCGCTGCTTGAACGGCAAGACGGCCGAGCACTACGTCAGTGGCGTCGATGACGTACCACTGCCGGGTGACGTCACCCGCCTTCGGGCTGTACGTAGGCACAGTGCTTCCCTGTCTGTCGTCGATGCTGCCGGCCCGATGTGTGGTCGAGGGACTCCCGGCGGCCGGTTGAGACCCAGGCCTCGGCGTTCCACACACCAGCCGGTCACGATACCAGCCGGGTATCGACATCCGGAAACCGCCCGGACGCTGCTCAGATATCGATCGGTGGGCCCGGGTCGGCGATACCCGGCAGCCCGGGCACCAGGTACCGGAGGGTGTCGATACCGGGCTCCGCGCATTCGGCCCGGTCCTGTTTCTCGGTGGACCCGGGCTCCGGAGCCACTCCTCGCACCGAATCTCCCGGCCCCGGGGCGGTGGGGACACGGGCGTAGAGCGGGCGGTCGGGATCACCCGGCCCGTCGTCGCCGGTGGCCGACCGGCCGTGCGGTTCGATGGCCGCCCGCGGCATCGGCACACACCCGGCGGTCACGGTCGATACCGTCGCGGTCGATATCGAGGAGCCGGGAGCAGCCCACCCGGCGAGCGCGATCCCGGTTTCCGGGTAAGCCGGCGCGGTGCCCGCTCCCTGCGCGCCCCAAGCGGTGGCGGCGAGCGCGGCCACCCCGATGACGGCGTGCGCGCCGAACAGGTTGTCCTTCATCTTGTTCCAGAGCTTGCCCTTGCCCCGGTCGCCGTCCGGCTCGGCACCGGCCCGCGAGTCACCGGCAGCCGGTCCGTTGCGGCCGGGGTCCGGCCGGCCGGACCCCGGCGGTACCGCCGACTGGTTACCGGTCGCCGGATCCGGCGGCCGGGTGAACCGGCTCGGGGGTCCCGTTATGGGCGGCGGCAGCTCGCCACGCTCGACCTTCACCGTGGGGTCCTGATCCGGCGGACCGTAGGGAGAGGGCCCCGGTGGGCCCGGCGGCGCGATATTCGATACCGGCGGGTGAGGTCCCGGCGCGGGTCGATACGAGCCCGGCGGGTTCGGTCCCGGAGCAGGGCCGTTCGGCCCGGGGCCGCTCGCCGGCCGCCCGGGAACCGCGTAGTTCGCCGCGGAGGCGCCGGGGTCCGGCTGCGGCATCGGCGCGTTCGGGCCGGGCTGCGGATAATGGGCCGGACCGTCGTCCTCGTCTTCCTCCTCGTTCTCGCTGATCAGCAGATGGGTGGCGCCGAGAACCAGTGCGTGCATGGGATGTTCGGCCTTCTTCAGCCGCTGCCCCAGATGGTTACGGAACGCGAACCGCAGGGTTTCGTTGAACACCACTTGCCCGGCCAGCAGCACCGTCGAATTATCCGCGCCGATCGACCGCGCGGCAGCCATCACTTCGATCACGGTGTCGTCGGCGACCCGGGGGTCGCGGGTCGATTCGGGATCGATCGGCACGTACACCGATTCGGTGGGGCGTTCGTCATCCCCGTGCACGGCCACGACGAGCACGTTGGCGCGGCCGTCCACGACGTGCCCGTCGAAATGGACCGCGGTGGCCCCGACTCCCTCGGGCAAGGCGGGATCGGGCGGCCGGACCAGACCGAGCGCACGAACATACCCGGACAGTGCGATGGACTCCGGAATCGGCTCGACCTCGACGTCGAGTTGTTCGACCAGCTGGGCGTACGCGTCGATCTTCTCGTCCGGCCAGTCGTCCGGATAGGGCAGCGCGACCACATCCGGTTTACCCCGCAGATAGGTCCCCACCGCCGCCAGCGGGTTGTAGAGCCGCGCCCGGAACACCAGCTCGGCCGGCCAGGTGGCCCCCGCTATCACGATCTGTGGATGCCCGAGGATTTCCCGCACATCCGGGATCGCCATCCCGAGATCGGGCCGCTGGCGGTCCGCACCGGCGGTGTAGAGCCGGCCGGAGGCGTCGGCCAGCAGATAGGCGGGGGGGTTGTAGCTTCCCTCGACCTGCACGGGGCGGATGGGGACGCCGGATCCGCCCGCGGCCACGGACACCACATCCCACCCGAGATGTACCGCCCCTACTCGCACCATCACAGGCATCAGTGTGCCTGGTGTGTGGTCGTCGCGCTCGCCGCCCCCACCCACCGGGGGGACGGGTACTGGATCGGGCCGGTCAGTGGTCTCATCTCGCGGACTTCTTCAGCCGCAGACGGGTCCAGGTGATGAGCCCGAGCACCACTGTGATGGCCACCACCAGGCCGATATCCAGGAACCACGCACTGCGCGTGTGTTCCCAGAACCCGTCCTGTTGAGATTGGACGAACAGTGAGCGGATATCCACCGTCGAAGCCGCGGCGGCGTAACCCCAGCGCGACGGGAACAGCCACGAGACCTGTTCCAGCACCACACGGTCGGTCACCGGGATCAGGCCCCCGGCCATCACCAACAGTCCCATGATCGCCACCACCAGCAGCGGCATCACCTGTTCACTGGATTTGGCCAGACTGGACAGCAACAGCCCGAACACCACGCAGGCGACGGCCGTGGCGGCGATATCCAGATAGAGTTCCGCGCCACCGATCGCCAGTACCGACCCTTCCTCCGGCCGTTTCTTGCCCAGCAGCACGAACCCGATCATCACGCCCGACTGCAGCAGCGCGGCCACGCTGAAGACGACGATCTTCGCCGTCAGGTACGCCCCGGAGCGCAGTCCGACCGCGCGTTCCCGCAGGAAAATGGTCCGCTCCCCGACCAGATCCCGGACGGTGAGGGTGGACCCCATGAAGCAGGCGCCGAGGATCAGTACCACCAGCAACTGCTGTGGTTCGGAACTGCCGACGCGGATGAAGGACCCGTCGTCGGTCTGGGTCAGCGGCGGTGGTGAGAACCCGTACTGTCCCGGTACCACCAGCGACAATCCACCGAGCACGAACGGCAGCAGCACCAGGAAGGAGAGGTAGCCGCGGTCGGCCAGGATCAATCGCAATTGCCGCCGGGCCAGGGTGGAGAACTGTTTCCAGGCGCCGGATTGCGGAGGCGACCCGCCGCCACTCTGCCGTGCGGCGGGTGGCGGTGCCGGCGGCAGCGCCGCCTGCCGGGATCGGTAGTGCGCGAACGCGGCGTCCGGGTTGGCAGCCACATCGGCGAAGATCTTGGCCCAATCGCTGGTGCCCAGCGCGGCTTCCACACCCGCGGGGTGGCCCGCGTAGGCGGTTTTCCCTCCGGGCGCCAGCAATACCACCTGATCGCACATGTCCAAGCAGGCCACGGAGTGGGTGACCACGATGACCACGCGACCGGCGTCGGCCAGTTCCCGCAGCATCATCATGACCTGCCGGTCCAATGCCGGGTCCAGGCCGGATGTCGGTTCGTCCAGGATCAGCAGGGCGGGGCCGGTGAGCAGTTCCAGTGCCACCGACGCGCGTTTGCGCTGGCCTCCCGAGAGCCGGTCGACCCTGGTATCGGCATGTTCGGTGAGTGAGAGTTCGCGCAGGACACCGTCGATGACCTGCTGCCGGTCCGCTCTGGAGGAGTCCGGCGGCAACCGGAGTTCCGCGGCGAAACCCAAAGCCTGCCGGACGGTGAGCTGACGATGCAGTACATCGTCCTGCGGGACCATGCCGATCCGGGAACGCAGCGCTTCGTATTCGGCGTGCAGATCACGACCTTCGAAGCTGACCGCGCCGCCGGAGGGCTGCGTACTGCCCGCGATCAGCCTCGACAACGTGGACTTACCGGCGCCGGAGGGTCCGATCAACGCGGTCAGCGTGCCGCGCGCGGCCTGCATGTTCACATCGACGAGCAGCTGTTTGTTGCCCTCGACGGTGAATCCGACTCCGTGGACGGTCAGCCCCTGTTCGGCGACCGGCCGTTGCCGATGTACCAGGGTGCCCTGCTGCACCTCGAAGTCGATGTTGCCGATGGTGATGATGTCGCGTTCGCGCAGTGCGGTGCGCTGCTGCCGGACGCCGTTGACGAATGTTCCGTTGGCCGAACCCAGGTCCTCGAGGGCGAGGCCGTCGGCACCGGCGACCAGGCGGGCGTGCTTACGCGAGGCCAGCGGATCGTTGACGACGATCTGATTGTCCGAGGTGCGCCCGATCGCCAGACCTCCCGGCGGGATCCGGTCGGCACGGGCGATCGGCCCTTCGGTGGCGCGATGGCGCACCGGCGGTACGGCCGCCACGCTCGCCTTGGCGGTCATGTTCACATTGACGGGCTGCGGCGGTACCACCGGCGGCTGGACACCGGTCGCCGCCTGCGGCGGCTGGACACCGTGCGCCACCTGCGGCGGCTGGACACCGTGCGCCACCTGCGGCGGCTGGGGGGGCCGACCACCGTGCGACGGCTGCTGCGGCGGCGCCGGACGTTGCGCGGGTAGTGGCCGGCCGGGCGTGGGTCCGCGCCGGCCGTGCCGCGGCACCTGCGGTTGCGCACCGGATTGCGGCCGCGGCGGCGCCGCGGGTCGTTGCAACGGCTGCGACTGGGGTGTCCGCGCCTGCGCCTGCGGGCGTTGCGGCTGCTGAGGGACTCCGGCGGGAACGAGCCAGAGCAGTGGACCGCTGATCGCGTCACCGAGCCGGACCTGGGTGGGCCGGTCGATCGGGACGGGCCCGCCGACTCGGCGCGCATCGACGAACACCCCGTTGGTACTGCCGTTGTCGGTGAGTACCCAAGCCCCCGACTGCCAGGCCAGTATCGCGTGTACCCGTGATACGAGCGGACTGTCGACGAACAGCGTCACCTCGGGCGCCCGGCCCAGCGTGATCTGCTGATTCGAATCGAAGACTCGTTCGGTTCCATCATGGCGCACGGTGATGGTGCGCACCCCCGGTGCAGACATGCAGCGGATACTATTCCATTACCCGGGCGTCGGAGGTGCCCTCGAGCGGGGGCGACAGCTCCGCTCCGGAGGCGACGTTCAGCACTCGAACCGGCCGAAATGGGGGAGAATCCATGCCGAAACTCACGACCTCTGCTGTCGTCGTCTCGGCGCTGTGCGCACTACTGCTGGTGACCGGATGTACCCGGTTCGTGGACGGCCACGCGGTATCGATCTACGACAATCCCTTCCAGGTCGCCGGCTTGCCGACCACGAGCGGTCCCAGCGGTCCACGGGAGAACGCACCCACCTCCGATCTGGTCGCCGAGCACGGCGACGGTGGCGATGTCGATACGCTGGCGCTGAACGCCGTCACAGACGTCCAGGCCTACTGGGAGGACCACTACGACGCCGAGTTCGAAGGCGAGTTCGAACCGGTGGACAAACTGATCTCCTGGAGTGCCCGGGATTCGCGACGCGATTCGGTGGAGTTCTGCACCGAATCGACCTACCGCATGGTGAACGCGGCCTACTGCCGGCTGGACAACTCCATCGGCTGGGACCGGGCGCTGCTACTGCCCACCATGACCGAGACCTTCGGGCAGATGTCGGTGGTGATGGTGATCGCCCACGAGTACGGGCACGCGATCCAGAACAACGCGAAAATCGTCGACCGCGACGATCCGGTAATCGTGAAGGAACAGCAGGCCGACTGTTTCGCCGGTGCGTACATGCGCTGGGTGGCCGAAGGGAAATCGGATTACTTCACCATCAACACCTCCGACGGCCTGAACTCGGTACTGGCCGCCACGGTGGCGATCCGGGATTCCGATCCCGACGATCCCGAGAGTGTGCACGGTTCGGCCTTCGAACGGGTCTCGGCCGTCCAGATCGGTTTCACCGACGGCGCCAAGGGCTGCAAGGGCATCGATATGGACGAGATCGAGCAGCGCCGCGGTGATCTGCCGCAAAGTTTCGAGGGGGCGTCCGGAGAGTTCGAGATCACCGAGAAGAGCCTGGTCGAATTGAGCGAGGCCCTGTCGGTGATCCTGCCGACCTCGAAGGAACCGATCTACCGCTACGACGGAGCGGAAATAGAGTGCAGCGACGCGGTTGCCACCGAACCCGTCACCTATTGTCCGGCGAGCAATACCATCGCCACCAATATCGACGGGCTCGCCGAGCGCGGAACTGCCACCGACGATGCGGAAGTCCCGCTGCCGGTGAAGGTCACCGGCGATTTCAACGGGTACGTGGTGTTCATCTCGCGCTATACCTTGGCCGTACAGCAGAGCCGAGACCAGGATCTGGTGGGCGCGAAGACCGGACTGCGGGCCGCCTGCCTGTCCGGGGTGGCCACCGGGAAGCTGGCGGAAACCGGTCGCGCGCAGGGTGATATCACGCTGGCGGCCGGCGACCTGGACGAAGCGGTCTCGGGTCTGCTGGCCGACGGCCTGGCGGCCAGTGATGTCGAGGGAAAAACGGTACCGAGCGGATTCTCACGGGTGGACGCGTTCCGCGCCGGGGTTCTCGGCGGTGAGGACACCTGTAGCGCCCGGTACGAATGAACGGCCCGGTACGAATGAACACAGGCGCGCCGCTTCACAAGC
Source organism: Nocardia sp. NBC_01329 (assembly GCF_035956715.1). Lineage (NCBI taxonomy): Bacteria > Bacillati > Actinomycetota > Actinomycetes > Mycobacteriales > Nocardiaceae > Nocardia > Nocardia sp. NBC_01329. The sequence continues at coordinate 150,562 of NZ_CP108381.1, read as the reverse complement.
CGAACGGCGGCGGCGCGGCCGATTCGTACCGCAGCATCCGGTGACCGATCAGGATCTCGGTCCCCGGGATCAGTACCACGGGCCGGCGCGGCGGGATACGGACCCAGTCGCGGTAGCCCATGGCCCGGGTGCGAGTGCCGTTGGTGGAGCCCCGATCGACCAGCGTCACATCCCAGTTCACCAGCCGCAATTCCGCGTGTGCGCGTGACATCCCGCCGGAATTGTCCACCACCTGCAGCGGGGTGAGCCCGCCCCGGGCGGGCTCGGAGTTCTCCGGGTCGCGGCCGAGTACGGAATCACCCTCCAGTAGATAGGTCGCGCCGTCGTCGAGGACCAGGATGCCCAGCGGTGGCCGGACCACTTCGATCAGCGGTTGGGTCTGGTCCACCGGCATCCCGCAGACACTGCAGAAGGCCGCCCGCGGATCGGTGGGATGAGCCCGCGCGCATTTGAATCCCATGACCTTGATGGTGAGCGCGTTGCCCTTGGCGGTCGCTTCGGTCCGGCGGCGCAGCTCCGGGTCCAACGGCGGGGTACCGCGCTCCACCGGACCGTGTGCCGCGTACGGCAGATCCCGGCGCGGAGTGGGATGTGCGGGAGAACGCCGGGGCGGCTCGGAATCGCCTTTCCGAGAGCCCGGCGTGCCCTCCGGTCCGGTATCGCCGCGTGCCGGCTGCCGTCCGCTCATCGCGGTCTGCGCCCGGTGTGGATCGGTATCGCCGCCGCCCCGCGACCCGTCGGTGGGTGCGGGGTCATCCACGGTGCCTCGCTCGGAGAGTTCGACCGTATCCAGCAGCGGAGTCGATATCGCCGTGGCCACAGCATCCGGGTCCGGAGGCGGTACCGGCTGCCGGTCCGGCGAATCCCGGGGCGGCCGGACAGTATCCGCGGTCTGTCCCGGTTCGGGGGCCGCCGCCCGGATCATCCGGCTCCCGGTCCAGGTGTCCGACGATGTCGCGGTCGCGTCCGGACCGGCGGGTGTCCAGACGATCACCCCGGCGGCCTCGGCGATCCCGTCCACCAGTCGGCCGATACCGCGCGTCGCCGGCAGTACGGGCCGGAATTCCCCGTCCGCGTCGACGGAGGTGTCGTCGACGAACAGCGCGACCGCGCGAGCCGGTGCCACCGCCGTACGGTCGACGGTGAACATCGCGTCCCGGCCGTGGAAGTACTCGCTGTCCATACCGTCGAGCACCGCGGTGACAGCGCCGTGCAGGAAGATCGCGACACGGCCGGGGCCCGCGGCGGAGAGAATACCGAAATCCGTCGAGCTTCCCGGGCCGGTCCGGTCCCCCTGCGTCATGAGCCACCTGGTCGCTTCCCGGGCTATCAACGCCCCGGGGCCTTCGGGCCGCCGCACAGCGGCCTCGCGTACCAGCTCGGCCAGAGCCACCAGCGCTCGCATCACGGGTGTGTCCTCGGTGGGACGGCCTGCGCCGCGATGGGCGACCAGAACCACAGCACTCGCGACCCGGGCCGCCGCGTGCGGGCCGGTGACGACCTCGACCTGCTGATCCCGCACCGGATCAGCCTCCGTCGGAGTCGCGCTGCGGATCGCCTGCCACCGCTCCAGGGTATGGCACAGAGTCCCGGTGCCCTTCCCCGATATCGCCCTCGGTCGGGTAACTTCGACACCGCAGTTTCGATCGGAACGAGGGGCCGGCCCATGGTTCGGATATCGCGTGTCAGCACCGTCACCGCGGTCATCGCTGTCGTAGCGGCCGCGCTGTCCGGATGCGGTTCGCTGGCGGGGACGGCGGTCCCGGGGGAAATCGACGTACGTTCCCTGGCAGTCGGCGATTTCCCGGTCGACAAGTTCAGCTATCCGAGCGACGGCGACGACGACGGGCCGATGCTGGAGGGTATCCGCATGTCGGAGGCTGTAGTAACCAGCAACCAGGTCGACCCCGCGCTGAAATTCGGCCGGGGTTCCAAAGTGCTCGCCGATCCGGCGGCCGCGATCGGCTTCCTGGCCAATGTGTCCGAGCCGGTGCTGAAGAACCGCAAGATGGTGGTCGGTTACGCGGCCAGCGGGGCCGACCTCGACGATCCGGAGGGCCAGACCAGCCCGGAGTCCGGCGCCACCGCGATCACTGTGGTGGCATTGCGTTTCCCCGACACCGCGGCCGCCACCGCGGCGGCCGAGGAACTGGAGGACGCCGATATCGGTGTCTCCCCCGATAACCGGCGGCTGCGATCGGAGAAATATCCCGATGCGCTGGTGCACTGGCGGCCCGGTGTCGCCAGTGTCGGCGCGTTCCTGGCCCAGGACGAATTCGTGATCTCGCTGTTCGTCCAGCGGCCGAAGGCCGACAGTAAAGATCTGGTGTCCTGGGTGGACAAGACGCTCGCCGCCCAGCTCGCTCAGCTCGGCCGGTTCCGGCCCACTCCCACCGCTGATATCGCGGATCTCCCGGTCGATCCGGAGAACATGCTGTCCCGGGTGGTGGTCGCCGATCGGGCGGGGCAGGTTCCCGATCCCGACAGGTTCGCCGTCTACGGGCGGAACTATCTGATCGATTCGGCCGACGACCAGCCCGCCCGCGCCCGCCTGCTCGACGAATCGGGTTTCGAGAGCACCGCGTATGCCGATGGCAGTTCGGTGGCCCGTGTGCGCGATCCGGCCGGTGCGCCGATTCTGGTGGACGGTCTCGTCGAATCGACGGGCGAGGCCTACGAGCCGTATCCCGCCGTGGCGGGTGTTCCCGGTGCGAAATGCCTGCGGCTCAACGCGCAAGGCGATCCGCAGCACCAGTACCGGTTCCGGTGCTTCGTCCCGTACAAGCGGTATGTGGGTGTCGTGTCCAGCGATAACGAATCCGAGGTCGAGCAGAAGACCGCGGCCCAGTACGCGTTACTCGCCAACAGTCTCTGATCCCGCCCCGGCCGAGCGGTGGCCGGACGGAATTCGTTGTGGCGCGGACACTCTCGCCGCTCGGCGCGTCGTGCCGATTTTGCGCCAAGGGCAGGCTAGCCTTACCGTGTGCTGCGTCTGATCACGGACCCTTGCCACGGCCGCGCGAACGCACTGATTGCGCACCGTCTCCGCACTCCGGTACTCCGAACCACGCTTCCGAGAAAGGAAACTTTGGTGAAAAGCGTTCTCTCCGAACGTAAGACGTTTCACCCACCTAGTATCGAAGATATCGAGCACCGTGAGTTACCCGAAACCGCCGGACGGGCGGTGCGCGAACTGGCCGCTGAGATCGCGTTCACACTGGATCCCACGCCGGGCGATACCACGCGCACCCTCGCCGATCCCGCGCTGATCGAGCTGATCAGCGCTCGCTCCGCTGAACTTCCGGCGGAGGTCCACCGGGCGGTGCGCCCGCCGGCCACCCCGGCGGGGGCATGCGTGCTCCGGCGGCTGCCGCTGCGCGACGACGAGATCGGCCCCACCCCGCCGGATTGGCAGACCGCGACCGCGTGGACCGCCGAGCCGGATCGGCCGACCTGCTCGTTCGAGCTGGATATCGCCATGCTGCTGCTCGCCGCGGCAGCCGGTGAGCCATTCTGCTGGGCCGGCCAGCAGGACGGGCGCCTGGTCAACAACATCGTGCCGGCCGCCGGACACGAACTCGAGCAGTCCGGTGCCAGCAGTACCGTCCTGCTCAGCCCACATACCGAAGACGCTTTCCATCCGCAGCGAGCGAACCTGCTGTTGCTGGGCTGCCTGCGCAACCCCGATCGCGTCGGCACCACAATCTCCTCGGTGCGCCGAGTGGAACTGACAGCCGCGGAACAGGACACGCTGCGCGCACCCACGCTACCGATCCTGCCGGACGTCTCCTACGGGTCCGGATTCGACCGCGATACCGCCGTCTCCGTGCCCACGCTGTGGTGCGAGCCCGGATACGAAGGCGTATCCGAGGCGCTCACCACACGATTCGATCCCGCCTACACACCGCTCGACGACGCCGGTCCCGACTACCGCGCGGCGTACCTGCGGCTGGAGCACGAACTCGAACGAGTCTGTGTACTGGCCTGTCTCGAACCCGGCGAGCTGCTCCTCGTCGACAACGATGTCGCAGTTCACGGCCGGGTTCCGTTCGCCGCGCGCTACGACGGCACCGACCGCTGGCTCAAACGGGTGAACATACGGCTTCCCGAACGCCCTCGCCGCGCAGCCGAATCCGGGGAGAATGGATACGGTCAGCAGATCATCGCGCCCTTCGCGCCGCTACCGGCGCAACGGGCGCGAGCAGAGCGGAACGGTGCAGTAGATGATCGAGGATCCGTTGAGCACACGTGACCGAGCGACCCCCCTGCGAGTCCTGAGCCGCGGCGATCTCGCCGATGTGCCAGTGGCCCCGGCCGAGGTGGTCCGCGCGGTGGAGGAAGCGTATATCGCCCTGGCAGCAGGCGATTCCGACAACCCACGCAAGCTCAGTGTCGCCAATCCGGACGGCTGGTCGGTCGCCTACGCGATGTTGGGCCGCGACGGCCGGCGGCGAGTGGTCGCGATGAAGACGTCGTACAAATTCGACCCTGGGCACGATCGCACCACCAAGCGCTACTACACGACCATCACGCTCTACGACGACACCACGGGTGCGCCCATCGCCATGATGGACTGCTCCCGGGTGGGCGCGTTGCGGACGCCGGCGGTCTCGGCGCTGCTGGTACGTGAAACGCTGCGTCGAGATGCGGATACCGTGCTGCTCGTCGGCACCGGCACTCAGGGTCGCAACGCACTGCCGCATCTGCTGGCCGCCAATCCGCAACTGCGCAAACTGATGCTGTACGGCACTCATCCCGAGGGTATCGAGTCGGTACACCGGCAACTCGCCGATTACGCACCACACGCGCTGCTGGAGAACGTCGACGATCCGTATGCCGCGGCACGGACGGCGGATGTGGTCCTCGCGACCGCCGGCCCGGGTACCGAGGTGGCTATCGAATCCGAGCATCTGAAATCGGGTTCGGTGGTGGTGCTGGTGGGTTATGGACTCGCCCCCTCCACCCTGCGCGACGCCGATCGCGTCGTTGCCACCAGCGCCGAGCAGATGACACTGACCGGGACCGATATGGCCGACGACAACGGTGAACTGCGCCGGGTGGACGCGGAACTACCGCAGATCCTGAGTCGGCGCGCCGTGGGCCGGCGGCGGGCGGAGGAAAAGATCTTCGTCTACAACAGCGGGCTGGTGCTCACCGATGTCGCGGTGGCCCACGCGCTGGCCGAACGCGCGATCGCCGAGGGCCGCGGCACGGAGGTAGCGTTATGGGATTGACCGGAGCCGATGCCCCCGCCGGGGCCGACCCCAGCCCCTCCCGCCTATCCGAGGGGACCGTGGCCGCCCCGGTGCCCGCTCATCGCGACCACTGGGAACAACAGGTCCTCACCGATCCGCAACTGCTCGGCGATATCGCCTTCGCGGTCGGGGGCCCTTTCCATCTGATGTATCCGGCCCGGGTTGTCGACAATATCCGCGCCTTCCAGCGGGTTTTCACCGAATCCCGCATCTCCGGCACTGTCTGTTACGGCAAGAAGGCCAACAAGGCTGCCTGCGTGGCGCGGGCCTGTGCCACCGCCGGGGCGGGTATCGACGTATCGAGCACCGGCGAACTCACCGCTGCGCTGAGCCAGGGAATTCGCGGAGCGGACCTACTGGTCACCGGGCCCGAGAAATCCGACGATCTGCACTGGCTGGCCGCCCGGCACGGATGCCTGATCACGGTGGACAGTATCGGCGAGCTGAAACGCCTGGCTGCACTGGATATTCCGACGAGCGTGCTGCTCCGGGTGCTGCCCGCCGCATCGGCCAGTCGATTCGGAATGTCGACCGAGGAACTGGATCACGCAGTTTCCGAAGCTACTGATCACTCGTCGATCTCACTACAGGGCTTCAGCTTTCATCTCTCCGGCTACGACCCGCTACTCCGCGCCGATATGGCCGGGCAACTCATCGACCGCTGCCGTGCCGCGCGATCGATGGGTCATCCGGCCACCATGATTTCCATCGGCGGCGGTTTCGGTATCGACTATGTTCCCGCCGCCGATTGGTCGGCATTCCAGCAGCAAGTAACCCGCCGCTGGTTCCACTCCGGCAAAGCATTCGAGTCGTACTATCCGTATTCCTTCCCCGAGCCCGGACCGGCCATGCTGGCCGCGATTCTCGAACGTGACGATCTCGCCGGTCGCCTCCGCCGCACGGATACGACGCTGGCGGTCGAACCGGGGCGCGCCCTGCTGGACCGCGCGGGCAGCACGGTTTTCCGGGTACAGGGCGGAAAGACCCGCCACGAACACGGGCAGCCCTACCGGATTCTGACCGTGGACGGCTCCAGCCTGAGCCTCTCCGAACAATGGTTCGACAGCGAATACCTCCCCGATCCGGTGCTCTGGCCGGACGGGCCGGGAACCCCGACGGCAACGGTCGTCGGTGCCGCCACCTGCCTCGAATCGGACATGCTGAGCTGGCGCCGGATTCCGCTGCCCCGCGCAGCCGAAACCGGCGATCTGCTGATCTACCCGAATACCGCCGGATATCAGATGGATTCCAACGAATCGCCCTTTCACGAATTGCCCCTTCCACCGAAAGTGGTGCTCTCCGAAGCGCCGGGTGGCCGGTATCGCTGGGCCCTCGATCAATCCTTTCAGTGAGACCGTCAGTCCAGGTCTCATCGCACCGCCCGCAATCGACGCCCAGGAGATCCGCCATGTCCCTCGTCACCCGTGTCACGGACCTGATCGGCCGCACCCCTCTCTTCGAATTGGCCGCGACCCCGTCCGGTACTCGATTACTTCTCAAGCTCGAACAGTTCAACCCGACCGGCGCCGCCAAGATCCGGATGGCGCGAGAAATGGTTCTCGACGCGGAGCGTCGGGGTTTGCTGCGCGATGACGGACATATCATCGAATCCACATCCGGAAATACCGGGCTCGGTCTCGCGGTGGTCGCCGCCGAACGCGGCTATCGTTTCACCGCGGTGGTCGACCATCACGCGAGTAAGGACAAACTGCGGGCGATGCGGGCAATGGGCGCGGAGCTGGTTTTCGTCGCCGCCGACGGCGACGACGAGCTGGCGACCTCGGCGCGGGAGGATCACGCGGCCGCGATGGCGGCCGCGCTTCCCGACGCGTTCTTCACCGAACAACACAACAACGACGCCAATGCCGTGGGCTATTACGCGGTTGCCGAGGAAATACTGGCCGAAGTGGATCGCGTCGATATTCTGCTTTCCGCGGTCGGCACCGGTGGTTCCCTGTTCGGCACCGCGACCCGGTTGCGGCAACTGGGCTGTGTACCGCGGGTGATCGGGGTCGAACCGGTCGGTTCGATCGCCTTCGGCGGGCCGGGTGGACCGTACTGGCAGTCCGGCACCGGCACCCCGCCGGGCGCCACCATCGGGACCGCCGTGGACTACGACCTGCTCGACGAGGGAGTCAAGGTGACGGATCGGGCCGCGTTCGCCACCTGCCGCGCGATATCGCATCGGCTGGGCCTGATGCTCGGCGGTTCCGCGGGTGGTTCGGTCCATGCCGCACTGACCCGGCTCGAGGAGTTCCCGGCCGGGTCCACCATCGTCACCATCGTCTGCGACGGCGGCGAGAAATATCTCGACACCGTCTTCGATGACGACTGGATGGCCGCCCGGGAACTGCTCGATTCCGAGACCGAACGCGATGTGCACGCCATGCTGGCGCGCTACGCACCCGCGGGTAGGGGAAGCCGGCCGGTGGGGGCGGCCGTTTTGAACGATGCCGTTACCGGGAATACCCCCGCCGTCCGCGTCACCCGATCGGACGATCACGAACACAGGGAGGAATCGGACACTATGGTGCGGGCCCGGTGATCGGCACACCTCTCTCGCGATATCGTCCAGACGGCCGGCGGCTGGCCGCCCTGGCCACCCCCATCGCGCTGACCCAGCTAGCGCAGGTCGCCGTATCCACCACCAATATCGCCCTGATGGGCGGCCTCGGCGTACGCGCGGTCGCCGCGGGCGGCCTCGCCTTGGTGCTGTTCAACCAGATCCGCACCATGTGCGTCGGACTGATCACCGGTAGCGGTAACCAGATCGCCGCCGCGGTGGGCGCCGCCGGGAAACGCGGCGACGATCCCGACCCCGAGATCCGCGATGTGGTGCGGTCGAGCTTCCTGATCGCCACCGTCGCCGGCCTGCTCGGCGGCGCGATACTGATCGGCCTGGGCTGGTCGCTGCAATGGCTCGGCCAGGACGCCGGTGTCCTGGCCGATGCCCGGCCGCTGATGGTGGCGCTGGCCCCGGGCCTGTTGCCCTGCCTGTGGTTCCAGGTGCTGCGCCAGTACACCGTGGGGATGCAGCGGCCGCAGGCGCTGCTCGCGGTCACCTTGGGTTCGATCGCGGTCAATCTCGTGCTCGCCATGGCCCTGATCCACGGCTGGGCCGGGCTGCCCGCGCTCGGGTTGACCGGTGTGGGGGCGGCGACCTCGCTGGTGTTCCTGCTGATGTTCGCCGTGTTCTGGACGATGGTGCGTCGCGATCCGGAACTGGGCCCTACTCTGCCGGTCTGTCCGTGGCCGGTGCGGATGGCGACCGTTCGCGGCGAACTGCGGCTGGGTACACCCATCGCCCTGACCTACGGTTCCGAGGCCGGGATGTTCTCGGTGCTCGCACTGGTCATGGGTGCGTTCGGACCGGCGGCACTGGCCGCCCACAATGTTGTGTACCAGGTGATCTACATCGTGTTCCAGATTGCCATCGGTATCTCACACGGCGCTTCGATCCTGGTCAGCCACAGTGTCGCCCGGGACGAGACCGCGCACGCGCGGGGCCTGGCCTGGCTGGCACTTCAGTTCGCCGGGGTGGTTGCGCTGGTCACCGGTCTGGCTTACGCCTTCGTCCCCGACCTGGTGCTGCGCCCGTTCCTCGATCCCACCGATGCCGCGACCCTGGAGGTTGCGCGGGCGCTACTGCTGATCGGTATCGTGCTGCAGTTCTTCGACGCGGCCCAGAACATCGGCACCGGACTGCTGCGCGGATTGCAGGCCACCAACGCGGGTTTCCGGCTGTCGGTGGTCGGCTACTGGATCGTCGGGCTGCCGACGGCACTGGTGCTGGCCTATCCGGCAGGCATGGGTGCGGCCGGAGTCTGGTGGGGGCTGACCGCGGGCCTGGCCGCCACCGCCGCCCTCATGCTGCGCAAATACTTCAGCCTGTTGGACGAGCAGGACGCGGTGCTCGCGCCCCGCCAGCGGGAGGCCGTAAGTTAGGATTGCCTTTCCAAAGTTTCAGCGGAAGGAGAGGCGCGGTGCGGATCGTCGTCCTGTTCGGTTCGGAAATGGGCACAGCGGAGAAAGTTGCCGAGGCAGTAGCCGAGGAGCTGAACGAACACCAGATCACCGTCTTCGATATGAGCGAGTTCGATATCACCGAACTCGACCCGGAGATCTTCCATATCATCGTGTGCTCCACCTACGGCGAGGGCGATCTGCCCACCGGCGCCGAACCGTTCTTCGAAGCGCTGGAGGCACATCGACCGGACCTGACGGCCCTACGTTTCGCGGTGTTCGGGCTGGGCGATTCGGTGTACGACAACACCTTCAATCGCGGCGGCGAGATCGCCGCCGCGAAGCTCACCGCACTCGGTGGCGTTCAGCTCGGCGACCACGCCCGCCACGACGCGTCCACCGAAATCAAGCCCGCCGCGATGGGCCGCGAATGGTCCAGAACCCTCCCCCTCGAGTCCATCACCCTGGCCCCCGCCTGACGGCTGCGCACATCGTGAGCCGTCGAGGACGGCCACCGCCCACCACCCCTTTCCCGGCATCTCACCGATTCCGGTCGGTATCAGCGCGTTCCGTTGCAGGTCGCGGTCGGTACTTCCCCCGCGCGTGTCCGCGCCGACCTCTAGACTGGTGCGTGGTACGGCATACCCCCGCGGTACCACGTCGATCCAGGAGGGGACGATATGGCAGCCGGACTCAGCCCTGCGGAAAATCCCGCAACCGACCATCCCGAGCTGGAAGCGCTGCCGCAGTGGCCGCAGGAGACGATCGCGGTTCTGGTCACCACAGATCCCGCGCCGCATGCCATTCCGGTGTCGTGGCCGGTGCGTGCCGGTGACCGGCGGATCCTGCTCAGTCTGAAGTTCGATCGCGGTTCACTGGCTCGGCTGCGGGAGCGGCCGCAGGTCGCCCTGCTCATTCTGGGTGGCGGCGATGTGGCGCTGTGCGCGCGCGGCGCGGCCAAGGTCATCGCCGAGGAGATGCCGGGCGCCGACGACTATGTCGCGGTCCGTCTCGATGTGGATGTCATCGACGACCACCGGCAGTCGGCTTTCGTGGTCGCTCAGGGTATTCAGCGCACCGTGCTCGACGACAGCGAACTGCGCGCCCTGGAGCATCGGGTGGCGACGCTGAAGTCCTGGGCGGAGAACGAAGAGAAGTTCTGAGTCCGGCTGCCCGGCATTCGACCCGTCCGGCGCAGCGGCGCCTCATCTGTTTTCGCCGGGCGTCCGGCGCTCTCGGTCGTCGGGCGTGTTCGGCGCTTCGGGAAGGTGAACATGAGTGTCTCACTGGCCAAGGGCGGCAATGTCTCGCTGTCCGAACAAGCCCCCAATCTGACCGAGATCGCTGTCGGACTCGGCTGGGATGTGCGCACCTCGGTGGGTGCCGACTACGACCTCGATGCCAGCGCCCTGGCGACCGGTCCGAGCTCGAAGGTCCTGTCGGATCAGCATTTCGTCTTCTACAACAATCTCCGGTCACCGGAGGGCAGCATCGAGCACACCGGTGCCGAATTGGCCCGCTACGACCTGTCCGAGGATGCTTCTTCCGAAACCGCCATGGTGTTCGGCGAGCTGTATCACCGTCTGACCGGGCGACGGTCGGCGAGAGTGACCTGCGTCTCACTCGCTTGATCTAAACAAAAGTTCAGGTTCTAGCGTCTTCTGGGTAACCACCAGAACGGGAGAATCATGACAGTCGCAGTAATCGGTTTGGGTGAAATGGGATCCGCACTGGCTACGGCCATTCTGGATGCCGGTCACCAGGTCGTGGTGTGGAACAGGTCGGCGGAAAAAGCGGAGCCGCTGGTAGCCAAGGGGGCCCGGGCGGCCGCGTCCCCGGAGTCGGCTGTGAGCGAGGCCCAGTTATTGATCGTCAATGTCCAGGGCGCGGCGGTGGCAGCGGAACTGTTGCAGTCGGTGGGCACGAAGTTGGCGGGCCGAACCGTGGTCAATCTGACCGACGGCCCGTCCGATCAAGCGACGGCGGCGGCTGAACTGGTGACCGCACACGGTGCGGATTATCTGCACGGGCAGATCATGACCATCGCGCCCGCGATCGGCTCGCCGGACGCGGTGATCTTCTTCGGCGGACCTCGGCGGGTGTTCGATCGTCACGAAGCGGAGTTGCGGGCTCTCGGCGGGCGTGCAACTCATGTGTCGACCGATCCGAGTGTGCCCTTGGTGTACGGAATGGCTTTCCACGGCATCATGTGGGGTCTGTTGAACGGATTCCTCCATGCCGCGGCACTTCTCCGCAATGCCGGAATCTCGATCGAGAGTTACAGCGAACAGGCGGAACCGTCCCTCGCCGCGCTGCCGTCCTTGTTCCCGATGTTCGGCGCCGAGATCGATCGCGCCGAGTACGCCACCCCGTTCGGTGCGCTCAAACATCACCTGCCCTCCATCGACGACCTGATCGCCGAGAGCCGGGCCCGGGGAGTCGACGACACGCTGCCGTCATACACCAGGCAGATGGTCGCGGATGCGCTGTCGGCCGGCCACGGCGACGACAGCTATTCCCGACTGATCGAGCACTTCGACCGCGGATAGACCCGAGGAGAGCATGAGTACATCCATACATCCGTCCTACCGCTGGAGCGGTGAGGATCTGGACTTGGACGCATATCTGGCCCGTATCGGTTTCGACGGGGAACGTACGCCGACCCTCGCGACGCTGCGCGGACTGGTACGCGGGCACACCACGACGTTCCCATTCGAGAACCTGGAGATCATCCTGGGCCGGCCGGTGCGACTGGACGTGGAGTCGATGCAGGACAAGATGGTTCGGCGTCGACGGGGCGGATACTGTTTCGAGAACTGCGCGTTGTTCGCCGCCGCGCTGGAACGGCTCGGCTTCGGTGTCACCGGTCTGGCCGGGCGGATCTTCATGGGCCAGGACAGTCGTCTGCTACCTGCCACGCACGCACTGCTGCGGGTGACCACCGCAGACGACGGACGGGCCTGGTTGTGCGATGTCGGTTTCGGTTCGGGCCCGCTGGAACCGATCGAACTGACCGCGCGCGATGATGAATTCACCGTAGGTGCCTGGCGGTTCAGGCTCGAGCACGGCGTGGACGAACTGGGCGAAGAGCTGTGGACACTGCACCACTTCTCCCGCAACGGCTGGCTGACCCGGCGAACGTTCACCATGAACCCGCAGTACCGGATCGATCAGACAGTCGGTAATCACTATGTATCGACGTCCCCGCATTCACCGTTCACCATGCGCCCGATCGCACAGAGATTTCATCCGGAGGCGCATCACATGCTCGACGGCGTCACACTGATCACCGGATACCCGGATGGGACCGGCGAGACCCGTGAGGTGGAACGAACCGACGTGCCGAAGATCCTCGCCGAGATATTCGACATCGAGCTGGACGAAGCAGATGCGACAAAACTCGTCCGGGAGCCCTGGCCCGCAGACCATCGGCCAGTGGATACCGACTGACCCGGCCCGGGCGAAACGGTCCATCGTCCGGACGCGTACGAGGTGGTCAGCGCACCTACACGCCGACGGCGGGCCAGTACACGAGCCAGTCCTCGGCGGATAACGGACGGCGGGCGCCGCGAGCGGCTTCGGCGGCGTCTTCCGTATGACGGATAGCGGCGGCGAAGGCGAGGGTGGCTTTGCGCAAGCGTTCCTCCGCGCTCTCCGGGCCGCCCAGATGGACGATACGCAGATCCGCCGGAATCAATTCCTCCGGTAGACCGGCGCGGGCGCTACGGGAACAGACCTTCTCGGCCAGCGCCAGCGCCGGTTGCGCCATGGCGATACCGTCCAGACAGGAACGCCGGGTCTTCTCCGCGGATTTCTTTTCCTCCCACGCCTTTTCCTGTGCCGCAACCTTCTCTTCGACCGTGGCCGCCGTACCGAAACCGTATTCGTCGGGTCCAGCGGCCAGATGCGGACTGCGGTTCACCAGCTTGGCGACCAGTGCCGCGGCCACATCGCCGATGGTGAATTCGCCCGCTGCTTCGGCGATCCGCGAATGGAACAAGACCTGTAGCAGCAGGTCGCCCAGTTCCTCGCGGATCGTGCCGGCGTCCTCGTCCTGGATCGCGTCGAGCAGTTCGTAGGTCTCCTCCAGCAGATACGGCCGCAGCGAATCGTGGGTCTGGGTGACCTCCCAGCCACCGAATCGCCACAGCCGATCCATCACCTCCACCGCTTCGGTCAGACCGGCGGCGACGGTGGCCGTTTCCGATTCGAGCAGGCCGGGGTCCGGCCCGTCGGCGCCGACCGCACCGGGATCGGTTGTCATCGAGCCGGACTCACCTCGGTCGCGACCGTGAGATCCACCGCACCGGCGGCTTTACCGTCGAGTGCGAGCAGTAGATCGGCGAGATACTGGAGCAGCACCACATCACGCAGCCGGTCGGCACCGACACTGTCCTGAACCCGGGGCAGCGGCAGCTGCACCACCGAACTGGCCGCACGATATGTCGCGCTCGGGTAGATGCGCTTGAGCCGCATCTGCTTCGAATCCGGCAGCGACAGCGGCGAAACCTTCACCGTCGTACCGGTAACCGCGATCTCGGTGACCCCGTACTCGCGTGCCAGCAGCCGCAGTCTGGCCACCGAGACCAGCCGGCCGACCTCGACCGGCAGCGCGCCGTAGCGATCGACGAGTTCCTCGACCACCGCCGCCAGCGCCGGATCGTCATGGGCGGCGGCGAGTTTACGGTAGGCCTCCAGCCGCAGCCGATCGCTGGCGATGTAGTCGGGCGGGATATGCGCGTCCACCGGGAGGTCGATACGGACCTCTTTGGTCTCCTCGGCGGTGATCGGTTTCCCGTCCGCGGCAGCCCGGTAGGCCTCCACCGCCTCGCCGACGAGTCGCACGTAGAGATCGAACCCCACGCCCGCCACATGTCCGGACTGTTCGGCCCCCAGCACGTTACCGGCGCCGCGGATCTCCAGATCCTTCATCGCCACCGCCATACCCGCGCCGAGGTCGGAGTTCTGTGCGATGGTGGCGAGCCGGTCGTAGGCGGTTTCGGTGAGCGGTTTCTCCGCCGGGTACAGGAAGTAGGCGTATCCACGTTCCCGGCTACGGCCGACCCGCCCACGCAACTGGTGCAACTGGGAGAGACCGAGCGTATCGGCCCGCTCCACGATCAGCGTATTGGCGTTGGAGATATCCAGACCGGTCTCGATGATCGTCGTACATACGAGGACATCGAACTCGCGCTGCCAGAAACCCTGCACGGTGCGTTCGAGAATGTCCTCGTTCAATTGTCCGTGCGCGACCACGACCCGGGCCTCCGGGACCAGATCTCGGATCCGCTTGGCCGCCTTCTCGATCGAGGACACCCGGTTGTGCACGTAGAACACCTGGCCGTCGCGCAACAACTCACGCCGGATTGCCGCGGTGACCTGCTTATCGTTGTACCCGCCCACATAGGTGAGCACCGGATGCCGCTCCTCGGGCGGAGTCAGAATGGTCGACATCTCGCGGATACCGGCCAGGCTCATCTCCAAAGTGCGCGGAATCGGGGTCGCGGACATGGTCAGCACATCCACATGCGTCCGCAGCGCCTTGATGTGCTCCTTGTGCTCCACCCCGAAACGCTGCTCCTCGTCCACGATCACCAGACCGAGGTTCTTCCAGCGCACCGCGGTCTGCAGCAGACGGTGGGTGCCGACCACGATATCGACCTCCCCCTCGGCCATCCCCGCGAGCACCTCCCGCGATTCCGCGGGATCGGTGAACCGGGACAGGCCCTTCACGGTCACCGGGAACCCGGCGAGCCGTTCGGAGAAGGTCTGCAGATGCTGCTGGGCCAGCAGAGTCGTCGGCACCAGAACCACAACCTGCTTACCGTCCTGCACAGCCTTGAACGCCGCCCGCACCGCGATCTCGGTCTTGCCGTATCCGACATCGCCGCAGACGACGCGGTCCATCGGTACGGCCTTCTCCATATCCGCCTTCACATCGGAGATGGCGGTGAGCTGATCGACGGTCTCGGTGAACGCGAACGCGTCCTCCATCTCCCGCTGCCACGGGGTGTCCGGGCCGAACGCGTGACCGGGCGCCGCCTGCCGGGCAGCGTAGAGCTGCACAAGTTCCCCGGCGATCTCCCGGACCGCTTTACGTGCCTTGCGCTTGGTGTTCGACCAATCCGCGCCACCCAGTTTCGACAAGCTGGGCAGTTCGCCACCCACATACCGGGACAGCTGGTCCAGCGATTCCATCGGAACGAACAACCGGTCACCGGGCTGGCCGCGTTTACCGGGCGCGTATTCGATCACCAGGTATTCGCGCCGTGCGCCACCGACCGTGCGCTCGATCATCTCGACGAAACGGCCGATGCCGTGCTGGTCGTGCACCACCATGTCCCCGGCGTTCAACGCCAGCGGATCCACCTGGTTACGGCGTTTGGCGGGCAACCGCTTCCCGTCGCCCGGGGCGGTGACGCGGTTACCGGTGAGATCGGATTCCGCGACCACCACCAGACCGGCGTCCGCGAAGATCACCCCGTCGTGCAGCGACCCGCACAGCACCCCGACCACTCCGGGCACCGGCTCCGCACCGGCAGGCAACTCCGCGGACGGAACCTCCGCCTCACCGAGCCGCTCCAGGGTGCGTTGAGCCGTACCGTGCCCGGCCAGCACCACCACGGCACGGCCACCGGTCGTCACGTGCGCACGCAGTGAGGCGAAAATGGTCGCCACCAGTTCGTCGGAGCCCCGCGCGGTGGGCCCGGACTGCACCGGCAACTCCACCTCCGACGAAGCGCCGGACGACAGCGGACTCACCGTCCACCAGGGCAGCTCCCGGGCCGCGGCACTCGCCTGGATATCGGCGAGCGGACGATAGGCCGACGCGGCCAGATCCAGCCCGTGCGCGCCCAACGGCGCATCACTGCCGAAGGAGGCCGCGGTCCACGAAGCCTCCAGGAATTCCTCACCTGTCCGCATGAGATCGGCCGCCCGGGTACGGACCTTCTCCGGATCACACACCAGCAGATGGGTACTTTCGGGCAACTGCTCGGTCAGCAACCGCAACTCACCCGGCTGCAACACCGGCAGCAGCGCCTCCATCCCCTCGACCGCGATACCCTCGGCGAGCTTCGCCAGCATCTCCACCAGCGCGGCATCTGCCGGATTCGCCGCCGCCACCGCCGCGGCCCGCTCCCGCACCGCCGGGGTGAGCAGCAGTTCCCGGCACGGCGCCGCGACGACGGTATCCAGCGAAGTCTCCCCCAGCGACCGCTGATCGGCCACGGAGAACGGTCGCAGTTCGGTGACCTCGTCCCCCCAGAACTCCACCCGGACCGGGTGGTCCGCGGTGGGCGGGAAAAGATCCAATATGCCGCCGCGTACCGCGAACTCGCCGCGCTTACCGACCATGTCCACCCGCGTATACGCGAATTCGACCAGACGCGAGACCAATACGTCGAAATCGGCTTCTCCGCCGATCCGCAACACGACCGGTTCGATATCGCCCAGACCACTCGCCATCGGCTGCATCAGCGACCGCACCGTGGTCACCACGACCCGCAACGGCTCCGCGAACACCGGATCCTCCGGATGCGCCAGCCGCCGCAGCACCTCTAGCCGACGTCCGACGGTATCGGCGCCCGGCGAAAGCCGCTCGTGCGGCAGCGTCTCCCAGGACGGGAACTGCGCGACCGCCGACCCCAGCATCTCGCCGAGCTCCAGCGTCAGATCATCGGCCTCCCGGCCGGTCGCGGTCACCACCACCACGGGCCGCTCGGCCGCCATCGTCGCCGCGACGAACGACCGCGCCGCAGCCGGCGCCACCAACTCCACCGGCGACCGCCCGAGCATCCCGGAAACGGTCCGCAACGCGGTATCGGCACCGGCCGCAGCGGCCAATCCCGCCAGTGGTGGACGTGGGGCAGACATTTTCTCTCCTGAACGCCGAACGAAAGCGATTCCACCGAGCTCCGCGAGTCTATCTGTGCTTGTCTGCGCACTGGCGTGCGCGGGGTTGAGGCCCTGAGGTCTCGCCGTTCAGGCCTCGAGACTCGCGCCTTCGGCGCATGCGCTTCGAGGCCTGAACGGCGAGACGGCCTCAACCCTTCGGGGTGTCTCGCAGAACTCGACTCGTGTGGTTGCGTCGATCCTCGATTCGGGATCTGCGGCCGACGGCCCGACCCCCGTAATCGGGGCCCACCCGGTTCCGGAGCGACCGCAGAGAGGGAGCGCAGCGACGGACGGACGGGAGTGGAGAACCGAGGTCAGAGGGCCGACTCACGCCGCCGGCGGCAGCGCGAAATTACGGCACGTAGCGCCGCAACCGTCTCGCCGCGAACTCGCGGAAGTACGACACCTTGTCGTCGGGGACTACGGACGGGAGTAGGAAGTACCAGGCCCGTTCCATCCGCGACGCCATCTGGTCGACCGATTCCGTGCCGACCGCGACGATGTGGATTCCCGTGGTGAGCCCGTACAGCAGCAGGCCGATGGTCTCCGGGTCGAGGTCGGGGAGCAGGTCGCCCTGGGCGATCGCCCGTTCCGAGAGGACGCGGTAGGTGTCACCCCAGGTTTTGGCGATGTTGTCGCCGTTGGCGCCGCGGTAGTCACCGATCTGATGGGTGAGTTTGAGCATGGCGCCCACCATCGGATCGTTCATCGACAGATCTGCCACCACGTACGTGATGCCGATCGCGGCCTCGAGGGCCGGGACCCGAGAGTCGAAGAATCCTTTGCAGGATGCGATGAGGCGTTCGTTGCCCTGGTCGACCACGGCACGGGCCAGTTCTTCCTTGGACCCGAAGTGAAAGTACAAGGCGCCCTTGGTCACGTTGGACTGCGCGATGATCTCGCTGAGGCTCGCATTGGCGTAGCCCAAGCGCAGAAAGACGTCGGCAGCGCCCGCCAGAACGGAATCGCGGGTTATCTCCGCGCGCGCTTGCCTAGCCATCAGCTCCGCCTGTCATCCCAATAACCAGCCATCCTGAAGTAGACCGACATTGTCGAAGTAGACCGACTTACCGCCCGAACAGCACCCAGAGGATGGGTGAACCGTACCATCCGTATTCGCTACGTCTCTCGATTCACCGGGCCACCCGATTTCGCGGGTAGTTCATTCACGGTTGCCCGAACTGCGCTGCCCGCCCGGGGAGTTCGCCGGCTGTGGGCCGGGCACGGCGGGCCATTCCGAGCTGAGCTGGGGGTCGGCCTCGAGGTGGCTCAAGCCGTTCCAGCACAGGTTCACCAGATGCGCGGCGACGACTTCTTTGGACGGGCTGCGCACATCCAGCCACCAGGTGGCGGTGGTGGCCACCATGCCGACCAGAGCTTGCGCGTAAAGGGTGGCGAGGCTGGTGTCGAGGTCGCGGCGTTCGAAATCGCCGGCGAGCAGATGCGCGACCTGGTTGACCGCTTCGTTGAGCAGGCTCGAGTACCGCCCGTCGGTGGAGGACACCGGCTGGTCGCGCACCAGGATGCGGAATCCGTCGGTGCGCTGCTCGATATAAGTGAGCAGGGCGAGTGCCACCTGCTCGAGCCGGACCCGCGACCTGTTGTTGGTGAGCGAGGAGGTGATCATATCCAGCAACATCGACATCTCGCGGTCGACGACGACGGCATAGAGCCCTTCCTTACCGCCGAAATGCTCGTAGACGACGGGTTTGGACACCAGGGCGCGTTGCGCGATCTCCTCGATGGAGGTGGCGTCGTAGCCGCGTTCGGCGAACAGGGCGCGGCCGATCTCGATCAACTGCCGGCGCCGCTGGGTACCGGTCATCCGCTGCCGGGCCGCCGGGACCTGTTCGATGTCACCGGTGGCCCGCAACTCCTCGGTTGTTCTCGGTTCTCCCGACGACACGTTTCCCGCCTCCCTGGTTATCGGGGTCACGGGCGGCCGAAGCCGGACCTGCGACCAGAACCATCGAGATCAACTGTCTCAGACCCGTGGCGACCGGAGTCACCCGGGCGGCGCCGGTTGCTCGCCGACCACGGAAAGGAGCCGTCACGCGTTCCGCTGGCGTGTCGCCACCACCACGGTTCGACGTATCCCGGGGTGGCATGCGAGTATCGTTGCCGTGCCGGGCACAGCGGTGGGATTCGGGTACCCACCGGTGTGAACAGTCCGCCGTAGTGTAATGGCAGCACCTCTGATTTTGGTTCAGATAGTTCAGGTTCGAGTCCTGGCGGCGGAGCAGCTCGTGTGCACGATGACCATCGTCGGCCCGAGGGAGATTCATGCAGGAGCAGACCGCCGTCATCGTGCTAGCCGCAGGTGCCGGTACGAGAATGCGGTCGAAGACCCCCAAGGTGCTGCACCCGCTGGCCGGGCGCAGCATGCTGGCCCACGCGTTGCACGCGGCTCATTCCATCGACCCCCATCATCTGGTGACGGTGGTGGGTCACGACCGTGAGCAGGTCGGCGCGGCCGCGGCCGCGGTGGCCACGGAACTCGATCGGGAGATCGTGCCGGTAGTGCAGGAACAGCAGCTCGGTACCGGGCATGCCGTCCAGATCGGGCTCGCCGGTCTGTCCGCCGATTTCACCGGCGATGTCATCGTCACCTCCGGAGATGTTCCCCTGCTGGACGGGCACACCCTGTCCGCGTTGCTGGACGAGCATCGGAGCTATCCCGAACGTCCCGCGGTCACGGTCCTCACCTTCGTGCCCGACGATCCGAACGGCTACGGCCGGATCGTGCGCGACGCCGACGGCGAGGTCGCCGAGATCGTGGAACACGCCGATGCGACTCCCACACAGGCCGCGATCCGCGAGGTCAATTCAGGTGTGTACGCCTTCGACGCCGCGGTGCTGCGCACCATGCTCGGCCGGTTGTCCACCGCCAACGCCCAGCACGAGCTCTATCTGACCGATGTCCTGAGGCTCGCCCGCGAGGCCGGATACCCGGTGCAGGGCGCCCGGCTGGTCGATTCGGCCAAGGTCACCGGGGTGAACGACCGGGTGCAGCTGGCGGCCGCGGCGCATACTTTGAACCGCTACATCCTGGAGCGACATATGCGCGCCGGGGTGACGATCATGGATCCGGCCACCACCTGGATCGATACCGATGTCCGGATCGGCCGCGACACTGTGGTGCGCCCCGGTACCCAGCTGCTGGGTACCACGGTGATCGGCGAGGACGCCGAGATCGGGCCCGACTCCACGCTCATGAACATGGTGGTCGGCGAGGGCGCCCGGGTGATCCGCACCCACGGGGAAGCCGCGACGATCGGCGCGAAGGCGATGGTCGGACCGTTCGGCTATCTGCGGCCGGGGACCGTGCTGGGCGAGTCCGGGAAGATCGGTGCCTTCGTGGAGACCAAGAACGTCGATATCGGCCGGCACACCAAGGTCCCGCATCTGACCTATATCGGCGACGCCACCATCGGCGAGCACAGCAACATCGGAGCATCCAGTGTGTTCGTGAACTACGACGGGGTGAGCAAACACCGGACGGTGGTGGGCTCCCACGTGCGTACCGGCAGCGATACGATGTTCATTGCCCCGGTGACCGTGGGTGACGGTGCCTACACTGGGGCAGGTACTGTACTGCGGGAAGACGTTCCGCCGGGCGCGTTGGCAGTGTCCGGGGGTGCGCAGCGCAATATCGAGAACTGGGTGCAGCGGAAACGTCCAGGTACCGCGGCAGCAGACGCGGCGGCGAAAGCTATCGCGGCCGATGAGAACACCGGATCGGGCAATAAAGCTTAAGGATGGCAACCAGCAGTGACCGCGTCATGGATCGACAACCAGAAGAACCTGATGCTCTTCGCCGGACGGTCGCACCCAGAACTAGCCGAGCAGGTGGCCAAGGAACTCGACGTTCACGTCACCCCGCAGATCGCGCGTGAGTTCGCGAACGGGGAGATCTTCGTCCGCTTCGAAGAGTCGGTCCGTGGGTCCGATGCCTTCGTCCTGCAGAGTTTCCCGGCGCCGCTGAACCAGTGGCTGATGGAACAGCTGATCATGATCGACGCGCTCAAGCGCGGTTCGGCCAAGCGGATCACCGCTATCCTGCCGTTCTACCCCTACGCCCGCCAGGACAAGAAGCACCGCGGCCGCGAGCCCATCTCGGCCCGTCTGGTCGCCGACCTGCTCAAGACCGCGGGTGCCGACCGCATCGTCACGGTCGACCTGCACACCGATCAGATCCAGGGTTTCTTCGACGGCCCGGTCGACCACATGCATGCGCAGCTGCAGCTCGCCGAGTACGTCCGCACCAACTACAGCCTCGACAACATCACCGTGGTCTCCCCCGACTCCGGCCGGGTCCGGGTGGCGGAGAAGTGGGCGGATTCGCTGGACGGCGCGCCGCTGGCGTTCATCCACAAGACCCGCGACCCGCTGGTCCCGAACCAGGTGAAGTCGAACCGGGTGGTGGGCTCGGTCGAAGGCCGCACCTGCATCCTCATCGACGATATGATCGACACCGGTGGCACCATCGCCGGCGCGGTGAACGTGCTGCGTGAGGCGGGTGCCGGTGATGTGGTGATCGCGGCGACCCACGGTGTGCTCAGCGCTCCGGCCGCCGAACGGCTCGCGTCCTGCGGTGCCCGGGAGGTCGTGGTGACCAACACCCTGCCGATCACCGAGGACAAGAAATTCCCACAGCTCACCGTGCTTTCCATCGCGCCGCTGCTGGCCCGCACCATCCGCGAGGTGTTCGAGAACGGTTCTGTGACCGGGCTGTTCAACGGCAACGCCTGATCTCTTCTTCCGAACGGCCCCGGACCAGCTGGTCCGGGGCCGTTCGCCATTTCGCGGCGAAACCCGACATCGCTGGTCACGGTCCCGCGGGGCGGCCACGAGGCAGCGCATACTGGGTGGTATGGATCGCGAACCACGAGAGCCCGATATGGGTGACGACGAGCAGGAGGACGAGGTCCGCGCCTACGAACGGTATATCGAGGACCCGCCCTCCGACCTGCGTATTCGCAACCGCGAAGGTGACGACGACGGCCGACTCGGCATAGCCGAGGAACTTCGGCTGGAACCGGACCGCCGCGACCGCGCCGCCGCCGCCGACGACGACCGTCCCGCCGAGGCCGCCGCCATCCATATAGAGAACGAACCCGACAGCTGACGCTGCGCCCGCACCGCGGTACCGGCCTACGAGCCCTCGACGCTACGAACGAGGAGACGTGATGAGCACACCGCAGGACCCGCGCGACTCCGGCGAGACTCCGGAGGAGAAGAGCACAGACCGGCCGGAACCCGATTCCGGCGCGGCCGATCGACCGGCCGCGGAACGGCCCCGGGAATCTCCGGGCGAACCGTTCCTCGCCCCCGGCGCCCCGCAGCCGCCCGACGTTACCCAGACCCCCGCGCACGCCCCGGAACCGTCGGTGAGCGGCGCCTCGTCCGCCGCCCCACAGCCGCCGGAATCCACCGGGCCGTCCGAGGCACAGCAGGCCGGGCCGTACGACCCGCCCACCGAGTACCTGCCGAAGCTGCTCGGCCGCGAACCTCGCGCCGCCGACTCGGCGCGGCCGGGTACGGGCGAACAATCCGCGCCGCCATCCGACCCGGGCTCGGCGGCGTTCGCGCACGGCCGGCAGTCCGGCTCCCCGGAGCAGCAGCCTCCCGGTGGTGAGGTACCCCCGCAGGCGTGGTCGGCCCGGCCCGAGGAACAGGAGCCGGGACAAGCCTGGCGACAGCCACCCGGCGGGCAGCAGGGTTACGGACAGCCGCCGGGCGGGTCGCCCTATCCACCGCCGGGCGGTCAGTATCCACCGCAGGGCGGTCAGTATCCACCGCAGGGCGGTTATGGGAGTGGGCCGGAGCAACCCGGCGGCGGATATGGCGGACCACCGGGGGCCGGATACGGCGGGCAGCCGGGCTGGGGCGCGCCGGAGGAGCAAGGCTGGGGTGCGCCGGCGCAGCAGGGCTGGGGTGGCCCGCCCGGCGCACAGCAGGGGTGGCCCGGCACCGGTGCGCCGGGCGGACAGCAGGGGTCGGGCGGCTGGACCGGAGGGGCGCCCGGCGCCGGCGGTTATCCCGCCTACCCCAAACAGCAGCAGTACCAGCCCTACGGCGCCGCTGCGCAACCGGAACGTTCCGGACCGCAGGTTTTGTCCATCATCGGCTTCGTATGCGCCGCGGTATCGCTGCTGTTCTGCCCCATCGTGTTCGGCGCCGCCGGAATCGTGCTCGGTGTCGTCGGCCATATCCGGGGCGAACCGCTCGGCAAATGGGCGGCCATCGCAGCCGCGATATGCCTCGTCGTGGGTGTGGCCATCGGGTTGCTTCTCACCGGGGCCGAGATAGTGCCCAACGAATCGCGCGGCTGACAACGGCAGGCCCGGCAACGAGGGGCCAGGAAATGCGTCACCCCGGCAGGCTTCCTGCCGGAGCTGTACCGGGAGTTCCGTATCCGATCCGCGGCCGGTCGCCTCCGATCCGCATTTCCGCCCAGGCGCCGCGTACCGGCGCGACGGCGGATATCGTCTGGCCCATGCCCGACGAACTAGGAGCCGGCGGATTCACGGCGGCGACAGGGGCGGCGCGGCCGCCGAGGTGCGGATAGATGTCGCAGCGGGAACTGGTCGTGCTGGGCACCGCGAGCCAGGTGCCGACCGCTCAGCGCAACCACAACGGATACGTACTGCGCTGGGGTGGCGAGGCCGTACTGTTCGACCCGGGCGAGGGCACCCAGCGGCAGATGATCCGGGCCGGTATCTCCGCCACCGATCTCACCCGGATCGCGATAACCCATTTCCACGGTGATCACAGCCTCGGCCTGGCCGGGGTCGTCCAGCGGATCAACCTGGACCGGGTGCCGCATCCGATCGACACCTACTATCCCGCCTCGGGTCAGCGGTTCTTCGACAATCTCTGTGATGCCACCGCCTACCATCGCGCGGTGGATCTACGGCAGCGCCCGATCACCGGACCGGGCGCACTACCGGCCCCCGGCGCCCCCTTCGAGGTCACCACCGCGCGCCTCGACCACCCAGTTGAGGCATTCGGCTACCGGCTGACCGAGCCGGACTATCGCACCATCCGGCCGGAGCGGCTCGATGAGCTGGGCCTGCACGGCCCTGTCGTAGGTCGGCTGCAACGGGAGGGCGAGGTCGATTGGCAGGGCCGGATCGTGACTCTCGACGAGGTGAGCACATTGCGGCGCGGACAGAGTTTCGCGTTCGTCATGGACACCCGGATCTGCCCGGGCGCACGCGAACTCGCGGCGGGCGTGGACATGCTGGTGATCGAAGCGACCTTCCTCGACGCCGACGCGCATCTGGCCGCCGAGCACGGTCATCTCACCGCGGGACAAGCGGCCCGGATCGCCGCCGAGGCCGGTGCGCGAACGCTGGTCCTGACCCATTTCTCGCAGCGCTACCCCGACCTGGGCCGGCATCTCGCCGAAGCGCGACAGGTGTTCGGCGGAGAGATCGTGATCGCCGCGGATCTGGAACACATCCCGTTCCCGTCACGTCGCTGACCCGTACCGGCCCCGATGGCGATCGGCCGTCACGGTCCGGCGACCGGCTCGATCCGGGTACCGTCGCGCAGCCCGATCGACATGATGTCGGACGGCTGCTCCAGTTCGAGCCGGTGCCAGCGGTTACGTGGCACGACGAAGGCGGTTCCGGCGGTGAGGCGCACTTCGGTTTCGGTATCGCCGGGACCGGCCGGGCGCAGATAGAGCCGCAGCGCCCCGGACAGACAGCACACTGCTTCCTCGGATGCCGGGTGCATCTCCCAGTGGTCGGCGTGGATTTCGGTGTCGGTCTCCACGTGGAAGGTGGCCAGCTGCCAACCGTCCGTGCCCTCGCTCATCCGCCGTTCGCCGTCACGTACCCGGCCGTCGGGGTGGAAACTCAGCGCGCGGGCGAACATATCGATGGAGGAGGTCATGATGATTTCCTTTCGTACTGCGTGAAATCTGCTGGAATACAGGGGCTGCCGGGCAGTCGTACCGCTACGGCGCGGGACGGGCCGGTACCGCCGGTGTCGCGGCTCCATTCGGCAGCGCAATCGGTGCGGTGCCGGTTTGCGGTCCGGACGAAATACGACGGGGCAGCACTACCGTGGCCACGAACGCCGCCAGGACGAACACCGCCGCGGAGATCGTCAGGGCGAGCGCGTAACCGCTGTTGAACGCGGCCGGATCGGTGGCGGTACCGGTTCGGCTCGCTGCCACGGTGGCCAGCACCGCCACCCCGATACTCCCGCCGAGTTGCCGGGAACTGTTGAACACACCCGAGGCCATGCCGGCTTCCCGGGCCTCGACACCCATCGCCGCCGCGACCGCGGCCGGGGCCAGGCACAACCCGATTCCCAGACCGCCGACGATCGACGGGCCGAGGATATCGGTGAGAAAGCTGCCGTCCGGGCTGATGGCGGCGAACCAGGAAAGACCGGCTGCCGTGAGCATTCCACCGATCATCAGCGCCGCCCGCGGGGATCGGCGCGCGCCCGCTTTCGTGGCGATCACGGTGCCGAGCACGATCATCACCGAAAAGGGCAGGAAGGCCGCCCCCGTCGCGCCCGCGCTCATCCCCAGCACCTGCTGCATGTACAGCGAGACCGAATAGAACGCGGCGAATTGTCCGGCGGCGGCGAGGAAGACGAAGAGATTCGCCCCGGCGACCCAGCGGTTACCGAACAGCCCGAGCCGCACCAGCGGTGCGAGGGAACGGTTCTCGACCACGAGGAAAGCGGCCAGGAGCAGCGCACCGGCGGCCAGGGTTGTCACGGTGACCGGCGCCGACCAGCCGTACCGGTCGGTGCGGATGACCCCGGTGACCAGCAGACCGATCCCACCGGTGGCCAAGACCGCCCCGAGCAGGTCGAGCCGGCTACCGCCACGGCCGGCGTCGGAGCCGATCCCGGCCGTTGTCGCACCGACCGCGACGGCCACCAGCGGCACGTTGATCAGCATCACCCAGCGCCAGCCGGCGTATTCGGTCAGCAATCCGCCGACCAGCACACCGCTCGCGCCGCCGACGGCGTTCACCGCGCTCCAGATCCCGAGCGCCCGGACCCGGGCGGCGCCCTCGGGGAAGGTGGTGGTGAGAACCGCCAGCGCGGCCGGCGCGAGCGCGGCGGCAGCACACCCCTGAACCGCGCGGGCGGCCACCAGTTGCCACGGCTGCTGCGCCAGCCCACCCGCCAGCGAGGCGATCCCGAAGACCACGAGTCCGGCGGTGAGCAGGCGGCGGCGGCCGAACAGATCGCTCGAGGTGCCGCCGAGCAGCAGGAATCCACCGAATGTCAGGGCATAGATATGCACTATCCAGGCCAGATCCAGCGGAGCGAAGCCGAGATCGGTGCGGATCGACGGCAGCGCCACATTCATCACCGCCATATCCAGCGCGACCGTGAACTGGGCCGTCGCGACGGCCGCGAGGGCGAGAGAGGGTCGCCCACCAAAGTTTTTATACACGTATAAAAACTAGCCGTGCCGCGGGGCCGTGTCCAGCGCCCAGCCGACGATGCGCGAAGATGACCCCATGACCGAGTCCGCGCCGCGCACCGGCAGACCGCCGAAGATCTCCCGCGCGGACATCGTGGCCGCCGCCGACGCGGTGGTCGCCGCCGACGGCTCGGCGGCGCTCAGTATGCGCCGGGTCGCCACCGAGCTCGGTTGCACGCCGATGGCCCTCTACCACCACGTTCGCGATAAAGACGAACTGCTGCGCTTGCTGCTCGCGGACTATGCCGACCGGGTGGAATGGCCCGCGCTACCGGCGGATCCGCGCGAACGGATGGTCACGGCAGCCCGCGCTGTGCACGATGTGCTCACCGCCCGCGCCTGGTTCGTCGAGATCCTCGCGGCAGACGACCTGCTCGGCATTTCGGCGCTCTGGGTCCCCGAAGCCATCATCGACGGCGCCATCGGCTGCGGCCTCACACCCGAGGAAGCGGTCCGTGCCTATCGGATCATCTGGCAGTACACGGCGGGCGAGATCATCATCCGGACCCGCTCCGCCCGCCGCGCCGCCGACGGCCGACCCACCTTCCGCGAGCAGGTCTTCGCGGATCTGGATCCCGAAACCCTGCCGCGCCTGGCCGAGGTGGGCCCGCGCTGGGTCGAGCTCACAGCCGAGGACACCTACCTGCTCGGCCTCCGGGCCCTGATCACCGGCCTGGTCGGTCCGGCGCCACTCTAGACGGCGCACGGACGCGGAGGTACGCAAAAGCGCGGCCGGAGCGCACGCGCAGATACGCAAAAAGCGCACGGCCGGAGCGCACGCGCAGGTACGCAAAAAGCGCACGGCCGGAGCGCACGCGCAGATACGCAAAAAGCGCACGGCCGGAGCGCACGCGCAGGTACGCCTAGGCCGGACCGCTGACGGCTTCCCGCGCGGGTGTCGCGAGATCGAACCTCTCGCGGTTGTCCTGCACCTCGTCCATATGGGCCTCCGCCCAACTCTTGATTCCGCGCATGATCTCGTGCAGCGACAGTCCGAGTTCGGTCAGTTCATAGGTGACGGTGACAGGAACGGTCGGCGTCACCGTGCGGATGACCAGTCCGTCGCGTTCCAGAGTGCGCAGGGTCTGGGTGAGCATCTTCTGGCTGACCCCGGCCAGCCGCCGGGCCAGCTCGGAGTAGCGCATCGCCCGCGGCTCGCCGCCGCATTCGGCGCCCGCGTGTGGACCGCCGCTGCCGAGCGCGGACAGGACCAGCGCAACCCACTTCCCGGAGATCCGTTCCAGCAGCTGACGACTCGGGCAGCCGTCGAAGAACGCGTCGTAGTCCACCTTGTCCCGGGCCCGCCTCTGGGCCGCTGTCATCGTCGCCACGACCGCTCCTTCCTACCGCGCGGTGGGATACGCACTTCCAGGTGCCTACTTCCCGATGGAGAGTTACCACCCCATTGTGGAGCTACAGCACAGAAATCTCCACAGGAGGCGATATGTCCAGTACATTCCGTAGCGCGGTCGTCCGTATCCCGGCCGGCCCCGATTCCATCGAGATCATCGACGTACCCGTAGCCGAACCCGGACCCGGTCAGGTCCGGGTCGATATCGCCGCCGCGACTGTCAACCCGGTCGATCTGGCCCTGACCGCCGGCGTCTTCCACAGCCTCGGCCTCATCACTCGGTCCGCCTACACCGGTATCGGCACCGACTTCGCCGGTACCGTCAGCGAGACCGGGCCCGGCGTCGAAATTCCGGTCGGGAGCCGCGTCGCGGGTCTGCTGAGTGGATTCGATCGCGATTTCGGTACCTACGCCGAACAGGTGATAGTCGCGGCGAGCGATATCGCCCGCGTCCCGGACGAACTCGATCCGTCCATCGCGGCGACCGTCCCGCTCAACAGCCTCACCGCCGCCCAACTAGTGGATCTGCTCGGCGCCGGCGACGGCCGGGGTCTGCTGGTGACCGGTGCCGCGGGCGCGGTCGGCAGTTATGTGATCCGGTTCGCGCAGGAACGCGGCTGGCGGGTCACCGGGCTGGCCCGGGCCGGCGACGAGGAGTTCGTCCGCGGACTCGGCGCGGACTTCACCGTCG
The DNA here is from genome assembly GCF_035956715.1 of Nocardia sp. NBC_01329. NCBI lineage: Bacteria > Bacillati > Actinomycetota > Actinomycetes > Mycobacteriales > Nocardiaceae > Nocardia > Nocardia sp. NBC_01329. The sequence goes on along the minus strand of NZ_CP108381.1, from coordinate 121,940 downwards.
CCGCGTCACCTTACTGGGACGCGGTGGCCGATGCCGCGACACTGCAGGAAGAGGGTCTGGCCCTGGTCCGCGACGGCGGACTGTTCATCGGTGTCCGACCGGGTGCCGAACCACCCGCCGAGCGCGGGATCACCGTCCGGGCCGTCGCGGTCCAGGCCGACGGGGCTCGGCTGGCCGGGTTCCTCGCCGATACCGCGAACGGCCGCCTCCCGGCCCGAGTGCACGCGGTGCTCCCACTCGACCGGGCCGCCGACGCCCACCGGGAGCTCGCCCGGGGCGGGATCCGAGGGAAATACGTTCTTCGGCCCTGAGTCCTGATTCCGGGCCCGGGCCGAGTCCTGATTCCGGACTCGGCCGGGGCGGGCCCGGTCAGCTGGATTCGCCACTCGGCGTGGTACTTCGACTGCGGGTCTCACCGGTTCGCCGCGAGTTACGATGGCTGCCCATCGCCGTCGCCCTCCAGGCGTTGTACATCATGCGAGCTCTGATTCGAGCAGCCGTTCGCCCGATCGCGGAACGAGGAGTCCAGGTGAGTTTCCGACTGGCGGCGTACGCCGTGTGCATCCGGGACCGGCACGTGCTCCTGGCCCGGCATGTACGCCCCGACGGCGCGAGAAACTGGACGCTTCCAGGAGGAAGGGTCGAGCATGCGGAAGACCCGTTCCACACGGTGAGGCGGGAGGTCCGGGAGGAGACCGGCTACATCGCGGAGGTGCGACGACTGCTCGGCGTCGATTCGAGACTGATCCCCGCGGCTGAACGCGCTGTGCCCGGTGGATCCGAACATCAGAACATCGGCATCTTCTACGAGGTCCGGCTGGTAGGCGGGCGGTTACGTGCGGAGCCGAACGGCGAAACGGACGATCCGACCTGGACGCCTATCTCCGAAATACCGGATCTGCGCCGGTCCTCGCTGGTCGATATCGGTATCGCCCTCGCCCGGTCCCGTCCGGCAACCGGCCGTACCGCCCCGGTACCGGTCGGCGGACTGATCCAGCACTGAGGCAGGGACACGGACGCGGGCATGGCGTTCGAATTCATACCCGGCGCAGGGAGGCCCCCGGACCCTTCGGGGACACCGGTGGTACCGCCGAAACCGCGCCACCGATGGTCCGATCACGGCCGCCACAGCACATCGGACCCTGCGTCGGGCTGAATCCCGTCACTTCCGGAGAAGTGGAGGATCGCCGCCCGCTGTGATCGTATACCGGAACAGGAACCTCTGCGGCACAACGTGAGAGCATCCCGTACCACGCCAACGGCCGATTCCGCCGCGCCCGGTTTCGCGACCGCCCGCGAAATGGTCGAATCCGCGCCGGATGTACTGGCCGGGACATCCACACGACGCACCGACGACTCGAATGCGCCACCTCCCGGCGACCTGGCCGTCAGGTAGCGAAAGTGGCGAACGCCGACCACAGCACCGGGGAGTTCTCGATGGCCCCGGTACCGCGCCAGGCGCGCAGCCGGGCACGTTGCCATTGCGCGAGAACCGCGACCGGATCGGTCGTTTCGTGAGCCGCGTCCACCGCGCAGACGACCTCCTGTAGCGGGGTCGCGCCGGTCGCGCCGCCGAGGCGCTGGAAGGCTAGGTCGGTGGGGAGCGGCCAACGCGTCGCGGTGACCAGTTCGGCGCCCCCGGTGATCATGGCGGCGATCAGGCCCAGAGCCTCGGTGAACCGCAGGTCGCCACCGCTTTCGCAGGCGATGAGTGCGACGCGGCTGGGCACGGGCCACAATTCGCGGCCCGCTACCGGTTCGGAATCGAGTGTATGGGTGCCCAGCAGCAGATCCTTGGCCGACAGCGGGCGGTGGGTTCGGTGCGGTTCGGCGAAACCGACTGTATCGGCGGTGCAGGCCAGGTGGAGTTCGGTGTTCTCGCTCTGCCCGGATTCCGGTGACGCCGCGGTGACATGGCCGACGTACAGCAGCCGGGCGGCACCGCCGCGCAGCGCGCGCGAGAGCCACGCACGGTCGAGATCGGTGCGGCGGAAGATCTCGGTGGGCTCGCCGACCTCCGGCCGGATCCGGCCCGCACCGATATGGTCCGCGATCCGTTCGGTGAGCGGGGTCGGATGGTTCATCCTGCCCAGCACCGAACCGAGCTCGGAATCGGCGCGGAATCCGGGCACCCGGGGATCCAGAACGGCCACCACCGGCAACTCGCGTGTCTCGGCCCAGGACTGCGCGATACGGGTTGGCGCATGCACGATTCCGGCCGGGGCCAACAGCCCGATATCGGCGATATCGATCAGCCGGACTTCCGGTGCCGGGGCCAGGATCTCCCACGGCACCTGGGCGACCCGCGGAGAGGGCTGGAGCCGGATGAGTGGACGGATCCCCTGTAGGTAGAGCGTATGCAGCTGGCCGGCCAGCTCATAGGGCAGCAGCGCTCGGGAGAGATCGCGCGCCAGCAGGTACTCGGAATCGGGGGCGGCGAGGGCGGCGGCGGTGAGCGTACGTTCGAGACTGCCGGGAACACTCGGGTCCGGCAGGGCAGCCGCGAGTTCCCGGACCACCGCGTCGATATCGGCGCCGGGCAACGCCGCGACACCTGGTGCGGCGTCGTATCCGAGCCAGCGCCAGGAGATGTACACATCGCCCGCGTCGGCCATCCGCACCAGCACGGTCGGCCGGTCGGCCACCGCACCTCCCCCGTCGCCACCCACGCTGTATCCATGCGTCATGAGCGAGGGCCCTCCATGGTCACGCTCCGCTGCCGCCTCCGGGCCTGACTCACTCATGCCGTATCCATGTGTCATGAGCGAGGGCCCTCCATGGTTACGCTCCGCTGCCGCCTCCGGGCCTGACTCACTCATGCCGGAATCACCCGGTCTTCCCGAACGCGCTGCCCATAGCGCTGCTCGGCGGCGGCGATGTAGTCGCCGAGCGCGATACGGGAGTCGGGCGCCACGGCCAGACGCGGCGGCGGCGACACCGGGAGCCCGGCGGATGCCGCGACCCGCGCCAGTGCGGCGCCGAGATGCAGCGGGCCCGGCTGCGGCTCGCCGGCGGGTGGCTGCGCGGGAGTGTCCAACGGGAACTGCGGGCGCTCGGTTCGCTCACCGGAATCGGTATCCAGTGTGGTTCCCGCGCATTGTGTTTCGATGAGATCGGCGAGCAGTTGACCGTCCCCGCACAGGTAGGCGAACCGGAAGGCCAGCCGGACCGCGGGATCGGCGACCTCCCGGTTCCACTGATCGCGCTGGCTGCCGCCCGGCAGTGTGTAGCGCACCGCGTCGATGGCGATCGCGGCCGGCACCGCGAGTGCGCGGCCCAGCGCCAGCAGTTCATCGGGCGGGGAATCCATATCGTCGACCACCATCTGCACCAGCACCGCGTGCCAGTAGTCGAGCTGGGCACACCGCAAGCCGAGACCGCGTTCGGCATAGACGGTGAACGCCGCATCGAGCAGTTGCTGCCCCTCTCCGACCAACCCCCGCGCATAGGCCACCGTGGCGAGCCGACACTGCACCGAAGCGGAATCCAATACCGCACCGGATTCCCGGAAGCAGTCCAGGCTGCGGCGATACCATTCGTCGGCACGGTCGGCCTCGCCGCGGCATTCGGCCAGGAAACCGCGGATCTTCCAACCGACTCCGGCCCGATACCCGAGTCCGGCCCGCTCGTAGTAGTCCTGGCCGGCCATCACCAGTTGCTCCGCCTCGTCCAGCCGGTCGAGCCGGCTGAAGAGCTGAGCCAGATTCTGCTGGGTGTCGGCGACCGCGCCGTGGTCTCCCGCCGCGGTGAACGCCGCCAGTGCCTGCTGCGCGAAATCCACGCCGAGCTCGCGGCGACCGGTCTCGAAATACGCGCCGGCCAGGTTCATCAGCGGGTGCCCGGTCAGGTGCGGGGCGAAGCGCAGGGCCGCGTCCAGGGATTCGGTGGCGATTTCCACGACCTGGTTCCACTGACTGCGGTGGGCTGCCACGGCACTGAGCGAGAGCAGACACGATATTCGCAACACCCCGAGATCTTCGGCGTCGGCGAGCAGGTCCCGCGCCCGTTCCAGGGCCGACTGGGCGTCGTCGAGCGCGCCGAGATGCTGGAGGGCCTGCGAATAGTTGATCAACGTGGAGGCCAGTTTCTCGGTGGCGTCGTCCGGGATCTGGCCGAGCGCGGATCGAAACCGGGTCGCCGCGCCCTGGTGGTCGCCGAGTTCGTCGTACATGCTCGCGGCATTGATCAGCGCGCTGGTCTGGACACCGTCGGTGGTGGTCGCCGCCGCGTGCTCGAAAATCCGCAGCGCCTCGGCGGTATCACCGCGCTGGTAGGCCGCCGCGCCCTCGTACAGCAGTTCGAGCCCGGGCGGTTCTTGTTCGCTCATCTCAGAAATCCGAATCCGTTTCGGCGGCCGTGATCTCGGCACGCAGGAGTTCGATATCCGCTGGTCCCGCGGCAGGTTCCGCGACGGCATAGGCGACGGTGTGTCCGGCGCGGTGTAGCCGGGCGCGGGCGAGGTCCCTGATCAGGTCGCGTCGGCGGGCCTCGGCTGCCGGATCGGTGTGACGCACCCCCTGCGCGGCGTCGGAATCGAGATCGGGAGACACCGCCCCTTCCGGTGGCGACGGTCCGACCCCCGGCACATAGATCTCGATAGCGGAGACCGCCCCGTCGGAATCGGCCACCGCGGCCGTCCAGGTATCCCCGGTCGACACCAGTGCGGCGTCGTGTACCCCGGCCGGGGTGCGGACCAGAGCCCGAGGTCGCAGATACTCGGGCAGATCTCCGTGCAGGCCCGGAGCGGCGACCACCCGCACCCGGAGGGTATTGGCACCCGCGGCCCGGACGAGTTCCCACGACACCGCCCGTTCGGAAGCGTCGACGACACCGGGCGGACAGTGCCGCCAATCCCATCCGGAGCTTCCCCTTTCGACGATCAGTGCGGTCCCCGAGTCGCGCGGCTGCCCACCTGCCGCCAGCGCATAGTCGACGGCACGACCGAGATCGGGTGCGAGGGCTGCGAGAGCGTCGGGTGCGTCGGCCTCCCCCGGTGCGTCGGCGCCGTCGACGACGCTCTCGCAGTACTCGCTCAACTCCGCGATCTCGCGGTCGAGTTCGGCCGGGTCGAGCGCGGGAATACCGTCGACCGTCGAGGCCGGCCACCAGCGTGCCGCCCAGTGCGCGTAGCCGAGCCGCCGCACTGCGGCCGCCAACTCGGGCCGTTCGGGACGGATGGGCAGCTCCACCGGCTCGGTGTAATCGTCGGCGGCCACCGCTACTTCGGCGCCGTAGAGGGCCCACAACCACTCCTGGGCGCTATCGAGATCGTGCAATATCGCCGCCGGAACCCGGTGCTCCGCCAGCAGGCTCCAGCTCAGATGGCCGCCGCCTACCTCCAGTACAGCGGTGTCCGGGCCCGGATCCGCGGCCGCCGGATCGGGCGAACCGGCGGGCGCGATACTCCACAGGCCGGGACCGATCAGCTGGATACGCACGGTGTCGACCATCAGACCGCCCTCGGTTCGGCCGTACCCGGCTCCTGCACCGTCTGCGCGCTCAACGCCTTCCGGACCCGGGTGCGGTGATCCAGCACCACCGAACGCGCCACCCCGTCCAGCAGATCCCAGAGCTCATCGAGTTCGGTGACCGGCATCTCCCGCACATCTCGCCCGTACAAGCGGACCCACAGCCGTCGCAGGTACGGACGCCACGGGGTGCGTAGTTCGGCGGCGATGAGCGCGAGCGGATTACGTTCCCCGGGCACCGGATGGATCGCCAGCCGGCGCGCCTGCAGGACATAGGCCTCGCGCCGCCACCTGCTGTTGACCAGCTGATGTGCGGCCGACTCCGCAGGCTGTGGTAGCACGTGCCGGGGGTCCGGCGGTGCGAGCGGTGCGAGCCCGAGCGCCAACTCCACCCCGGCCGCCGCGGCGACCCGCAGCGATTCGCCGAGCAGCGCCCACGGTGCGCAACTGCGGGCGATCTCGGTGGTGACCAGGTCCGGAATCGGCGGCAGTTCGGCACGTTCGGTGGATACCTGCAATATCGTGAAGACCCGCTGGTGGACGGTGCGATCGAACGGCAGCCCCAGAGTGGCGGTGGACGCCGACGCACCGACCTCTGGACGGCACGGAGCCGCATGGACCGTCAGCCCCAGTTCGTGCGCGTGATAGCGCGAGAGATCGGCGACCGCCGTCGGGGTTCCGCGGCGCCACAGTTCGATTCCCGTATGTGTTCCCACCGTTTTCGCGACCAGCTCGCCGAGCAGCCGCCGGCCGGTGCGGGTATCGATCTCGGTGCGGGTCGCGACCGCGTGTTCCAGCAGTTTCCGCAACGCCTCGGCGTGCTCGCCCGGTACCGCCGGCGGCACCGGGCGTCGACCCCAGGCCTTGCTGAGCAGGTCATCGAGCAGCGCGACCCGAGCGGGATCGGTGAGATGGTCCTTCAGCGCCTGGGTGGTCCGCCCGGCCGCGAACCCGTGGATCTCGCGCAGGACCGCTTCGGCGCGAACCCGGTCCCGGTTCGAGTCGGGGTGGCCCCGGGTGGCGGCCAGTTCGAAACACCGCTGGAAATAGAGGTCCTGGGCGGTGCCCTCGGTGATCCGCAGCCGGCGACGGACCTGTTTGAGCAGGGTGAACCAGGCCGCGGTCGCCCGCAACGCATCGGCGTGGGCGTAGAGGCGGGCGGCGAGCAGTGTCGCACCGTCGGCGGTCAGTACCGCGCCCCCGCAGCTCGGATACTGCACCGGCCGGATGACCAGCGGATCGAGGATCAGTTTCACGGTCCGGCGCAACGGTCCGCCCGCGGTTCCGCTCAACGCCTCGACACCCTCGAGACCGCGCCACACCTCATCGAGCACCATGGCCCGGGGTCGTCGCATGAGCCCAGGTTATCGGAGTTACGTCACCGTGGCGGTGCCGAAAGTTGGGATCGGTAGGCGCGCGACGATTCCTACTTTTCTCGTAACGGCCACGAACACCGGGCCGGAACACCGAGAGAACAGGAACCACCATGAACACCACGATCTTCCGCCTCGGCGCCGTCGCCCTCACTGCCTCCGCCACCCTGCTGCTGTCCGCCTGCGGTGACGACGCGAGCACCACCGCCGCACCGGCGGACTCCGGCTCGTCGACCTCGGCACCCACCGCTGGTGCGTCGGCTGCCCTGGTCGACGGGAAGGCGTTGGACGGGAATTTCGAGACCACCTGCGCGAAACAGGGCAACACTCTGGCGCTGGCCCTGACCGATACCGCCAACACCCAGTACGGCCAGCTCAGCGTCAGCGCCAGCATTCTCGATGACAAGACCGTGCAGGCGGTGGCCATCGCGGGCAGCCAGGACGGCTCGAACGCAATGCCCTACGCCGTCGGCTACGGCAACGGCCAGCCCGGTGGTTCGGCCCAGCTGACCAAGGACGGCGATACCTACACCGTGACGGGCGAGGGCATCAGCGCTCCCGATATGGCCAACCCGCTCGCGGGCCCCGCCACCGCGGCCTTCGAGATCACCTTCGCCTGCTCGACCATCGTCGGCGGCTGAGCACGGCCCGGACATCCGGCTCCTCGTCGCCCCGCACGCTCGGTGCACACCGAACGCCCGGAGCGACGAGGTGGCCAGGTATCCGGACCACACCCCTCAGGAGAAATCATGATCCGCACCCTGCGCATCGCCGCTCTCGTCGGCGCCGCCCTCGCCGTCGGCTTCTACCTCTGGCACGGCGCGACCTACGAACCCGACAGCGTCTACGAACCCGCCGAACTGGCCTGGCTCAACGGTTTCCTGGCCCTGCCGATCATCGCGATAAGCCTGGTGGTCACCGTTTTCGCATTCACCGGCACGGGTATCGTCACCGCGCTCACCGGCCGTAACACCGGTGAATTCCGGGACGCGCCACTGGGGCTGGGTACGGTGCGGTCGTTCGCGCACACCGGGGTCACCCTGAACGATCAGCCGCAGATCCGGATCGAGTTCAGCGTCGAAGGCGCGCACGGCGAACGATTCGACGCGGCCGCGAAATCGGTGGTGCCCCTGACCGAACTCGCTCTGCTGGCACCCGGGGTGGTGCTGCCGGTGCGTTACCGGCCGGACCGGCCGGGCGTCGTCGAACTGGATCTGTCGGGTGACAGCGCGGCGGCGCAGCGGGTGATGAATGAATCGCTGATCCGCAAGGGATTCACGACGAAGGCGAAGGTGGATATCGCCGCCCGCGGTATCGCCGCCCAGGCGGTGGTCCAATCGCTCACCGTCCCGGGTGAGATCCGCGACGGCTATTCGAAAGTCGCGGTCGGCCTGGCGGTCACCCGTCCCGACGGCAGCACCTTCAGCACCGTCTCCGAGAAGTTCCTGCCGCCGACCGCGATCGGGAACGTGCAGGTTGGCCGGATCGTCACCGCGCATTATCTGCCCGGAAACGAGCAGGAGATCGTGCTGTCGATCCCGGTCAACGCGTGAATAACCGACCCGGTGCGCCCGTCCCGATGGGACGGGCGCACCGACGTTCGCGGGACGGGTGCACCGATCGTCACAGTGCGGCGACCGCGCCGACGAACCGGTCCAGTTCGTCGGAACCCACGAAGCAGTGCGGCGACGCCCGCACCACCGAATCCAGGCCGCGAGCCGACATATCGAGCAGCGTGGAACCACGATGGCTGACCGTCACCGTGATGTCCTTGCCGAGCAGCCGATCCCGAACTTCCACCGGCGCCGTGCCGGCCACCGTGAACGAGACGATCCCACTGTGCTCCACCCCGAGATCGCGCACCGTCACCCCGGGCAGCTCGCCGAGCGCGCCCCGCAGATATTCGGCGCGCTCGGCGATCCCCGCGTACACCTCTTCCGGACCGAGTTCGAGCAGGTACCGTACCGCCGCGCCGAGCCCGAGCCGGGCCGCGACATCGTGTTCCCAGAACTCGAACCGGGACGCGTCTCGGGCCATCCGGTATTCGTGCGGACCGGTCCACTGGGCACTGTGCAGATCCAGCCGGCCCGGTTCCAGCGCAGCGGCCAGTTCGGGCCGCAGATAGAGGAACCCCGTGCCCCGGGGGCCGCGCAGCCATTTGCGGCCGGTGGCCGACAACGCGTCCACCCCCAGCTCGGCGACATCCAGCGGCAACTGGCCCGCGGACTGGCACGCGTCGAGCAGTACCAGGGCCCCGGCCTCGCGCGCGATCCGCGCGGCCGCGGCCACCGGGTTCACCAAGCCCCCGTTGGTGGGCACGTGCAGCAGTGACACCAGCCGCACCCGGTCGTCCAGCATCGCCGCCAGCGCGTCGACGTCGAGCCGGCCGGCCGCGTCACTGGGGATCTGTTCGACCCGGGCGCCGGTGGCCCGGGCGCGTTGCAGCGCCGCTATGGCATTGCTGGCGTAGTCGGCTCCGGAGAGGAGAATCCGGTCGCCGGGATGTAGCGGAACGGCATAGAAGAAGTCCGACCAGCCGCGCGTCGCGCTGTCGCTGAGGGCGATCGTGTCGGGTGTGGTGTTCAGCAGGGTCGCTATCGCCGTCTTGACCCCGGCCAGATCCTCGAGGCGTTCGTTCGCCGCCCGGTACCCGCCGATCTCGGCCTCCCGTCGCAGATGGGCGATCACCGTCTCGGTGACCACCCGCGGCGGAAGCGAGGACCCCGCACTGTCCAGAAAAACCGACCCGGCCCCGATACCGGGCGTATCGTCACGTACTCGCTGCTCATCGACCATGTACGCGAGCCTATGACGGATCCGTGACACGTTCGCGCCGCGAACGTGTCCGTCCCCCTCGCTACTCTGGATTCCACGCGGAGCTCGGCCGGCCACCCGGATCGGGCCCCGCCGTCGACGATGACGAACCGATAATCGAACACATCGCTCGGACAGTGCCCCCGGACCGAACACGCGAGTCACGAACCAGCGAGAAGCCGCACGGAGGTTGGTATGGCGGTCACCCTCGAACATCCGGAATCGACCAGCGACCTATCAGCGCACCCGGCCCTGTCCAGCCGAGCGGCTGCCGAAGCCTATATCGGCGGCGTCTGTTTCAAGGTGGGTCCACCCCACCTCATCGGCGCCGAACTGGAATGGTTCACCGTCTGTCGTACCGGTCGTACGGCACGCCGAAGCGCACGAAGGCCGGCCACCGACAGTACACATCAGCTGTTCACCGGTCCCCGGCCCACGACCGAACTGCTGGCTCAAGCTCTGGGCCCCTACGCACCCCGCGCCATCGCGCCCGATTCCCCCGCCCACGCCCTGCCCGGTGGCAGCCGCGTCACCGTAGAACCCGGCGGGCAGATCGAACTCTCCAGCATCGCCGTCTCCGACGCCGCCGACCTGTGTGCCCGGCTCCGCGCCGACGAACAGCGGCTGCGCGAACTCCTCGGCACCCGGTCCATCCGGATGATCGCCGCCGCCGCCGACCCGGCCCGCACCCCCCGATGTCAACTGGGACTACCCCGCTATCGAGCGATGGAGCACTATTTCACCCGCATCGGCCCGTACGGCCGGCTCATGATGAGCAATACCGCGGCAGCCCAGGTCAGTCTGGATATCGGCGCCGACCACGCCGAACTCACCGCCCGCTGGGCCGCCCTGCACGCCGTCGGCCCCGCCCTGATCGCCGCTTTCGCTTGTTCACCGGCGTTGCGCGGCGCACCCACCGGTGAGTGGGCCTCCCAGCGGATGCGCACCTGGCTGCACTTGGACCCGGCGCGCGCCTGCCCACCCGTCGCCGACTGGGCCGACCCGGTCACCGGTTACGCGTCCTGGGCACTGGATGCGCCGCTGCTGTGCGTCCGCCGCCCCGAACCGGCCGAACGGGTCGCCTGGGCAGCCCCGCCGGACGCCACTTTCGGCGACTGGCTGTCGGGTGAGCTGGACGAGGTGATCGGCCGCCGCCCCGATATCGGTGACCTCGACTACCACCTGACCACACTTTTCCCGCCGGTCCGGCCCGCCGGATACTTCGAGGTCCGCTATCTCGACGCCCAGCCCGGCGACGGCTGGACGGTCCCGATCACCGTGCTCGAGGCCCTGCTCTCCGCGCCTGCCGCTGTCGCCGACGCGATGACCGCGGCAGGCGACACATCCGGCCGCTGGCAAGAGGCCTCCCGCCTCGGTCTCGCCGATCCGGAGCTGCGGGCAGCCGCCGTCGCGGTGCTGGAGGCCGCAGCCGCGCACAGCGCGGACCCCGGCCCACAGCTGCGGACCGCCATCCGGCGGTGCGCGGCCGGCCGGGCCCCACAGGACGAATCGCACCATGCTTGACCGCGCCGGACCGGTGCGCGACACCACCCACCGATTACCCGTCGACGAGCGGAGAGCATCGTGACCGTCACCCAGCCGAACGCCGACCTCATCGAAACCGAACGACTGCGCGAGAACATCGCGGCCGCCCTCATCCGGGCCAGGCTGCGTACCGCGGCCCTCACCGACTGCGTGGACGAGGCCGAACTCCGCGCGCAGCATTCCCCGCTGATGAGCCCTCTCGTCTGGGATCTGGCCCATATCGGCAGCCAGGAGGAGTTGTGGCTGGTCCGTGACGTCGGCGGCCGGGAGCCGGTGCGCCCCGATATCGACGAACTCTACGACGCGTTCAAACACGCCCGTTCGAATCGGCCGCAGTTGCCGCTGCTGGGTCCCGACGAAGCCCGCGGCTACGTCGGAACGGTGCGCGACAAGGTGTGGGACATCCTGGACCGCAGCCCACTGCGGGGCAACGACCTGATCGCGGGTGGTTTCGCTTTCGGAATGATCGCCCAGCACGAACAGCAGCACGACGAGACCATGCTCGCCACCCATCAGCTGCGGACCGGGACACCGGTACTGACCGCCCCCGCGCCGCCCGCCCCGACCGCGGTGGTGCGCGGTGAGGTGGTGATCCCGGCGGGTGAATTCGTGATGGGTACCTCCACCGACCCCTGGGCGCTGGACAACGAACGTCCGGCCCACCCGGTGCACGTGCCGGCCTTCGCGATCGACGCCGCACCCGTCACCAACGCGCAGTACCTGGCGTTCCTCGCCGACGGCGGCTACGAGCGGCGGGAACTGTGGTCCGAGCGTGGCTGGGCACACCGCCGCGAAGCCGGGCTCACGGCACCGCAGTTCTGGGAACGCGATACGGATGGGCGGTGGTGGCGGCGGGTGTTCGGGGCACTCCGCCCGTTGCGACCGGAACAGCCGGTGGTGCACGTGTGCTGGTTCGAGGCGCAGGCCTACGCGAACTGGGCCGGTAAGAGGCTGCCCACCGAGGCGGAATGGGAGAAAGCGGCCCGCCACGACCCCGCGACCGGCCGCACCCGCGCCTACCCGTGGGGTGATGCCGAACCCGGGCCCGGCCTCGCCAACCTCGGTCAGCGCCATCTCGAACCCGCCGAGATCGGCGCCTACCCCGCGGGTGCTTCGCCCGCCGGGGTGCACCAGCTGATCGGCGATGTCTGGGAGTGGACCTCCTCCGGGTTCGATCCCTACCCCGGATTCCGTGCCTTCCCGTACCGGGAGTACTCCGAGGTGTTCTTCGGCGGCGACTACCGGGTGCTGCGCGGGGGTTCCTTCGGTACCGACCCCGTCGCCTGCCGGGGTACCTTCCGCAACTGGGACCACCCGATCCGCCGGCAGATCTTCGCCGGGTTCCGACTGGCCCGCACCGTGGGCCCGGAAGAGGTCTGATGTGCCGGCACATCGGCTATGTGGGTGCCCCGATACCGGTGGGCGAGGTACTGACCCGCGGTCCGCATTCCCTGCGCACCCAGGCGTGGGCGCCCCGTGAGATGCGCGGCGGCGGAACGATAAATGCCGACGGGTTCGGGGTCGCGTGGTGGAGTCCGGACGCGGGTTCGCTCACCCGCTACCGCAACGCCGACCCGATCTGGACCGATCCGGCGGTCGACGAGGTATTGCCGCAGCTGACCTCGCACGCGGTCCTGGGATCGGTACGCTCGGCCACCGTCGGTATGCCGGTGGAACGTTCGGCCTGCGCACCGTTCGTGTGGAACACATGGGCGTTCAGCCACAACGGTGTGGTGCCCCGGTGGCGTTCGGTGCTCACCGCCGTCCTTTCCGATCTGGATGTGGCCGCCACCCGGGCCGGGATGAACCGCCGCTACGAGACAAGTCATCTGCTCGAAGCCGAGGCACTCACCGATTCGGCCGCACTGTGGGTCCTGCTGCGCCGGTTACTCGATCCGGAGCCGCCGGCGGGACCGGCCGAAACACCTGGTATCGCATTGCGTCTGCTCGTCACCGGGATCCTGCACCACGCGCCCGACGCCCGGGTGAACCTGATGCTCGGCAACGGTGCACGGTTGTGGGCCACCACCTGCTATCACTCGCTGTACGCCCTGATCGGCGACGAATTCGCCGTGCTGGCCTCCGAACCCTACGACGACGACACCCGGTGGCAGCAGTTACCGGATCGAAGTCTCGTCCACGCCGAACCCGGCCGGCTGAGTGTCGAAACCCTCGACCTCGGCCGATCCACCGCGACCGAAAGCCTACCGCTATGACCCAGCCGATCGTGGAAGTCCATCTCACCGACGCCGATCTCACCGAGGCGCTGCGCGCCGACGCACGCCGCGGTCTCACCGCGAGCCCGAAATGGCTGCCCCCGAAATGGTTCTACGATGCCCGCGGTAGCGAACTGTTCGAGCAGATCACCGCCCTGCCCGAGTACTACCCGACCCGCACCGAACGGGCCCTGCTGGAATCGGTGGCGTCGGCGATCGCCCGCACCGCGAAGGCGGAGGTCCTGGTCGAACTGGGTTCCGGATCGGCGGCGAAGACCCGGATCCTGTTGAACGCCCTCACCTCGGAGGGCCCTCTCAAAACCTATGTTCCACAGGATGTCTCGGCGACAGCGCTGCGCGCTTCGGCGGCGGAGGTCGCCGCGGAGTTCCCCGGCCTGACGGTGCACGGGGTGGTCAGCGATTTCACCGATACCCTCGGCGCACTGCCGCGCGGCGGACGCCGGATGATCGCTTTCCTCGGCGGCACCCTCGGCAATATGGTCCCCGGTGAGCGCGCCGAATTCCTCACCGGAATCCACGATGTGCTGGAGCCGGGCGAGCAACTGCTGCTCGGCGCCGGACTCGTCGTGGACCCGGATATCCTGGTCCCCGCCTACGACGATGCGGCCGGGGTCACCGCGGAATTCAACCGCAATGTACTGCGGGTCCTCAATTCCCGGCTCCGGGCCGATTTCGAACCCGGATCCTTCCGCCATATCGCGCACTGGGATCCGGACAACGAATGGATCGAGATGCGCCTCGAAGCGACCCGGGAGATGAGTGTGACGGTTGCCGATCTCGGTTTCACCGCACGCTTCGCCCGCGGCGAGCAGATACGCACCGAGATCTCCGCGAAATTCCGGCTGCCCGGCCTCGACAGCGAACTACGCGCCGCCGGATTCGTCACCGAACACGCTTGGACCGATCCCGACAACCGTTTCGCCCTCGTGCTGGCGGCCCGAGTCTGAGCATGCACTGCGGCCGCCCCGTCCAGCGAACGGCTACGTGTGAGCACTGACAGTGTTGTGGGCCTGATCGGGCTGGTCAACGCGCATGCACGCACCTCTCCGACACCGGCTGGTCGTAATCCGTCGTCGGGGGCTCGCCCGGTTCCGGGCGACAATGCCGAGGAACGCAACGACCGATCCCACGGCTACCGCCGTCCATAGATCGGCGACCATCGAAGACTGACAGACCCCTGGGGCCTACCCGGGCTGATCACCGCTCACCCGACCACACACCTACCTTTTATCTACTCCGAATGGTCGACCTCAGTGGGCGGGGCCCGCCCCGGTTCTGGAGCGACGTAACGAAGGAGCGCAGCGACCGAGTGAAGGAGTGAAGAACCGGGATCACGAGGGCCCCGCCCCCGCGGCGCCGAAGGCGACGCCAAGAATTCAGTGCAGCCGGTTCTGCGCCGTCTCCAAGCCAACTCGCAGCAGCAGTTCCACAGCGTCGGCGGCCTGCTCGACCACCGTCGGTACTTCCTTGCGCTCGGCCGACGAGAACGGTTTGAGCACGAAATCGGCTGGATCCTGGCGACCCGGCGGGCGCCCGATTCCGATACGGGTGCGCAGATAGTCCTTGGTGGTGAGGGCACCCGATACCGATCGCAGGCCGTTGTGCCCGCCCTCGCCGCCACCGCGTTTCAGCCTGATCTCACCGAACGGGAGATCCAGCTCGTCGTGCACGACGACGACCTCGGTCGGCGGAACCGAGAAGAACCGGGCCAGTGCCGCCACCGGACGGCCGGACAGATTCATGAACGACCGCGGTTTCGCGATCAGCACCTGGCGTCCGTCCAGGTGCGCCTGCAGCAGATCGGCGCCCGATTTCTTGTGAGCGGTGAACCGGCCGCCGACCCGCTCCGCGAGCGAATCGGCGACCAGGAAGCCCACATTGTGTCGGGTCCGCTCATAGGCGGGACCCGGATTACCGAGGCCGACGATGAGCGTCGGCGCGGTATCGGCCATCGAAAGGAGACCGGGTCCTTATTCGGCGCTCTCGGCCTCGGCGCCCGCGGCCTCGGGCTCCGGCTCGGCGGCGCGGGGCTCGACGACGTTCACGATGAGCGCCTCGGGGTCGCCGGCCAGGCTGACGCCCTTGGGCAGGGCGATATCGCCCGCGGTGATCTGGGTGCCGACCTGGGCACCGGCGACGGAGACCTCGAGGGACTCCGGAATGTTGAAGGCGTCGGCCGATACAGAGACGGTGTTGGCTTCCTGGGTGACCAGGGTGCCGGGGCCGGCCTCACCGGTGAGGGTGACGGGGATATCGGCGTTGACGGCTTCGCCCCGCTGCACGATCAGCAGGTCGGCGTGCTCGATGTAGCGGTGGATCGGATGCACCACGACCGACTTGGTCAGCGCGAGCTGCTTCTTACCCTCGATGTTCAGGTTCAGCACCGCATTGGTGCCGTGCTGACGCAGGATGGCCGCGAACGACAGCGCGTCCAGCGACAGATGCTGGGGATCCGACTGGTGCCCGTACAGCACGGCCGGCACGTTGCCCGCCCGGCGGGTGCGGCGCGCTGCGCCCTTGCCGAACTCGGTGCGGATCTGCGCTTCGAGAAGGTTGACGTCGGACATGACTGGATAACTCCTACGGCTCTACCGGGCTGGTGGGCGGTGCCAGGGTAATCGCGCCCCTGGTCGGTTGGTCTGCTCGTCAGGCGAAGACCGATCGGAGGCGGCCGGAAGCCGCGCCGCGTCGATCACGGTGCCGCAGAAATGCGGACCCTCGCCGAGACAACCCGAATACTGTAACTCAGTCACCGCATAAGTCCTGAATCGGGTGAGGTGTTCGATCGCGGCGCGTGCGGCGCCGGGGGTAGGGGCCCTCGTTATCCGGTTGTTCACTCCTCGCTCCGGACCCTCGGGCAAGCCCGGGTAGGTGCACGGCCGGACGCTCCCGGGCCGTCACGTAGCCTGAACGGTTGTCCCGCTCTTCCGCCGAAAGGTTGTTTCCGTTGACCGCCTCCACCGAGGGCCCCGTCGCGCCCGCTGCGCGCGGATTGGCCGCCGAGGTGTCGCGACGTCGCACCTTCGCTGTGATCTCCCATCCCGACGCGGGTAAATCGACACTGACCGAAGCGCTCGCGCTCCATGCCCGCAAGATCTCCGAGGCGGGCGCGATCCACGGCAAAGCGGGACGTAAGTCGACAGTGTCGGACTGGATGGAGATGGAGAAGGCGCGCGGTATCTCGGTGAGCTCCACCGCGCTGCAGTTCAATTACCGGGCCGCCGGATCCGAGGTCGATCATGTGATCAACCTCGTCGATACCCCCGGCCATTCGGATTTCTCCGAAGACACCTACCGTGTCCTGACCGCGGTGGACGCCGCGGTGATGCTGATCGACGCCGCCAAGGGTCTGGAGCCGCAGACGCTGAAACTGTTCCAGGTGTGCCGCCACCGCGGGATCCCGGTGATCACCGTCGTCAACAAATGGGACCGGCCCGGGCGCGCCCCACTGGAACTACTCGACGAGATCGAGGAACGGATCGGGCTCACCCCGACTCCGCTTTTCCTCCCGGTCGGTATCGCCGGAGACTTCCGGGGCCTGCTGCGTCGCGGACCCGATGGGACCGCCGCCGAATACATCCATTTCACCCGGACCGCCGGTGGCGCGACCATCGCGCCGGAGGAATCGCTGACTCCCGAGGCCGCGGAGACCAGGGAGGGCGAGCCGTGGAGCACGGCCGCGGAGGAGAGCGAACTGCTCTCGGCCACCGGCCAGGACCACGATCAGGAACTTTTCCTCGCCGGGCAGACCTCCCCGGTCATCTACGCCTCGGCCATGCTGAACTTCGGCGTCCGGCAACTGCTGGAGACCCTGGTGTCGCTCGCGCCCGCGCCGCGCTCGCGCGCCGCGGTCGACGGCACCCCCCGCGAACCCGCGGACCCGTTCAGCGCGGTGGTGTTCAAGGTGCAGGCCGGTATGGACACCGCGCATCGCGACCGGCTGGCGTTCATGCGGATCGTCTCCGGTGAGTTCGAACGCGGAATGGTGGTCACCCACGCCCAGACCGGTCGCCCGTTCGCGACCAAATACGCGCTCACGGTGTTCGGCCGCGAACGCGCGACCGTGGACACCGCCTATCCCGGCGATGTGGTGGGCCTGGTGAACGCGACCGCCCTGGCGCCCGGTCACACCCTTTTCGTGGACAAGAAGGTCGAATTCCCGCCGATCCCCTCGTTCGCGCCAGAACATTTCGCGGCGCTGCGGGCGCAGAGCGCCGGTAAGTACAAGCAGTTCCGCAAGGCCATCGACCAGCTCGATTCCGAAGGCGTGGTGCAGGTACTGCGCAACGATTCGCGTGGTGACGCCGCACCGGTACTCGCTGCCGTCGGCCCCATGCAGTTCGAAGTGGTGACGGCCCGAATGCAGGGTGAGTTCGGGGTCGAGACCCAGCTGGACAACCTTGCCTACACGATCGCCCGGCGGACCGACACCGAATCGGCGCCCGAATTGGATCGCCAGCGCGGGGTGGAGGTTTTCACCCGTACCGACGGCGCGATCCTGGCCGTGTTCAGCGATAAGTGGCGGTTGCAGTACATCCAGAAGGAAATGCCCGATCTCACACTGGAACCGCTGGTTGCCGCCGCCGACTGAGCCGACTCAACCGGCCGCCCGCTCCTCGGGACCCGGATACTCGCGATCGGTATCGTATCCGCCGGTTTCGGGCGGGGTGGTCGATGCGGGGTAGTCGCGCGGGCTCCGTTCGACTTCCTCGACCCCGTTGGGCTGCTGGATCAGACCCCAGCGGTTGGCGGTGAGCCGCAGACTGGGCAGATCGCTGAGCGAGAGCACCACTTCGTAGGTGCGTTCGTATCCGGTGCGCGCGATCCGCCAGCGGCCGTCGTCGCAGCGCACATATTCGTCGTTGTAGAAAGCAGACCCGCGCAGCAGCATATTGTTCTCGGGAATCAGCGCGGTATCGGACAGATACCAGATTCCGGCCGCCCGATCGCCGTCCACATCTATCTCGGGATGATCGCATCGATGTTCGGTGATGACATGCGGCCCGAGAGTATTGCGCAGAAATGTGAGGAATGCTTCCCTGGATTCGAACTGGAGGTATTCGCTATAGGTGGCCGTGGCCTCCGGAATCATTGTTTCCGCGAGATCGTCCCAGAGTTTCGTGTCCAAAGCACGGAGGTACCGGAATTTCAGGCGATGTATCGCGAGTATGTCGTCGGCTGCCACTGTGGTCACCCCGGATCGTTCGCCGGGCCGCATGGGCCCCATCGTCAACGGCACATCCGGCTCGGGCTCGAGCCGCGGTGGCAGCGAGACGTCGAGTCCGGCTCCCAACGCGGCCGCGAGCGCGGCACCGGAGAAGGCCATGGTTTCGCTGCTCTGGCCCGGCCGCCGCGGAAAGCCACCCGGGCTCGGCCCGGGATCGTTGCGCTCCTCGCCCTGGTCCATATCTCCACCATCCCACCTGAAATGGACAAATAGGGAGGTAATTCAGATCTGTATCGGATTGCTATCCTGCGTCGGCGGTATCACGGGCCACAGCGTCCCGGCCGGTCGGTTCGGAACAGCTCCAGGTAGATAGGTCCGAACTCCGTTTCCGAAGGCCGATATCAGGGCCGTTCGCTGTTGCCGATCGTGAAGCAGGTGCGGCAGAAATCCGCACCGAACTCGGTCAGGCGCAGGCTTTTGCGGACGATTTTCGGTGCCCGGCCCGCCTTTTTCAGCGCCGCCTCGACGATCGGCTGGACTTCCAGCACCATATAGCGGCTGAGCACCACCGGATCGTCGGAATTATCGGTCAGGCCCAGCCTGCTCAGGTTGATCAGATACGAGCGCGCACGATCCATATAGCGCACTCCGGCCTGCTCCGGGACCGAGGTCAGGCCGCCCGCGATCAGCTCCGATCCGATGCCCAGGGGTCGGTTGGTGCGCACATCGACCGTCGGCTGGGGGCCGTTGAGGGCCATATAGCGGAGGATGCGGGCCTCGTCGGGGGCCAGTTCGTCCAGAATCCGATCGTAGGCCGGATGCACCTCTTCGGTGAAGTACACATCGGCCGAGCGGGCCAGTAGCGCATCCCCACGTTTGCGCAGTTCGGCCACGGTGGCCGAGCGCAGGTAGGAACCGACCGCCACGGTCTGCGGAGCGGAGGTCTGCCCGGTCGGCACATAGCTGACGATCTCGCGTACCGATCCCTCGGTCACCCCGAGCGCGCTGCGCGCGATGGAGCGCAGCGCGTTACCGGTCCGTTCGGCGATCTCGGCCGACGATTCCCCGTCCAGCGCGGCCTGAGTGATCTCCCGGGTCACCTCGTAGGAGGTTTCCGCCGCCCACTGGCCTCCGCGCACCACACTGCCCGCGGCCAGACCCGCCGCCCGGAACACTCCGCGGATGAGCCGGGCCTCGTTGCTGATCTGCCGCTGCTCGACATCGGAGCTGCGTTCCACGCTCGACGGCGGCCGGCGTTCGACGTCGGCGGCGGAAACGCGCGCGCCGCCGGACCCCGCGCCCTCGGACCCCGCGCCATCGGACGAGGAACCGCGTGCCGTCGCCGGGGTCGACCCCCGTACGGCGCCCGGGGACGCGCTGCGTCGCACGGCTCGGGAACCGGTTCGGGGAAACTCCTGTCCGGTCCTGTCGTCTGCCACGTCTACTCCGATATCGCCAGATGAACGAATCCGCTCATCGATTATTGCCCATTCGCCGCGATCGCCCTCCGCCGGACCATGAATCCGACTCACGTCTGAGACACTGGTGAGGCGCAGCTGGGCCGAGCCCATCGATAGACCGCGCACGGCCGGAGCGAGGGCGGAGGTACGCCTGATGTGCCGGGCCCGAACGCGCTGCCGGTGGGACGGCCGCCGCAACGCGGACGCCCTCCGGCAGTGGTGCTAATTTGAGGGTCCCGGTGAGGCTGCGATCACCGGAGCAGGAGGGTGTCGTGTTGGAGAGTGTGTTCGGGGTGCACCCGACGATCCTCCTGGAATTGCTGACCATTCCTCTGTTCACCGGAGTCATCGGCTACATCACCAACTGGACCGGTGTGCTGATGTTGTTCCGGCCGATCGCATTCCACGGTGTCCGGGTGCCCGGCCTGCGGTACCTGTACCCGTACCTGCCCAAGCGGATCCAGATCTTGCCGCTGCTCAGCGACGACGGCCGCTTCGGCTGGCAGGGCATCGTGCCCTCGCGCGCCGACAAGATGGCCAGTATCGCGGTGGACAAAGGACTTTCGAAACTCGGTAGTGTCGCCGACTTCTATCGGGAACTGGAGCCGGACGCGCTCGCCGAACACCTCGCGGTGACCGCGGAGACACAGATCCGCGATATCGTCGAGACAATCCTGCGCCGCGAACATCCGCAGCTCTGGTACAACCTGCCGATACAGGTCCGGGAGTTGGTCCACGAGCGGGTTCGCGGGCAACTACCGGATATTCTGCGTGAACTCACCGCGGAACTCGGCGCGAACATCGACCAGTTGCTCGATGTCAAACAGATGGTGATCCGATATTTCCAGTCCCGTCCGCAGCTGCTCAATCAATTGTTCCAAGTGCTGGGCGCCAAGGAATTGCGATTCATGCAGAACTTCGGTCTGTACTTCGGCGCGCCGATGGGTGTCGTATTGGTGGGCATCCTGCACCTGACCGGATGGCCGACCCTCGCTGTCCTGCCGATAGGTGGCGTGATCATCGGCTGGGTGGTCAACTGGGTCGGTCTGAACATGATCTTCGCGCCCGCCGAACCGAAGTGGTGGTGCCCGTGGCGGCAGGGTCTGCTGATCAAACGCCAGGGCGAGATCACCACCGGCTACGCCGAGCTGGTGTCCACCCAGGTCATGACGCTGGCCAATATCGGGGACGAACTGCTGAACGGCCCGAAATCCGACCGCACCCTGCAGATGCTGGAGGACACCTTGCGCCCCGCGGCCGACCGGGCGATGGGCCCGGCCCGGGGCGCGGTGAAACTGGTGCTCGGCAGCCGCGAATACCAGTCGCTGACCCGGACCCTGACCTCCGAGGCGATGGCGATCGCCCCACTGGCGTTCTCCGACCAGGATTTCAACGTGCGGCAGGGTAAGCAGATCAGCGCCTATATCGCCAAGCAGATGTCCGAACTGTCGCCGAACGATTTCGTCGATATGCTGCGGGCGGCGATCAAACAGGACGAATGGCTGCTGTTCGTGCACGGCGGCGTACTGGGACTGTTCGCCGGATACGCGCATATCCTGGTCTTCGGAACGGGGGTGGCGACCACATGGCTGTGAACCGAGAATCGCGGGACAGCGGCGAGCCCGGGCGGCCCGGTGGCCCCGCCGCGACGATCCGCGCGGTGAGCGGCGTCGCGCGGGTCGCGGCATCCGCGGTATCGGGAACGACGCGCTGGGGTGTGCACACCGCCCTCGATGTCACCGAAACCGTGGTTCGCGGCAGTATGGCCGGACTCCCCCCGGCCGAGATCCGCGACGAGGCGGTCCAGCAGATGCAGGGGGCACTACGCCGGGCGCTCGGTGTCCCGGCAGCCGAACCACGAGCGGAATCCCCGACCGAACGATCGTTGCGGGAACAGGGCGCCGCCCTGCTGCGCTTGGCCGCCAGTCCCCGCGCCGCCGACGAGGGCCATCCGGCGTTCGCCCGGATCCTGGCCGAACTCACCTCCGACGAAGCCCGCATCCTGCGGTTGCTGCGGCTCGACGGCCCCCAGCCGGCGGTGACCGTACGTGGCGGCCGCCGGGCGCGGCGCAGCAGCCGCAAGGCGGAACAGGCGTCCGGCACAGCCGAGATCGGGGTGAGCATGATCGGTGAACACGCCGGACTCCGGCATCCCGAGCGGATCCAGCGCTACCTGACCAATCTGCGCCGGATCGGCGTGATCGAACTACTGCCCGATCCGGTGGGCGCACCCGAGCGCTATCAACTCCTGGAGGCCCAGGCACCCGCGATCGAACTGTTGAAACAGGCCGGTGGTCGCGGCAAATTCCAGCACCGCGGTATCGCGCTCACCGTATTCGGCGAGGAGTTCGTCCAGGCCAGCCTGCCGATCACCGGCGAAGTCGGACCGACGGCCGAGAACCACTGACCGTCGGCCGGCGCGTCACACTTCGTCGGCGAGTTCCATCCAGCGTTCCTCGGCAGCTTCCTTCTGCGCCTGCACATCCTTGAGGTCGGCGCCCAGGGTCATCAATTTGTCCGGTTCGGTCGCGGCATCGGCCAGCGCTGCGTGTAGCACCGTCGCCCGCTCGCCCAGTTTGTCGATGGTGCGTTCCAGGCGGGTGAGTTCCTTGCGGGCGGCGCGGTAGGCCGCGGAATCCGTTTGCGACGTGGCCGTTTGCGGGCCGGATTGTGGGGCTGCCGACGAGCCGGCCGACAGTTCGGCGCGGCGACGCAGGTATTGGGTGATCCCACCTGGCAGGTTGGTGAGAGCGCCGTCGCCGAACAGCGCCCAGGTGGTATCGCAGATCCGCTCGACGAGGTAGCGGTCGTGACTGATCACCACCAGGGTCCCGGCCCAGTTGTCCAGCAGATCCTCCAACTGCTGCAGAGTGTCGATATCGAGGTCGTTGGTGGGCTCGTCCAGTAACAGCACATTGGGCTCTGCCATCAAGATGCGGGTCAGCTGCAGCCGGCGTCGTTCCCCGCCCGACAGATCCCGTACCGGGGTGCGCTGGCGGGCCGGGGTGAATCCGAGCCGTTCGGCGAGCTGCCCGGCCGACAGGTCGAGCGCTTTGCTGCCCTCGCCCAATGTGATGCGCATAGCGATCTGCTGGACGGCCTCGAGTACCCGCATATCGGTCGGGAGATCGTCGAGTTCCTGCCGCAACCAGCCGATCCGCACAGTCTGGCCCTGTACCCGCTTACCGGTCACCGGGTCGGTATCACCGGCCAGCACCCGCAAGAGCGTGGTCTTTCCCGACCCGTTCACCCCGACCAGACCGACCCGTTCCCCGGGGGCCAACTGCCAGGTGAGATCGCGCACCAGTTCACGACCGTCCGGCGTGGTGAGGGTGGCGTCCTCGAGTTCGATCACCACGCGACCCAGCCGCTTCTTGGCGAACGCGGCCAGCGAGACCGAATCGCGCGGCGGCGGCACGTCGGCGATCAGCGCCTCGGCGGCCTCGACCCGGTAGCGCGGTTTGGAGGTCCGGGCCTGCGGGCCGCGACGCAGCCACGCGAGTTCCTTACGGGCGAGGTTGCGGCGCCGAGCCTCGGTGGCATCCGCCTGGCGGGCGCGTTCGGCGCGCGCGAAGATCCAATCGCCGTAGCCGCCCTCGTAGGTTTCCACCCGGCCGCCGACGACCTCCCAGGTTCGGGTCGCGACAGTGTCCAGGAACCAGCGGTCGTGGGTGACGACGACGAGCGCGCTGCGCCGGGCCAGCAGATGCTCGGCCAGCCACTCCACCCCCTCGACATCGAGGTGGTTGGTGGGTTCGTCGAGTACCAGCAGGTCCAGTTCACGCACCAGCGCGGCGGCCAGCGCGACCCGGCGGCGTTCACCGCCGGAAAGATTGGTGACCGATGTACCCAGCCCCAGGTCGGCGATGCCGATACCGTCGAGCACCGACCGGATCCGCGGATCGGCGGCCCATTCGTGTTCGGCGAGATCGCCGGTGGGCGCGTCGTCGGCCAGACCGGCCAGCACCACTTCACCGATGGTCGCGCCCTCGGGCAGGACTCCGCGCTGGGTGACCACGGCCATCCGCAACCCGCCGACGCGGCTGACCCGGCCGCTGTCGGGCCCCTCGATCCCGGTCAGCACTTCCAGCAGGGTGGTCTTACCGCCCCCGTTGAGGCCCACGACCCCGATCCGGTCGCCGGAATGCACGCCCAGCGATACCGCGTCGAGCAGCGGAGTGACCCCGAAACTCTTGCTGACCTGTTCGAGGTTGATCAGGTTGGACATGGATCCTTCCGCCTACAGCTGCCGGCCACGCCTGTACGGGGCCCCGGCCAGCCTAATAGGCACTGTTGGGCGTAGCCCATCCGCAGCCCGCGCATGGCCGCAGCGAAGGCGGAGGTACGCCTAATAGGCACTGTTGGGCGTAGCCCATCCGCAGCCCTGTGCATGGCCGCAGCGAAGGCGGAGGTACGGGTGATCCGCCGATCAAGCGCGGCGTGGGCCGGGCCCCGGGTCCGGCACCGGCGGATGCGGCTCCTCGTGACTCGTCACCCGCGCGCCGGGCACCGGTCCGGTGGCCGTGCGCACGCTGCGGGCCACGCCCGCGCCGGACAGTTCCGCCGCGACCTCGACCGCCGATTCCGCCGATTCGCACAGGAACGCACAGGTCGGGCCGGAACCGGAGACCACTCCGGCCAGCGCGCCGACCTCCACTCCGGCGCGCAGGGCGCGGCGCAGATCAGGTCGCAGCGAGACGGCGGCGGCCTGCAGGTCGTTGCCGAGCAGTGGCGCGAGTTGTTTCGCGTCCCCCGAGGCCAGCGCCTGCATGATCTCCTGGGGTTCGCGGAGCCTGGGCGGATCCCCCTGGACTCGCAAGCGGTCGAGCTCGGTGAAGACTTCCGGGGTGGACAGGCCCCCCTTGGCCAGCGCCAGCACCCAATGGAAGGCGTTGCGCGACAGCACCGGTAGCAGGCGTTCGCCACGCCCGGTCCCCAGTGCGGTGCCGCCGTGCAGCGCGAAGGGCACGTCGCTACCGAGTTCGGCGCCCACGGCGGCGAGTTCGTCGCGGTTCATCCCGAGTTCCCACAGCTCGTTCAGCCCGACCAGGGCAGCGGCCGCGTCGGCGCTACCACCGGCCATCCCCCCCGCCACCGGGATGCCTTTGTCGATGGTGATCTCCACCAGCGGCGCACGCCCGGCCAGCTGGGCGAGCCGCACCGCGGCCTTCCACACCAGGTTGGTCCGATCGGTGGGTACTTCGGCGGCGCCTTCCCCGGTGACCCGCAGGGTGAGCGAGGTGGCGGGGGTGATCTCCAGGTCGTCGGCGAGCGAGAGTGCCTGGAAAACGGTGGTGAGCTCGTGGTAGCCGTCGGCGCGCAGGTCACCTACTCCCAGATGGAGGTTCACCTTCGAAGGAGCCCGTACGGTGACGGGACTGGGCACAACGGACAGCACGGTGACCCAGCCTAGTAGGCACAGCTGGGCGAAGCCCATCTATAGCCCGCGCACGGCCGCAGCGAAGGCGGAGTCACGCTCCTCGCGGCGTGACCTCATTGCGTCCGTTTACCCCCCGGGGGTATAGTGACGGTACCGTCCCCAGGACGGGCGACGAGCACAAAGGAGACGCCATGGCCACGACCAGCACCTACACCGTCACCGGCATGACCTGCGGACACTGCGTCCAGTCGGTACAAACGGAGATCGGGAAGATCGACGGTGTCACCAGCGTCGATGTGGACCTCGCGTCCGGCCGGGTCGTCGTCGTGGGCAGCACCCCCGTCTCCGATGCCGATATCGCGGCAGCGGTGGACGAGGCGGGCTACGAGATCGCCGACTGAGCGTCAGGGAACCCGGCCGTTCAGCGATCGAGGCCGCCCGCCGACCGGCGGGCGGCCTCGAGTTCATAGTGTCGTGCCGATCGCCCGCACCTCGTCAGCCACGAGGAGGTGCGCGCCGAACACCTTGTACGACACACTGTTGCAGCACCGGGCCTCCAACACGTTCGAGAGCTCCATGACGAAGGCCCGCGCGCGGACCGCTCCACAAGGACGTGCGGAGCGTTCACTTCGCCGAAAATTGTGACCTGAATCACTCATTGGAACCGGAAGCTGTTCCGCCGCATCCAATTCAGTAGTTCAACCGAACACTATCGGTGCGGAGGGGGGAATCGAGTCGACCGGCTTTGCCGATCCGCGCCATCGAACCACGAGGATGAAAATGAAGAAGAAGATTTCAGCCGCCCTTTTCATCGGAGCGGCCGCAGCGGGTATCGCAGTCCAGCTTTCGGGCGTCGCGGGCGCAACCGAAGCGGATGGGACATACGACACCTCGGAGCAGTGCTGGAACGCGATTGCGGAAAAGACACGAAATGGGACATACGACGCCCCGCCGATGACGTATTACTGCAAGCAGACAGCGAGCGGTAAATGGATCATTACACGCTAGTTTCGGGAGACGGCGCGGTTCACCCCGCGGCCTCGCGAAACGCTGCGGGCTACCCGGACGAACCGACCGGCCCGCGAAAATCACGAATTCGGTAGCCAGAGATCTTCCCATCGACCGAGCCGGTCCGCACCGAAAGCCTTATGGAGCATTGCTGGGCGACCAGCGCCCACAACATTTCGGTTCACACGCGAACCGGCCCAACGCCAGATCGGTGAATCGAGGCCGAGCTACCACGAGGCCCGCGCGAACGCGCGGGCCTTCGGCGTTGCCGCGACGGCGAAAACGGGAATTGCCCACAGACCATGGGCGACAAGCCGTTACACCACCCGGTTCCCCGACACGTTCCGAGCCGGGACCCGTTCAGGACTGCGCGGCGAGACGGACGAACGCCGCGGTATCCAGAGTCTCCCCGCGGGCGGTCGGTGCGATACCGGCCGCGAGCAGCCGGCGTTCGGCCTCCGCCGGGCTACCCGCCCATCCGGCCAGGGCGGCCCGCAGCGTTTTCCTGCGCTGCGCGAACGCCAGGTCGACCACTTCGAAAACTCGCCGCCGATGCGCCACATCGACCGGCCACGGCGATTCGGCGAACCGATCGATACGTACGAGACCCGATTCCACCTGCGGAACCGGCCAGAACACGTGGCGACCCACCGCGCCCGCCTTGCGCACGGTTCCGTAGAAGCCCGCTTTCACGCTCGGCACCCCGTACACCCGGCTTCCCGGTTTCGCAGCGAGCCGGTCGGCCACCTCGGCCTGCACCATCACCAGCGCGGTGGCGATACTCGGGAACTCGGCGAGCAGATGCAGCAGGACCGGTACAGCCACGTTGTACGGCAGATTCGCGACCAACGCGGTGGGCGGCACCGATAGCGCGTCCGACCCGATCCGTAGTGCGTCACCCGGGATCACGGTCAGCCGAGACGCCAACTCT
The DNA here is from genome assembly GCF_035956715.1 of Nocardia sp. NBC_01329. Classification (NCBI taxonomy): domain Bacteria; kingdom Bacillati; phylum Actinomycetota; class Actinomycetes; order Mycobacteriales; family Nocardiaceae; genus Nocardia; species Nocardia sp. NBC_01329. The sequence goes on along the minus strand of NZ_CP108381.1, from coordinate 94,557 downwards.
CCGGCCCGATCCCGCACCGTCGCGGGCAAATGTCCGGCCAGCACCGGGTCGATCTCCACCGCCAGCACGGCGTCCACCACATCCAGTAGGGCCAAGGTCAGTGAACCGAGCCCGGGCCCCACCTCGAGCACGGTATCCGCCCGCCCGACTCCGGCCGCGGTCACGATCCGCCGGACGGTGTTGGCATCGTGCACGAAGTTCTGCCCGAGCTGTTTGGTCGGGCGTACCCCCAACTGCTCGGCCAGTTCGCGCACTTGCGTGGGGCCGAGCAGAGCGGCCTGGCCACGCACCATCATCTCGGCATCGGACACCGGGAGAACCTACCAACCCGGTGCGGACGCGAGATCAGGCCGCGTCGATATCCAGCGAATACGAAATACCGGCCGGCGCGGAGTGCGCCCGATCGCTGCCGGCGTCGTGGGTGGCGATCGCCGCACCGGCACCGGCGATCAGGGTCAGCAGCACAGCGGCGATGACCAGGTACAGCAGCGGCGAGCGTGAGGAGTTGATCCTCGCAAAGGGTGGCACGGTCACAGGACGATAACGACGCCCGTGCCGCCCCACAACCGCTACGAACCGACCCGCTGATCCTTCACATCGCACACCCGAGTCGGCACCCCAGGTCGACGAGACATTCGCTCGCGGATATGTGATTCGAGTCACTCAAGATCAACAGGGTTCAGCCGCGCCCGAATCGATATACACGGCGCGCGTTCGCTGTACTGATCTCGGCCAGTTCACCCGGATCCTGACCACGGATCTCGGCCACCGCGCGCACGGTGTAGGGCAGGCAGTACGGCTCGTTGGGCGCGCCCCGGTACGGGTGCGGAGTCAGGTACGGCGCATCGGTCTCGAACAGCAGCTGATCGTCGGGCACCACCTTTACCGCCTCCCGCAATTCGTGCGCGTTCTTGAAGCTCGACGTGCCGGAAAAGCTCAGGACATACCCCTCGGCCACACACGAGACCGCCATATTCGCATCCGACGAGAAACAGTGGAAGATCACTGTCTCCGGCGCGCCCTCGTCCAGCAGGACGGTCAGCAGGTCGTGATCGGCCTCCCGGTTGTGGATCATCAACGGTTTACCGATTCGCTTGGCCAGGTCGATATGCCAGCGGAAACCCTCGATCTGGGTTTCGATATCCGCGCACCCCTCGAGCTTCCCCGGCCAGTAGTAGTCCAGCCCGGTCTCGCCGACCGCCACCACCCGCGGATCCACGGCCAGTTTCTCCAACTCGGTCCGCGCAGCGTCGTCGAGAGCGTTCGCCCGAGTCGGATGCAGCGCGACCGCCGCGTACACCCGGTCGTCCCAACCGGCCGCGCGCACCGCCCAGCGCGCGGCGTCCAGATCGTCGGCGACCGTCACCACCCGGCCGACTCCGGCCGCGGCCGCCCGGTCGAGCATCTCTGTGACCGAGGCCGCATCGGTGGCGCCACAGGCGTCGAGATGGGTATGCGCGTCCACCAGCGGTATCAGCGGTTCGGGCAGCGGAGGCGCGGGACGTTTCGAGGTCATCGGCCCGCCCCCCGGAGGGCGAGTGGACCGGCGAACAGAACGAGGGCCGCCCCGCGGGCGGACCGGGGCGCACGCACACGATCGAGAAGAGGCACGCCACCACAGTAGAGACCCCGCCCCGGCACCGCGGCGTGGCAGTTCGGCCGTCCGGCGCCCCGAGGCGGGCGTCCGGCCGATTCGATTCCGGTCGGCGAGGCCCTGCCAGTAGCCTCTGATGGCATGAACACGCAGTCGAGTCGAGTGCACTGCGGTCCTCATGATGGAATCGACGGACCATGAGCGCAGTCGATCGTCCCGCCTTCTACCTGACCACGGCCATCGCGTACCCCAACGGTGCGCCGCATATCGGACACGCCTACGAGTACATCTCCTCGGACGCGCTCGCCCGATTCAAGCGGCTCGACGGGTACGACGTGTTCTTCATGACCGGTACCGACGAGCACGGTCAGAAGATGCAGCAGACCGCCGCCGCCGAGAACATCCCGGTGGAGGAACTGGCCGCCCGTAATTCCGATGTGTTCGAGCGGATGGACAAAGCCCTCGACGTCTCCTTCGACCGCTTCATCCGCACCACCGACACCGACCATCAGGTCGCCAGTGCCGCCATCTGGCAGCGGATGCTGGACAACGGCGATATCTACCTCGACAACTACTCGGGCTGGTACTCGGTACGCGACGAGGCGTTCTACACCGAGGAGGAGACCACGCTGCTCGACGACGGCAGCCGTATCTCCACCGATACGAAAACCCCGGTCACCTGGACCGAGGAGTCCAACTTCTTCTTCCGGCTCTCGGCTTACCAGGACAAACTGCTCGCGCTCTACGACGAGCACCCGGAGTTCATCGCCCCGGCGACCCGCCGCAACGAGATCGTGAGCTATGTGAAGGCCGGTCTCAAGGACCTCTCGATCTCGCGGACCACCTTCGACTGGGGTGTGCCCGTCCCGGGCCATCCCGACCATGTGATGTACGTCTGGGTGGACGCGCTCACCAACTACCTCACCGGTGTCGGTTTCCCGGACACCGATTCGGCTGCGTACCAGAAGTTCTGGCCCGCCGATGTGCACATCATCGGTAAGGACATCACCCGTTTCCACACCGTGTACTGGCCGGCGTTCCTGATGTCGGCCGGCATCGAACTGCCACGCCGCGTCTTCGTACACGGGTTCCTGTACAACAAGGGCGAGAAGATGTCGAAATCGGTCGGCAATGTGGTCGACCCGCTCGACCTGGTCGACACCTACGGGCTCGACGCGGTGCGATTCTTCCTGCTGCGCGAGATCTCCTACGGACAGGACGGCAGCTACAGCCACGAGGCGATCGTCTCCCGGATCAACGCCGACCTCGCCAACGAATTCGGCAACCTGGTGCAGCGCAGCCTGACCATGGTCGCCAAGAACTGCGGTGCGGCCGTCCCCACTCCGGGTGAGTTCACCGCGGCAGACCGGGCGCTGCTCGACCGCGCGAACGGGCTGCTGGAACGCTGCCGGGCCGAATTCGATGTCCAGCAGATGCATCTGGCGCTCGAACAGATCTGGCTGACCCTCGGCGAGACCAACCGCTACTTCAGCGCCCAGGCACCGTGGGCACTGCGCAAATCGGGTACCGACGCCGATCTCGCCCGAATGGCGACGGTCCTCTACGTCACCCTCGAGGTCGTCCGGATCGTGGCTATCCTGGTCCAGCCGGTGCTACCGGGATCGGCCGCACGGATCCTGGACCTGCTCGCCCAGCAGGACCGCGAATTCGCCGCGATCGCCATCCCACTGGTTCCCGGCGTCGCGCTGCCGGCCCCCGAACCGGTGTTCCCGCGCTACGTGGAGCCGAAAACCGACGACTGATCCGGCCGGATTCAGTCCATCGCGGCGCGGCGGGCAGCCAGCACGGCATCGTAGAGTTCCCGGCGGGAAACCCCGGCGACCTCAGCGATCTCCGCGCTCGCGTCTTTGAGACGCAGGCCCGCCGCGGCGCGTTCCTCCACCTGCGCCACCAGATCGTCCGGATCGATCACGGTGGCCGAGGCGCCCGCGAGCACCACAGTGATCTCGCCGCGCGCCCCGTCCACCGCCCATTCGGCGAGCTCGGCGAGGGTGCCGCGAACCACCTCTTCGTAGGTCTTGGTGAGTTCCCGGCATACCGCTGCCCGGCGGTCACCGCCCAGCACCTCCACGGCATCGGCCAGGCAGTCCGCCAACCGGTGCGGCGCCTCGAAGAAGACACACGCCCGCTTCTCCCCCACGAGAGTTCCCAGCCACTCTTTGCGGCGGCCCGATTTCCGGGGTGCGAAACCGTCGAAACAGAACCGGTCCACCGGTAGCGCCGAAAGCGCCAGCGCCGTGGTCACCGCCGATGGACCGGGCAGACAGGTCACCGGCAGCCCACGCTCCGCGCACGCCGCCACCAACCGGTACCCGGGATCGCTCACCGACGGCATACCGGCATCGGTGACCAGCAGGACACTGCGGCCCTCCGCGATCTCGGTCAGCAGCGCCGGAATCCGCGCCTCCTCGACATGGTCGTAGAAGCTGACCACCCGCCCCCGGATCTCCACGCCGAGCGCATCCGCCAGCGACCGGGTGCGCCGAGTGTCCTCGGCCGCGACGATATCGGCGCTGCCGAGTGCGTCCCGCAGCCGCAGCGAAGCATCCCCGATCGCGCCCAGCGGTGTCGCCGCCAGTATCAGCCCGCCGTCGGTCACCACGCTCCTACCCGGCCCGGCCGGGCCTCTGTATCTTCGGCGCGCCGGCGCGCGCGGGCGTCGAGGTATCTCGGAAGGACTCGACTCGTACAGGTTACGTCGGCATCCGACGTCCGAGGGCCTGACCCCACCACGCTGGAGCCGGGGCTATGACACATAAGCTCGGAGCGTGACCCAGCTGACCGAATCGCGCCGCAGTCCGGCCTGGCGGCCGCCGCGCACCTGGTCGAGCCCGGCGCCACTGCGGCCCGCACCCGACTTCGGTCCCACCGACACCGCGCGCGGCTGGGTGGTCACCCTTTTCCTTACGGTGATCGCGGCCATCACCCGTTTCACCATGCTCAACTATCCGACCGACGCGGGTACACCGGTTTTCGACGAGAAGCACTACGCGCCGCAGGGCTGGCAGTTCCTCACCGGCGGGATCGAGGACAACCCCGGTTATGGGCTGGTGGTGCATCCGCCGGTCGGCAAGCAGATGATCGCCGTCGGGGAAGCGCTGTTCGGATACAACGGCTGGGGCTGGCGGTTCTCCGCCGCGCTCGCCGGAACCGTACTGATCCTGCTGGTCATCCGGATCGTGCGGCGGATGACGCGCTCCACGATGTTGGGCGCCCTGGCCGGGATCATGCTGATCGCGGACGGGACGACATTCGTATCGTCGCGGATCGGGATGCTCGATATCTTCATCACCGTTTTCGTCACCGCCGCCTTCGGCTGTCTGATCGTCGACCGTGACCAGATGCGCGCACGGCTCGCGAGAGCCGATGCCGAGGGCCGGATCGGCGAAACTCCGTGGGGTCCGCGCCTGGGCGTGCGCTGGTGGCGATTCGGGGCCGGGGTGTTGCTGGGGCTGGCCTGCGGAACCAAATGGTCCGGGCTGTATTTCATCGCCGCGTTCGGGCTGATGAGCGTCCTGTTCGACCTGTTCGCGCGCCGCACCTACGGTGTCCGCAAACCGGTGTACGGCACCGCCGTCCGCGATCTGGGCCCCGCGCTGTATGCGCTGGTGCTGATCCCGCTGGGCGTGTATCTGGCGAGTTATGCCGCCTGGTTCCGCAGCGAAACCGCTGTGTACCGGTACATGACCGGTAACCCGTCGGCCCCAGAGGACGGTATCGGCGACGGCGGTTTCTGGTCCCAGGTGATGCCCGACGCCATGCGGTCACTGTGGTACTTCCAGTCCCGCACCCTCACCTTCCATTCCGAGCTCACCAATTCCGCCGGCAACCATCACCCGTGGGAATCCAAACCCTGGACCTGGCCGATGGGGTTGCGGCCGATGCTGTACTACTACGCCGATGACGGCGTGACCGGCTGCGGTCAGACCGAATGTGTCAAGGCCGTCATGCTGGTCGGCACCCCCGCCCTGTGGTGGGTCTCGCTGCCGGTGCTGGCCTGGGGTTTCTGGCGCTGGATCGTGCGCCGGGACTGGCGGTACGCGGCCGTCCTCACCGCCTACGGCGCGGCCCTGCTGCCCTGGTTTCTTACGCTGGACCGGCAGATGTACTACTTCTACGCGGTGACCCTGGCGCCGTTCCTGGTGATGGCCGTCGCGCTGGTCCTGGGCGACATACTCGGCACCGCCAGACGCCCGGTGGCCCGCGGACCGGGCGGCATGTTCCTCCCTGCCGAACCGAGCGAACGCCACAGCTTGGGCCTCTTGGCGGTCTGCCTCTACCTGGGCCTGGTGATCGCGAACTTCATCTGGCTGTGGCCGATCCTCACCGGCCTCCCGATCACAGCCGGTAACTGGCAGGACCACCTATGGCTCCCCAGCTGGCGATAACGCGCGCACCTCGCCCGGACGTCCGACGCGACGGGGTCCGGCCCTACGATGCGTTCAGCGCTACTTCGACGAAGTGGATCGCGGCGTCGGCGCCGAGGCCCAGCCGCCGGATCGCCGCGATGTACTCCGAGGCGGCCCGACCCGCGGCATCGGCGGTGGGGTCGCCGGAGGAGGCGATGAAAGAGCCCAGCCGGCCGCGGGTTTCCAGGACTCCGTCCTGTTCCAGTTCGCGGTAGGCGCGGGCCACCGTATTGGGAGCCAGGCCCAGTTGCGCGGCCAGGGCCCGCACCGTGGGGATCTTGGTGCCCGCGGCCAGTTCACCCGCCCGGACCCTGGCTATGACGGCGAGCCGCAGTTGTTCGTACGGCGGGACGCCCGAATCGTGGGACACCGTGATCTCGAGCATGGCTCGTTCTTACCGCATCCGGCCTGATTTCATACCGGATCCCGGGCAAGCGGGCAGGACAGACAGCGTGGCCCGCCACGGCCCGAGCCCAGTTCCGATCCGGGGATACGCAGTACTTCGATACCGGAGTCCTCGAGCCGGGCATTGGTCATCTCGTTGCGTTCGTAGGCGACGACCACTCCCGGGCGCAGGGCCAGGGTGTTGTTGCCGTCGTCCCACTGTTCCCGTTCGGCGGTGACCCCGTCGAGTCCGGTATCGATCACCCGGAGTTTGCCGATGCCCATGGCTGCTGCGGCGGCGGGTAGGAAGGGGTCGGGACCGGTGACCACACAGCCGTCGGAGTTCTCGTCGGGGCGGATCGTGTATGCCGTGAGACTTTCGCGCACACCCGGATACATCACGACGGCGTCGGTATCGACCATCGTGCACACCGTGTCGAGGTGCATCGTGGCACGGTTCTGAGCGATCGGCACCACCAGCACAGTATGCGCCAGCCGGTCGTCGAACAGGCTGCGCGCCAGCGCTTCCGCGCCCGCCGGGGAGGTTCGCTCGCCCACCCCGACCGCCACCACACCGGGTGCCAGCAGCAGGACATCGCCGCCTTCGATCGGCGCGGTATGCGACTCGTAGGCCCGCCGGACGCCGAGGAACCGCGGGTGGAAGGCGTAGACGAGATCGGTGAGCGAGGTCTCCCGGGCCCGGGCCGGTAGCGCCAGCGCGGTGATGGCGACCTTGGGCCCGATCCAGAACGAGGAGTCGCGGGTGAAGAGCAGGTTCGGCAGCGGATCGATGACGAAATCGCCGCCCTGGTGCATCCGGCGGACCAGCGAGGTGTTGTCCGCGGCGAAGGGTAGTTCGTCGAAGGTCATCCCCGCCATGAGGATTCGCGCCAGTTCGGGTGCGGGGACCCCGCGCAGGTAGCCGGCCAGATCGTCGGCAAGGGCGTGCCCGAGGCGGCGGGCGTGTACGGCGGCGGAGATACCCTGGATACGGGCGGCGCCGCTCACCTCGAGCGTTTCGGCGAGCACATCGGCCACCAGCAGGACCTCGACCCCACGGTCGCGCAGTACCTGCGTGAATTGGTCGTGTTCCTGCTGGGCGCGTTCCACCCAGGGAATTCCGTCGAACAGCAGTTGATCGTTGTTACGCGGGGTGAGGCGGCGCAACTCGTCGCCGGGGCGGTGCAGGAGTACCGCGCGCAGGTCGCCGACCTCACTGGTCACCCCGTAGGCGGCGGGGTAGGTCCGGTTCTCCTCCCGGGCGGATATCGGATCGGGCACGGCGTCTGGTCCCATGTCCCGACACTAGTGCGCGAACGGAGCGCGGGCACGGCGGCGCCCATCGGTTCGCGGGGGAGTTGCCCCGATTCCGCCCCGGCCTCCAGCAACCTGAAGTATGGTTCAGATAAAGGAGGAGTATCGATGCCGACAGCGGATTGGAAGATCAAAGAGCTGACCCCGGGCCAGCTTTCCGAGCGTAGTGGAGTAGCCGTGTCCGCGCTGCATTTCTACGAACGCGAAGGCCTCATCAACAGCCGCCGGACCAGCGGAAATCAGCGGCGCTACACCCGTGAGACGTTACGCCGGGTGGCGTTCATCCGGATCTCGCAACGAGTCGGCATCCCACTCAGCGATATCCGAGCCGCCCTGGACCGTTTGCCGGAAGGTCGCACACCCACCCGGCGCGATTGGGAGACGCTGTCCACAGACTGGCGCGAGGACCTGGACGATCGGATAACCCAGCTGGTCCGGCTGCGCGACAACCTCACCGGATGCATCGGCTGCGGCTGCCTGTCCCTGGGTAGCTGCAAACTGGTGAACGAGTACGACAGGCTCGGCGCCGAAGGGCCCGGAGCGCGTGTACTGGACGTGCATCTCAATTGCCCGGAGCCGGACCACGACAGGTCCGACGAGACGCTCGATTGCCCGGAGCCGGACCACAACGGGTCCGACGAGACGTTCAACTCGCCGGCGGAGAACCCGAATCTGTTGTGTTCGCCGCTGGCAGATCCCGGTTCACCGACTGCTTCAGCGTGCTGAACTGCTGATTGGCCTGCCGCATCAGCAGTTCGTACGGGAAGGCGAATTTCCGCTTCCACCAGTACCCGAAACGGATATCGAAGGAGCTGTACACCAGGAACCGGTTGCGTTCGATCCCCTTCAGGATCACCGCGGCGACCTTCTCCGGCGCCACCGCGTGCCGGGTGAACAGCGAGACGACCTTCTGTACCCGTGGATGCTCCTTGTCCACACCCACCAGGTCGAACGACCGCACCAGCGGGGTGGCGACCGCGCCCGGTGTCACCACGTGCACCGAGATCCCGTGCTCGGCCAGCTCGAAACGCAGCACCTCCGACAACCCGCGCAGCCCGTATTTGGCGGCGCTGTAGGCGGCGTGCCACGGCAGGGCCAGCAGACCGGCGGCCGAGGAGACGTTCACCAGCGCCCCGCCCCGACCGGCTCGCACCATCGGCGGGACGAATCGCTCGATGATATTGATCGGCCCCAGCAGATTGATATCGATCATCCGCCGCCAGTGCCGGATCTCCAGACTGTCGACCGTCCCCCATACCGAGGTCCCGGCGACGTTCATCACCACGTCGAGGGCGCCGAACTCCTCGTGCACGCGGGTGGCGAACCCGGCGACGGAGTCGTAATCGGTGATATCGAACGCTTCGGCGATGAGCACCGTGCCACCGGCCCGTTCGATCTCGGCGACCGTATCGGCCAGTCCGGCGGCATCGATATCGGTGAGCACGAGCCGCCCCCCGCGCGCCGCGGTCGCCAGTGCGGTCGCCCGGCCGATACCGCTGGCCGCGCCGGTGATCAGCGTTTTCGCGTCCTGAACCGATTTCCTGCGGTCGATCCGCCCCATACTGAACTCCCGATCGTCCGGCTGCGCTGTCGGCAGCAGCCTACGGCCCGACCGGCACCCCCACTCCGAAAGGCCCTCATATGCGACCGTTCACGGCCCGGAAACGCGCGCTGCTCGTTCTCGCCGTCACCCTCGCCGCCGCCCTCGGCGCCACGGGCACCGTCGGCTACCTCACCTTTCTCCGGTCGCCGGTGGACTCACCGCCTCGGGCCTGCCGCGGCGCGGAAACCTCCGGCGGGCCCGTGGTCGTCGCGGCCGGCGCCAGCATGACCAGGGGCATCCTCGGCGCGGACTGGGTCGGCGCGCTCCGGAAACGGGACGAATTCGGCGGTCACCGCTTCGTCAACGCCGGCGTCAACGGAAACACCAGCGCGGACCTGCTCGACCGGCTCGAAACCGATGTCCTGGACTGTCGTCCGGACGCGGTCATCGTCCTCGTCGGCACCAACGACGTCCGCAACGACGTCGCGCTGGACACCTACCGGGACAACCTCACCGCCATCGTCGGGCGCATCACCACAGTGGGCACGGCCCATGTGGCATTGATGTCGCTGCCCCCACTGGGCGAAGATCCCGACGATGAAACCAATCGGCGGCTGGCCGGATACAACCGGGTCATCGCCGAAACAGCCGCCGGCGCCGGTATCGATTACATCCCGCTACATGAGCGGATCGCCGAACTAGTCCAGCAGCCCGCCGATCCGAGCGCGCGATACGACTTCGGTTTCACCCTCGCGTTCGCCGCCGCCGCACAGCACTATCTGTTCGGGCGCACCTGGGATCAGGTCGCCCACAGCCGGGGCTCGGATCTGTTCGTAGACAGGATCCATCTCAGCGATCGCAGCGGCGCGGTGGTCACCGAGCTCACCGCCCACTGGCTGGCGACAACGCTGCGCTGAACCGGACCGATCCGGCTGTCCCCCCGGCCGGGGCGGTGCCCGGAAGTGCGAGCGCTCGAGTCCTCGCGCCATCACATGTTCCAGGGATCCAAGCCGAATTCGGGCAACATATGGTCCAGGTTGGCCAGCCGCCCGACCGAGGTCAGGAGAGCGTCCCGATTCGCGAGCGTCGGATTGTCATTGAAGGCGCGCGAGATCGCGTAGTGATCGGTGGCCACCCGGTGGCCGATCGCGGCCCGAGTCTGCCGGCCGACCGAGTTCCATTCGTCGGGACTGATCTCGGCCCGCAGCGCGCGGTCGGAATCCCAGTTCCGCTCTACTCGCGCGATGAATTCGCGGTTCAGCTGTGCACCGGGAGCGGGCGCCAGGCTATGCCGGGCCAGACTGTCGGCATCAGCGACGGCCTGCGCGGCGAAGGCCGCCTGTGCCGGGGTCCCGGCGTGGTTGATCACTCCGTAGCCGGAGGCGACAGCCTGCTGTAGCGGAGCGAAACCGTACGGGTTGCGGGATTTTGTATTGTCGCGGACCGATCGCGCCCGCAGCCCCTGATCCACACTCTCGTTGCTCGCCCCGGCGTCGAGCAGCACGGCCGCTAGGTGCAGGGTCGGCACCCGGTTGTTGCCGAGGTACTTGATCGCGCGGGCAAGTCCGAGTTCGGTGTGGATACCGCCCCATTCGTCGGCTTCCCGCCGCGCCAGCAATCGCCAGTTCTGCCGGGCCGCCGCCGACCACTGGTGCCCTTCCAAGCGGCTGGCCGCCGTGGCCGCGTTCACCCGGTCGTTGCGCATCTTGGCGAATGCCAGGGGGCTCAGTGGATTGACGGTTCGCCCGATGAGCCACGCGGTGAGCGGCGAGGAATTGACCGTGTTCAGAGCGGCCAGACTCGCGATCGTGCTCATGCCCGACCCACCACCGGAACTCTTGTCGCCACCCCCGCCCATACCGAGCGCGGTGCCACCGGATCCGGGGCGCGCGCCCTGGATCGCGAGCGAGAATCGGTTGCTCATCCAGTACGAACCGCGGGACAACCCGCCGGCCAGCCGCCCGAACTGCAGGATCGCCACGATTTCGACCACTGCCGCGATCACGATGACCGCGAGTACCTGCCCATGCGCCTGCTGGAAAAGGTTGCCGAGAAACAGCAGGTACACCCCGATGAACACGGTGTAAGCACTCATCCGGGCCGCGGCGATACCGGAGTTCACCAGGTTGCGTACCAGGAAGGTCTGCGTGGGCCCGAAGACGAATCCGCCTGCGGCGAATCCGAAGACAGCCATGAACCCCTGCGTGATCGCGTCGAGCGCGGCCCGCATCAACCGATAGGACAGCACCACCGCGAACAGCAGCAATACGGCCGCGGAGACCAGCAGCAGTAGACCGGTGCCGATCTGGCCCAGGCTCGGATGCGCCGCAGCCGCAGCCGCGGCGGCGTCCCCGCAGGTTTCCAGTGCGTACTGGGTGCGATCGGTGTCGCCGGCGGTCACACCGGAAGACCATGCCGCGGCGCACGAGGAGTTGTTGTCGACGACATGACCGAAGTTCCACACCTGCACCGGACGTCGCGCGAAGTTGTCGGCCATATCGCCCTGCAGTGCGCTCACCGCGAGATCCGGGTTCTGATTGATCGACCCGTCCAGCCCGGACGCGATGGCCAACCCTACGTCGCGCCCCTTGGCGAGTAGACCGTCCGAACCCAGCGCGGCCGCCAGCGGATCGGCCAGGAAGAACGGACCCGATACCGCCACGGCCAGCATCGTGACCGTCTGGATCACGGCGCGGGCGTGGAAACCGCGCACGATGAACCAGGCGACGAAGAACGCGCCGATGGTCGCCGCGGTGATCAAGACGGCCGGAGTCCCGAGCTGGCCGGCGAACGCGTCAGCGGTGCCGCGCAGCGCGTCGGCGAACAAGTCCAGCCAGGCGAAGCTCAGGACGAAGCCGATGAACCAGATCGCGGTGGTCACGATGATCATGTAGCCGACGAATTCCAGCCCCACGATCGTCCATACCACCGTCGCGCCGGGGTCGCGCAGTCCTCCTTTGTCGCTGGCGAAGGAGTAGTCGGCGAGGGAAACGCCGAACGAATCCTGGATGTTCATCCAGGCGACCCCGTCTATCCGGGTCAGCTCGGTCGAGCCGTCCTGTGCGACGGCCACCGCCCCGAGTGCGCCCGGCAGCACGGTCAGTACGAAAAGTCCGGCGAGACACCAGAGGAAGCGACGCCCCCATTCCGCTGCTGTTCGCGATGTGCTGGTCCCGCGTTCACCCCACAGGCTCATCGCCGTCGTTCCGGTCAGCGGAATGCGCGTTTCGCGCGCTCGACGAGTGCGGGCACAGCCCGCCGATCTGGTCTGCCGATCATGCTGGCATTGGTATCGACGCCGAATGAAGTTCAGCTGAACTGGTAGTGGCTGATCGGGCCCACCGCGATGAATTGCGAAACAATAACCGGAAAGATTCCCAACTTTGAGAACCAAAGTATAATGCCGAACTCGGCTCTCCGGATCGTGGCACATTCCGTCGGATGCCGACCCGCCTCCACCACCGGGCGGCAGCGCCACGACGGTGGACGCGGGCAACCGGCCGGCACGGCCGCCGGTTGATAGCATGGCGGATCCAGCCGACCATTCGGTCGGCTTGCCGACCAGGACACATCTCGAAAGAGTCGTTCCATGCAGTTTGAATTCGTCGAGCGGGCCGAGACGTGGGTGGCCGGACTTCCGGTACGCAGCCCCAAGCGTGCGCTCGGCGAGTTGCACGACCGCGATCTCGAGGGCGCCTGGGCCTCGGTACTGCACCACGAGCTGGGCGGCCCGCTGGCCACTGCCTATACCGATTACTCGACGGAACTGGGCACCTACAACACTCAGATCGTCGGTTATCGGTGCACGACCTTCGACGAGGTCACGCGCGGCCACCTGGTCGCCCGCCTACCGCGTGGCACCTATGCGAGATTCTCCTCGGTGGGCAACTTTCCACAGATCATGACCAGCTTGTGGACACAGATCGCCTACGCGGAGGAACACAACCAGATCAACCGGACCTTCTCCGGCGATTTCGAGTTCTACCCACACGCCTACAAGATCGACCTGTATCTGGCGGTCGAACCGCGATGACCTACACGATCGTGGTACGCGGTGAATCCGTGTACGCCGGCCTCGTCTTCCCGAAGGTCCGCCCCAGCTTCAAAGTCAGCAACAGCGAGCTCATCGAGTTCCTCAAGGACCGGGTACGGGAGCGGTTGGACACCGGCGCCGGCTCGGCGGACTCCCAGCGGCCGATGTACACCGTGTACGTCCGGACGCCGACCGGGACCTACAACGCGCTGGTGTGCTTCGAGTACACCGATCCGGGCGAAGCCCCGGTCGGTGATGTCCTGGTCCGGGTCCCCAGGGGCGTGTACGCCCGGTTCGTCCCCAACGGCGACTATCACGATGCCGTCGAGGACGTCTGGGCCCAGGTCGACGACGCGACCGCGTCCGCGGAGATCACCCGCGCCTACCGCGAGGAGATCGAGATCTGGCACGGTTCGGAATCGGTGGAACTGTTCATCTCCATCACCCCCTGATTACTCGAACCACTCGTTGCCCACCGGTAACTAACTCAGTACCAACCGGTCTGGTGGTAACGGTAGATTCCTACTTCATCCGGGCTGACCTGCGATAACAACCCGACCGAGGGCTGGTTTTCGGAAGATTAACCAGAGTTCTGGTCAATTGTGTTCCGATGACGGATACTGCACAGGGCACGCCGACGAGCCGGGGCGTCGGACGGGCTGCTGGACAACAGATCCCGCACAACCCATGGACCGTGCGGCGAAAGAGTAGGAACTGCATGACTGTCGAAACAATCGCAGTCGGCCAGGAAGACCCGTGCCGTGGCCGCACTATGAGATTTCGCGACAACGTCTCCGGCTACGACATCCGCGTAGCCACCCCCAATCGCTCCCCCGGCCTCTGGCACCGATACCTCGCCGGAGCGCGGGACGCTTACCGCCACTTCGGCAACGAGACCACACTGGATTACGACGGCGTGCTCGACGGGGCGTCCACGGCACTGTTCTTCGCCGCCACCGACTCCCACGACCGGGTGGTGGGCGGTCTGCGCGTCCAGGGCCCCTACATCTGGGTTTCCGAGGTCGGATCCCTCACCCCCTGGGCCGGCCGGCCGGGCGCGGCGGATCTGGGACTGATGATGGCCCGGCGCATTCCCCGCGGCGTGGTGGAATCCCGTGCGGCCTGGGTCGCTCGGGACGCGCCGCGGCGCGACGATCTGGCCGCGGCGATCTCACGCTGCATGGCCCACGCGCCCCGCATCCTCGGCGCCCGGTACGGCTTCGCCACGGTGGCCTCCTTCACCACCGGACGACACAGCGCCAGTGGGGGCGTCCAGGCCCAGTCGATCCCGCCGGTTCCCTACCCCGACGAGCGCTATCGAACCCTGCCGATCTGGTGGGACACGAGGACCTATCACGTATTTGCTGACAAGTTGCAGTATCTGCTCATGCGTGGTGAACTTCGCACTATGGGATTAGCTGAGCCGAGGTCACGGCGACCGCATCGGCTACCGGGCCACGGCGGGGAGGAGTGCTACGCATATGGTCGGTGAGGCAGATCTCGGGGTGGAATACCGGCCGCTGATCCTGGACCCGAGCGATCCCGACGATGAACGTGCCCTGGCGGGGCTGCGCGCCACCCCGCATATCGAATTCAACGATCTGCGTGGCCTGCTGGCCGCGGAATTCGGTCGGCTCAACGATCCACCTGACACCGGCGAGAGCGCCTCCGACGACCGCTGGGTGTACTACCCGTGGCGGCGCAGCGTGCTCGTCCTGCCGGGGCCGCGGACCTTCCGCGCGATTCGCCTGGACCGCAACCGCAACAAGCTGACCCGCGCCGAACAGGAAAAGCTCAGCACCGTCACCGTCGGAGTGGTCGGCCAGAGCGTGGGACACGCCATTGCCTACACCCTGGCGCAGGAGGGGGTGTGCGGCGCCCTGCGGCTCGCCGATTTCGATGAACTCGAATTGTCCAATCTCAACCGGGTGCCCGCCACCCTGTTCGATATCGCGGTGAACAAAGCCATCGTCACCGCCCGGCGGATCGCCGAACTCGATCCATTTCTGCCCGTGGAGGTGCGCGGCGGCGGCGTGGACGCCGAAACCGCAGACGAATTCGTCGAGGGTCTGGGAATCGTTGTGGAGGAATGCGATTCCCTCGATATCAAACTGCTCATCCGGGAATCGGCGCGCCGCCGCCGGCTGCCGCTGATCATGGAGACCAGTGATCGGGGTCTGCTCGATGTGGAGCGATTCGACCTGGAACCGGACCGAGTGCCCTTCCACGGTCTGCTCGGCGATACCGCGGCCGAACAACTGCGCGGCCTGTCCACCCGCGACAAGGCCCCCTATGTCGTCGGCCTGCTCGGTGCCCGCGATCTGTCGGCCCGGATGGCCGGCAGCCTCGTAGAGGTCGGCGAAACCCTCAACAGCTGGCCGCAGCTCAGCGGTGATGTGGTGCTGGGCGCGGCCAGTGTCGCCACGGCGATCCGGCGTATCGGACTGGGCCGCCCACTGCGGTCGGGCCGCACCCGCGTGGACGTGGAGCAGGCCCTCGACGCGCTCGCCGACCCCGAGCTCGATACCGGCGAATACCCGGCCGATCCCGAGTCCGACGACCCGGCCGACACCACCGTCGACCGCATCCTGGTCTGTGCGCAGCGCGCACCCTCGGGCGGCAACATCCAGCCGTGGTCGCTGCACTCCACGCCGCAGGAGACCCGCATCGCTCTCGAACCCCGACACACCACCGCCATGGATATCGGCTGCCGGGGCAGTGCCGTGGCGGTGGGCGCCGCCCTGTACAACGCCCGGGTCGCGGCCGCGGCCTACGACGTACTCGGACCCCACGAGTACGTCGAGGACGCTCAGCAGCGCACCCCGCTCACCGCGGTGCTCCGGCACGGTACCGGCACCGACCCGGTGCTGGCCGCGGACTACCCCTACGCGCTCGCCCGCGAGACCAATCGCCGACTCGGCTACGGCGGCCAGATCCCGGCCGCCGTGCTGACCGGGCTCGCCGCCGCCGCGGCGGCGGAGGGCGCCCGGATGCGGGCGGTCGCCGATTCGCCGGGGATCCGGGCCATGGCCGCGGTCCTGGCCGAATCGGACCGGATCCGTTACCTCACACCGCTGCTGCACCGTGAGATGTTCGCGGAGATGCGCTGGCCCGGCGACGACCTGACCGACGGTATCGACACCCGTTCGCTGGAACTGGCACCCGACGAGCGGGTCGCCCTGCAGATCGGGCGACGCGCCGATGTGATGGCCCGATTGCACAGCTGGTCGGCCGGTGCCGCACTGGGCGACTACGCCCGGGACAGGGTCCGCTCGAGCTCGGCCGTCGTGGCCCTGACCTTCACCGACGATCCCTGGGCCGAGCCCGGGGCATTGACCGGATACGCCCGCGCCGGGGCCGCCGTCGCGCGGCTCTGGATCCAGGCGCAACGGTCCGGTCTGGCCGTCCAGCCGATGTCCCCGGTCTTCCTTTTTTCTCGATCCCGTACCGAACTGGACGCACTTTCCCCGGCATACGCGGATAGACTGTCCACACTTCAGGGTCGTTTCCTGGAAATACTGGAAGTGCCGGAACAGGACAGCGTGGCGCTGGTACTACGCCTGAGTTACGCGGCGGCTGCCAGCGTGCGGAGCCGACGGCGCCCGATCCCGGGCGCGGATAGCCGCAGATAGTGTGATCGGAGATCAGGTGCCTCGGCGGACACTCGACTCGCTGGTGACCGAAGTCGCCGCGGAGCTGATGGGCGTCGATTCGGCGACCATGGTGTCGGCGACCGAGCAGGTGCTGGCCATGCTGATCGACTATTTCGATGTGGACTTCAGCTACCTGCGGCACAACGATCCCAAGAACCGGTCCACAGTACTGGTGGCCGAATGGCCGCCCCGGCCGGACGTGCCGGAACCGGATCCGCTCAAGATCGTGTATTTCGATCAGGCGGATTCGGTCTTCAAATCGCTCGAGCACGCCACCGAGCCGTTCCTCATCCCCGCCAGCGCCGCCGACTACCAACAGACCATCCATTCGGCGTCCGGACTGGGCGATATCAGCTCCGCGGCGGTTCCGCTGGTATCCCGGGGCAGATCCACCGGCCTGCTCGGCTTCGTCAAGGTGGGCGACCGTGACTGGAGTACCCGCGAGTTGAATGTCCTCAAGGCCATCGCCACTCTGTTCGCACAACTGCAGGCCCGGGTGGAAGCCGAGGAGAAGCTGCGGTTCATCGCCCTGCACGACGATCTGACCGGCCTCGCCAACCGCCGCGCGCTACTGGAACATATGGAACAGCGGTTGCAGGCGGGCAGTCCCGGGCCGGTCGCGGCCTTCTTCCTCGATCTGGACCGGCTCAAGGCGCTCAACGATTTCCTCGGCCATACCGCCGGGGACAAGTTCATCCGGACCTTGTCCGAGCGACTGACCGACAATTTGGATCCCAACGATATGATCGCCCGCCTCGGCGGCGACGAGTTCGTGATCGTGCCCGCCAAACCGATGGATACCGTCGCCGCCGAACACGAGGCGACCCGGATCCAGGAATTGATCAGCCGCCGGGTCACCGTGGGCGGCGAATCGGTGAGCCGGGGCGCCAGCGTAGGGGTGGCGGTCGGAATTCCCGGTGAAACCACTGTCGCCGACGTGCTGCGGCGCGCCGACCACGCCCTGTTATCGGCCAAATCCGGCGGCGGCAACGGGGTGGCGCTGTTCACCGACGCCATGCGCGCGCAGTTCGAACTCCAAGACGATGTGGAGCTGAACCTGCGCAGTGCGGTGGCCGACGGATCGCTGATCCTGCACTATCAGCCCGAGGTCGATCTGCGCACCGGCCGGATCGTCGCCGTGGAGGCCCTGGTCCGCTGGATGCACCCGACCCGAGGCCTGCTCCCGCCCGGCGCGTTCGTCACCGTCGCCGAGGCCACCAACCTCGCCGGTGAACTGGGCCGCTGGGTACTGCGCACCGCCTGCGCGCAGTTCGCGCAGTGGCGGCGGCAGGGGCTGGCGGCGAATATGGTCATGCGGATCAACGTGTCGCCGGTACAGCTGGTGAGCCTGGATTTCGTGGAACGTATCGAGGACATCCTGCGACATTTCGGGATCGACGGGAGTTCGATCTGCCTCGAGATCACCGAACATGTGGTGGTGCAGGATCTGGCTCGCACCCAGGTCACGTTGCGCGGGCTCAAGCGGATGGGCGTGCAGATCGCCATCGACGATTTCGGGACCGGCTACTCCTCGCTCTCACACCTCAAAGCGTTGCCGGTGGACGCGGTGAAGATCGACCGCGGTTTCGTCCAGCGACTCGGCGCCAGCACCGACGATCTGGCCATCGTGAAGTCGATCATCGGCCTGGCCGGGTCGTTCGGTCTCGGGGTGGTCGGTGAAGGGGTCGAGACCCCGGTCGCGGCCCGCACCCTCGTCGGGCTGGGCTGTTACCGGGCTCAGGGCTTCCTCATCGCGCGCCCGCTGCCCGCCGACGAGGTCTGCGAACATCTGGCCCTCGGCCGGATCCCGCTGAACCTGGACCTGCCGCGAGCGGGCCGGGGCCCGGCCGCCCCGTAGCCCGCCGGTGACCGAATAACATCCGCCCTTCACCGCGAATTCAGCGCCACGGTTCCGGTGGTAATCCGGCCCGCGCCACGATCGGCGATGTGCGCATCGTGCAACTGGCGAATTTCTACGGCCCACGCTCGGGCGGGTTGCGGACCGCGCTGCACCATCTCGGTGCGGGGTATGTGGCGGCCGGACACGAAGTCGTGCTGATCGTGCCCGGGCCACGGCGCCATGAGGAGATCCTGCCGAGCGGAGTCCTGCGCATCACTCTGCCCGCGGTCGGGATCCCGTGGACGGGCGGATACCGGGCCGCGGGCCCACGCCGGGTCGCCGATGTCCTCGACGGTCTGCGGCCAGATGTCCTGGAGGTCTCCGACCGGCTGACCCTGCGTGGTTTCGGACGCTGGGCCCGCCGCCGGGACGTGGCCGGGGTGATGATCTCCCATGAACGCCTCGACCGGCTGCTGGGGCAGATCATGCCCGACCGGATAGCTCGGCGCTGCGCCGATATCGCCAACCGTCACACCGCCGCCGAATACGACATGGTGGTGTGTACCACCGAATTCGCGCAGGCGGAGTTCCGGCGGATCGATGCCCCGAATGTCGAGATGGTCCCGCTGGGCGTCGATCTGGACCTGTTCAGTCCGCACCGCCACGACCTCGGCCTACGAGCCGACCTCGGCGTGCCGGGCCGTCCCTTGCTGGTGCACTGCGGCCGGCTGTCGGTGGAGAAACGCGCCGCCCGCAGTATCGAGACGCTCGCCGAACTACGCCGGGGCGGGGTCGACGCGCGCCTGGTGGTCGCGGGTGACGGCCCGCGACGAGACGCGCTCGAACGTCGGGCAAAGCTGTTGCCGGTTCTCTCGGGTGGGCTGCCCGCGGTGCATTTCACCGGATTCATCAGCGAGCGGACGAATGTGGCCAGATTGCTGGCGACCGCCGATATCTCACTTGCTCCGGGTCCGCACGAAACCTTCGGGCTGGCCGCGCTGGAAGCGCTGGCCGCGGGGACCCCGGTGGTCGCCAGCAGATCCTCGGCGCTGGCCGATATCCTCACTGCCGACTGCGGTGCGGTCGCCGCAGACGATCCGGTGGCTTTCGCGGACGCGATCACCGATGTCCTGGCCCGCCCACCCGCGCAGCGGCGCGACGCGGCGCGACGGCGGGCCGAACAGTTCACCTGGCCCGCAGCCGTTTCGGGAATGCTGGCCGTACTCGACCGCTGAGATGTGCAGCGAATCGCTCAGGGCGACAGTGCGCGCCGTGAGCGCGGCGTCACCCCCGGTCGGGGAGCCGCCGCCCGCCCCGGAGAAGATCGCCGATCAACTCCGTGTAACCGTCGATGAGCTCGGCTAGTCGATGCCAGCGTTTGCGGGCCTGATGATCCCGCGCTCCGTCGATCTCGACCACCTGGTTCGCGTCCACCCACCCCCAGGCCATGCGATCGATCACCGTTCCGAGTGTTTCGGCGTGGATCGTCGCGTCACTGTCGTGACACGGGGACCGCGAGCCGATCCAGTCGTCGATATCCTCGATCAGTTCCCGGCGGCGGTCGTCGACCTCGGCGACCATGCGTACGTCCCGCATGGCCACCCGGTGGCCGTGCAGGACGGCCAGCGCCCGAGCCGAACGGAGCACCTCGTGATCCTCGAACCGGGTCCCCTGGAAGCTGCACAGCAGTTGGGTCGCCGTCGGCAGCCCCGGGGAGGCCGCGATCACCACCGTCCCCACACGAATGTCATCCGGCAGCATCACACTCTGTTCAAACACGATCGGCTCTCGATTCGGTCGTACCGCATATCGGACAGGGTTTGTTCAGTCACTGACAATAGTTGATGCGCATAACTCCAGCAGAGTGAAACGCATTATTGCATTCGCTGATTTGAGGTCAGGAGGCCACCGCTCTCTCATCGAATCGATTGCGCACGAACACAACCGGCGACTCACGCACCGTGGGAATCGGCCGGTCGGCGGCGCCCGCCCGAACCAGCGCCGCCGATGGGGTGTTCAGGCAGCCGCGACCGTTTCGCCTGCTGTGGTGTCGTTCTCCGCGTCGACCGTTCGGGGTAGCAGCCTCGCAGCGAGCAGACCGAGGAAGGTGAGCGCGGCCGCGACGAAGACCGTGGTGCGCAGCGCGTCCGCGCTCGCGAGCCGCAATGCGTCACCGTCCAGCCCCGCCGAACCGGCATTCGCGATGCCGACGAGCACCGCCAGCCCCACACCGATGCCGACCTGCATAGCGGTGTTGGCCATCCCACCGGCGCTACCCTGCTCGTGTTCGGCGACACCGGTTCCGGCAGCGGCGAACATCGTCGGGAATACGGTGCCCATGCCCGCGCCGTAGACCAGAATCCCGGCCAGGATCGTCCAGTAGGAGCCGTCGGCGATCATCCCCGCGGCCAGGAGCGCGCCGCCCACCGCCCCGAGGAGTACACCACTGATCAGCGTGGTGCGGATGCCGATTCGGACGATGAGTCGCTCGGCGACAAAGTTCGCGACCGCGATGACCAGCGAAAGGCTCAGGAACACCAGTCCGGTGACCGGTGCGCTGTATCGCCACACGTTCTGCAGGAACAGGGTGAGGAAGTAGACGATGTTCTGCATGGTCGCGCCGAATACGAAGATGACGGCGAGCACCGGGCCCAGTGTGCGTACCAGCCGCAACGGCATGAGCGGGCTGGGACTACGTGACTCGATGACCAGGAACGAGGCCAACAGCACCACCGCCAGTACGCCGCCGCCCAGGACGGGTGTCGAGGTCCACCCGGATTCCGGCCCCTGTGCCACGGTGAACACGAGCAGGGTGATGCCCACGGTTCCGGTGAGTGCGCCGGGCACGTCGAAACGCCCACGATCGCGGGGCCCGTCCGCGTGCAGCACCGGTAAGGCCGCCGCCGTTGCGGCGATGACGAGTGGGACGTTGATCAAGAACACGGCCTGCCAGCCGAACGCACTGGTCAGCACCCCGCCGAGCAACGCGCCGAGGCTGAGTCCGCCGGCACCGGCCATCGCCCATACCGCGAGTGCCCGAATCCGCTGCCGTCCCTCCTCGAACATGGTGTTGACCAGCGACAACGTTGCGGGGAACAGCACTGCCGCGCCGATTCCCTGCAACGCTCTGGCAGCGATCAACGCGGTCGTGGTGGTGGCCAGGCCGCCCAGCAGGGACGCGGCACCGAAGACCACCATTCCGAGCACGAACATCCGCCGCCTGCCGAGCAGGTCGGCGGACCGTCCGCCCAGCAGCAGCAGCCCGCCGAAGAAGATGGCGTAGGCGCTGACCACCCACTGCATGGAGTGGTCGGAGAAGCCGACATCGCGGGCGATGTCGGGTAAGGCGACGTAGATGATCGTGAAGTCCAGCGAGGTGATCAGGCTGGAGAAGGCCAGCAGGGCCAGGGCCGGCGCCGGTCGTTTCGGCATTGGTGTCTTCTTCCGGGCTCAGAACGGATACGGCTGCGCGGTTCGGGCTGTGCGCAGGGCGCGGGCCCACCAGGTGAGTTGATTGAGCAGTGTCGTCGCGGCGGCACTCGCCCCGGCGACATCCAGCGGTCGGCCGCTGTCGTCGAACTTGTTCCAGCACGAGTGGAAGCTCACGGTGTCGCGGATCGTGACAGCGTGCAGTTCGCCCAGCACTTGGCGGAGCTGTTCGGCGGCTCGGAGACCGCCGGAGACGCCGCCGTAGGACACGATGCCGACCGGCTTCGCCTTCCACTCGTCGACGTAGGAATCGATCGCGGTTTTGAGTGAGGCGGGATAGCCGCGGTTGTATTCGGGCGAGACGATGACGAACGCGTCGGCCTGGGCGAGGCGCGGCGCCAAGGCCTCCACAGCGTCGTCGGGGTCGCCCAGAACCTCGGACAGCCCGGTCTCCACGAGATCGATCAGATCCAGGTCGAGCCCGCCGTGCTCGAGCGCGTGGTCATGGAACCATTCGGCCACTGTCGGGCCGAATCGCTGCGCCCGCGTGCTGCCGATGATGACCGCTACCCGCAACGAGTCGGTCGTATGCATAGGATCCGCCTTTCCAGCTGTCGTCGTTGTACGGTCACGACCTTCGCCCGGCCGGCCTACAGCTCTCCTACAGCCGCCCTACCCGCCCCCTATACGAGTCCGTATCGTCACGGATATGAGGTTCGGCGTGCTCGGCCCGCTGATGGCGTGGACAGATCAGGGTGAGCCGGTCACGATCCCCGCCGGGCAGGTGCGCACGGTCCTCGCCGTTCTCCTCGTCCACCGCGGGCGTTCGGTGTCGACGGACCGCTTCGTAGACGTCCTGTGGCCGCAGCGGGCGCCCCGTGACCCGTCGGCCGCGGTACAGGTCAAGGTGTCGCAACTGCGCCGGGCCCTCGCCGCCGCCGAGCCGAGCGCCCGCGCCCTGGTCGTGGCACGGGCCGCGGGCTACAGCTTGGATGTCCCGGCCGATGCGGTGGACGCCGGCCGGTTCGAGTCGTTGCTCGGGGCCGGCGGAACGGATGCTCGGGCGCGGGCCGACGCCCTGAGCGCCGCGCTCGACCTCTGGCGTGGCAGCGCGTTCGTCGAGAGCGCCGACGAAGAGTTCGCGGCGGTCGAAGTGGCCAGGTTGACCGAACTCCGACTGTCCGCGGTGGAAGCCCGGGCCGAAGCGCTGCTCGAAACAGGCGAATACGCCGGCCTGGTCGGCGAACTGGCCCCCGTGGTCGCCGAACATCCGCTGCGCGAACGATTACGCGCAGCGCACCTACGTGCGTTGTACCGCGCCGGACGTCAGAGTGAGGCACTGGCCGGCTTCACCGATCTACGGGAGCGACTCCGCACCGAGCTCGGTGTCGATCCGAGCCCTGAGATCGTCGCCGTGCAGCGCGCGATCCTGGCGCAGGACCCGCTGATCGCTCCCCGCCCTGCCACCACCGCGACGAACCTGCCCAGCCAACTGACCGAATTGATCGGCAGGGCCGAAGCGGCGCACGACGTATGCGCGCTGGTCCGCGAACATCGATCGGTCACTCTCATCGGGCCCGGCGGCGTCGGCAAGACTCGATTGGGAGTCGAGGCGGCCCGAGCCCTGATCGCCGACCACCCCGACGGCGTGTGGTTCGTCGAGCTGGCCGGGATCGACGGGAACTCCGCCTCGCACAGCACCATCGTGGACGCGGTGCAGGCGGTGCTGGGTATCCGCGACGCCGGCCGGACCGCCTCCGGACCGGTCGAACAGCTCATCACCGCGCTGGACGGCAAACGGGTCCTGCTGGTCCTGGACAACTGCGAGCATCTGGTGGACGTGATCGCCGCACTGACCGAACAGCTGCTGCGATCGGTGCCCGGGCTGCGTGTGCTGGCCACGAGCCAGGAACCCCTCGGTATATCCGGCGAAGCCGTATATCCGGTCGCGGCACTCGAATTGCCGCACTCGCCCGCGGATACCGGTGCCGAGGCGCTACCGAAGTTCAGCGCCGTCCGATTGTTCATCACCCGAGCGGCCGCCGCGGCTCCCGGCTTCACCATCGATGCGGGCAATGCCGCGGCCGTAGCCACCATCTGTCGTCGGCTGGACGGCATCCCGCTGGCGCTGGAACTTGCCGCCGCCCGGGTGCGGGCGCTCGGGGTCCGGGAACTCGCCGCGCGGATGGACGATCGATTCGAGCTGCTGGTCGTCGGACATCGGGGTGGTCCCCGTCGCCAACGGACGCTGCGCGCGATGATCGACTGGAGTTGGGAGCAGCTGATCGAGCCGGAGCAGGCTGTGCTGCGAAGACTTTCGGTGCACACCGATAGTTTCGGGCTGGCCGCGGCCGAGCATATCTGCGCGATCGGGGATCTGCCCCGAGGGCAGATCCCCGACCTGCTCGCACGCCTGGTCGATCGGTCACTGGTCGCGATGACCGACACCGAGCACGGACCGCGCTATCGGTTGTCGGAGTCGGTCATGCTGTACTGCTCGGATCGTCTGGTCCAGGCCGGGGAGGCCGATCCGGTCCGTGACGTGCGCAACGGGTACTACACAACCCTCGCCGAACGAGCGCGTGACCGGCTGCGCGGCGCCGACCAGCGCAGGTGGCTCGCGGTGGTCGATACCGAATACGCGAATCTGCGCTCCGCCGTGGAAGATTCGGCGCGCAGCGGCAATTCCGAGGGTGCGCTTCGACTCGTCGACGCGCTGGCCTGGTACTGGTTCCTGCGTGGACGACTCACCGACGGTGTCCGACTGCTCGACGTCGCGCTGAGCACCCCCGGGGATTCCCGCTCGGCACTGTGGGCGCGGGCCAATGGCTGGCGTTCCGCGTTGATGCTGCTCAGCAGCAGCGATGCGGACCGGGCTGCGTTGGTGGACGCCGGGCTGGCCGGTTTCGACCGAGTGAACGATCCGGCGGGCCGCGCGTTCACCGAATGGCTGCTGGCGGAGGTGCTGCTCGGCGGTGGGGACCAGTCGATCAGCGACACGCTCGCGCAGCGCGCCCTGGCCGGGTTCCGCGCGGCCGCGGACGATTGGGGGGTAGCCGCGGCGTTGAGCAGCGCCGCGCACCATGCCCTGCTGCGCGGGGACATCGCGGCGATGGCTCGTGACGCGCGTGAGAGTGCCGAGTTTTTCGCAGATCTCGGTGATCGGTGGGGGCAGCTTCGGGCCGCCGACCTCCTTGCCCGTAGATCCGAGATCATCGGCGACTACGCCGAAGCGACGCGCCTGCGTCGCGACGGCCTGCGCCGGGCCGAAGAACTCGGGCTGTGGCCACAGGTGGCCGATATGTTGTCGGGGCTCGGCAGGCTCGCCTTGCTGGCCGGAGATCTGGCCCGAGCGCGCCTGTTGCACGAGCGTGCCCGCGATCTATCGGTCGGCCAGGGCCACATGCTCGGCCGAGTCTTCGCGGAAGTGGGCCTCGGCATCGGGGCCCGACGGGCGGGCCGGCTCGATGATGCCGAGAAGCACACACGGGTGTCGCTCGACTGGAACCGAGAAGTGGGCTACGCGCCGGGCATCGCACACAGCCTCGCCGAGCTGGGCTTCATCGCCGAATTACGCGGCGATCCAGAGCAGGCACGCGAGCTGCACCGACAGGGTCTGGCAGTGGCCCGGGACATCGGCGACCCCCGCGCGGTCGCCCTCGCGCTGGAAGGACTCGCCGGAGCCGCCGTCCTCGCCGGAAACGCCGAGCAAGCCCGTCAGCTGTTGTCGGCGGCCGCAGCGGAACGGGACAGCTCGGGAGCACCGCTGCCAGACCAGGAACGGGCCGATGTGGACCGCATCTCGGCGGCGATCCGCGCGGCGCAATAAAGTGTCCGTGCACGTCATCGGCCGATAGCGCGATCACGAGGGCTCATGCGCTGCGTGCCGAGCAAGCACGAGACCTACTCATCACACCAACCCCACTGACCACAACACCCTGGGTACCAGAACACCGAAACCGACCTGAACAGAAAAATAACCCCAGCCGCACCGGCGGCTGGGGTTAGCTCTGTGTCAGAAAAGCTGGTCAGATATCACTTGAACAATCGGTGGAGCTAGGGAGAATCGAACTCCCGACCTTCTCGATGCGAACGAGACGCGCTACCAACTGCGCTATAGCCCCGTGCGGCTCTGCGAACCGCGCTGTGCCACTCTAGCAAACCGGGTTACCAGAAGCCGAATCGGGGACCTGACCTGGAATAATGCACCCATAGTGGGCGCCCCGGGACGGGCCGTGACCGCGGATGTTCAGGCACCGGCGGCCCGGCGGATATCGCCGCCGGTGGCCCGGTTGCGTACCGTCCGGGCGATGCTCGCGTCATAGGCGTCCAGATGCTCGAACGCCGGATCTTCATCGTCGGGCTCGAGCAGTTGAGCGCGACGGCGCAGGGCGCGCGCGGTGTCGCGATCCATCCCCGGCCGGGCCGTCCGCACCGCCCCCGATTCGGTGTCGGCGGGACCGTACTCGGCAGAATCGTGACCCCGGCCGGACAGCCGGGCGCTGCGCCGCCTGCGGATCTCCTGTTCGATCCGGACCTGTTTGCGCAGATAACCCAGATAGGTGCCCAGCGACAGCACCGCACCACCGCAGCCCCACCAGAAGATGGGCGCTACGGCCACCGCCAGACCACCGCACAGGATGGCACCGAGCACGAGAGCCACCACGGCTCGCTGCCGGAAGGTGTAGCGCGCGGCCCGAGCGACGGCATCGGCTTCGGGGTCGTAACCGCCGCGCCCGCGCCGAGTCGGCACGAATTCCTCGTCGTCGTATTCGTATTCGTATTCGGCTTCGGGTATGGGCGCGCGCACGGTGGCCCGGACCGGAGGTATACGTGCGGGAACATTCCCCTCGACCGCGGCCGCGGCATTCTCGGCGCCCTCGGCGGGGAACAGTGTCCGCTCGTCGCTTTCCGCGGCGCGTTCGAGTTCCCCGTCGTCCACGGCCTCGCCGGACTCCGACATATGGGCGGTGTCGTCGTCATCGAGCTCGGCCACGACCTGGTCGCCGACGCCGTGGTCCGGCTTTTCCTCGTCGGCCGCGGTGCCGTTCTCCTCACCCGACGCACTCATCGGATCCTCCGCATCGTTGGCGTGGTGACGCTTTCGATAGGGTCGGGTGGTCCGCTTCTTACGAGCATGTCCACTTCCCTTACGCCGTTTGGAATCTCCACGATGCAGTACCCGCGTGGCCAGGGCCGTATCGGTTGTCCGGCGGATTCTGGGATGCCGGTCGGCGAGGATAGGAAACAGGACGAAGACCCACAGCACGACCAGGCCGATCCACAGGATCGAATTCGGCATCGTCGTCAGCACCTCCGTCACGCCTGGTCGTCGTCCGAGCCCCCGCCACGAACCGTGTGCGCCCCGGCGTCGGAGTCCCTCCCCGCGGGTACGTCTCGCAGATCGTGGTACGAGCTCTCCGCCGGTGGCGCAGGGCGCACCACCGACGTCCGTAGGTTAATTCCGAGTAGGGGTACAACACGGCAGGCGCGCCGTGCACATCCGCCACATGAGTCACATTTCCACCAAAGCCGGTTCCGGGCAGGCCGGTTTCCGGCGCCGCTTCACCGCAGCGTCAACCGCCCTTCCCGCGCCAGGCGATCGACCACCCTGCCCGACAACTCCTCCACTGTCATGCCGACCAGCAGATGATCGCGCCACGCCCCGTCCACATCGAGATACCGACGCAGCAGCCCTTCTTCGCGGAACCCCACATTGCGCAGCACCGCCTGGCTCGCCAGATTCTCCGGCCGCACCGTGGCCTCGACCCGATGCAATCCGACCGGGCCGAAACAGTGATCGAGCCCCAGTGCCAGCGCGGCGGTCGCGACGCCCTGCCCGCCGAGATGCTTGGCCACCCAATACCCGATCCATGCCGAACGCAGTGCGCCGCGCACGATATTGCCGACCGTCAACTGCCCGCTGAACGTACCGTCGACCTCTATCACCAGCGGGATCATCGCGCCGCGACGCGCCTCCGCCTTCAGGCTCGACCACAACGGCGGCCAGTTCGAGGCGTGATTGCGCGCGTCCCAGGCGCCGCGCCCGGTGGGCTCCCATGGCTCCAGATGGTTCTGGTCGTGCAACCTGATCCGGCTCCACGCCGCCGCATCCCGCAACCGCACCGGCCGCAAGGTCACCTCCCCGGCCACTACCCGCACCGGGCCGAGGTGCGCGGGCCACCCTGGATGCTGGGTGGCCCGGAAGACATTCATGGACTCCACTTCTAGCCGCGCTGTGCCAGGAACGCGACCCGAACCTTGTCACCGGTGCGAATTTCGATGTCGTCGGGCTCGACCACGATCAGACTGTTGGCCTCCGACATCGCGGCCAGCAGATGCGACGAAGCGCCCGCGCTGTTGCCGAGCGGCTGCACCAAATACTCACCGGTGGATTCGTCCCGCATCAACTGGGCGCGTAGATAACCCTTACGACCCGCCATCGACTGGATCGGAGTTATGGTCCGAGCCCGGACGATCCGGCGCATCGGCTGCCGTCTTCCCAGCGCGATCCGGATCAGTGGGCGCACCATCACCTCGAAAACCACCAGGGCACCCACCGGGTTCGACGGCAGTAGGAAGGTAGGCACCTCGTCACGGCCGAGCCGGCCGAACCCCTGCACCGAACCCGGATGCATCGCGACCCGAGCGATCTCCAGCTCACCGAGCCCCTCCAGCGCCTCGCACACCTGATCCGAGGCCCACCCGCCGACCGCGCCGGCGATCACCACGACCTCCGCCCGCACCAACTGGCCCTCGACCACATCCCGCAGCCGACGCGGGTCGGCATCCACGATGCCGACCCGGTTCACATCCGCACCGGCATCACGGGCGGCGGCAGCCAGGGCGTAGGAGTTCACGTCGTAGACCTGGCCGGGCCCGGGAGCACGGTCGATATCGACCAGTTCCTCGCCGATCGAGATCACCGACAGCCGCGGCCGCGGATGGATGAGCACCTTGTCCTGGCCGACCGCGGCCAGCAGACCCACCTGAGCGGGACCGATGATCGTTCCGGCATGCACTGCGACGTCTCCGGGTTGCACATCGTCACCGGCCCGGCGCACATAGTCGCCCGAACGCACCGATTCGTACACCTTGAGCCGACCTCGGCCGCCATCGGTGAAATCCATCGGCAGCACCGCGTCCGCGAGGGTGGGCAGCGGCGCACCGGTCGCCACCCGCACCGTCTGCCGTGGTTGCAGCCGGATCGGCTGCCGGGAACCGGCGAGCACCTCACCGACCACCGGTAACGTCAGATCGACGAGTTCGCCGTCCTCGTCGCGGATATCGGCACCGGCGGACGCGACATCCACACTGCGCACGGCGTACCCGTCGATGGCGGCCTGATCGAACCCGGGCAGCGGCCGCTCGGTCACCACATCCTCGGCGCACAGCAGACCCTGGGCCTCGGAAATAGCTACCCGTACCGGCCGCGGCGCGACAGCCGCAGCGGTCACTTTGATCTGCTGATCCTCAACAGAGCGCATCCAGCCCTTCCCGATGTCCTCGCCCCGCAGGCGATCTCATTCGTCCGCGGTGAGTTGCGGGTTCCACGCCGGATCGAGCCGGTGCTGGAGCCACTCGCGCAGCGCAGGACCGTATTCCTCGCGCTCCAACGCGAAATCCACCGCAGCACGAAGATAGCCGCCCGGGTTGCCCAGATCGTGGCGCGACCCACGGTGGACGACAACATGGACCGGATGGCCCTCATCGATGAGCAGCGAAATCGCATCGGTGAGTTGCAGTTCCCCACCCGCGCCGGGGCCGATCCGGCGCAGCGCGTCGAAGATCGCCCGATCGAGCAGATAGCGGCCGGCGGCGGCGAAGGTGGACGGCGCGTCGGCCAGGCCGGGCTTCTCCACCATGCCCTTGACGCGCAGCACATTCGGATTGACCGCGTCGGGCACCGGCGCCACATCGAACACCCCGTACGCGCTGACCTGGTCCTTGGGCACGTCGATCGCACACAGCACGGATCCGCCGCGCTTACGACGAACCCGATTCATCACGTCCAGCACCCCGCACGGCAGCACCAGATCGTCGGGCAGCAGCACCGCGATCACATCTTCTTCGGGATCGAGCACCGCTTCGGCCTGCGCCACCGCGTGCCCGAGGCCGAGCGGTTCCTCCTGCACTACCGAGGTCACATCGAGCAGCCCCGGAGCCTTGCGCACCTTCTCCAGCAGCTGGAATTTCCCGCGCTCGGCGAGGGTGCTCTCCAACACCAGATCCTCCACGAAATGCGCGACCACTCCGTCCTTACCTGGGGAGGTCACGATCACCAGTCGGCTGGCTCCGGATTCGGCCGCCTCGCTGGCCACCAATTCGATACCGGGGGTATCGACCACCGGCAGCAGCTCCTTGGGGACCGTCTTGGTCGCGGGCAGGAACCTGGTCCCCAGCCCGGCCGCGGGCACGACGGCCGTCCGGAAGCCCTGCTCCGACGGGGCGGCGCCCTCGTTGCCCTGTTCTGCGGCCTTTTCTGTCATATACACACCCTATCCATCCACGGCGCCGTCCAAACGGCTGTACACCGGCTCGCCGCGGACTTTCGCCGACGTGACCGGCACTGGTGAGAGCCTATGGTTGTCGCCGTGCCCATGCCCGACGAGTGTGACAAGCAGGCCTGGCGCGCGGAGATCCGCGCCCGCCGGGCGGGATTACCCGAACTCGTCCATGCAGCGGAGGCCGCGGCGCTGGCCGCGACAGCCGCCGACCTCGGTCCCGCTGAGTGGGTGTGTGCCTATGTGCCGATGCGCGGGGAGCCGGGATCGGTGGCCATCCCCGAGGCACTGCGGGATTCCGGTAGCCGGGTACTGCTCCCGGTGACCGGCCGACCCGGCCCATTGAGCTGGGGCGAGTTCACCGGCGCGGGATCGTTGCGCCCGGCCCGCTTCGGCCTGCTCGAACCGACGGGTCCGGTGCTGCCGCCGGAAACTGTCGCCCGCGCCGAGGTGCTGCTGATCCCGGCGCTGGCGGTGGACCGGCGCGGCGTCCGACTCGGCCAGGGTGCGGGCTACTACGACCGGACGCTCGGGATGGCCGATCCGGCCGCCCGCCGGATGGTTGTGGTCCGCGACGACGAGCTGGTGGAGCGGCTACCCGAGGAACCGCACGATATCCGGATGACCTGGGTGCTGACCCCGGTCGGCGGGATGCGGCGGCTCGACGCCGCACTGTAGCGATCACCTTCCCGGGTGGCGCTCGGCACAATAGTGGGTATACCGGAATCAATGGGCGATTGGCACTGTTGGCACTGTCGGCTGTAGAGTGCTAAATCTCGAATACTGCGGAGGACCCAGTGCCAACCTATTCATATGCGTGCACCCAGTGCGACAACCGCTTCGATATCGTTCAGTCCTTTACCGATGAGGCTCTCACTGTCTGCTCGGAGTGCTCCGGCGCCCTGCGTAAGCTCTTCAATTCGGTGGGCATCGTCTTCAAGGGCAGCGGCTTCTACCGGACCGACAGCCGCAGCGGCGCGTCGACCGCCAGCGAACCGGCCAAGTCCGACAGCTCCGCGTCGAGCTCTTCGGCTTCCAGCTCGAAAGCCGGCTCCGACAAGGGCTCGGCCGGTACTTCGTCGGCCCCGGCCGCCGCGGCCAGCTGAGAGAAGGATCTCGCGCCGATCCGGCGCCGATCGACCGGCGATAGCGGCCGGGCACCGATGTGATCCATCCACACCCCCCGAGTTGTCCACAGTTGTGCACAACTCCGGTTCAGTACCGGAAAGCGCTCATACGCTCGACACATGAGCCGCTTCCGAACCTCCGCCCACACGGCCATCGGCGGCCGCGCCCGTCTCGGCGCCGGTGAGACCTGGCGTGATGCGTTCGACAATCGCCCGCCTTGGGCCGACGGGGTCCTGCTGCGGCGCATCCTGGCCGCACTGTGCGCGCTCGCGGCCGTAACGCTGTTCCTCCGCGGCGATCCGGCCCACGCGCGTTCCACCGTCGTGGTCGCGGCCCGCGACCTCCCACCCGGCCACCTGCTCGGCGCCGCGGACCTCCGGCTCGCTTCCTATCCGCCGGATGTCGCACCGGACGGCGCGGCCGCGGACCCCGCGCCGCTGCTCGGCGCCGTACTGACCGCCGCCCTGCGCGCGGGCGAGGTGCTCACCGACGTTCGCGTGGTCGGGCCACGTCTCGCCGAGGTCGCGACGGGGCGCCCGGATTCCCGAATCGTGCCGGTCCGGCTGGCCGATACCGCGATCACCGAGATCCTGCGAGCCGGCGATCGGGTCGATGTGGTGGCCGCCGGATCCGAAGATCCGACCCTCGCGCAGACCCTGGCCGTCGACGCAGCCGTGGTGCTGGTGTCGGGACCGCCCGAAGACTCGGGCGCGCACCGTCACGCCGAACGGGTCGTGCTGGTGGCGATGGACGCGCGCCGGGCAGCGGTCGTGGCCGCGGCCTCGCTGAACAGCGCGCTCACCGTGATCTTCCATTGATCGCCGGAGATGTGGCCGGGCAGACGGAAGGGACCTGCCGCGGTGCGCGTCAGGTCCCTTGACCAAGATGTGGGGCTGGGCCGCATCCCGGCCGGATGAGCCGTCCGCCGGGTCAGCCGAGGCTGAACGGCTGACCCCACAGGGTCACCACGGACATCACGTGATCGGTCTCGACCTTGACCCGCACGAATGAACGCGCCTGCGCGTAGCCACCGCAACCGTTGACACCGATGGTCTGATCGGACCAGGTCACCGAACCGCTGTTGCCCTTGAACTTGTTGTTGGTGGCGTGGTCTTCGTTGCCGTAGTCGTCGGGCTTCTCGATATCGAGGACGTAGAACGACTTCGCCTGCCCGGGCCCGACGGTCAGATTGGCGCCGCCCTCAGCGCTGGGGCTGATTTCGGCGCTGTCGCCCTCGACGCTCACATCAGCGTCGGCGCCGCCCTCGACGCCGCCACCGTCGATATTGACCTGGCAACCTACGACGTAGCCGGGGTAGATCTTGCCGCCGACCTTCTGGCCGCCCGCGATCTCGACCTGCGCGCTCGCGGAGGCCCACGCGTTGCGGTGCACCGGGGTGGAACCCATGGACGGGCTGATGGTGGCGGACTCGCCGACCAGGCGCACCGTCACCGCGGTGCCGTCGGACAAGGTCTTGGTGATTTCGCCGCCGGGCAGCGGAATGAAGGTGTCGGCATTGGCAGCACCGGCGGAGAAGAGGCCCAGCGCAATCGAGGCGGTGGCGCCGACAGCGGCAAGGCGCGCCGGATTCTTACGGTAGAACATGTGTTTGTGCCCCTCTGGGGTTGAATTCGCTACAGCGAGAGATGTGGTGGGTGAATTCGACCGGTGCCGGTATCAGCCGATGCTGAACGGCTGCCCGTAGAGGGTGGTCTTCGAGTAGTGGTCGCCGATGATCTCGACCACGGTGTAGGCGCGGGCCTGCGCGTAACCGGCGCAACCCTGGATCGCCATTTCCACATCCTGGTACTCGACCGAGTAGACACCGGCCTTCTCGATGTCCTTGTACTCGATCTGTACGAACTTCACCTCGCCCGGGCCCAGCTCGAGGCCGACCGAGCCGCCGATGCTACCGCCACCGACCTCGATACCGACCGAACCGCCCAGGCCGATCGCGTCATCGGCGATGCTCACCTGGCAGCCGACGAGGTAGCCGGTGTTGATCTGCGAGGCACCGTGCGTAGAGGAGTTGTTGGTCCCGTCGGCGCCGGTGGGGCCGTTGTTGGGACCGGCTTCGCCCTCCGGGGTCACCGAGACATCGGCAGTGGCGGTGCCCGATACCCAAACGGTCCGGCCCGCGCCGTTCGCGGCCAGCGACGGCGAAATGATCGCGCTTTCCTGGCTGCGGGTGATCTTCACGCCCGGCCCGGCTTTTTCACCGGCGGGCAACGGTACGAAGGTATCCGCGTTCGCGGCACCGGTCGAGAAAAGACCCATGGCCACGGCAGCGACAGCGCCGGCGCCCAGGGCGCGCACGCCGCAGCGCAGACCAGTGGTGCGGTTCTTGCTCATATTTCCCCTCATCAAGGTTTTCAGCGACACCCGGCATCGCAGCGATTCGATGCCGGGGCGGCCCGAGAACAGGCTTCATAGAGCTTGAGGGATAGCTGTAGCCACGAGATGAACCCGGAACCGCACAGCCGGTGAACACTCGAATACCGTGCCGTCGATACGGTGTGTCACTCGGATGATTGCCAGGTAGCCGGGAGGTGACGGCGCTGGGGAGCCACTCGCCCTGGGCGCCGGTTCCCGTTCTGCGCCGAACGAATACGGGCCTGCCGCAGCTGCGGCAGGCCCGTATTCGTGCCGATATGTCGGTTCAGCGCTCGGTCAGCCGAGGCTGAACGGCTGACCCCACAGTGTCACGAAGGTGATCACGTTCTCGGTCTCCACCTCGACCTTGACGAAGGACCGGGCCTGCGCGTAGCCACCGCAGCCGCTCAGCCCGATGGTCTGATCGGACCAGGTCACCGAACCGCTGTTGCCCTCGAACTGGTTGTTGGTCGCGTGGTCCTCACTGCCGTAGTCGTCCGGGCTCTCGATATCGAGGACATAGAAGGACTTCGCCTGGCCGGGCCCGACGGTGAGGTTGCCGCCGGTTTCGGCGCTCGGGCTCACGGCGCCCTCGGTATCGACCTCCGCGCCGGCGCCACCCTGGGCACCGCCGCCGTCGATGTTCACCTGGCAACCCACGACATAGCCGGGGAAGATCCTGCCGCCCACGTCCTCGCCGCCGGCGATCTCGACCTGCGCGCTACCGGAGGCCCACGCGTTGCGGTGCACCGGAGTGGCACCCATGGACGGGCTGATGGTGGCCGATTCGCCGACCATGCGCACGGTCACCACCGTGCCGTCGGACAGTGTCTTGACCAGTTCGCCGCCGGGCAGCGGCACAAAGGTGTCGGCGCTGGCGGCCCCGGTCGAGAACAGGCCCAGCGCGATGGTGGTGGCGGCGCCGACGCCGGCCAGGCGCGCCAGATTCTTGCGGTTGATCATGGGGTCATACCCTTCGAAGGGAGAGCTCGCGGGCTGCGCGAGGAAGTTCGGTTCGATGCGACGTGGACGGGGCGCGACAGCTCAGCCGATGCTGAACGGCTGCCCGTACAGCGTGGTCTTCGAGTAGTGGTCGCCGATGATCTCGACGACCGTGTACGACCGCGCCTGCGCGTAACCCGCGCAACCCTGGATCTCGATCTCGGCATCCTGGTACTCCACGGAGTACCGGCCGGGCTTCGTGATGTCCTTGTAGTCGATCTGCACGAACTCGACGTCGCCCGGGCCCAGTTCGAGCCCGACCGAGCCGCCGACTCCACCGCCGTCGAGAGACAGATTCGCGGAAGCTCCGAGACCGATCGCATCCTCGCCGAGGCTCACCTGGCAACCGACGATATAGCCGGTGTTGAGCTGCGAGGCGCCGTGCGTGGACGAGTTGTTGGTGCCGTCCGCCCCGGTCGGACCGTTGTTCGGGCCCGGCTCACCTTTGGGCGTCACAGCCACGTCGGCGACAGCGTTTCCGGAGACCCAGACCACGCGGCCCGCGCCGTTGGCCGCCATGGAAGGCGAAACGACGGCATGCTCACCCGTACGGGTGATGGTCACTCCGGGGCCGGCTTTCTGGCCGTCGGGCAGAGCCACGAAGGCATCGGCATTCGCGGCGCCCGTCGACAGCAGGCCCACGGCCACAGCGGCCGCGGCACCGACACCCGCGATCCTGCCGCCATTACGTACACCGGCGGTGCGGTTCTCGCTCATATTTCCCCTCATCACTTCGGACAAACAACATGGCCTACGAGACTCGGACATCGACTCGCCGGCTCCGACCAGTGTTTCGCTTGTTTGTTACCTACAGGTGACCTGTTGTTATTTCGGTGCAACGCCGCAATTCGGACAAATGCACGCCAATACGACCGGCGGGATCCACAATCCGAAACCTCACCGGACCGCCATTGCGGCGGTCGACGAACCGAGATTAACGGTCGGCAACAGATGGGACAAAGGTTGTTTTCGCTATACGTTAATGTGATCCAAATCTCATACCCCGCAGAGCGGACTCATCCGCAGGAAAATGCAGGTAGTCCGGGCGAACACGGCAGCAGGCTGCGGAAATTCACCACAAAGAAAGCGTCAAGAGAATCGGTTATATAAAACCGGAACAAAGGTGACCGAAATTATAATCTCGCACATTCCGCGCTGAATGAATTCAGAAAAATCAGCCTCCCCTTTACTACCCGGAGATAGCGCGTTCACACCCTGTGCGACCGAAAAGCGTTATGCGCCAATATGTTTCCGTAATCAGTAGATGCCGCCGTGATGCGGCGGTACCTGCGAACGCAACCAATCGTCACCATCGGCGCCCGGCCCCGCGCCCTCGTCTCGCTCGTCCCGGGTGGTGGACGGCAGCACCTCACCGAATACCCGGTCCAGACGCGCCGGGTCCCCCGCCCGGCGGTTCGCCCGGCGGGGGACCTCAGGGGTCGCACCCTCACTCATACCGCACGCTCCGGCTCATTCCAGCAGTCCGGACAATTCACCGATCACCCGGCTCGCCAGCGGACCCAACGTCGCCATACCGTCGCGGATCGCAGCCCGGGTACCCGGCAGGTTCACCACAAGGGTGCTCCCCGAAATACCCGCCAGGCCACGGGACAGCCCCGCGTCCAGCGAACCGGCGACCCGGCCCGATGCCCGCAGCGCCTCACTGATTCCCGGCAGATCGCGGTCGAGCACCTCGGAAGTGGCCTCGGGCGTCACGTCGCGCGGCGACATACCGGTACCGCCGACCGAGATCACCAGGTCGACACCACCGATCACCGCGGTGTTCAACGCGTTCCGGATCGCCACCTCGTCGGCCTCCACCGAAACGGACGCGTCGACGAGGAACCCCGCCTCGGTGAGCAGTTCGGTGACCAACGGGCCCAGCGAATCCTCGCCGCCGTGCGCCGTTCGATCATCTACCACCACGACCAATGCGCGACCCGCGACAGGAGCATCGATTTCCATACCGCTCACCGTAGCGCCGAGCTCCATCGCCGCGTGCCCGCCCCCGGTCACCAACTGCATCATCGGCCTCCCTCCACCGCGGCGGCAGCCAAGGTCACTTCGGCGGTCCGGGTGTTACCGCCCCGTTCATCGGTATAGGTCACTGTCACCTTGTCTCCCGGTTGTTTCGACCGCACGGCGGCGACCAGCGCATCCCCGGAATCGATCGTGCGGTCGTCCAGCCGGGTCACGATCGAACCCGGGGGAATCTTCGCCGCGGCCGCCGGACCGTTCGGCGTCACCTCGAGAACCCGCGCACCGTGCACCGACTCGTCACGCTGCACGGTCACCCCGATCTGCGCATACGTGGCGTGACCACTCTTGATCAACTCGTCGGCGACCCGCCGCGCCTGATCCACCGGAATCGCGAAACCGAGTCCGATGGAACCGCTCTGCTGACCGCCCGCCCCTGACGAACCCAAGCTCGCGATAGCCGTATTGATCCCGATCAACCGGCCCTGGCCATCGACCAGCGCACCACCGGAATTACCGGGATTGATCGCGGCATCGGTCTGGATCGCGTCGATCACCGGATTGGGCACGGTCGGATCATTACTGCCCTCCCCGGTCGTGGACACCGGACGGTTCATCGCCGAAACGATCCCCGTGGTCACGGTGCCCGCCAGCCCCAGCGGCGAACCGATCGCCACCACCGGCTGACCGACCTGCAAGTTCGCCGAACTACCCAGTTCCATCGGCTTCAGGTCCGTTTTACCCTTCACCCGGATGACCGCGAGATCCGACACCGGATCGGCACCCACCAGGGCAGCCGACGCGGTACTACCGTCGGAGAAGGTCACCGACATCTCGCCGTTCGCCCCGCCCCCGGCCGCGACATGGTTATTCGTCAGGATCAAGCCATCCGACGACAACACCACCCCCGACCCCTCCCCTTGGCCGCGATTACTCGCCACCTCGATCATCACCACCGACGGCAGCACCTGCTGCGCGACGGCCTGGATCGAACCGGCCGGGGCATTCCCCGCGTCCCGCACCTCCGGAACCGGCGCGTCCAACGCGTTGGTCGCCGCCGGCCCACCCCCCGAATCGCTGACCAGCGCCCCCACCGCACCACCGATACCACCGCTCACCAACGCCAGGGCAACGGCCCCCGCCACCAGACCGGTACGCACCGAACTCCGCCGCGGCGGCGGCGCGGCGACATAGAACTGCCCGGAATCACCGGGCGGCGGGCCACCGTACGAACCACCCGCGACGGGATACGCGGCCGTATCGCCCGGCTGCCCCACCGGAAACCGGGCTCCGCCCGGAAACTGCCAGGGCCCGCCCACCGGCGGCTGCCCGGGCGCTGTGAGCTGCCCACCCTCCGGCCCAGGACCGGCCGGTGGCCCCACCTGCGACTGCGGCCCCACCTGCGGCTGCGGAGCCGAGGGCGGCACCGGTCCGGCTCCCGACCCAGCCGGCCGATTGGTGAAATCCTCGGTCATAGTGTCTCTTTTCTGCTCATATCCGCTATCCAGCCTGCCGACAACTACTGAGAACGAACTGAGAGCTGTATTAAATTGTGCGCTCTGTGTTTATTTGCCCCGCCTTCGGCGGGGCTGTCGGGGCCCTATTAACCCCGGTTCTTCACTCCTTCGCTCAGTCGCTGCGCTCCTTCGCTACGTCGCTCCAGAACCGGGGCGGGCCCCGACTGTGTGGATGGCGCCGCCTTCGGCGCCGCGTCGGGGCCCTCGTGACCCCGGCCGCCGAGGTAGATCCATCCGGAGGAGACGGGAGAACAGGTCGTTCACGCCCCTCGGCAGCAGGGAGCACGGGAGCACGGGAGCACGGGAGCACGGGAGCACGGGAGCACGGGAGCACGGGACAATATAGTGCTCACTCCCCCAGATTCCTTGAAGGAAAGACCATCTACGCCCACATCACATCCACCCGTACAACGGGCACCAACGCAACCGCGCGAGTCGAGTTCTGCGAGACACCCCAAAGGGTTGAGGCCGTCTCGCCGTTCAGGCCTCGAAGCGCATGCGCGAAGCGCGAGTCTCGAGGCCTGAACGGCGAGACCTCAGGGCCTCAACCCCCGCGCGCGCCAGCGCGCCAAAAACACAGCACCTTCACAAGCGAGCCCACCTCCCAACCCCGTCATCGAGCCCACCACTCACCCACCAGCAAGCCCACCACTCATCCCACCGAAAAGCCAGTGCCGGTCCGGTTGAGGTAGCTGCGGGCCAGTCCGGGCCGCGAGGACATGGCGGCGCCGCGGAAGTACGTGGGCGACCTCTCGCCCCACCAGCAAGCCCGCCCTTCACCTTCACAAACGCGGCTTGCTCTCGAAGTGAGAGACAGGCCCCACCACCCACCTCCACCCCTTCGATCCCACGCCGCCGAACATCAGTTCGTCCACTGCCGGCGGCCATATCGATCGAACTTTCGAAGCCCCGAGAAACCCGGACAATATTGTCGGCCCGGCGGTGATTATTCGCTGTCTTCGGGTTCGGGCCGGTATTCGTCCGGGGGCGGGTTTTCGCCCGGCAAGACGATGCGGATGAGGGCCCCGCCGCGCTCGGAGGTGTCGATCGCAATCGTGCCGCCATGTTTGGTTACGACCTGTTTCACAATTGCCAGACCGAGCCCGGAACCGGGCATGGAACGGGAGGCGGTGGTGCGATAGAAACGCTCGAATACCAGTTCGCGTTCACCCGGTGGGATACCCGGCCCGGCATCGTCGACCGATAATTCCAGGAGTCCGCGGCCGGTTTCGGTCATCAGTACCCGGACTTGGGCGCCGGGCGGGTTCCATTTCGCCGCGTTGTCGAGGACATTGAGAATCGCGCGTTCCAGCGCCGCTTCGTGGCCGTAGACGAACCACGGCCGTAGTTCGGCGGCGAAGCCGACCGCGCCGCGGCGGCGTACTCGTTCCAGTGCGCGCTCCGTCACTTCGCCGAGGTCGACCCGCTCGTACACCGTTTCGGGAGCGTCCTCGCGGGCCAGGTCCACCAGATCGCCGACCAGGTTGGACAGCTCCTCGATCTGGGCCACCACATCCGATCGCAGTTCGGCCATATCCTCTTCGGGGATGGCCGGGGCTTCGGGGCGGCTCGATGCGATGAGCAACTCCATATTGGTGCGCAACGAGGTCAGGGGAGTGCGTAGTTCGTGCCCGGCGTCGGCGACCAGCCGCCGCTGCCGGTCCCGGGACTCGGTCAGAGCTCGCAGCATGGTGTTGAAACTCTCGGTGAGCCGTGCGAGTTCGTCGTCACCGGTTACCGGGATGGGGGTCAGATCGTCGGTGCGGGCGATCCGTTCGGTGGCCGCGGTGAGCCGGGCTATCGGGCGTAGACCGGTCCGGCCGACCGTCGTCCCGGCCCCGGCGGCGAGGACGACACCGGAGGCGCCGACCGCGAACAGCAGCCAAGCGAGCCGGTCGAGCACTTCCCGGGTCGGTTCCAGGCGTTGCGAGATGATCAGAGTGACGCCGGAATCCATCCGTTCGGCCAATACTCGCTGATTGTTGTAGGTGCGCAGCGACGAATCCCGCGTACCTCGCGCCACCGCGATCTCTTCGGTGCCGATCGGCGGTGTGGTCGGCTGCGGCGGAATATAGGCGGGCAGGCTCGGCCGCTGGGTTGCTTCGCCGTTTGCGGGCGGGTAGATCAGTGCGACGCCGATATC
Source organism: Nocardia sp. NBC_01329 (assembly GCF_035956715.1). Classification (NCBI taxonomy): domain Bacteria; kingdom Bacillati; phylum Actinomycetota; class Actinomycetes; order Mycobacteriales; family Nocardiaceae; genus Nocardia; species Nocardia sp. NBC_01329. The sequence continues at coordinate 53,693 of NZ_CP108381.1, read as the reverse complement.
GTTGGAGAACAGCGTCGCCACGCCCAGCGACTGGAAGGCCATGTTGTCGATATCGCCGCTGATCATCGTCGCGGCTCGGGCCCGTAACTGCGCGTCGACCTGTCCGTAGAGCGCGCGGGCGACCATGGCGTAGGCGGCGATCGAGGTGATCGCCACGAAGATCGCCACCAGCGATGCGGCCAGCAGCGTGACCCGCCACCGTAGCGAGACGGTGCGGGTCAGCGGAGTCGGCGGGCGCATGGGCGCCGGCTCGTCCGGCCGGGTCCGGCCGAGCGGCGCGACCGAATGTTCCTCGGCCGCCGAGCGGGAGTTGCGTGCCATATCCGCGCTCAGGGTGGCGTTTCGCGCAGGACGTAGCCGACCCCGCGCACGGTGTGGATGAGCCGGGGTTCGCCGTCGGCTTCTGTTTTCCGGCGCAGATAGCCGATATAGACCTCCAGTGCGTTACCGGAGGTGGGGAAGTCGTAGCCCCACACCTCCTCCAGGATGCGGCCGCGGGTGAGTACCCGGCGCGGGTTGGCCATGAGCATTTCGAGTAGGGAGAACTCGGTGCGGGTCAGCGAGATCGATCGCGAGCCCCGGGCGACTTCGCGGGTGACCGGATCGAGCGAGAGGTCGGCGAAGATCATGGCCTCGGAGATCTCGCCGGCATCCGGAGTACGGCGGCGCAGCAGGGCACGCAGCCGGGCCAGCAGTTCTTCCAGGGCGAACGGTTTGGGCAGATAGTCGTCGGCACCGGCGTCGAGGCCCGCGACCCGTTCGGATACCGAATCGCGCGCGGTCAGCACGAGGATCGGCAGGTCGTCACCGGTGCTGCGCAGCCGTCGGCACACCTCCAGCCCATCCAGTCTGGGCATCATGACATCGAGTACCAGCGCGTCGGGGCGATCCGCGTTCGCCTTCTCCAGTGCGTCGATACCGTCGACCGCCAGGTCGACGGTATAGCCGTTGAAGGTCAGCGACCGGCGCAGTGACTCCCGCACGGCACGATCGTCGTCGACCACCAGAATCCGCATATCACCAGTTTGACGGCAGCGACTGAGAGGCTACTGAGAGGGCCCACCGCACCGCGAGTCCACTGAGCACCGGTTTCGCCGCGCGGTGTGTCGGGCCGGATCGTCGGTGCATCGAATATCGAACAGGCCTTCCCGACCGCGGGAAGGAACCGGACGGTCGACCGATTGCAGAAGCGGCCCGGTGTTGCGCGAGGTGAGCACTCCGACCAGGTCGTTCATCTGATAACCGGAGGAACCATTACCGACCTGTGATATCCCACGAAACCTGTTCCTCATCCGCTTTATTCGCGGTATAACCGTCTGAACGCCCCGATTGCCGACCGCTAACCGGCACGGTATGTTCCGATCGGTAAAAACTAGACCTCCGGTTGGTTCGGTGTGCAGTGAATCATAACTGAAACGGCCACGCACCAAAAAGAGGTCGATCGTGATGCGGAGGCGACAGAGGCGGATGGAAACACCGCGACCGTGGCAATTCAGCCTGTCCAACTGGTCGGTCACCCGCAAGGTCGGCATCGTCCTGGTCCTGCCGGTCATCCTGGCCACCCTTTTCGCGGTGCTACGGATCAACAACGAGCTGCGCACCCTGGAACAGCTCGACGCCGCGACGGACCAGTCCCGCATCATCGGCCCCCTCTTCGGCTACAACGCCGCCACCGAACACCTGGCAGTGACCGCGACGGCGGGCTGGGCCGATAACAGGACACCGCAGGCCACCGCAGCCCTCGCCGGGTTCGATACAGCCCACGAAGCTCTGGAAAGGGCACTGGACTCCAACCGGATCCGGCCGGAGGTCTCCCGCGAACTGTCCTCGGCACTGACCCTCGGCAGCACGATGCGCAGCGGTCTCAGCAACGGCTCCCCCGCGATGGTCGGCGATCAGGCCGACGAGATCGCCGTTCGGATCGGCAACGCCCTCGCCCAATCGCCCACCGTCGAGGACCTCTCGATCCAGCGTTACTTCCTGCAGGTGAGCGCAGTCCAGAACGCGCGCCGGTCGCTGACCGCGCAGCGTCTGGTGATCAGTTCCCCCACCGCCGAGGACAATCCGGCGATGCGGGCCCGGGTGCTCACCTCAGGTGGCGCCGAACTCACCATGATCTACCAGTACGGGCAGATCATGCCGGACGTGGCCGGCAATATGCGGCCGCTGCTGGACGCGGTGCAGACCCGGCTGGCGATCTTCAGCCAGGGCACCCAGGGCGCGATGACCGATCCGGCCGCGCGGGAATCCCTGGACACCAGTTCCCAGGCGTACCAGGTCACCACCGACCAGCTGACGGCCACCATCAGCGGCGCACTGCACCATGCGACGGTTTCCGCGCAGAACAGCGCACTACGAGAGACCGCACTGCTCATCACCGCGCTGCTGGGTGGTCTGACACTCGCCCTCGCGGTCGCGCGGACCCTGGTCGTCCCAGTGCGCCGGTTGCGCCGGGACGCGCTCGAAGTCGCCCATGTGCGGCTCCCAGCGGAACTCGCTCAGGTCCGCGGGGGCGCCGAGACCCCGGAGATCGAGCCGGTAGGCGTGCAGGGCACCGAGGAGATCGGCCAGCTCGCGCGGGCTGTCGACGAAATGCACCAGCAGGCCCTCAATCTCGCCGCCGAACAGGCACGTCTGCGCGTGCAGATCGGCAATATGTTCGAGACCCTGTCCCGGCGCAGCCAATCGCTGGTCGAACAGCAACTCGGCATCATCGAGGAACTCGAGCACGACGAAGACGATCCGCAGCGGCTGCAGAACCTGTTCCGCCTGGACCATCTCGCCACCCGAATGCGGCGCAATGGTGACAATCTGCTCGTGATCGCCGGTACTCCACTGCGTCGCGGCCTGCTCGACGCCGTCCCGCTCTCGGATATGCTGTGGAGTGCGGTTTCCCAGGTCGAGGACTATCAGCGGGTCGAGATCGGACATGTGCCCGACGGTGTGGTCGCCGGTGAACCCGCGGTCGATATCGAACACCTGCTCGCGGAGGTCATCGACAATGCGCTGCGGTACTCCCCGCCCAATACGCCGGTGGCGGTGACCGTCTCCCGCGCGGTCGACGGCGGATATCTCATCGAGATCACCGACCGCGGGCTGGGTATGGCCACCGAGGACCTACAGGCCGCGAACGCGCGCCTTGCCTCCGGTGGTGAGATCAATATCGAGACCGCCCGCCGGATGGGGCTGTTCGTCGTCGGCCGGCTCGCCAAACGCCATCAGATCACCGTGGGCCTGCGACGGACCTCGACCATGGCACAGCAGCCCGGGATCACTGCCAGCCTCCACCTGCCGGGTCTGCTGGTATCGCCCGACACCGGGCCCGACAACTCGAACATTCTCACCGCCGACCTGTCCATGGCGCCCCCGCAACTGCAGCAGACCTCCCATCTACAGCAACTGCCGCAGCTCCAGCCGCCACCGACCCCGCGGCAGTTGACGCCGGTACCCGATCTGCCGTCATCGGATTCGTGGACCTCGCGGACCGATCTGCCCCCGGTGCGCCCGCTCACCGCCACCCCGCCGACCTCCGGTTTCGGCACCACCTCCAGCGGGTTGCCGCAACGCCGTCCGGCCACGCACGCCCCGATGGGCATGGGTGGGGACACCTCGGACGGGAACGGATCGCGCAGTACCTTCTCGGCATTCGACCCGATCCCCGAGACACCGCCGGCCGCAGATTCGCCGACCGGACTGCGGGCCGCAGATTCGCCGACCGGACTGCGGGCCGCAGATTCGCCGACCGGACTGCGGTCGGAGACCCACCGGCCCCAATCCTTCTCTGCCCCGGCCGATTTCCCGGCGCCGACCGAGCAGCGATCGTTCGCCGACGCCGAACCACCGTCGCTCACGGCTCGTTCCGGTTTGCCGATCCGGCGTCCGGGCATGTACCACGACGATCCGTTCGGTCGCTCCGAGCGACGCCGGGACGAATCGGCGCCGGCCACGACCACCTCCACCCGGTTGCAACCGGTCGGCGGTGAAACCCCCACCCCGATATACCAGCGTATGGTGTCGGAATGGCTGGTCGAGCCGGCAACCGCGCAGGACCAGCCGCGCCAGGACTGGACGACTCCCGCCGATTCCGGCTGGTTGGCAGCCGAGGATGCCGCCAAGCCGAATTCGGACTCCAAGACCGCGAACGGGCTCCCCATCCGCCGGCCGGGTGCGCAGCTCGTACCCGGTGGGCTGGCCCCGGTCGAAGACGAGGCCCCGCGGGATCCGGTGGAGATCCGGAGCAATCTGACCAGACACCTGAGCGGGGTCCGCAGTGGGCGGGCCGACGCGCAGAACGCCGACGCGCAGAACGCCGACGCGCAGGACAATGACGGAGGGCTTGCATGACCGACCCGAAGAGCAGCACGGACGAGAACCTGAACTGGCTGGTCGCCAGATTCACCCGCGACGTTCCGGGTGTCTCCCATGCCGTCCTGGTCTCCGCGGACGGTCTGCTGCAGGCCGTCAGCCCCCATCTGCCGACCGATCGCGCCGAACAGCTCGCCGCGGTGACCGCGGGTCTGGCCAGCCTCGCCACAGGGGCGGCCCAGTTGTTCGACGGCGGCAAGGTGATGCAGTCGATCGTGGAGATGCAGCGCGGCTACCTACTGGTGATGAGCGTCGGCAACGGCTCGCATATCGCGGTACTCGCCAACAAACAGCACGATATCGGCCGCATCGGCTATGAGATGGCCCTGCTGGTCGATCGCGTGGGTTCTGTCGTCAGCGCGACTGCCCGATCCACCGTCTGAGCATCATGTCTCAATTCGGCCAAGGTATGCCCGATTACAACACCGGTGGGCCCGGATTCGGCCCCGGCGCACAGAACTACGGTCCAGGCGCACAGAACTTCGGACCCGGTTCGTCGCAGTACAACACCGGTGCCCATCGGTTCGAGGCGGCGCCGCAGCCGAACAATCCACGCCGGGCCGGACGTGTCCGCCCGTATGCCCTCACCTCCGGCCGGACCCAGCCGGCAGTCGATCTCCCGATGGAGGCGGTTATCGAAACCATCTCCTATCATGCACAATTCGATTGGCCGTCCGGTGACATCCGAGCCGAGATACTCCGCCTCGGAACTCACCAGCTGTCGGTCGCCGAAATCGCCGCACATCTCGATCGCTCGCTCGGTATGGTCCGCGTCGTCATCGGTGATCTCGTAGTGGACGGCAACCTGCGAGTGCATTCGACTTTGACCGAGCAGGCGAGTTACGACGAACGCCGGTCGCTGATGGAGAGGACATTGCGTGGACTCCGAGCCCTTTAGCAAAGCCCAGGGCGGTGGCGCGGCGGAGACCGATACCCGCGTCGCGTCGACCAAAATCGTCGTGGCCGGTGGATTCGGCGCGGGCAAGACAACTTTCGTGGGAGCGGTATCGGAGATCGTGCCGCTGCGCACCGAGGCCATGGTGACCAGCTTCTCGGACGGCGTCGACAATCTGGACGATACGCCGGACAAGCAGACCACTACGGTCGCAATGGATTTCGGCCGGATCATCCTGCCCGGAAACCTGACCCTGTACCTCTTCGGCACCCCCGGCCAGCGCCGGTTCTGGTTCATGTGGGACGACCTCATCCGGGGTGCCATCGGTGCGGTGGTACTCGTCGACGCCCGCCGCCTCGAGGACAGTTTCGCGGCCGTGGACTTCTTCGAGGCGCGGAATCTGCCCTTCCTGATCGCGGTCAACAGGTTCCCGAACTCACCTCGTTTCGCGATGGCCGAACTTCGCGAGGCGCTGTCGGTGCGCGAGGGCGTACCGATCGTGGATATCGACGCCCGTGACGCGAAAGAGGTCCGGCAGTCACTGGCCGCTGTCACCGAGTACGCGATCAACCGGTTGAAGGCCAAGGAATACGAGGGAGTCGCCCGGCATGGTTGATGTGCTGGCCGTGGAAACCGTCGAGACCGTCGATCTGTTCACCATGGGCTATTGGCTGACCCTGCTCACCTTCGGAGTGTCCGCGGTCGGGATGTTCGTGGGTCTGGCATGCGCGGTGAACGGCCGTCGTTCGGTACGGTTCCGGCCGGTGTGGATCGCCGCCGCCGCCGTCTCCATCGGCGGGATCGGGGTCTGGCTGGCCAGCACGGTCTCCTTGATGGGCGTATCGATTCCGGGCCGCATCCTGCGCTACGACGTGTCGGATCTGACGCTCTCGCTGGTGTTCTCCGTCGCTGCGGTCTTCCTCGGATTGCTGCTGGCCGGCCGTGATTTCCAGCTGAAACGGATGGTGAACGCGGCCGCCGCGCTCGGAGTCGGCTTCGGGATCATGCTCTGGCTGCAGCTCACCTCGGTCGATATCCAGGGTTCGGTGTCGGTGACCGGATGGCTCTTCGTGATCGCGATCGTGGTCGCGGTGACCGCCTCCTCCCTGTGCGTGTTCTTGTTCCAGCGGTTCCGCTTCCCGGCGGCCCGGGTGGGCTCGATCGCCATGTTCGGCGCCGGCGTGGCCGTCTTATATTTCACCGGTATCTCCGGCCTCGAGTTCCGGTTCGATCCCGAGGCCGAACCCGCGCAGGGGATGGAACTGTTCGGTTACGCATTCCCCATGTTCGTTATCGGCCTGCTGGCCCTCGCCGTTCCGATCACCGCGGTCCTGGTGGCCCCGGAGCGACCCGACGAGACGCCCCGGGTGAACAGGGTTACCGAATCCGGGAGACCCGCCGACAGCGACTCGGCGAACGCGGACGGGGGCCGGTCGTCCCTGAGTGAACAGGGCCGACCGGCCGCTCGGCCCAATGCGGCGGCCGCGCTCGCGCAACGGGCTCAGCCCCTGCCCGAACCTGCGCGTTGATCCGAGTGGACACCGATACTGTGCTGTCCGACCAGGAGAAGCTGCTGCGCGAGCTGTGGTCACAGATGCGCGGATTGCGCTCCGAGGTGGCGGAGCTGCGGGTGGAGATCAGCGAAATGGAAGCCACGGTGGCCGATCTCGCAGACCGGGCGGATCAGCCCGAGCGAGTCGAACTCCCGTGGCCGGTTTCGCTGCTCCTGCTTCCGGCCGCACTCGCTCTCGCACTACTGCGGCAGGTGGGCGATATGGCGCAGGCGCTTTCGGCCGAATGCGATGCGCGGCAGCGGGCGCAGCAACCCCCGGAGACCGGGACGAAAGCCCTCGAAAGTGGCGATGAGCGGGTCTCCCATCTCTGGGAGACCCGCCCTCAGGCACGAGGATAATCGGTATGGGCCGGTGAAGTAGTAGTCCGACAAGATTTTTCGGAGATCACCACATAATGGTTCGATAGGGTGGCGCCCAGCCTGCCATCGGCCCGCAATCGATCAGCATGCGATAACCCGAGGTGAGGGTCGCAATATCGATTGCGGAATATTTGCCGTAGCGGCTCTACTTGTGACAGTTCACCCTCGGATGAACCCGCTACTGCGGCCCTTTCACATCTAGGGGGCCTGACATCTCACCGGCCTTTCAGATCGAGCAGACCGCGGCGAACCGCCTGAACCAGACGCCGCGGCACCCGGTACACCACCCCGTCGACCGTGACCGGGACAAGATCGGGCGGTGTCGCCTTCCAGTTCGACCGGCGGCTACGGGTATTGGACCGCGACATCCGCCGCTTCGGCACTGCCATCTCAACGCTCCTTCCGGGGCCGCACGGCGCGTTTGCCGTATCTACGTTCGAATTTCTCCACCCGGCCCTGGGTATCGAGCAGGCGGTGCGCGCCGGTCCAGAACGGGTGGGAGTCCGCGGTGACATCGACGACCAGCAGCGGATAGGTGTTGCCGTCGGTCCAGGTGACGGTCCGCTCGGCGGTGGCGGTGGAGCGGGTCAGGAATCGGGTCCCGGTACTCGCGTCCTCGACGACCACCGGATGGTAGTCGGGATGGATATCGGCTTTCATCACTTCTCCTTCCGGGCGGATTCGCCCGTATCGCCGCCCCGGCCCTCGCCGGTGGCGGCCGGATGCGGCTCCTCCGGCACGCAGGGGTCGGTATGCCATTCACCGAAAGGGTCCGGCCAGCGGGCCACCTGCCCAGGCGCCCGCTCCACCAGTCGCAGTTCGGCGTCGTCGACCAGGGCTTGTTCCAGCGCCGCCCGGATTTCGTCCGGATCGGCGGTGTGGACGAGAACGACCAATGAGTTGTCGCGGTCGCCGAAGCGGTCGTCCCAGCGCAATCCGGCCATCGCCGCCCGTTCCGGCTCCACCTCGGCGCGTTCGGCCTCGGTCATCGCCGCCAGCCAGCGGCCCGCACCCCCGATACGCAGTCCGCCCCCGGCCGATTCCAGCCAGACGACCTCATCGGGCTGGGTCGCCAGCCAGACTCGCCCACGCGCCGTGACAACTCCCTCGAACAGGACGTCGAGCGCATCGTGCAGGCGATCGGGATGGAAGGGCCGGCGGGACGCGAATTCGACCAGTTCCACACCGCATTCCGGGGCCAGCGGTGGCTGACCACGCAGCAGCGGGGCATGCGCGTCGAAATCCCGCCCACGGCGGGACCCGGCCGGAATACGCATCAGCAGATTCTCGACCGCATCGGGCGTCACTGTCGTGTCCGCTCCGGCCCACAGCGCCGGAGCGCGCGGATTCAACCGGGACAGCACCGCGCCGAGGCGAGCCCGTTCCAGTGGGTCCACGGCGTCGCTTCCGGTCACGACCAGGGCATCCGCGAAATCGACCTGTCCGACCGCCAGTTGGGCGATCGTGCGGTCGTCGTCGGCCCACGCCCAGCCGAGTTCGTCCAGCGCTTCGTCCCCGGTCGCCGCGGCAAGCCAGGTGCGTGCGTCGATGCCAGTGAGCACGGCGCCGACCCGGACGTCACGGGCGGCGGGCCCGTCGACCCGGCCGACGACACCGGCGACGACCACCTCGGCGATGCCCCGGCACACCGATTCCGCTTCGACGGCCGGGTCCAGGGCGAGCACGATCCGATGCACCGAATCGCGGGCCGCGAGAGTGCACAGCAGCGGCAGCAGGTCCGCTTTCAGGGTGCACGAGACACAGCCGTGCGCGAGTTCGTGTATCGAGACCGTCGTCTTGCCGCCGTGGCGGACGGTGCGCCGCACGATCCCTTCTCCGAGGCCGGAGAGATCGTGCCGAACCACCACCGTGTCCGGGGCCGCGCCGAGCGCTTCCGCGACGAGATCGACGGACCCGCCCGGGTCACCGTGCAGGCCCGCGACCACCACGACAGGCGTGCGCCGGTCGCCGGGACCGATGTCTTCTGGGAGTTGTGCGGAATGGGACACCACTACCCTTTCGGTAATGATTTTCAATTACGACGGGGCACACGCTACAGTGTCGATCGTTCGTTGTCGAAAACGATTGTCATCATCGTTTACGTCGGAAGGAGCCGCATGTCGGCGCACTGTCAGGTCACCGGCCGCAAGCCCGGATTCGGCAAGGCCGTCTCGCATTCACACAAACGCACCAACCGGCGCTGGGACCCGAACATCCAGCGCAAGACCTACTACCTGCCCAGCGAGGGCCGCCGGATAACCCTCGACGTATCCGCGAAGGGCATCAAGACCATCGACCGGGACGGAATCGAGGCCGTGGTGGCCCGGCTGCGTGCCCGCGGGACGCGGATCTGAGCTGACGATGGCATCCAAATCGACCGATATCCGCCCGGTGATCAAACTCCGCTCCACCGCGGGCACCGGCTACACCTACGTCACCCGCAAGAACCGCCGTAACGACCCCGACCGCATGGTCCTGCGCAAATATGACCCCGTGGTCCGCCGTCACGTCGACTTCCGGGAGGAGCGCTGATGGCCAAGAAATCCAAGATCGCCCGAGATGAGCAGCGCCGCGTGATCGTCGCCCGATACGCCGAGCGCCGGGCCGAACTCAAAGAAACGATCCGGAAACCGACCACTCCGGAGGACGAGCGCCTGGCCGCACAGGCCGCCCTGCGCCGACTGCCCCGGGACGCCAGTCCGGTACGATTGCGCAATCGGGACACTGCCGACGGGCGACCACGCGGTTATCTCCGCAAATTCGGCCTTTCGCGTGTGCGTGTGCGTGCGATGGCACATCGAGGAGAATTGCCCGGTGTGCGCAAATCGAGCTGGTAACCCCACCGATCTCGTGAGTTAGGAGCCGGTCACATGGCAATCAAACGAGGCCCGTCGAAGAAGGTCCGCGCCGAACAGGCCCGCCGGCCCAAGAAGAATCCACTCATCGCCGCGGGTATCGAGACGGTCGACTACAAAGACGTGAACCTGCTGCGCACCTTCATCTCCGATCGCGGCAAGATCCGCAGCCGCCGGGTCACCGGCCTGACCCCGCAGCAGCAGCGACAGGTCGCGGTCGCGGTGAAGAACGCACGCGAAATGGCGCTACTGCCCTTCACCAGCCGCTGAACCGGCCACACCTTTCCGATCCCCACGCCCGGTACCGCGGATCGCGGTCCGGGCGTTCGACTGCGATCGGGTCCCCGCTCGTGGCACCGGCCGCCGGATCCGCCCCCACTACAGTGATGCCCATGGTCACACTGCGGGGATTCACGGCAATTCTGGCTCTCGGCGTCGTCCTCGCGGCCACCGCGTGCGGTACCGACGATACGGTCGCCTCGGAACCGGGCCCCCCGCCCTCCGCGACCTCGACACCCGCACCGGCTCCCGAACCCGGCACCCCGACCGAGGCCCCCGGTGCCGATCCCGGCCGGATCTTCACCGCCGACCCGGCGATCGTCGGCGCCCACCCCATAGCATTCACCTCGTGGACCCGCGTGGCAGCGGACCGTATCGCCGTCCACTTCGAATCCGGAGTGCCCGAATGCTACGGCGTGGACGCCACTGTCAGCGAGAACGACAGTTCGGTCACCGTGGCGCTGCGGCAGGGCACCCGCGCCGATTCCACCGACAAGATGTGCGTGATGATGGCGGTATTCGGCACACTCGAGATCCAGCTGGCCGGGCCGCTCGGCGATCGCACGGTACTCAGCGCGGTCTGAGCACCACGAACCAGCCGACATCCGGTGGCGCGACACTGCTCATGACCCCAGAAATACCGGCACCACAAGTTGTGGCTGTCCGGCGGGTAGGCCCGGCCATTTGCTGCCGGTTTTTCGACGGCGCCGGTGTGTGAGTTCCGGGCGCCGCGGCGGTGTGGCCCCTCGTTTCACAGCGATCGAGGGGCCACACGGCCTTTTGGCGCGTCTGCCGATATCAGTGGGCGAAGTGCCGGGACCCGGTGAAGTACATGGTCACCCCGGCCGCTCGCGCGGCGTCGATGGTGTCCTGATCACGCACCGAACCGCCCGGCTGGACGATGGCCCGGATACCGGCCTCGAGCAGCAGTTGCGGGCCGTCCGGGAACGGGAAGTACGCATCCGAAGCCGCGACCGAACCCGCCGCGCGATCACCGGCCCGCTGGACTGCGAGCCGCACCGAATCGACCCGGTTGACCTGCCCCATACCCACGCCCACCGAGGCGCCGTCCTGCGCCAGTAGAATCGCGTTGGATTTCACCGCCCGGCAAGCACGCCAAGCGAATTCCAGATCGGCGAGGGTCGCCGCGTCGGCGGGTTCGCCGACCGCGAGCGTCCAGTTCGCCGGATCGTCACCCGCGGCGTCGATCACATCACGGTCCTGCACCAGCAGCCCGCCGCTCACCGGGCGAAGCTCGGCGCCCGACGGCGCGGGCGATTCGGCGATCAGGATCCGGATGTTCTTCTTGCGCTGCAGCACCTCCACAGCACCATCGGCGTAAGAGGGCGCCACGATCACCTCGGTGAAGATTTCGGCCACCTGCTGGGCCATCGCGACCGATACCTCACGGTTGGTCGCGATGACGCCGCCGTAGGCGCTGACCGGGTCGCAGGCGTGCGCCTTACGATGCGCCTCGGCGATGTCCTCGCCCGTGGCGACACCGCAGGGGTTGGCGTGCTTGATGATCGCGACCGCGGGAGCGCTGTGGTCGTAGGCGGCGCGCCGGGCGGCATCGGCATCGGTGTAGTTGTTGTACGACATCTCCTTGCCGTGCAACTGCTGTGCCCGCGCCAGCCCGCGACCACCGTCGCCGTCGGTGTAGAGGGCGGCCCGCTGATGCGGGTTCTCGCCGTAGCGCAAGACGGCCGACCGGTCCCAGACCGCCGCGATCCAAGACGGGAATTCCGCGTCTTCGGAAGTTTTTTCGACCAGCGTCGTCGCCATCCAGTTCGCCACCGCTACGTCATAACTCGCGGTGTGCTGGAAGGCCTTGGCGGCCAGCGCGATACGCTCCGACAGCGTGAAACCGCCGTCGGCCACCGCCTTGCGCACTTCATCGTAGTCTCCGGTGTTCACCACCACGGCCACCGACGGATGGTTCTTGGCCGCCGCCCGCACCATCGACGGTCCGCCGATATCGATCTGCTCGACGCATTCGTCCGGGCTCGCACCACTGGCGACGGTCTCACTGAACGGATAGAGGTTGACCACCACCAGCTGGAACGCCTCGATGCCCAATTCGGTGAGCTGATCGAGGTGTTCGGTCTTGCGGGTATCGGCCAGGATGCCCGCGTGGACCCGCGGATGCAGCGTTTTGACCCGGCCGTCCAACGTTTCCGGGAACCCGGTCAGGTCCTCGACCTTGGTCACCGGCACGCCGGCGTCGGCGATCCGCGCGGCCGTGGACCCGGTGGATACCAGTTCCACGCCGGCCGCGTGCAGTGCGGTCGCCAGCTCCACGAGCCCGGTCTTGTCGTAGACGCTCACCAGCGCCCGGCGGATCGGCGTACGTTCACTCACCGGAGAACTCGCTCATCAGGGATAACTGCCTTTCGTCCATCGGAGACAATTCCGCGGGTCGCGACGGCGGCGACCACTTCCACCAGTAACCGTCGCTCCACGACTTTGATGCGCTCGTGCAGGCCCGCCTCGTCGTCGGCCGGATCGACCCGGACGGCTTCCTGGGCCAGGATCGGGCCGGTGTCCACACCGGAGTCGACCAGGTGCACCGTGGTCCCGGTGACCCGGACCCCGTAGGCCAGCGCGTCCCGCACCCCGTGCGCACCGGGGAAAGCGGGCAGGAGGGCGGGATGGGTGTTGATGATCCGGCCGCCGAAACGATCCAGGAACGCGGGGCCCAGCAGCTTCATGAATCCCGCGCATACCACCAGTTCGGGCGAATACCCGGCCACTGTTCCGGTGAGCGCGATATCCCACGCGGCGCGGTCGGCGTGATCCCCGATCGCGGCCCGGAAGGTGGGGATACCCGCTGCTTCCGCGTGCTCGACAGCGGCGCATTCCCGATCCACACCCACAGCGTGGATCCGGGCCGGATACGCGGAGTCCGCCGCGGCCTCGATCAACGCGCGCAACAGTGAACCGGTCCCCGAGGCGAGTACGACCAGGCCGGCCGGGGTGGAATCGGTGGGTTCCGGGGCGGTCAGGGCTCTACTCCTGGAGTTCGAAGGAACGGCGGGCGGGGTTCACCCGCCGGCGGGGACGAACCCGCGGCACGGATAGAGCCTAGTAGACGCTCTCCCGCGGCCCTCCGGCGGCAGTGAGGCGCCCCGGAGCATGCCGGACGGCGGTGTGGCTAGTGGCTGTCCCCGGCCTCGCCGTCCGGCGCATCCGATTCGACCACTTCGGCGTCCACGATCTCGGGCGCTGCCTCCGCGGCGGCGGCGAGGGAGCCACGGCCCGGCCTGCCCGGCTGTTCCTCCACAACCTCGGCGTCGACCTCCAGCGGTCGCTCCGGACCGGGCGACTCGGCGTGCGGGTGATCGAGCAGATCGGCATAGCGACCGGCCGAGCCGGTCGCGGTATCGCCCGGGAGCTCCGGGAGCCGCCCGGACGGAAGCGCGCGGTCCGTTCGAGGGCGGACGGACTCCGACTCGTCCGGATAGTGGTCCTCGTCGTAGTCGGGGTCTGCGTCGTCAGGGTCGAAGAGCGCGTCCGGGTGGCGCATCAGCGGTGTGGGGAACGAGACCACGAAAGTCCGTGCGAACAGCAGGCCCGCGTAGCCGGGGATCGCCAGCCAGGCGAACACCGCCAGGGCGAACACCGGCAGGTCCACACCCAGCCTGCCGAAATTTCCCAGTTCTCCGCCGGACAGCGCGGCAAACGCGGTGAGAGCCGCGCTCCCGAGCCCGGCAGAGGCGAACAGTGCCCAGGGCGCACCGGGACGGTCGTAGCTCACCCGGGCCGATTCCACACCCCCGTACACGCCCACGGCAGCCGGGACCAGCAACAATACGGCCCACCAGAGCACTGCCGGACCGGTCGGCACTGCGGCCACTACCGGTACCGCCGGAATCGGCCCGCCGACAACCGTGAAAACTCCGATCGACGCGTCACCGAACTGGATGCCCGGACCCACCAGCACTCCCACACCGGCCACCACCGTGTTGGGCAGGTACAGCAGCGAGAGCAGGGTGAGCCCGAGGACGTCCACGAACCCTTCTGTGGAGCCGTAGGTCTCACCGACGCGCGCCCACTGCACCATCAGAGCCAGCGCCAGCAGGACAGCCGCGGCGGCGAGTAAACGCAGCACCGACCGCCCCGCCACATACGCGGCGGCGATCACGTCGTAGGGCAGACCCTCGAATATCTGTTCCCGGCACCGGAACGCGACACCGCACAGCACAGCCGTCAAGTGCAGCAGCAGCACCCAGCCGAAGGCGGTCAACGGATTAGGACGTTGCAGGGCAATGGATCCGGACGCGTCCTCGGTCACCGCCAGGCATACCGCCGTGATGAGCAGCGGCCCGCCCACAGCCGCACCGCAGAGCCAGCCCAGTTCGGCCCGGGTGGGTTCGATATCGGTAGCAGCGACGGCTTCCCGGGCCGCTGCCCACAGCAGCAGTGCCGTCGGCAGCACCGGTAGCAGGCCCACCGTAGTGGTGCCGATGAGCAACGGCACCTGGTGCACGGCGAGCCAGCCCGCGGCAACCGCACCGCTGAGACCGGTGAGATCGCTGCCCGCGGTGAAAAGGGTCACCAGCATGGTGGCGACGATGGCCGCCAATGCGAAAGCGGCGGGCCGGAAGGCCACGAAGAGGAGCACCCGGGCACGGTCGGGTGGCAGCGAGAGAAACCCCGGCACATCGCCGGAACGCGGCGAGCTCCCGCGCGCGCCCCGGAGCGGGTGATTCGACGAGGTACGCGGGGAGCTCATGGATTTCAGAGTGGCAGCCACCCCGGCACGGACGCTTCAGGCGCGCCGCGCCGGGTGCTGCCGATGATCACTTCTGGTCGTCGGACTGCCGGAACGCGCGGGTGGCGTCGGCGGCCGGGTCGGCGGGCTGCTCGCCACCGAACGGCTGGGCCGCCGGCTGACCCGGCTGCTGCTGCGGCTGACCATAGGCCTGCTGCTGCGGCTGCTGACCGTAAGGCGAGGGCTGCTGCTGGCCACCGGCATACGGCGACTGCTGCGGCTGCTGGCCGTACGCCTGCTGCTGCTGTTGCTGCTGGCCGTAGGCCGGCTGCTGACCATAGGCCTGCTGCTGCTGACCGTAACCCGGCTGCTGCTGCTGCCCGCTGCTGTACTGCTGGCCGTAACCCTGCTGCTGGCCGTAACCCTGCTGGCCCTGGTATTGCTGCTGGCCGTAACCCTGCTGGCCGCCCGGGAATCCGGCTGTCGCGGCCGGACGAGCGGCCGGCGGGGTGAGGATTCCGGTATCGAAGAGGACGACCGCCACCGCCAGGCCCGTCTGCACCAGCGCGAGAACCAGGATCAGGTAGAGCCCGATCTCGGCCTTGGCGCCCTCGGGCAGGCTGAACAGCTGGAACAGAATGGTGATGAAGGTTCCGGCCGCGACCGCCGCCGCCGCGCCGACCCAGTTCTGCTTCGGCAGCAGCGAAAGCCCCGCGAGCAACGCGGCGATCAACAGCAGTCCGCCGATCGTCGCTTCCTGGTACTCGAACAGATTCAGGCTGGTATCCGCCGACGACGGCAGATCCATATCGGTATCGGCGCCCACATAGGACAGGAAGCCGAGCAGGAAAGCGATCACGCCCACCGCGGCGACACCGATGGTCAGGAAGAACGGCAGTCCTTTCCCGCCGGCCTCAGTGGTCGCACCGCCGGCCGCCTGCGGGCCGGGAGTGGGCGGAACGGAGGGCGGAACGGGTGCGTTGTACCCGGAGCCCCCGGTCGGGTATGACATGTCGTCATCTCCTAGGTCGAGTAATACGTACTTGACGGCTGAATTCCCTTTGACGCTACTGCACGCACGCGCCCGGGTCATCACCGAAGGACGCGGCTGTGTTTTTTGGCGCCGCCTGCGGCGGCGCGGGGGTTGAGGGCTGTTTTTTTGGCGCCGCCTGCGGCGGCGCGAGGGTTGAGGCCCTGAGGTCTCGCCGTTCAGGCCTCGAGACTCGCGCTTCGCGCATGCGCTTCGAGGCCTGAACGGCGAGACGGCCTCAACCCTTTGGGGTGTCTCGTAGAACTCGACTCATAGGGGTCGCGTCGGCGTGGACGTCCTGATCCGGATGTTTGTCGACCGTCTGTCTTCTCGGGGTGGTCCGCGTCGGTGTTCGGGCCCGCCCCGGTTCCAGAGCGACAGAGCGAAGGAGCGCAGCGACCGATCGCGTGCGATGGGCGGTCGGCCATCCACAGATCGGCGACCGTTGAGCATTTTCGGTGACGAGAGCCTACTCAGGCCGATCACGACTCACCTGCGCGTCCGCCCTCGGACAGTCCACCCCCAGTAGCCGGGAGACCCGCCCCGGTTCGGGAGCGACGAAGCGAAGGAGCACAGCGATCGATCACATGAGATCCGCAATGTGCGGTTGGCCATCGATAGTTCGGCGACAATCGAGCACTGACAGTGCTGTGCGCCCGCCCAGGTGATCAAGTCACTCGTCCGCACACCTTCCATCTACTCCGAATAGGTCGGCCTCCGCAGTCGGGGCCCGCCCCGGTTCTGGAGCGACAGAGCGATGGAGCGCAGCGACTGAGCGCCGGAGTGAAGAACCGGGGTCACGAGGGCCCCGACCGCCCCGCCGCAGGCGGGGCAAACAAACACAGTCGGGGCCCGCCCCGGTTCTGGAGCGACGAAGCGATGGAGCGTAGCGACTGAGCGTAGGAGTGAAGAACCGGGGTTAATAGGGCCCCGACCCGCGCCGCCGAAGGCGGCGCCATAGACACAGAGGCCGCCCGCACGACGCGGACGGCCTCGGAGTTGGGCGCGGTGACCGGTTCAGGCGGAGACGGCCGCCTTCTCCAGGATCTCGCGCGCGAGCGCGGCGGTTTCGGACGGCGTCTTGCCGACCTTCACGCCCGCGGCCTCGAGCGCGTCCTTCTTGGCTTGCGCGGTGCCCGAGGAGCCGGAGACGATGGCGCCCGCGTGGCCCATGGTCTTGCCCTCGGGGGCGGTGAACCCGGCCACGTAGCCGACGACCGGCTTGGTGACATTGGCCTGGATGTAGGCCGCGGCCCGCTCTTCGGCGTCGCCGCCGATCTCACCGATCATGACGATCAGCTTCGTCTCGGGGTCCTTCTCGAAGGCCTCGATGGCGTCGATATGGGTGGTGCCGATGACCGGGTCGCCGCCGATGCCGATGGAGGTCGAGAAGCCGAAGTCGCGCAGCTCGTACATCATCTGGTAGGTCAGGGTGCCGGACTTGGAGACCAGGCCGATCGGGCCCTTGCCGGAGATGTTGGCCGGGGTGATTCCGACCAGCGATTCGCCGGGGGTGATGATGCCGGGGCAGTTGGGGCCGATGATCCGGGTCTTGGCGCCCTTCTCGACGTTGTAGGCCCACGCGTAGGCGGTGTCCTGTACCGGGATGCCCTCGGTGATGACCACGAGCAGCGGGATCTCCGCGTCGATGGCCTCGATGATGGCGTCCTTGGAGAACTTCGGTGGCACGAACGCGATGGAGACATCGGCGCCGGTCTTCTCGATGGCCTCGGCCACCGAAGCGAACACGGGCAGTTCGATCGCGTTGCCGTCTTTGTCGGTGTGCGAGACGGTGGTGCCCGCCTTACGCGCGTTCACACCGCCGACGACCTGGGTGCCCGCCTTGAGCATCAGGGCGGTGTGCTTGGTGCCCTCGCCGCCGGTGATGCCCTGGACGATGACCTTCGAGTCCTTGTTGAGGAAGATTGACATAGTTCTTTTTGTCCTTTACTGGGCGTGCCCTAGTAGGTCGACTCAGCGGGCCGCGAGTTCGGCGGCCTTGTCGGCGCCTTCGTCCATGGTCTTCGCCAGCGTCACCAGCGGGTGCGCGGCCTCGGCGAGGATCTTGCGGCCCTCTTCCACCCGGTTCCCGTCCAGGCGGACCACCAGCGGCTTGTTCGCTTCGTCGCCCAGGATCTCGAGGGCTTTGACGATGCCGTTGGCGACCGCGTCGCAGGCGGTGATGCCGCCGAACACGTTCACGAAGACGCTCTTGACCTGAGCGTCGTTCAGGATCACGTCGAGACCGTTGGCCATGACCTCCGCGGAGGCACCGCCACCGATATCGAGGAAGTTGGCCGGCTTCACGCCGTTGTGGTTCTCGCCGGCGTAGGCGACGACGTCCAGGGTCGACATGACCAGACCGGCACCGTTGCCGATGATCCCGACCTGACCGTCGAGCTTGACGTAGTTGAGGTCGTTCTCTTTGGCCTTGAGCTCCAGCGGATCGGTCGCGTCCTTGTCGGCGAACTCCGCGTGGTCGGGGTGCCGGAACTCGGCGTTCTCGTCCAGGGTTACCTTGCCGTCGAGGGCGAGGATCTCGTTGTCCGGGGTGCGGACCAGCGGGTTGACCTCGACCAGGGTGGCGTCTTCGTTGACGAAGACCTCCCACAGCTTCTGGATGGTGACCGCGGCGGCGTCCAGCACATCGGCGGGCAGGTGGCCCTGCTCGGCGATGGAGCGGGCGAACGCGAGGTCGACACCCTTGACCGCGTCGACCGTGACCTTGGCGAGCCGGTCGGGTTTGGTGGCGGCGACCTCTTCGATCTCCATACCGCCTTCGACCGAGCACATGGCCAGGTAGGTGCGGTTGGTGCGGTCGAGCAGGAAGGAGATGTAGTACTCCTCGGCGATGTCCTTCGCCTCGGCGACCAGGATCTTCTTGGTGATGTGTCCCTTGATGTCCAGGCCGAGGATGTTCTGCCCGTGGGTGAACGCATCCTCCGGGGTGGCCGCGTACTTAACGCCACCGGCCTTGCCACGGCCGCCGACCTTCACCTGGGATTTGATCATCACCGGCTTGCCGATTTCCGCGGCGATGGCGCGGGCGTCCTCGGCAGTGTCGGTCACGCGACCTTCCGACGAAGGCACCCCGTGCTTTACGAAGAGCTCCTTCGCCTGATATTCGAAGAGATCCATGTACTCACCGTCTCGTCTGCGTTGCTATGACAACGTCTTTGTTGGCGGCCCGACGTCGGTAGCGGGTCGTTCGGACTCTAACCACTCATAGGGACGCCCGATCGGGCACGTTCATCCTAAGTGGCGCAGGTCACGAGCCCTCCCGCGGGGAGGTCAAACCCGCAGGCCATGGCTACCGGCGAGTAGCTTTCACGGGAGCGGCAGGCGGCGCCGTACGCCGGTCCACGCCAGAGGGCGCTTCCGGCGCCGGGTTCACCGGACGGGCCGTCCGAGCGTGAGCCCCATCGGCGAGGGAAACGTGATCAATGTCACAGTAACGTTTGATTATGGCCTACCGCTTGCCGCGTCGCAATCGTTTCGTTACCGTCGAAGCGGTCGATGTCACAGGCCGATCACAAACGTTGCACAGCGTGGATGCTTGCGCACCTGGTTGTCGCGCGGGTAGAGATCTCCGTGGTATCGCCCCCGTGAGCAGGTATGAGAGAGGACGGCAGCTTGACGCAGCACCCCGCTCCGCAGTCGCAGGGCCGTTCGGCAGCAGCCTTTCCGGCGCCGCATCCCGTCACCGCTGAGCAGATCTCCGGTGCCAGTCGGATGCGAACCGGCCGATGAACCACCGCGGCATCCTCGACCCGCAGACCGACGGTCGTCCCGCCGGGCGTCGGCGGGAGAACGCGCAGCCCACCGAAGGGGCCCAATCGTTCAACGCGTTCGGTGCCCCCGGCGACAGCCGAGCCCGTAGGCGCCCCCTCAACACCGCCGCAGCATCCGCCGCGGCCGACGCCCACCGCACCGCGGCCGACGATTTCTGGTCGACCAACCAGGGCTGGGCCGATTCGCAGGCCGACAACTGGTCCGGTGCCGACCGGCAACAGCAGGACAACTGGCAACAGGACAACTGGCAGCAGGGTGGGTGGCAGCAGCACGAAAAGCCCGCCTGGCACAGTGATCCGAACTGGAACACCCATCAGGGCTGGGCCGATGCGCAGCCCTGGTCCGATACCCCGGCGCAGACCTGGCACGATGCCGGCCCTGCACCCGAGCCCAGCGGCCCCGCCCGCCACGACAGACCCACGACGATCGCCGAAGCGCTGGAAAACGCACCGGTCGCCGAAGAGGACATCGATGAGGAGCCGCGGCAATCCCGCTCCCGGGGTGCGCACCGGGTAGCGGCCCCGCCGTCGGCGCTCAAGGGTCGCGCCGCGGTCGTCGCGGTAGCCGCGGGTGCGGTGGTTGCGGCCGGGCAGTGCGCCACCGCGGAGCCCGGCGACCACAAACAGGCCCAGCAGGCCACCGACTACGAGGCCGCCGGATCGGTTCACGAGATCGCCGCCCAGTCGATGGCGATACAGGATCCGGCCGTCTCGACGAACACCGCCTCACCACAGATGCTCGGTGGCAACCTCCCGGCCGATACCGGCCGATTCGGCGAAATGCTGGCCAACGGCGCCCAATTCGCCGAAGATCTCGCCCAGGCCGAGGAAGCCAAATTCCGTCCGCTGTTCTCGAAGTTCGCCAGCGGCTCCTACACCTCCGGATACGGCGCCCGCTGGGGTGTCCAACATCTCGGTATCGATGTGGCCGCACCGATCGGCACCCCGATCTACGCCGTAGCAGACGGTGAGGTCATCGACGCCGGGCCCGCCTCGGGCTTCGGCATGTGGGTCCGGCTCATGCACGCCGACGGCACCGTCACCGTCTACGGACATGTCGACACCACCACCGTCTCGATGGGTGAATACGTGTTCGCGGGAGATCAGATCGCCACCGTCGGCAACCGTGGGTTCTCCACCGGCCCGCACTGCCACTTCGAGGTCTGGCTCAACGGCAGCGACAAAATCGACCCGGTGCCGTGGCTGGCCACTCGTGGCATCGGCCTCACCGGCAGCGGCGACTGACCGAATCTCCGCACTCAGAGGTTCGAGATACGCGACCCTCGGCTGATATTCCGCCGAGGGTCGTTTTGCTACTGTCCGCACTGCGCGACAGCCTCCATGGGCGGAAACTGACCGCGCCGCCGGACCCGTGGACGCGCTAGAGCTTGGTCAGCGTCTGGCTGAACTTCGGGATGAGCCGGATGGTGCCGCTGGATCCGAAATCGATCGTCACACTGGCCAAATCGCCACCCCCGTCGGCGGCGACCACCCGGCCGAGACCGTATTTGTCGTCACTGACCCGATCACCCACCGCCAGAACCAGGCCGACATTGTTCCGGGATACACCGCGCCGGGCCGAGCCTCCCTCCCCGATACCGGGCCGAGCCTCCCAGGACTGCGGCCGGCCACCGGTCCAGTCCTCACCCGTCGACTCGGCGCCGCGACGGCGGCCGTACTGCGCCGGTGCGGAGGACCGTTTGGGTTCGAGCCGCTTCCAGTCGATCAGATGGTCCGGAACCTCCTGCAGGAACCGCGACTCCGGATTGAACACCGGTTGCCCCCACGCCGAACGGACCACCGCGCGGGTGAGGTACAGGCGGCGCCGGGCCCGGGTGATGCCCACATAGGCCAGCCGCCGCTCCTCGGCCAGTTCGGCGGGATCGCCGAGGGCACGCAGATGCGGGAACTGCCCATCCTCCCAGCCGGTTACGAAGACGACCGGGAACTCGAGGCCCTTCGCGGTGTGCAGAGTCATCATGGTGACCATGCCCGAGCCCTCCTCGGGTATCTGGTCGGCATCGGCCACCAGCGAAACCCGCTCCAGGAACGCCGCCAGCGAACCGGGTTCGGGTTCGCCCTCACCCGTTTCCGGGGCCAGCCCCTCGGCCGCTGCGGCTTCGAGCGCGTTACGAGCCTCGGAACTGAATTCCCTGGCGACGCTGACCAGCTCGTTCAGGTTGTCCAGCCGGGCACCGTCCTGCGGATCATCGGAGGCTTCCAACTCCGCCCGATAGCCCGTCCGGTCCAGTACCGCCTCGACCACCGCGCCCACATCGGGGAAATCCACCTCGTCCATTTCGCCCGCGGCCCGGATCTGTTCGAGCAGCGCGACGAACCCGGCTATGGCGTTACGAGCCCGGGTGTTCAGCAGCGCGACCTCACCGGCGGCCGCATCGCGCAGCGCCTCGGCGAATCCGATACCGCGCTGTTCGGCGTGTACGGCCACACACGCCTCGGCGCGGTCGCCGATACCGCGACGCGGGGTGTTGAGGATCCGGCGCAGGCCGACCGCATCGTCGGGGTTCTCCAGCACGCGCAGGTAGGCGACGATATCGCGGACCTCTTTGCGCTCGTAGAACCGAACCCCGCCGACCACCTTGTAGGGCAGGCCCATCCGGATGAAGATCTCCTCCAGGGCTCGGGAGTTGTTGTTGGTGCGGTAGAACACCGCGATATCGGAGTAGGCCGTCTCCCCCTCGTCCACCAGACGGTCGATCTCGCGGGCGACGAAGGCCGCCTCGTCGTGTTCGTTGTCGGCGACGTAGCCGGTGATGAGTTCGCCCTCACCGGCGTCGGTCCACAACCTCTTGTCGCGGCGGTTGCTGTTACGCGCGATCACCGCGTTGGCCGCGGACAAGATGTTCTGGGTGGACCGGTAGTTCTGTTCCAGGAGAATGGTCTCGGCCTCGGGGAAATCGCGCTCGAATTCCTCGATATTGCGGATGGTGGCGCCACGGAAGGCATAGATGGACTGATCCGCGTCGCCGACCACGCAGAGCTCGCTGGGCGGTACGGCATGTGGATCCGGTTGCGAGATATCCGCGGCGGCCGCCGCACCGGCCTCGGTCTCGGCTGCTTCGCCGGTCGCGTCCGCGATCGCGGTGTGATGCCCGACAAGTTCTCGCACCAGCACGTACTGCGCGTGATTGGTGTCCTGGTACTCGTCGACCATGACATGCCGGAAGCGGCGGCGATAATACTCGGCGACCTCGGGATGGCGCTGCAACAAAGCGACCGTCTCACCGATGAGATCGTCGAAGTCCAGTGCGTTGGCCGCGCGTAGCCGCCGCTGGTATTCGGTGTAGACACGGGCGACGACGCGCGCGAGTTCGGCCTCCTCGAACCCGGCGTCACTGCTCGCCTGCTCCGGGCCGACGAGTTCGTTCTTCAGGTTCGAGATCGCCGTCGCGAGCAATCGCGGCGAATACTTCTTGGGGTCCAGTTCCAGATCCCGGCCGATCATGGTGAACAGGCGCCGGGAATCGTCGGCGTCGTAGATGGAGAAATTGGAGTTCAGCCCGGGCAGCAACGCCGACTGAGTGCGCAGGATCCGGACACAACTGGAGTGGAAGGTCGACACCCACATACTCGCGGCGCGCGGGCCGACCAGCTCGATGACCCGCTCCCGCATCTCGGCGGCGGCCTTGTTGGTGAAGGTGATGGCCAGGATCTGCCCGGGCGTGGCCCCGCGGGCGGCCAGCAGATAGGCGATCCGGCGGGTCAGGACCGCGGTCTTGCCCGAACCCGCCCCCGCCACGATCAGCAGCGGCGGCCCGGTGTGCAGAACGGCGGCGCGCTGCTGCGGGTTGAGACCCTCGAGTAGTTGCCCGGCCTCCTCGGTCCGGCGCTGCGCGGTATCCGTGCGCTGCTGCGTCTGCTCGGCCTGTACCCGCCGTTGCAACGCGGCCAGCCCGCTCGGCGCGCCACCGGCCTCCCGGCCGCCGGAACCCACCGCCTCCCGGCCGCCGGAACCCACCGCCTCCCGGCCGCCGGAACCCGCCGCGCCCCGGCCGCCGCCGGAGAGCTCCAGGCCGGGCAGGGCCATGGCCTCGGCCGCACCGGGCTCCGATGAGCCGGCGGCGGAGGTGGTGGCCCGGGGGTTGTGCGAATCAGAACGCAGTGCTGCCGCGGTGGTGTCCATCGTCTGTTCACGCTACCGCCGGAACCCGACACGATCGAACACTCGGCCGAATTCGGTCCCGCGCAGGCCCGATATCCCCAGCAGTGAGCGTTTTGCATACCTCGATTACCGTGGCAAACTGGCAATATGGTTTGCCCTTCAGCGAAACATCCGCACCGGCTGTGTGAACAACGCCGGTTGTGTGGACAGCGGGGTCGCGGACCGGGCACCTGAGGCCCCGACGAGGCAGGTAAGGGGGAACGGCACTACCAGACCCGCCGGGTCTTTTTCACGGTGGAAGAGCTCTGGACCGGTAACGCGAAGCGCCTCGGCGCCGATCCAGGTTCTGACACGAGGAGATGAGAAATGAGCACACCCGCTACGGCGACCGGGTCGGGTTCGACAACCGACACGGACACGGAGCTCCCTCGGACCGAAGCCGAGATCGAGAAGCTCCGCAAGGAGATCGACCGGCTAGACGCGGAAATCCTCACGGCGATCAAGCGCCGAACGGAGATCTCGCGGGTCATCGGACGCACCCGGATGGCCTCCGGGGGCACCCGCCTGGTGCACAGCCGGGAAATGAAAGTGCTGGAAAGATTCAGCGAACTGGGTCAGGAAGGCCACACCCTGGCGATGCTGCTGCTGCGACTCGGTCGCGGACGGCTCGGTCGCTAGGCCCATATACCGACGCGGCGGCCCGCAGAGGCGCCGCAACCTCACGAACCGCCCCGGGTGACCGCGCCCCAGGGCGGTTCGTACTGTTGTTCACGTCATAGCGATGTACTTGGTCGACAGATATTCCTCGATGCCCTCGGTACCGCCCTCCCGGCCGAAACCGGAAGCCTTCACCCCGCCGAACGGGGCCGCCGGATCCGAGATCACCCCGCGGTTCACCCCGACCATGCCGCTCTCCAGCCCTTCGGCCACCCGCAGCGCCCGGTCCAGATCCCGCGTGTAGATATAGCTCACCAGCCCGAACTCGGTGTCGTTGGCGGCGGCCAGACCCTCTTCCTCGGTATCGAAAGCGACGATCGGTGCCACCGGCCCGAACACCTCCTCGCGAAGAATCCGCGCCTGCGCGGGGATATCGGTCAGCACGGTCGCCGGATAGAACCAGCCCGGACCATCCGGCGCCTTTCCGCCGACGCGGACCGACGCGCCCGCGGCCACCGCGTCCTCGACCAGCTCGGACACGGTATTGCGCTGCTGCTCGTCGACCAGCGGGCCGAGTGTGGTGTCCGGATCGGTCCCCGGACCCAACTTGACCTGCGAGTCGATCGCCGCAACGAATTTCTCGGTGAACTCCTCGACCACCCCACGCTGCACGTGGAAGCGGTTGGCCGCCGTGCACGCCTCGCCGCCGTTGCGCAGCTTCGCCAGCATGGCGCCCTCGACGGCGGCATCGATATCGGCGTCGTCGAACACCACGAACGGCGCGTTGCCGCCGAGTTCCATCGAGGTACGCAGGAGACCGGACGCGGATTTCTCCACCAGGGTGCGACCGACCTCGGTGGATCCGGTGAAGGTGAGTTTGCGCAGCCGAGGGTCGTCGAGCAGCGGCTGAGTGACCGCTCCGGACCGGCGGGAGGTGATCACCGACAACACACCGTCGGGCAGGCCGGCCTCGGAACACAACTTCGCCAGCAGCAGCATGGTCAGCGGAGTGGCCGAAGCGGGTTTGACGATCATGGTGCAGCCCGCCGCCAGCGCGGGACCGATCTTGCGAGTGCCCATAGCGAGCGGAAAGTTCCACGGAGTGATCGCCAAACAAGGGCCGACCGGCTGTTTGTGCACCAGGATCCGCCCGGAACCCGACGGCGCGTGCAGATAGCGGCCGTGGATTCGCGCCGCCTCCTCACTGAACCAGCGGAAGAACTCCGCGCCGTAGCGCACCTCGTTACGGCTCTCCGGGAGCGCCTTACCCATCTCCAAGGTCATCAGCAGCGCGAATTCCTCGGCACGCGCTGTGATGCGCTCGAAAACCGCGCGTAAGATCTCACCGCGCTCGCGAGCCGCGGTCGCCGCCCACTCTCCCTGGGCCGCTGCCGCAGCATCCAGAGCCCGTACCGCGTCCTCCGGTGATCCGTCCGCCACCTCGGCGAGAACCTCACCGTTCGCCGGGTTGTGCACTGCGAAAGTGCCTCCACCGGTGGCGTCAACGGGCCCCCCGATCCACAACTGCTTCGGCACGGAGGCGAGTACT
Source organism: Nocardia sp. NBC_01329 (assembly GCF_035956715.1). Taxonomy (NCBI): domain Bacteria; kingdom Bacillati; phylum Actinomycetota; class Actinomycetes; order Mycobacteriales; family Nocardiaceae; genus Nocardia; species Nocardia sp. NBC_01329. The sequence goes on along the minus strand of NZ_CP108381.1, from coordinate 27,502 downwards.
TCGGTTTCTGAAGCCATAGGGCCAGCCTAAGCCGGAGATGGTCCGAAATCTCCAGCTCACGAGGACAGTGTTTATTTGCCCCGCCTGCGGCGGGGCTGGTCGGGGCCCTATTAACCCCGGTTCTTCACTCCTGCGCTCAGTCGCTTCACTCCTGCGCTTCGTCGCTCCAGAACCGGGGCGGGCCCCGACCAGGGATGGGGACCGTTCGGAGTTGCGGCCGTTGCGGCTGTCGAACCGCGCGAGGCCCGCGCCCACCGACACTGCCCATAACCCCTGGCGGTCTGCTCCGGCTCGTGCTCGCTCGGGTCGCAGGCTACCGACTGGCAACTGCCCGCGTCCCCTGCCGCACGACCGCCCGGAACCCGCCGCGCGGCCCGACCCCGCCTGCGTCCCGGCCCGGTGGGTTGTACGCTCGGCCAGTGTGAGCGTCGACATAACCGCATCGGCGGCATGGCAGAAATTGCGCGATCATCACGATGCGATCGCTGCCCTACAAATGAGGGATCTCTTCGCCGAAGACCCGCCACGCGGCCGCGATCTGACGCTGACCGCGGGTGAGCTGCGGATCGACTACAGCAAGCATCGCGTCACCCGGGAAACCCTGCGACTGCTGGTGGAACTGGCCCGGGAAGCGGGTGTGGACACGCAGCGCGACCGGATGCTGCGAGGGGAACACATCAACACCTCCGAGGATCGGGCGGTGGGGCATACCGCCTTACGGCTGCCGAAGGGTAGTTCGCTCACCATCGACGGCGAGGACGCGGTCGCCGCGGTCCACGAGGTACTCGACCGAATGGGTGCCTTCGCCGACGCGGTGCGCTCGGGTGCCTGGCGCGGCGCGACCGGGCAGCGGATCCGCACAGTGGTGAATATCGGTATCGGCGGTTCGGATCTCGGGCCCGTGATGGTGCACCAGGCGCTGCGCCATTACGCGGACGCCGGTATCGGCGCGCGGTTCGTCTCCAATGTGGATCCCGCCGATCTGGTGGCGACACTGGCGGATCTGGATCCGGCGACCACCCTGTTCATCGTCGCCTCCAAGACCTTCTCCACCCTCGAGACACTCACCAACGCGACCGCGGCCCGCCGCTGGCTGATCGACGCCCTCGGTCGGGACGCTGTCGCGAAACATTTCGTCGCGGTGTCCACGAATGCCGGGCGGGTGGCCGAATTCGGTATCGACACCGCTAATATGTTCGGCTTCTGGGATTGGGTCGGTGGCCGTTATTCGGTCGATTCGGCCATCGGCCTGTCGGTGATGGTGACGATCGGCCCCGACCGATTCGCCGAGTTCCTGGCCGGTATGCACGATATGGACCGCCATTTCGCCACTGCGCCGCTGGCCGAGAACGCGCCGGCCCTACTGGCCCTGCTCGGTGTGTGGTACGCGAATTTCTTCGGTGCGCAATCGCGCGCGGTACTGCCGTATTCGAACGATCTCGCGCGGTTCCCGGCCTACCTCCAGCAGCTCACCATGGAGTCGAACGGAAAGTCGGTGCGCGCGGACGGTTCCCCGGTCACCACCTCCACCGGCGAGATCTTCTGGGGCGAGCCCGGCACCAACGGCCAGCACGCCTTCTACCAGTTGCTGCACCAGGGCACCCGGCTGATCCCCGCCGATTTCATCGGATTCGCCCGCCCCACCGACGATCTGCCCACCCGCGACGGGACGGGCAGCATGCACGACATCCTGATGAGTAACCTGTTCGCGCAGACCAAGGTCCTGGCGTTCGGGAAAACGGCCGACGAGATCGCCGCGGAGGGCACGCCGCCGGAGCTGGTACCGCACAAGGTGATGCCCGGAAATCGGCCCAGCACAACGATTCTCGCTCCCCGGCTCACTCCCTCGGTACTGGGACAGCTGATCGCGCTCTACGAGCACCAGGTATTCGTGGCCGGGGTGATCTGGGGTATCGACAGTTTCGACCAGTGGGGTGTGGAACTCGGCAAACAGCAGGCCCTGGCGCTCGCGCCGCTGCTGACCGACCCCGAAGAACCCGCACCACAGGATGATTCGTCCACCGATGCGCTGATCCGCTGGTATCGCGCCAACCGCTGAGTTGTCACCAGGGGCGGATGGGCAGATCCACTCGCTCGGCGGTCGCGGTGGCGAGCCGGTGCAGGGCGGCGGCATCCGCTATGCGTTCCGGATAGAGGCTCGCGAACGTCAGGATGTAGTCATCGCGGAACCGGCACAGATAGCCGGACAGCCGGGTCCGTGGCCGGTCGCCGTAGCGGAGGCCTGGGTGCAGGGCCCTGGTCGCTAACCCGGTGCACTCACTCGAACCGAGGGCCGACAGGGCGGGCGGGACAGGGCCGATATTCGAGCAGAGGATGTCGCGTTCCCCGGCGCCCCGGGACAGCAGATGGGCCACCCTGTCCGGCACCAGGTACAGGAATTCCTCGGGCAGGCCGCCCGGGGCGGATATCCGCCGCTCATAGGCGGCCCGGCTCTTCGCACGGATATCGGCCGGACCGTCCTGCGGGGTCACCGCGATCTCGGTCATGGCGAGATCGTTGTCGATCCGGAGTTCGTCCCGGGTATCCACCGGCAGACTCGCCGTGATCTCGGTGGCTGGGAAACCGGCGGCCCACAACATGTTCGCTACCGTCCAGATGAACAGACTGTTCGCCGTACCACGGTATGCGGTGGCGATCCGCTCCCATTCCTCGGCCGGGCAACGCAGTATCAGCGCGGGCTCGGACATTTCGCCGTGCCCGGACGCGGAGTGAGGATCCGGTGACGCTTCCGGACGGTCCGGTGCGGGAGCGTCGGCCGCGTGGGCGGCATCTGCGGTACCGCCCACGGCCGGCCCCCGCGCGACAGCGGCTTTCCCGGGATCCGGGTTCCACTCCCCACGCGGTATCCGCAGCCCGCGCGGGATCCGCGCCGCCGCGGCACGCATCCCACCGAACGCGACCGTGGCCCAGATACGCGCGGCGTCGGCCCAATCCGAATCCTGTGCGCCGGCAGGTTCCGGGGTCGTTCCGTTCCCGGGCCGCGCCGGGGTATCGGCGTCCGCACCGGAATCCAGCTCCTGGAGCGCTCGTTCGACGGCGATGATCAGTCCTCGCGCATCGGCGAGAACGTGGGAGCAGGTGAGAGCGACGATCGTGCCCCCGGTCGTGAGCGGCGCCGCCGACAGCCGCCAGCCCGGGCCGTGTTCCGGATCGAGTAGTGCACCGCGTGTGTCGGCCCAGCCCGGGATCTCCTCGGGTGCGACTGCCGCGCCGTGCAGATCCAGCCGATGCGCGCGATCGCTGGACTGCCACCGGGACCGCGCCCCCGGAATCCGGGGGCGCACCACGCGGCGGCCCAGCGGACCGGTACGCAATGCTGCGTGCAACCGAGCGAGTTCCACCGGTTCCACCGGATCCTCGGTACGCCACAAGCCCTGGAGCGCGATCGGGGTACCGAGCCCCCGATGGGTCCGCAGGAAGATCTCGTCGACAACGCTCAATCGGCGCATTCGCACAGGCTAGCCGTTGTTTCTCGCGCTTCGGCGGACGGATCTGCCGCGGCCGCCGCCGGACGCTCGGGCGATAGCGCCCAGCAGCGGAGGAGCCCTCCCGCAGCAGCCGCCCTCATGGTGCGCGCCGGGCGATTCGTCGCACTATCGGCCGCGGCGACCACGGGGCCGGAATCGCGATCGAAGTGCGGATCGCCCACCACCCGGCGACCGTCGATACCGACCGGTTCCGATCCCCCGCGCCACGCGGTGTGATGTGGGACGCATAATCGATGGATGCTCACGCATGAGGTCTTCAACCAGGTTCCGCCGATCACGCCGTTCGACGCGTCCCGGGACCCGGCGTTGCTGGCCGGACTGCGTCGGGAGGGTGCCGGGTGGGCGGAGGCGGAGGTGCGCGAGCTCGGCGCGCTCACCGGCAGCGAGCGGGTTCAGGAGTGGGGCCGGCTCGCCGAGGAACACCCACCCGTCCTGCACACCCATGATCGCTACGGCAATCGCGTCGACGAAGTGGAGTTCCATCCACACTGGCACGACCTGATGACGGTCGCGGTCGAGCACGGACTGCACGGTGCGCCCTGGGCCGACGACCGGACCGGCGCGCATGTGGCCCGAGCCGCGAAGTTCTACGTGTGGGGCGGCGCCGACGCCGGACATATGTGCCCCATCTCGATGACCTACGCCGTGATTCCGGCGCTGCGACACAACCCGGACCTGGCGGCGCGGTACGAACCGCTGCTCACCTCGCGCGTCTACGATTTCGGGCTGCGCGAACCGTCCACCAAGGCCGGGCTCATCGCCGGTATGTCGATGACGGAGAAGCAGGGTGGTTCGGATGTGCGGGCCAACACCACCACCGCGGCCCCGCAACCGGACGGTACGTATCGGATCGTCGGGCACAAATGGTTCACCTCGGCGCCGATGTCGGATATGTTCCTGACTCTCGCGCAGGCCCCGGGCGGATTGTCGTGTTTCCTGCTGCCGCGGGTACTGCCCGACGGCTCCCGCAACCCGATCCGGCTGCAGCGGCTCAAGGACAAGCTCGGCAACAAGTCGAATGCCTCGTCGGAGGTCGAATACGAGAACGCGACCGGGTGGCTCGTCGGCGCGGAGGGCGCCGGGGTGAAGACCATCATCGAGATGGTCAATATGACCCGCCTCGACTGCGTCATCGGATCCTCGGTCGGAATGCGCGCGGCCGCCGTCCGCGCGGTCCATCACGCCCGCCATCGCAAGGCCTTCGGGGCCGCGCTGGTCGATCAGCCCGCGATGCGCAATGTCCTGGCCGATCTGGTGATCGAATCCGAAGCCGCCACCACGGTCATGCTGCGGCTGGCCGGGGCCACCGACCGCGCCGCCGGAGACCCCGGCGAGGCGGCGCTGCGCCGGATCGCGCTCGCGGTCACGAAGTACTGGGTGTGCAAACGCGCGGCCACGCACGCGGCGGAAGCACTGGAATGCTTCGGCGGGAACGGGTACGTGGAGGAGTCCGGGATGCCGCGCCTCTATCGGGAGGCACCGCTCATGTCGATCTGGGAGGGGTCGGGCAATGTCGCTGCGCTCGATGCCCTACGCGCGATGGGCACCCGCCCGGAGACCGTGGAGGCCTATTTCACGGAGGTGTCGCGGGCGCGCGGCGAGAACTCGCACCTGGATCACGCGATCGACCGGGTCGGTAAGGAACTGGCCGATCACAGCGATATCGAGTATCGGGCGCGGCGGATCGTGGAGCTGATGGCGCTGGTTCTGCAAGGAGCGCAGTTGGTACGGCACGGCCATCGCGCGGTCGCGGACGCTTTCTGCGCGTCCCGCCTGGGTGCGGACCGGGGCGCCGCGTTCGGGACCCTGCCCTCCGGGGTGGACACGACAGCGATCATCGAGCGCGCGTTCGTCTGAACGAGGTCAGCCGGCCGGTAGCACTCGCGCCAGGAAGGTGAGAGCGCTGTCCATCCCACCCAGACTCTCCAGATCTTCGTGTCCGGCGTCGAGCAGCCGCACCTCGTGCTGGGTGCCGTTCAGAAGGAACTGCCCCACCAGCGCGAGGGTGAGCGGTAACGGAACGACGGTGTCGTAGTTGCCGTGCACGATGAGGATCGGATCCTGGTAGCCGCTGACCGGGATGCTCATATAGTCGCGCATCACCGCCGCGAACTCCGGATCGTTGAGCGGCCGCGTCAGCATCGCCCCGATCTCCGCGGTGGACAGCATCGTGTGCGCCTGCGAGTTACAGGTCGTGCTGAGCCCCCCGATGAACTGGCGACCCTGCGGGGTCAGGAAGTCACCCACCTCGTGTCCCAGCTGGGCGCCCGTCATACCCGCGAGCACCATGGGCGCGGCCCGGCCCACATAGCCGGGCATCTCGGGCTGGTCCGGGCGCGAACGCAGGAGGATGTTCTCCAGATTGGTGGCCGGGGCCAGTGCGATGGTGCCGCGGAAGTCGAGTTCGGGGGCGTATTCCGGAGCGAACCGGCCGGTACCGAGCGCGGCGTGGCCACCCTGCGACCAACCGGCCACCGCCCAGCTCGGGGAGAGTCCGGTGAATGCCGAGCGCGCCGCGCGCACCGCGTCGATGGTGGCCGTGGCCTCGGTACTGGTCTGTAGATACGGGTGCGGACCAGGGGAGTTGGGGCTCAGCCCGATGTAGTCGGGGGCGACGACCGCGTACCCGGCGTCGTTGAGGCGCTCCACGGTGGAGCCGGTGTGCCGCTCCAGCTGTTTCGAGCCGGTGAGTCCGCATTCCTGACCGAGTCCGGAGGTGCCGTGATCCCAGGCGACCACGCGCCGTCCGCCCTCCGGGGCCGGACCGCCCGGGATGCGTACGAGTGCGGCGGCGGGGACGAGTTCGCCACCGGGTCCTGTGGTGACGTATTCGATGCGCCGCACATCGCCGAGGCCCGACCATTCCCGGTCCAGCGGCGCGGCCGCGAGCAATTGTCCCGGGTACCAGGCCGCCTGCGCCTGCGCGGCGGCCAACGGCAGGCCGGAGCAGAGCGCCGCCATCAGCGTCACTATCCCCACGATTACCCGGGCGTGGCGAACCATTACTCTCCTTTGCCGTGCGGCGGTCGAATCGTCCATAGCGGCAGCGTCGGGATCTCTACCCGTCCGGCGCATGCGGCGGCGCGGTGACCCGTCACCGTGTAGGCGGAGCGATCCGCCAGTGCTCCTCGAGCGCACCCGCGATATCCGGAAGCACCGTGATGGGAATCCGCTTGTGCCGCAACATAGTGCGTATCTCGTCTATCTGCTCGCGCTTGCGCAGGTCATAGGCGCCCGAGACCGGTCCGTGGACCGGCGGAATCGACAGCAGGACAAGTTCACCGTGCGATTCCTCACCGCCGGCCAGATCCAGCGCCAGCGACCAACGAGATTTCTCATCGAGGCCGAAACGCCCGGCCACCACCCGGTCCCAGTCGATACTGGTGACCGACCACGGAGTCCGCCGATGGATCGCCCGGTCGGTCAGCACCACCGCGTCCCGGGTGAACAACGCGAACAGCGCGGCGCCGGCGAGCAGCGCACCGAGCACGATCCCGGTGAACACCCGGGCCGGACCGAAGAGCAGCACTGTCGGAACGGTCACCGCGACGACAACCGCGACCCCGGCGATGCTGTAACCCAGCACCCGACCGGTGGACACGACGCCCGCGTGCACCATTTGCATACCGACTCCGTTCACCCCGCGCACTGGCGCTCTCGGCCACACGGTACCGGACGGTGCGTGGCCACTCCGGTGACGCTGGTCACCCGCTCAGAAAAGCGCGACGGCCGCCTCGGCGGAGTACACGTGGAATGTCATGCTCTGCTGGAAGTACAGCCGCACGGTTTCCGCGTCGTGGGCCAGATAGCCGATGGACAGGTCCTGCCCCAGTGTGAGATCGAAATCTCCGCCACGGGTGGTGAGCACGAACGCCCCGTCGATGGCCGGCGCCCAGATGATCTCCCCGTCGGGAACGAGCCGCTCCAGAATAGTGCGCAGCGGATGACCGTGGTTGGAGGTCTCACTCACCTTGGTGTAGAGATCGGCGCTGAGCAGCACGGAGTACGGACCGTCGACACCGGCCAGCCGCAGTTCGCTCACCGCCAGCGCGATCACCTCGGGCACCCCGAACACGTCGTCGGGCAAGGCGAGCGCCGTGTTCGACGAGCCGGACCGGATACCGGTGATACCGGCCGCCGCATATCCCTCGAACACCGCTCGGTCTTCGGCGAAGGCGATATTGCGGGCCGCGTCCTTCACCGGGTCCAGATCGGTGTCCTGGGCGCCGCGCTCGACATTGTCGAGCTCCTCCCGCGACAGCGTGAACGGCACCCGCAGCTCCACGAGCGGCGCCACCACGCGCTGTCGCGCCTGAACACCGTCGTGCGGGGCGGCGATGGGCGTCGTATGCCCCAGGCCGAGGCCGGAATAGTCGGTGCCGTGCGGACCGGACAGGTCCACCACGCGGCGGCCGGCATTGTGCCGTTTGAACGTCCGCGTGGCCTCTTCTTCGATAACGGCCCAGGCCGAATCCGTGATCGGCGCGAGTTCGCGATGCAGGTTGTTCATACGGTGCTGCTCCTTTTCAACGTGCCGATACCGAGGGAACCGTCCGCGCCCGGCGACAGGCCCGGATCCGCTGCTGCTTCGGCCGCCTCGGGCGGGGCGGGCAGATCGTCGAAGAAGTCCTGTGGCGGAACGAAGAGCAAAGTGCCGGTGATCGCGGTGGAGAAATCCAGGATCCGGTCATGGGTGGCCTCGTCGGTTCCGAGGAACATCCGCTCCAGCATGATCTCGGTGGTGCGGGGAGTCGCCGAATAGCCGACGAAATAGGTACCGAATTCGCCGTCGCGGATACTGCCGAACGGCATATTCGCGCGCAGAATGTCCCGTTCTGTGCCGTCGGGGTCGACCACCTGGTTCACCGCGATATGCGAATCGGCGGGTTTGACGTCGTCGGCGAGTTCGAAATCCTCGAGTTTGGTACGGCCGATCACCCGCTCCTGCTCCGGCACCGGCAATGCCCGCCACGCGGTCAGATCGTGCAGGTACTTCTGCACGATCACATAGCTGCCGCCGGTGAAATCCGGATCGCCGGCACCGATCAGCGCGGCCCGGCCGGCGGGTGTATCCGGGAACCCGCCCTCGGGATTCTCCGTACCGTCGACGAAACCGAGCAGGTCACGTTGTTCGAAATAACGGAATCCGACCGTTTCGTCGACAATCGTGCCGATATCGGCCAGCCGGTCGCCGATCGCCATGGCCAGTTCGAAGCACGCGTCGTGCACCTGGGCGCGGATATGGAACAGCAGATCGCCCGGGGTGGCCGGGGCACGATGCAGTGAGCCGGCGTAACCGGGGAACTCGTGCAGTTCGGCCGGGCGGGACCCACCGAAGAGCCGATCCCAGGCCGTGGATCCGATCCCGGTGATACAACCCAGCCCGGACCCCGGCAATCGGAATCCGATGGCCCGTCGCAGGCCGGGAAGCTCGGTGAGCAGGTCCCGCGCCGCCGCCTCGCCACCGGGTTCGATAGTGGCGACGAGGAAATGCGCGGCCGGTGTGAGCGGTTCGAGGATCGGCTGCGGCTGCCCCATGACCGATCACATTACCGGCGAACGGCCGGCGACCACGCGACCCGGGCGGACTACTTGGCGACCGTCAGCAGAAACGCCACATCGTCGATGGCCTGCACACTGTGCCGCGCCTTCGGTATCACCAGCAGATCGCCGGCCGACCCCTTCCACTCGTTGTCCCCACTGTGCAGCGTGAGCGTGCCGGACAGCACGAGCAGTGTGGCCTCACCGCTGTTGTCGTGTTCGGCCAGGCTCTGCCCCGAACACAACCCCACCACGGTCTGGCGTAGCGAGTTCGCGTGGCCGCCGTAGATCGTCTGCGAGCTGCGGCCACTGGTGACGGTCGCGGCCAGCTTCAGTTGCTGCCGAGCCACCGCTGTCAGCGATTTCTTGTCCATGGACAGCCTTTCGCCTACGCATACCCACGACCGGGCTGTGATCGCGGGACGTACAGCCGAGTATGCCCGACCAGGCGCAACCGTTCCGGCGTTTTCCGAGGCTGTTCCGGTATCGCAAGGCGAGCCGCGGCAGACGGCGGTCAGTGGCGGGTGAATCGCCTGATCCGATAGCGGTGACCACCCGAGGACTCGAGCCAGGTCGCCGGATCGGCCGAGGACCATTCGGGTCCCAGTGCCGGGGCGTAGGCGTCACCGTCCACCTCGGCATCGACCTCGGTGATCAGTAACTCGGTGGCAGCGGGCAGGGCGAGTCGGTAGATCTCGCCGCCACCGATCACCCAGGTAGCGGCGGGGGCCGCGAGTGCCAGCGCGGCCTCGACCGACGCGGCGGTTTCCGCGCCTACCGCCGACCAGCCGGCCTGCCTGGTCACGACGATATTGCGGCGGCCCGGCAGCGGCCGGAACCGAACCGGCAGCGAATCCCAGGTCCGCCGTCCCATGATCACCGGATGTCCGGCGGTGGTCGCCTTGAAGCGCGCCACGTCCTCGGGCACCCGCCACGGAATCGTATTGTCCACGCCGATCACGCCGTCGGGAGTCTGCGCCCAGATCAGCCCGATCACGCGTGCGGAGTCCACCGCGGTCACACCGCCACCGGAGCCTTGATCGCGGGATGATGCCGGTAGTCGCGCACCCGGACGTCCTCGTAGCGGTAGTCGAACAGGGAGGCCGCGGGGTCGAGTTCGAGCACCGGGAACGGATACGGCGACCGGGTCAGCTGCTCGGCGACCTGTTCGCGATGGTTGTCGTAGATATGGCAGTCACCGCCGGTCCAGACGAAATCACCCGGTTCCAGGCCCGCCTGCTGAGCGACCATCAGGGTCAGTAGCGCGTAACTCGCGATATTGAACGGTACCCCGAGGAACAGATCGGCGCTGCGCTGGTAGAGCTGGCAGGACAACCGGCCGTCGGCGACATAGAACTGAAACAGCGTATGGCACGGCGCCAGCGCCATCCGGTCCAGCTCGGCCACATTCCAGGCCGATACCAGCATCCGCCGCGAATCGGGGTCGGTGCGCAGAGTGTGCAGCACCTGGGCGATCTGGTCGATGTGGCGGCCGTCCGGAGCCGGCCAGGAACGCCACTGCACCCCGTATACCGGACCGAGCTCACCACCCGCATCGGCCCATTCGTCCCAGATACTGACCCCGTGCTCCTGCAACCACCGCACATTGGAATCGCCGCGCAGGAACCACAGCAGTTCGTACACGATGGATTTGAGATGCACCTTCTTGGTGGTGATCAAGGGGAAGCCGGCCGCGAGGTCGTATCGCAGTTGATGCCCGAACACACTGCGGGTACCGGTACCGGTGCGGTCCCCTTTGACGGTCCCGGTGTCGAGGACGAGCCGGAGCAGATCTTCGTATTGGGAATCCGGAGCGTGTCGCGGGTCCGGAACCTGACTGTTCGCTGCGCTGACCACGCGCCGAGCTTACTGCGCGCCGGGCAGGCGTGCCGCACGGCCGGGCGGTAGCGCCACCACCGTCCGGCCCTGGGGCGAGGCGCACCGGTCGGGCGCAGGCCGCCGGGAATCCCACGATTCGGAGGTCGGCGGCCAGGGCGGGACGGCGCATCGGAATCCTGGCCGACAACGGGTCGGGCGCGTCGACGATCGAAGCTGTATCCGTGACAGTTGTCGTGGGGCGTGATCGGGCCGAGCGCCGGCCTGCCAAGCTGACCTGATGCGCACGCTGTATGTGGTCGGTATCGGCGCCGGCGACCCCGACCAGGTGACGATGCAGGCGATCAAGGCTCTTCGAGAGGTGGACACCTTCTTCGTGATCGGCAAGGGTGCCGAGAAGCGGGAGCTGGTGGAGATACGCACCGCAATCCTCGCCGAACACACCGACCGCCCCTATCGGGTCGTCGAGATACCTGATCCGCCCCGCGATCGCACCCCCGACGACTACCGGGATACCGTCCTGGACTGGCACGAACGGCGGTCGCTGCTGCTGGAGGAGGCCTTCGCGGCGCACGACGGGGTCGGCGCGGTCTTGGTCTGGGGCGATCCCGCCCTCTACGACTCCACCCTGCGCATGGTGGAGCGGGTGCTGGCCCGGGGCACGCTGGATTTCGATTACACAGTGATTCCGGGTGTCACCAGCGTGCACGCGCTCGCGGCACGCCACCGGACCGTCCTGCACCGGATCGGCGAACCGGTACACATCACCACCGGACGCCGACTACGCGAGGAGGGTCTCGGTGCCGGTTCGACCGTGGTCATGCTCGACGCCGACTGCACCTTCACCACGGTCCCCGGCGACACCCTGATCTGGTGGGGTGCCTACCTCGGGATGCCCGACGAAACGCTGTTGGCGGGGCGGGTCGGCGAGATCGGCGACGAGATCGTGCGCCGACGCGCGGAGCTGCGCGAACGCAAGGGCTGGATCATGGACATCTATCTGCTGCGCCCGGCCGAATGACCAGGTGATCGGCACTCGGGTCGTAGCATGGTCGGCATGACCGAACAGGACATCCTCGGGCGGATCAAAGGTCTCGTCGACGACGAGCACGACCTGCGGTCGCGGGCCTCACGCGGAGAGCTCGATCCCGATGTGGAGCGGCGCCGGCTGGCCGAACTGGAGGTCATGCTGGACCAGTGCTGGGATCTGCTGCGGCAACGGCGCGCGCGGATCGAGAGCAACGAATCTCCGGACGAGGCCCAGCCACGGTCGGCGAGCCAGGTCGAGGGCTACCTACAGTAAGGAGCCCGATGCCCGACAACGACCGTGGTACCGGCGCGGACAGCGGCACCACCGAATACGACGTCATCGTGCTGGGTGGCGGCCCCGCCGGTGAGAACGCGGCCGATTACGCCATCGCCGGAAGCGACCGCACCGCGGCCATCGTCGAACCGGCGAAGGTCGGCGGTGAATGCTCGTACTGGGCCTGCATCCCGAGCAAGGCGCTGCTGCGACCGGGCCATGTGCTGGGGGCGGCCCTGGGCTTGCCCGGCATCGAGGCCGCCGGTCCCGATACCGTCGAGGTCCTGCGCCGTCGCGACGAATTCGTGCATGCCCACAATGGCGACCACGACGATTCGAGCCAGGTCGAATGGGCGACCCAGCAGGGTATCGACGTGATCCGCGGTACCGGACGGCTCGACGGGGAGCGACAGGTACGCGTCGCCGACCGGACGCTGCGCGCCCGCTCGGCGGTGGTCCTGGCCACCGGCACCCACGCGGCCGTTCCGGATGTTCCCGGCCTGCGCGACGCCCTGCCCTGGACCTCCCGTGATGCCACCAACCTGCACGAAGTCCCGAAACGGGTCGTCGTGATCGGCGGCGGAGTGGTGGCCTGCGAGGCCGCCACCTGGCTGTCGGCGCTCGGGTCCGAGGTCACCGTGCTGGTCCGCGGCGGGCGGTTGCTCGCCGGGGTGGAACCGTTCGCCGGTGAGTACGTCGCCTCCGCACTCACCGCGCAGGGGGTGCAGATCCTGTTCGGAACCCAACCGCGGCGGGTAGCGCGCCCGGCGGCCTCCGATCACGGCGAGGGCCGGATCCACGGCGGCCCCGTCACGGTGCGCGCCCAGGGGCCCGACGGCGAGACGACGCTCGTCGCCGACGAGATCGTGGTGGCGGCCGGACGAGTGCCCAGCACCGGCGGAATCGGCCTGGAGACCGTCGGCCTATCCGCCGGTTACGTGCAGGTCGACGATCAGCTGACCGTATCGGGTGTCGCCGGCGAATGGCTCTACGCGGTGGGCGATATCAATCACCGGGCCGCACTCACCCATATGGGCAAATACCAGGGGCGGGTCTGCGGCGATGTGATCTCCGCGCGGGCCGAGGGCCGGGCGCTGTCCGGGCCGCGCTATCGGGCCGACGCCGACCACCGAGCCGTCCCGCAGGTCGTGTTCACCGACCCCGAGGTCGCCGCCGTCGGGCTCACCGCCGACGCCGCCCGCAAGGCTGGATACGATATCCGCACAGTCGAACTGGATATCGCGGTCGCCGGTTCGGCCCTGGCCCGCGACGACTACACGGGCCGCGCCGCACTGGTGATCGACAATGCCACCGACACAGTGGTCGGCGCTACATTCGTGGGACCCGATGTCGGCGAACAACTGCATGCCGCGACGATCGCCGTCGCCGGACGTGTCCCGCTGGACGCACTGTGGCACGCGGTGCCCGCGTTTCCGGCGATCAGCGAATTCTGGTTACGACTATTGGAGACCGATCGGTCGTCGTTACCATCGACCGGATGAGCGCAACCGAACAGATCACGACCACCGACGGTATCGTCCGTGGTCGCCGCGGCCGCCGCGTGATGCACTGGCGGTCGCTCCCCTACGCCGCCCCACCCGTTGGTGACCTGCGGTTTCGATCACCACAGCCCGTTCAGCCGTGGACCGATGTGCGCGACGCTACCTATTTCCGTGCCGCCGGCATCCAGCCCCGATTCGGGGTACGCCTCGGTCCGCGCAAGCTCCAGGAGATGAGCGAGGATTCGCTGACACTGAATGTCGTGGCCCCTGCCACGGCGTCGCCGCGACCGCGGCCGGTGATGGTGTTCATCCACGGCGGCGGCTATCTCTTCGGCACGTCGGCGCTGCGTCTCTACTCGGGTGTCCAGCTGGCGGCCGACGGCGACGTGATCGTCGTATCGATCAACTACCGGCTCGGCGCGTTCGGATATGCCGATTTCAGCGAGTTCTCCACGCCGGAGAGCCCCTACGATTCCAATCTCGGCCTGCGCGATCAGATCGCGGCGCTGCGCTGGGTCCGGGCCAATATCGCCGAATTCGGTGGCGACCCCGACAATGTCACCATCTTCGGCGAATCCGCGGGCGCGCACGCGGTGCTGAGCCTGCTGGCAACACCCGCGGCCGAAGGGTTGTTCCACCGTGGGATCGCGCAGAGTCCGCCCGCGGACTGGGGTCTGACCGTCGCCGAATCGCGAGAGTTCGCCCGCCGCATCCTCGATCGGCTCGATATGAGCCCCGAGAACGCGAACCGGGGACTGCGCGAGGCCGATCCGCACGATATCCGCCGCGCGTTCAACCGGGCGTCCAATGCGGTGATGGCGGAATATCCGGGGTTCTTCCCGGCCGCACCGGTAGCCGACGGTGAGCTGTTACCGCGCACCCCGATCGACGCGTTCGTCGAAGGGCACACCCATCGCGTACCGCTGATCATCGGCACCTGCCGTAACGAAGGCGCTCTGTTCAACCGGTTCACCGATACCCTGCCCACTCGGCCCGAACGCCTCAAACGTGCCCTCTCGGTCGCCGAGCCCGATATCTATCCCCGGGTGTTCTCCACTTATCCGGGATTCCCGGCCGAACAGGCCGCGATACGCGCTGGAGGCGACTACTTCTTCTGGCGTCCCTCGGTGGCGGTGACGGAGGGGCACAGCCGCCATTCCCCCACCTACGCCTACCGCTACGATTTCGCACCCCGGCTGCTCCAGCTCTACAAACTGGGCGCCACCCACGCGACCGATCTGCTGCCGACCTTCGGTGCGGTGTACGAACCGTGGAGCCGGGCCCTGACCGCCGGCGGGAGCCGTCGCGGCCTGCTCTCGGTGACCCGGCAATTCCAGAACAACTGGCTCGAGTTCGCCCGCACCGGCACACCGTTGCCGTCCTGGCCGCAGTACACCGAATCGGCACGCAGCACGCTGATCATCGACGCGCCCAGCCGGGTGGAAACCGACCCGGACAGCGCCGCCCGCGAACTCTGGGCGGGTGTTCGCGCACCGCTGCTGGTTCCGGCCGGGGCCGGCTCGGGCGGTGGCGCCTCCCCGGTCGAGGACACGGGGAAAGAGGCCGAAGCCGATTCGGAAAGCGATGGATCGCTGCTCGGTGCGGTCGCCGCCGAACACCCGGTCGCCGCGGCCGCCGCGAACGCGGCCGTGACGATCGCGGACGGAATATCGGCCGGCGCCGAAGACCTGGATCAGGATATCGACGGGTCCGACCCGGAACGGGCAGGCTGACCGGCTATTTCAGCAGGCGCGACATCCGGCGGTCGGCGAGGATCTTGCCGCCGGTCTGACAGGTGGGGCAGTACTGGAACGACCGATCCGTGAAGGCGACCTCACGCACGGTGTCCCCACACACCGGGCAGGGCATACCGGTGCGGCCGTGCACGCGCATCCCGGAGCGTTTCTCGCCCTTGAGCCGGGCGGCATCCTGCCCGGCCGAGCGGTCCACGGCATCCAGCAGTACGGTGCGCAATGCCGTGTACAGAGCGGCGACTTTCGCCGCTGAGAGAGTTCTCGCTGTGGCGAACGGCGAGATCTTCGCGGTATGCAGGATCTCGTCGGAATAGGCGTTGCCGATCCCGGCGAGCACGGTCTGATCGACCAGCACATTCTTGATCCGGCCCGGCGCGGCGGCCAGTAGTCCGGCGAGCTGCTCCTCGGTGACCGCCAGTGCGTCGGGCCCCAGCCGGGCGATCCCCGGGACCTGCGCCGGATCGTCGACGATATAGACCGCGAGCCGCTTCTTGGTGCCCGCCTCGGTGAGATCGAAGGCCGGGGTATCGCCCTCCGGGGTGAAGAAACGCACCCGCAGCGCCAGCGGACCACGACCGGGCTTGGGCGGACTCACACTCGGGTTATCGGTCCAGCGCAACCAGCCCGCCCGGGACAGGTGGGTGATCAGCCAGAGCCCCCCGCAGTCCATCCCCAAGAATTTTCCCCACCGCCCGGCTCCGGTCACATCCCGCCCCGACAGGGCCGTTACCGGGGGGTCGAAGGTTTTGATCACACTCAATGCCGCGATATCGATACGTCCCACCACCGCACCGACCGCGTGTTCCCGCAGGAACTGCGCCAGCGCCTCCACTTCCGGTAGTTCGGGCACACGAACAGGCTACCGGGGGTCTCCGACATCCGTGGCGTCCAAACGCCGAGTGACTCCGGTGGTCATCACCGCGAGTAAGGTGCCGATCACCACCAGATCGAACGCCATCTGCACCGTGGTCGCGATACGCGCGGGCTGCCCGACGGCGTGGATATCGCCGAAGCCGACGGTGCCCAGGGTCGCGACGGTGTAGTAGAGCGCGTCGTTACGCGTGCGCAGTTCGGTGAACTGACCGGGGTCGCGCAGTTCGAGAACGTAGTAGAACAGCGAGAAGAACACGACGACCAGCGAGATCAGGAACAGCAGGCCGTCGACACGGTGACCGGTATCTCGGCTGGCCCGCAGAAACTGGCCGATCCGGCGGTAGGCCAGCCACGACAAACCACCCACGCCTGTCGCGAACGCGGCCACCGTGACCACCCGAGTGGGCCAGAAGCCGGGGAGATCGAAGCCGAGCGGGACGAAGTAGTAGAACAACAGCGCGCACAGCACCGTAGTCGCATTACGCCACAGATGCGCCCGGCCGCTGATCTCTCGAGAAGCCATGCAGTCATGATCTGCCCACTCGCCCGGCTCCGCTGCCGGGCACGCCGAAGGACCCGCCACCGAAGCGACAGGCCCGAAGCCGACCGGTGTCGCGGGCCATCGAGCTCAGGCCGCTGAAGCGGCGTGACCCGGGACTCGGCGACCTACTCGGATATCGCCGAGACATCGCCCACCGGGGACGATCCGCTCGATGCGCTGACCGGCCCCGCGGCCCACCGATCGGCAGTACCGTCGGGCCTTCGATGTGCCAGGTCGCGACTATTCGGCCGCGGCGGCCCCGAGTCTGGCCGACAGCCACGGCACGATCACCGACAACGCCGCCACGGTGGTCATATCGTCGTGAGTCGCCGGCACCGTGTACTCGGTGACCTCACCGGATACATACGGCAACCAGTCCTCGGCTCGCGGACCGGCCTGTCGCGCACCGGGGGTGGGCACCTCTGCGCGGAAGAAGTCGATCACACCGCGGTAGGTCCGGGGTCGATACTCGGCGATCAGCTCCGCCGAGCGGGCCGCGGTCCGGTACACCCCGCGCAACCGCTCCACCGGCAGGGTCAGCAATTCCGGTGGGATCAGCTGATGCAACCGAGCCAATTCCGCATCGCTCAGTTCACCGATCCCTCTGTCCGTACCCGGCTCCTCGGTCACGATGCCCTGTTCCACCAGCGCCGCGCGGAGCAGAGATTCGAACGTTCCGGGATCCACATCGGGGTGGCTGTCGAGCAGTGCCAGCATCTCGACCTGTTCGTCCGCCGCCTGCAATTCGATGGCGACGGCGTGGGCCAGCACTCCACCCAGCGACCAGCCGAGCAGCCGATACGGACCGGCAGGCTGAATCCGCCGGATCTCGGCCAGATAGCGGGCCGCGATCTCCGTCAAGGAGGCCGGATCGTAATCGGGCTCGGAGTACGCGGGCGACTGGATTCCGTAGATCGGCTGGTCCTCGGGCAGCAGCCCGGTCAGGGCGGCGAAACTCCACGCCAGCCCGTCACGGGCATGGATGGCGAAAATCGGAGTCGCGGTACCGGTTTCCCGGATGGGCAACACCACCTGCAGCGCCGCTTCCGACAGTTCGCCCGCCGCGGGCGGTTCGGCGATCCGGGCCGCGAGCCCGGCGACCGTCGCATCGGTGAACAACCACTGCACACTGATCGCGGCACCGGTGACCGCCCCCAGACGGGCCACCACCTTGGTCGCCAGCAACGAGTTACCGCCGAGCGCGAAGAACGAATCATCCGCGCCGACCCGTTCCGTACCCAGGACTTCGGCGAACACCTCGGCGACGGTGCGTTCCAGCGGCGTGCACGGAGCACGGAACCCGGCACCGGCCGCGAAAACCGGCTCGGGCAGTGCGGTGCGGTCCAGCTTCCCGGCCGGGGTCAGCGGGATCTCGTCGATCACCGTGATCGACGACGGGACCATATGCGAAGGCAATCGGTCGGCGATATGCGCGCGCAACACGGTCACGTCGATCGAATTGTCCTGTCCGGCCACCACATACGACACCAGCGCGTCCGCGCCGGCCGCGGTGCGGTGACCGAGCGTGACCGCGAAATCGACAGTGCCGAACGAGGTGAGCGCGGCGTCGATCTCGCCGAGCTCGATCCGGAAGCCACGGATCTTGACTTGGAAATCGTTGCGGCCCACATACTCCACTGCCGGTTCCCCGGCCCCGTCACGCCGCCACCGCACAATGTCACCCGTGCGGTACAACCGCGAACCCGGAGCACCGAACGGATCGGCGACGAATCGCTCGCAGGTCAGACCCGCCCGGGCGTGATAACCACGCGCCAGCTGGACACCGCCGACGTACAACTCCCCGGCCATACCTTCCGGTACCGGGTTCAACCGATCGTCGAGCACCAGTGCGCGCATACCCCGCACCGGCCCGCCGATGGTCACGGGATCGCCCGGTAGCAGCACATCGCTGATATTGGTGGCGACTGTGGCCTCGGTGGGACCGTACGCATTGTGGAACCGGCGCTCCAGCCCATCTGCGGGAACCGTCGACCACTTGGCGACCAGATCCGCCGAAATCGCCTCACCACCGGCGATGATCACCCGCATACCCGCCAGGTCCGCCGGATCCAGCGACGCCAGCACCGACGGGGTGATCAAACCCACCGTGACCCGCTCACGGGCGATCAGCTCGCCCAGCTCGGCGCCACCGTAGGTACCCGGCGGAACCACCACGAGGGCGCCCGCCGAACCGACCGCCAGCAACAGTTCCAGGATCGAGGCGTCGAAACTCGGTGACGCGAACGCCAGCGCCCGCGTATCCGAACCGAGCCGGTAGCGCTCGACCTGCTCGGCACTGAAGTTCGCCAAACCGGCATGCGTGACGACCACGCCCTTGGGCACACCGGTCGAACCGGAGGTATAGATGACATAGGCGGTGTTGGCCGGTGTCAACGGCCGTACTCGATCCACGTCGGTGAGGGGCTCGGCGGAATACTGCGACAGCGGCAGCCGGTCGAGCACGATCCAATCCACCGAATCCGGCAGATCCGGCCGCGCCGACGCCACCGTGACGCCCACCCGAGCCCGCGAATCGTCGAGCATATGCGCGATGCGGTCCGCCGGATAAGTCGGATCGATCGGCAGAAAAGCCGCACCCGACTTGGATACCGCCCATTCGGCGAGCACCGAATCCGCCGACCGCGGCACCGCCACCGCCACCAGGTCCTCGGCGCCCAGACCAGCGGCGATGAGCACACGGGCCAGGCGGTTGGACCGCTCGTCGAACTCCCCGTAGGAGAATCGGCGACCCTCGGACACCACCGCCGGCGCCGACCGGTCCACCGCCACCGCGGCCTCCAGCAACTCCGGCAAGGTCCGCGCCGGCACCGCCGGACCACCCGAACGCGATGCCAGTTCCGCACGCTCGGTGGGGCTCAGGAACTCCGTATCCCCCACCGGCGTACCGGGCGCGTCGACCAGGTGGTCGATCACGCGCAGCAGTCGCGTGGCCAGGGTTTCCACGGCCGCGGTATCGAACCGGCTGGTCAGGTACTTCAGCACGATCCGGACCGTGCTGTCGGCCGTCACCACGAGTGTCAGCGGGTAGTGACTGTTGTCGCGCATGCCCACACCGGTGACCGCCATACCGTCGATATCGCTCGTGGCGGCGATCGCGGCGGCATCGGTCGGATAGGACTCGAAGACCAGCAGGCTGTCGAACTGCACCGCGGCCCCGGCCGCCCGCTGGATATCGGTCAGTCCGAGGTAGTGGTGCTCGAGCAGCGCCGCTTGTTCGCGCTGCAGTCCGGTGAGGAGTTCATCGGCGGACGCGCGGTGATCGACCTGCACCCGCACCGGAAGGGTGTTGATGAACAGGCCGACCATGGATTCGATCCCGGGCAGTTCCGCCGGACGGCCGGACACCGTGGCGCCGAACACCACATCGTCGCGGCCGGTTATCCAGCCGAGCAACACACCCCAGGCCGCCTGCAGCAGGGTATTCATCGTGACCCCGAGATCGGCGGCGCGTTCGGCGAGCTGCCGCGTCCGGTCCTTGTCGATCTCGGCGACGAAGTTGCCCATCTCATAGGTTTCCCGCGCCACCGGCGCGGGAGCCACCAGCGACGGTTCGGTGAACCCGGCCAGTGCGTCGTGCCACGCCCGCGCGGACGCGGCCCGGTCGCGGTCGGCGAGCCAGGACAGGAAGTTCCGGTACGAGGCCGCCCGCGGCAGCACGGACGTATCGCCGCGCAGGGCGTACAGCATCAGCAGTTCCCGCATGAGCAGCGGCATGGACCAGCCGTCCACCAGAATGTGGTGGGTGGTGATCGCCAGCTGCCAGGTGTCCTCGGCCCACCGGACGAGGTGGAACCGGATCAGCGGCGGGGCCGACATATCGAAGTGCCGGGCGCGGTCCGCGGCCAGTAGCCGGTCCAGTTCTTCCGCGCGTTCGTGCTCCGGCAGGGACCGCAGATCGATATCGCGCCACGGCACCGACACGGTATCGAGGACCACCTGCAGCCACTGCCCCTCGGCATCCGGGACGAACGCGGTCCGCAGGTTCGGGTACCGGCCGACCAGCTTTTCCGCGGCCAGCCGCAGCCGGACCGAGTCGACACTGCCGGCCAGGTCGACCGACGTCTGCATGGTGTAGACATCGTGGCCGTCACGCGTCAGCTGTGCGTGGAACAGCAGCCCCGACTGCAGCGGCGACAGCGGCCAGACCTCCGACAGCGCCGGGTAGATACCCTCCCACCGCTCGATATCGGTCTGTGAGACCCGCGCCAGCGGCATATCGGACGGAGTGAAGCCGCCCGACTCCGGCCTGCGAACGTGCTCGGCGAGTGCGGTGAGAGCGGTGACCCACAGGTCCGCGAATTCGCGGACCTTCGCCTCGGTGAACAGCCCCGAGGGATAGGCGAAGGAGGTACTCAGCACCGGTCCCTCCGCACCGGAGGTGACGATGGCATTGATATCCAGCGCGGCGGCGGCGCGCATATCGCGGTCGATAACGGCGTCGACCGGCCCCAGGTCGGCAGTGGGCATCCAGCCGAGTTCGGCGACTTCGGCCGGAATCTCCCCGGACGAGACCCGGCCCAGATAGTTGAAACTGATCTGGCCCGGAATCCGTTCGGGCAGTCGAGTACCTGTTTCGGGGGCGAGATAGCGGAGCAGACCGTACCCGACACCCTTGTCCGGTACCTCGAGCAGCTGTTCCTTCACCGATTTCACGACTGCGCCCAGAACGGGGCCGCCGGCGAAGGCCTCGTCGATATCGATTCCCGGCAGTTCCAATCGGATCGGATACACGGCGGTGAACCACCCGACGGTGCGGGACAGATCGGCGCCGGGAACCACGGTCTCCTCCCGGCCGTGCCCTTCGAGCTTCACCAGCGCGGCCGCGGACGGGCCGTCGCCGCGCCAGCGGGCGAGAGCCAGCACGAGCGCGGACAGCAAGGCGTCGTTGGGACCGCCGTGGTAACGAGCACCGACGGTGGTCAGCACCGCCTCGGTGATCGCGGCGGGCAGCGCGACCTCGAGCCGTTCGACCGTCTCGTTGGTATCGACGGCCGGATCGAACGGGCGAGCACCCAGCGTCGGATCCGGGGTGGACGAAACCCGCTGCCAGTAGGAAAGTTCCGCGGCACGTTCCGGCGTGGCGGCGGCCTCGGCCAGTCCGTGCGCCCAGCGTCGCAGCGAGGTACTCACCGGCGGCAGCGCCACCGGTTGGCCGGCGGCGATCTGCGACCAGGCCAGCGCCAGATCCGGGATGATGATGCGCCAGGACACGCCGTCGATCACGAAGTGATGTGCCGCGAACAGCAGCACATCCCGCCGCTCACCGTGGAAGGAGAACCAGACGAACTGCGCCATCGCGGGGGCGGCGGGATCCAGACGACCCAGTGCGGAGTCCAATTCGGCCGAAGCGATCCGGGAGAGTTCGGCGTCGCCGATCGCGTCGTCGAGCGCTACTTCGTGGATCAGTGCGTCGATATCGATCGCACCGGGTTCGAGCACCTCGAACACGGGGGCGTCGTCGTGGTCCCGGAGCCGCGCACGCAAGGCGTCATGATGATCGAACAGCGCCGACAGGGTCGCGACCAGGGTTGCACGGTCGATATCGACCGGCAGGCGCAGCATCATCTGCTGGGAGAAGCGCCCGTAGGAACGGCTTTCACCGAGTATCTGCGACATGAACGGCAGCACCGGCATCTCACCGACTCCGCCACCCGGAAGTTCCGGCAAACGCTGTTCGGCCGCGTCGCCGACAGTGGCGACTTCCGCGAGCGCAGCGACCGTGCGGTGTTCGAACACATCTCGCGGGCTGAAGACGATACCGCGTGTTCTGGCCCGCGACACCAACTGGATCGACAGAATACTGTCACCGCCGAGCGCGAAGAACGAATCATCGGCGCCCACACGTTCCACACCGAGCACCTCGGCGAACACACCGGCCACGATCTCCTCGACCGGAGTGGCCGGCGCCCGGAACACTTCTGCTTCGAAAACCGGTGCGGGCAGGGCTTTACGATCCAACTTGCCACTGGTGTTCAGCGGTAGTTCAGCCAGCACCACCAATGCCTCCGGCACCATATACGACGGCAGCCGGCCCGACAGGTCGGTGCGCAGCGCGTCGGTATCGACCGCCGTGCCCGCGGCGGGCACCACATAGCCGACCAACTGATCTCCGGCGGGTGTATCGCCGCGCACCACCACCACGGCCTGCGCGACCTCGGCCACACCGGTCAACGCGGACTCGATCTCACCGAGTTCGATGCGCAGACCACGCAACTTCACCTGGAAATCGGTACGACCCAGATACTCCAACTCCCCTGCGGAGTTCCAGCGCACCAGGTCACCGGTGCGATACATCCGCGCATCGGTCTCGAACGGGTCAGCGACGAACCGATCCGCCGACAAATCCGGACGCGCCACATAACCACGCGCCAACTGCACACCCGCCAAATACAACTCACCCGCAACACCCACCGGCACCGGCCGCAACCGACCATCCAGCACATACACCCGCGTATTGAAAACCGGACCACCGATCGGCACCATCGACGAATCCGCATCCGTCACCTCATGGAAAGTGACATCGACCGCAGCCTCGGTCGGACCATACAAATTGTGCACAGCCGCACCCGTCAACTCCCGCAACCGCTGCGCAGGCCCCGCAGGCAACGCCTCACCCGAAGAGAACACCAACCGCAGCGAACCACACGACACCACACCCGGCTCGGCAGGCAGCGCACCCACGAACACGCTCAGCATCGACGGCACGAAATGCGCCACCGACACACCCTCGGTATCGATCACCTCGGCCAGATACCCCGGATCCCGATGACCATCAGGCTTGGCCACCACCAACCTGGCACCCACCTGCAACGGCCAGAAGAACTCCCACACCGACACATCGAACGTCGACGGCGTCTTCTGCAACACCACATCCGCAACCCCGAGCCCATACTCGGACTGCATCCACACCAAACGATTCACAATCGCCCCGTGCGAAACCGCCACACCCTTCGGCCGACCCGTCGAACCCGACGTGAAAATCACATACGCCGTATTCGCAGCCCGCAACGGGCCACGCAGCTCATCCGAACCCACCGGGCCACTGTCGAACACAGTCGTATCGACCGTATCGAGATACAGCACCGGCATCCCGACCGGCACCGCCACCGCATCCACGGTCGTGGTCAACACACATACCGGTGCCGCGGTGTCCAGCACATACCCGATCCGCTCGGCCGGATGATCCGGATCCAACGGCACATACCCGCCACCCGCGGTGACGATCGCATACATCCCGACCACCAGATCCAGCGACCGACGCACAGCCACACCGACCAGCGACTCCGGACCCACACCCTGCTCGATCAGCAACCGCGCCAACCGGTTGACCCGCGCATCGAACTCCGCATACGTCAACTGCTCACCCTCGAACGCCAGCGCGACCCGATCCGGGTACGCGGCCGCCGTACGGGCGAAACCGTCGAGAAGCAGTTGCGGCGCCACCGAATGATCGGTGGCATTCCACTGCGCCAACACCCGGGTCCGCTCGACCGGAGCGAGGATCTCCAGATCACCCACCGGCACCGACGGATCCGCCACGATCCCACCCAGCACACGCAGGAACCGATCCACGAAACCCTGCGCCGTCGCATGCTCGAACAGATCGCTGGCATACGTCATATAGCCGGCCAAACCGTTCGGCGCACCGGTTTCGTCGTAGCGGTCGCCGACAATGAGATGCAGGTCGTACTGCGAGGACGCGGTATCGATATCGACACCCGACACTGTCAGACCGGGCAACTCCAGGCTCGACGTCGCCAAGTTCTGGAACGTCAAGCCCACCTGGAACAGCGGATGCCGAGCGGTCGACCGCGCCGGATTCAACACTACGACCAGGCGTTCGAACGGCACATCCGCGTTGGCGAATGCCTCGATATCCACCTGCCGCTGCCGCGCCAGCAGATCGGTGAACGACTCACCACGATCGACCTCGGTCCGGAACACCAAGGTGTTCACGAACATACCGATCAGATCGTCCAACGCCTGCTCACCACGACCGGCCACCGG
The DNA here is from genome assembly GCF_035956715.1 of Nocardia sp. NBC_01329. Classification (NCBI taxonomy): domain Bacteria; kingdom Bacillati; phylum Actinomycetota; class Actinomycetes; order Mycobacteriales; family Nocardiaceae; genus Nocardia; species Nocardia sp. NBC_01329. The sequence goes on along the minus strand of NZ_CP108381.1, from coordinate 2,615 downwards.
GGTACCGATGGTGATGTCGTCGGTGCCGGAGAGCCTCGCCAACAACACCGCGAACGCCGTATGCACCACCATGAACAAAGTCGCGCCCTGCTGCTGCGCCAACCGCTGCAACCCCGCATGGATCTCGGCATCGATACCGATCTCCACCCGGCCACCAGCGAAGGACTGCACCGCAGGCCGCGGCCGATCCGCGGGCAGGTCCAGCTGATCCGCAATACCGGCCAGCCGCGACTGCCAATAGGAGACCTGACTCGCGGCCAGCGACTCCTGATCGGCTTCGTCACCCAGCAACGCCCGCTGCCACAACGCGAAATCCGCGTACTGCACCGCCAGCGGCGCCCAGCCCGGCGCCCCACCCGCAGCCCGCGCCGCATACGCGGTCATCAGATCCCGCGTCAACGGCCCCACCGAGGAACCGTCACCCGCGATATGGTGCACCACCATCGCCAGCACATGCTCGTCGGCCGCACCGTCGACAGCGAACAGCGCCACCCGCCACGGCACCTCATCGGTGACATCGAAGGACGCGGATACGAGTTCCAGCACAGCCGATTCCAGATCCCCGGCCGCCACCGCCGCGACCGTCAGCTCCGGAACCGCACCCGAGACCGGCAGAATCACCTGGACCGGGCCCTGCTCGGTCTCCGGGTAATAGGTACGCAGAATCTCGTGCCGGTCGACCAGATCACCAACCGCCGCCCGCAGCGCATCCACATCCACGGCGCCGGACAAACGCACCGCGATCGGCACACTGTAAACAGCCGACTGCTCGTCGAAGCGGTTGAGGAACCACATCCGTTGCTGCGCCAACGACAACGGCACCCGATCCGGACGCGGCTGCGGCACCAGCGCCGCACGCCCACCCGAGCCCGCATGCTGCTCTACCCGCACCGCCAAACCGGCCACCGTGGACGCCTCGAACAACGCCCGCACCGGCACCGATGTATCCAGCGCCTTACCCAACCGAGCAGCGACCTGGGTCGCGATCAGCGAGTTACCACCCAGCGCGAAGAAATCATCATCCGCACCGACCCGGTCCGCACCGAGGACCTCCGCGAACGTATTCGCCACGATCTCCTCGATCGGAGTCGACGCCGCCCGGAACTCCCGCGCCTCGAACACCGGCTCCGGCAACGCCTTACGATCGAGTTTCCCGTTCACGGTCAACGGCAACGCATCGAGCTCCACGAACGCCGACGGCACCATATACGACGGCAACCGCTGCCCCAACTCGGACTGGATACGAACCAGATCCAAACCAGCACCCACAGCCGGAACAACGTAGCCGACCAACCGGTCACCGGTCCGCGGATCCGACACCGCCAACACCACAGCCCGCGCAACCTCCGGCAACACCAACAACGCCGCCTCGATCTCACCCAACTCGATCCGGAACCCACGAATCTTCACCTGGAAATCGGAACGACCCAGATACTCCAGCTCCCCCACGGAGTTCCAGCGCACCAAGTCACCCGTGCGATACATCCGCACACCCGGCACAAACGGATCCGCCACAAACCGCTCCGCACTCAACTCCGCACGACCGAAATACCCCACCGCCAACTGAACACCCGCCAAATACAACTCACCCGACACACCATCAGGCACCGGCCGCAAACGACCATCCAACACATACACACGCGAATTCCACTGCGGCACACCGATCGGCACCGACACCACATCCACCGAAGTCACCCGATGAGTCGTCACCGACACCGCAGCCTCGGTCGGACCATACAAATTGAACAACCCAACACCCGGATACTCCACCAACACCCGCCCCGCCGTCACCACCGGCAAAGCCTCACCGATCGCCAACACCCGCCGCAAAGACCCGGACACACCCCCATCCACACCCAACAACGCATCCAACATCGACGGCACCACCGTCAACGTCGTCACACCCTCACCACGCATCAAACCACTCAAATACACCGGATCCCGATGCCCCTCCGGCGACGCGATCACCAACCGACCACCACAAACCACCGCAGCCCAGAACTCCCACACCGACAAATCGAACGTCGCCGCAGTCTTCAACAAAACCGCATCCGTGCCATCCAACCCGAATTCACTGATCAGATACCGCAACTGGTTCACCACCGCCACATGCGACACCGCCACACCCTTCGGCCGACCCGTCGAACCCGACGTGAAAATCACATACGCCACATTCGAAGCACGCAACGGCGCCACCCGCTCGCTATCGCGCAGCGGTCCGGCGTCCAGATCGCTGATGTCGAGGGTGTCCAGCATGACCAGCGATACATCGCTACCCGCGGTGAACCCGGTCTCGGAGGTGGTCAGAACACAGATCGGTGCCGCGGTTTCGAGAATGTTGCCACTGCGCTCGACGGGCTGATCCGGATCGAGAGGCACATACGCACCGCCTGCCACCGACACCGCGTACATCGCGACCACCAGATCCACCGATCGCCGCAATGCCAACCCGACCCGCGCCTCGGGACCCACGCCCTGAGCGATCAGGAACCGCGCCAGACGATTGACCCGCGCACCCAACTCGGCATACCCGACCTGTGTACCGTCGGCGGCCACCAACGCCACCGCACCCGGATCCCCGGCCACCGCGGCATCCAGCAATGACACCAACGTCG